>CAYXNV010000001.1:0-90128 GCA_964466835.1 uncultured Gammaproteobacteria bacterium
GGATTCATTGATGGAGATGGAAGTATTTATGTTAGAGCTAAGCCTAATGATTCATATCGTTATGGCTTTCAAATTGCTCCTTACATAGTTTTATTTCAATCGGCCAAAGATGAAGCTAATTTTACAAAAATTTGTAAAATGTTAAATTGCGGCTATTTGCGAAAAAGAAAAGATGGAATACTAGAATATACTATTGGCAGAAAAGAAGAAATAAAGAATTTAATTAAGCTAATTAAACCTTATTTGATTCTTAAAAAACGCCAAGCAGAGTTGATAAAAAAAATTCTAGACACAAAGGATAAAGTCAAAAATTCTAATGATTTTGCCAAATTAATTGATTTAGTCAATAAATTTGGAGAAATTAACTATTCCAAAAAGAGAATAAAACATAAGTTAACCCCGTAGAGACTAAACGTCAGCCTCCCAAATTGTGTTTTGGGATGAAGGTATAGTCCATGCATCTAGTAATAGATGAACAACATGCGTAAGACAGGTCGGTCTCCTATCCGCTATGATCGTGGAAACTTGAAGAGGCCCTTCCCTAGTACGAGAGGACCGGGAAGGACGAAGCTCTAGTGTACCAGCTGTTCCACCAGGGGCATTGCTGGGTAGCTACCTTCGGTTTAGATAAGCGCTGAAAGCATCTAAGTGCGAAGCTGTCTCTAAGATTAGGTTTCATAGATTGGTCAGAGATTATGACCTTGATAGGCTCTAAGTGTAAGCACAGTAATGTGTTCAGCTGAGGAGTACTAATAAATCATCTGATTTTCTCACACTTTTATTTTTAAAGTCTTTTACCTAAACAAGAAAAGACGCCATTGTTCTGGTGGTTCTAGCGAAGGGGTCACACCTGATCCCATCCCGAACTCAGAAGTTAAGCCCTTCTGCGCCGATGATACTTGGGCATGAGCCCTGGGAAAGTAGGTCACCGCCAGAACAATGGTGTTTTTTAATTGTATAATTGTATTTATTTTTTAAAAATGTTAATATCAGTAAAAGAAATTTTAATGTACATTATAAAAAGGAGGTATTTTGAAAAAAATTTGTATTAATAATATCAGAAATTTACCTAGCATAGTAGCTATTATTAATAGTTGTGCTGGCTTTGGACGAACCTGGGGCACCAAAGGAAGTCCTTTGCATGGTAGTCATATTTGTTTTATTAACACTGAAGAAGTAGTTTTATTAATACAAGACAAAGAAACTGGTAAATTAAGTTTCATTACTTTCAAACAAGTTGATAAAACTAATTTAGGAGAGAGTATCAAGGCAGCGTTACAAAAAGAAGAAATTAGTTTTGAAGAAAAAAAAG
This sequence comes from uncultured Gammaproteobacteria bacterium, assembly GCA_964466835.1. Lineage (GTDB taxonomy): Bacteria > Patescibacteriota > Patescibacteriia > Patescibacteriales > UBA12465 > UBA12465. The sequence continues at coordinate 1,313 of CAYXNV010000001.1, forward strand.
TCGTCCCGTGACGACTTTTTTATTTAGATTTTACTTTCCTCCTTTTCAGTGATAATATGTATTTGTATGCCAATTATTAAATCAATCTCTGGTATTAGGGGAACAATTGGAGATAAACAAGGAGAAGATTTGACTTCAGCTGATATTATTAATTTCAGTGCTGCTTATGGCACCTTAATTAAAGAAAAACATGCTAATACTAGCATAAAAATAGTAATAGGTCGTGATGCTCGTGTTTCTGGGAAAATGATAAAGAATTTAGTTATTGATACCTTGGTTAGCTTAGGTATTGATATTATTGATTTAGATTTAGCTACTACACCAACCGTAGAAATGGCAATAATTAAATCTAAAGCGCAGGGTGGTATCATTATTACTGCCTCCCATAATCCAAAAGAATGGAATGCCCTGAAACTTTTAAATGAAAAAGGTGAGTTTATATCAGCCGAAGAAGGGAATAAATTAGTTGCTTTAGCTGAAAATGCCAAGTTTAATTTTTCTAATGAAAATAATATAGGGACTATTACTCAAGATAGTTCTTTTTCTGATTATCACATTAATGAAATACTGAAATTAGATTTAGTTGATAGAGACATGATTGAAAAAAAGGGGTTTAAAGTAGTGGTTGATGGTATTAACTCAGTTGGCGGAATAATTATACCTCAATTATTAGAAAGATTAGGAGTTGAAAATATAATTAAATTAAATTGTAAGCCTGATGGTAATTTTGCTCACAATCCTGAGCCATTGGAAAGAAATTTAACTGAAATTATGGAGAAGGTTAAGTCGGCAAAAGCTGATTTAGGAATTGTAGTTGATCCTGATGTTGATCGTTTAGCTTTTATTGATGAAAATGGAAAAATGTTTGGCGAAGAATATACTTTAGTAGCCGTAGCTGATTATATTTTGCAAAATTATTCTTCAGACAGTGAATATAAAAAAATAACAGTTTCTAATTTATCATCTTCTCGAGCTTTAAAAGATGTAACAGAAAAAAATGGAGGAGAATATTTTTCTTCAGCAGTAGGAGAAATTAATGTAGTTGATAAAATGAAGGAGACAAGGGCAATTATTGGTGGCGAAGGGAATGGAGGCATTATTTATCCTCAACTTCATTATGGTCGCGATGCCTTGGTTGGCTTAGCTTTGTTTCTTAGTGCCTTAGCTAAAAATAAATTAAAAACCTCAGAGTTCAAAAGACAATTCCCAGAGTATCATATGATTAAAGATAGACTAGAATTATCTTCAAAAACTAACCTCAAAAATATCTTTAATTCTTTAAAAGAAGAGTATAAAAATGGGGAAATCAATGATGCTGATGGTCTAAAAATAGATTGGCCTGATGCTTGGATTCATTTACGTGCCTCCAACACTGAACCGATTATTCGTCTTTACGCAGAGGCTAAAAGTTTGGAGTTAGTGAGAAGGAAAATAGAAGAGATTAAAGCTAAGATTTTGGCTTATATTAAACAATAATTTTAATGAATTAAGAGTTGATTCAAATAGAAAAAAATGGTAAAATATAAAGGAAATTCTTTGGAGTTTCCTTTAATTGTTAGTAATAATTTATATCAAAATATGACTCAAATTATTATTTTAGCAGCTGGTAAGGGCACTAGAATGGGGTCAGAATTGCCTAAAGTTCTCATGCCGCTAGAAGACAAACCAATAATAGAATATTTAATGGATTCAGTAGTTGAATCAGGAGTTGATCCTAATCCGATTGTGGTTGTTTCTTCTGATAACATAAAAATAATTAGCAAGGCTTTGGAGAAGTATAATGTTCAATATGTAGTTCAGGATGAACAATTAGGAACTGGCCATGCCGTTAATTGTGCCCGAGAAAAGATTTCTCTTGAAGCAGATAAGATTATGGTTTTATATGGTGATCACCCATTTATTACCAGTGAATCAATTAAAAGATTTTCTGAAGCTAACTCTAGCGTAATGACCGTTATGCCGACCAAGGTAGAAGATTATAATGATTGGCGACAAAATTTCTATCATTGGGGTCGTTTTATTAGAAATCATAATGGAGACATTGAAAAAATTATTGAATTCAAAGATGCTAATGAAGAAGAAAAAAAGGTATTAGAAGTTAATCCAGGCTTCATGTGTTTTAATCGAGAATGGTTGCTAAAAAATATTGATTGTTTAAAGAATAATAATAATGCTAAAGAATATTATTTAACTGATATGGTTGGGATTGCTTTTAATGAGCAGAAAAAGATAGGAACAGTGAATATTGATCCCAAAGAAGCAGTTGGCATTAATAGCAAAGAAGAATTAGAAGCGGCAAAAAGTTTATTATAATATGCAACAAATATTAGATCTCCATATTCATTCCCGCTATTCTCGAGCTTGTTCTCCAAAGCTTACTCTAGAAAATATTGATGCGATTTGTCGGGAAAAGGGGGTAGACATTATTGCTACTGGTGATTTTACTTATCCTGATTGGTTTAAATCAATTAAAAATGAATTAGAAGAGACCGGAGAGAATTCCGGTCTTTATAAATCAAAAAAAGCTAAGGATGATAAAGTGAAATTTATTCTTAGTACAGAATTAGCTTTAATTTATAAAGATGACGATCAAGTAAGACGGATTCATATTGTTGTTCATGCTCCTAATATTGAAGCGGTAGAGAAACTTAACAAACATTTAGATAAAAATTATAATATTCGTTCTGATGGTCGTCCAATTTTAGGTATGAAAGCGCCTGATTTAGTTAAGCTTTGTCTGTCAATTGATTCTAAGTTTCTAATCTATCCTGTTCATGTTTGGACACCCTGGTTCGCTGTTTTTGGCTCTAAATCAGGTTTTAATTCTCTGGAAGAATGTTTTAAAGATCAAACCAAACATATTTATGCGATTGAAACTGGTCTTTCTAGCGATCCAGAGATGAATTGGCGCTGGTCAGCCCTTGATAAATTAACTGTTATTTCTAATTCTGATGCCCATAGTTTGGTTAATATTGCTCGAGAAGCTAATGTCATGGAAATATCCGAACCAATTACCTATCAAAAGATATATGATAATATAAAAGAGAAGAAGGGAATGAAATTTACCATTGAGTTTTATCCTGAAGAAGGCATGTATCATCTTGATGGTCATCGTGATTGTGGTTTTAGTTGTTTGCCAATTGAGAGCAAAAAATTGAATAATATTTGTCCAGTTTGCAAAAAACCTTTAATAATTGGGGTATTAAATCGAGTTGAGGAATTAGCTGATCGTCCGGTTGGCTATTCTTCGCCAAAATTTGTTCCCTTTAAAAAATTAGTAGAATTAGATAAGATAATAGCAGAGGCTTTGAATATTAAAAGTCGTCAATCAAAAGCTGTTCAAGCAGAATATCAGCGATTGATAAATAAATTTGGAAGTGAGTTAAAGATTCTATTAGATTTAGACTTATCTAAAATTAGCCAAGATATTGATTTTAGAATTATTGAAGGCATTAAAAGATCTAGGGAGGGAAGATTAATTATAAAACCCGGCTTTGATGGCCAATATGGAGAAATAAATATATTTTCTAAGGATAATCGTCCTGGTCGGCAATCAGTTTTAATATAAAATATATGGGTAAATTAAAAAGTTCAATTTCCAGCATCTTAATAATTGTTGCTTTCTTGGTTTTAACTGCATTAACTGCTACTTGGTATAATGGTGATGAAGAACAAAAAACGAAATTAGATCAAAATGCTATTTATCAAAAAATTCAATGGGGAATTAATGCTATTCTTTTTTCTTCTCAGAAATTAGCCGATATAAACCTAAAAAGAAACGTTGGTGTGGGCCAGAAGATTAAAGAAGAATTAGAATCAATGGATTTAGATAAAGAATATTTTAAAACTCCAGATATAGGCATTAATTCTTGGTCAGATTTTACATCTTATTTCAAGAAGGAGTGGCAAAAAGAAAAAAAAGAAAAGGAGAATAATGATGACGAAGGTCTGTTGACTTGGGAAAAAAATGAAGCTGATGGTAATATTATAATCACTTTTAAAAACGGACAACAATATAAATTACCCCTGTTATCCAAGTGGTTTAAAAAATAATTAAAATAAATACTTATTTTAGAGCAGGAAAGATAATTTGAGTATTTAAAAATTAATTAAGAATAATTTATTTATTTTTATCAGTTTTTTAAGGAGGGTTGTGTTATAATAAAAATATTAAAAAATAATTACATAAATTTATGCCTAAAGAAAAAAAAGCTACAGTTGCTAAAGAAAAAACTGTAGAAAAAGATAAAAAAGAAGAAGCTGCTTCAAATGCAATTGAGCAGATTAAAAGTAAGTTTGGTGATGAAGCTATTATGAAGTTTGGTGAAGCTAGAAAATCTAATGTTGATTCAATAAGTACTGGTTGTTTGTCACTAGATATTGCTCTTGGCATTGGCGGAATACCCAGGGGAAGAGTAATTGAAATTTTTGGCCCAGAATCATCTGGAAAAACTACTTTAGCTCAACACATTGTAGCTGAAGTACAAAGGACTGGTGGAATTGCTGCCTTTGTTGATGCTGAACATGCTCTAGACCCAGAATATGCTGCCAAAATTGGAGTTAATGTGAAGGAAATGCTATTGTCTCAGCCTGACAGTGGAGAGCAAGCTCTAGAGATTGTTGATACTTTAGTGCGATCTAATGCAGTTGATGTAGTTGTGGTTGACAGTGTGGCCGCTTTAGTGCCCCAGAGAGAGATTGAAGGAGATATGGGTGATCAACACATGGGATTACAGGCAAGACTTATGAGTCAAGCACTTAGAAAACTTACCTCTTCAATTTCTAAGACTAAAACAGTAGTTGTGTTTATTAATCAAATTAGACATAAAATTGGTGTATTCTTTGGTAACCCAGAAACTACTTCAGGTGGAAATGCTTTAAAATTTTATTCTTCGGTGAGGCTAGAAATTCGTCGGATGGCCCAAATTAAACAAACTGATAAAATGATAGGGAACAGGGTTAAGGTAAAGGTGGTAAAGAATAAGATGGCCGCGCCTTTTAGAGTAGCTGAATTTGATATTATGTATAATGAAGGAATTTCCTTGGCTGGAGATTTGATTGATACTGGCCTAGAACACGGAGTTGTTACTAAATCTGGCAATTCGTATAGTTTTGGTGAAATTAAATTGGGAGTTGGTCGAGAAAACGCTAGAAAATTTCTTAAAGCTGAAAAGAAGATAGCTAATGAAATGAAAAAAGCTATTTTAGCAGAAGTTAAAAATAAAATGGCTGAGTAGAATAATAAATATGAAACAAAAAGTTTTTGTTATCTCCCTAGGAGGATCAATTGTTGTCCCTAAAAATGGAATAGATATAAATTTCCTAAAAAAGTTTAGGAAATTTATTTTAGATAAAGTTAAACTTGGTTATGAATTTATTATTATTGTTGGTGGGGGCACGACTAATCGAGAATATATTGAGGCTGCCAATAAGATTGCTCAAATTAAAGCCGAAGATAATGATTGGACGGGTATCGCTGCCACAAGATTGAATGCTAGATTGTTAAAATCAATCTTTGGCCTAACAGCCCACTCAGAAATAATTATAGATCCCACTAAGAAGGTTGGGAGTAAGAATAAAATTATTATTGGCGCTGGCTATAAGCCAGGTTGGTCTTCAGACTATGATGCTGTTTTGATAGCCAAGAACCATAACATTAAAACTGTTATTAATCTTTCCAATATTGATTATGTGTACGATAAAGATCCTAAAAAATATAAGAATGCTAAAAAATTAGAAAGAATTAATTGGTCAGATTTCAGAAAAATAGTTGGTAATAAGTGGACACCAAGATTGAATTCCCCTTTTGATCCAATTGCTTCTAAATTAACCGCTAAAAACAATATGGAAGTAGTAATAATGAACGGGAAGAAGCTAGATAATTTAGACAAATATTTCAAAGGAAAGAAATTCAAAGGAACAATTATTAGTTAATTAGTATAATAAAGACAGGCTGAAATTTGAAGCCCGTTTTATCTTTACAAAAAAAATATTTAGTGATACTATTTATCATTAATATAGAACCTTAAAATAGTAGAAACAAATAAAAATTAATATTATGTATGCAATTTTGAGAGTATTAGACAATGGTACGCTTAAGAAGTTAATTTTTTTAACGGAAAGCGATGCTAAAAATTTTAGGAAGTTTATACTTTTTAAAATGACTCTTTTTGGCGGAAATGGTTACGAAAGCTATTGGTTATCTGACGAAAACGATATTTTGTTATCCAAGGAAAACATTAGTAAAAGATTAGAAAGTCAAATTAATCTGAAGTATATTTATGAGATCGCTAACGACATAAGTCATTGCTCAGGAAATGCTTTAAAGAACGGAAGGAATAAACCAGATTATATGCCAAAAATTGGCATTGAAGATGGTTGCATAACATTTGAGTTTGACCCGAATAAATTACCAAGACCTGCCTATGAAGAATTTTTGAAATTTGAGATAGAAAAAAATCCAAGATATTGATTTTTAAAAAGCCTGTTGAAGAAACAGGCTTTTTTTTCATTTTTATGTTTAGAATTTTATATTTTCTTTACTTCTTTATTAATATTCTCAGCAATCTCTTCTACAGTGCCTATACCATTAATGGTTTTTAGGATTCCCATTGATTGATAAAAGTTTAACAATGGTTCGGTTTCTTCTCTATATACTTGAAATCTTTTTTTAATAGTTTCTTCATTATCATCTGATCTCCCAGATGTTTCTGCTCTTAATAATAATCTTTTCAGAGCCTCCTCTTCATCTGTTTCTAGATTTATAACTCCATTCAATTTTAAATCATTTTTTTCTAAAATATCATTTAATATCTCTGCTTGTTCTAATGATCTTGGATAGCCGTCAAAGATAAAGCCGGCGCCATCTTTATTTTTTTCAATATTAATTCTCATTATATCAGTAATGAGTTCATCGGGAACTAAAGTTCCTTCTTCTACCCACTTTTTTATTTTTTCCCCTAATTCACTGTCAGAATTTATTTCTTCCCGAAGAAGACTCCCAATAGAAAGATGGGTTAAATTATGATTTTCTACTATCAAGTCAGCTTGTGTTCCTTTGCCGGCTCCGGGTGAGCCAAAGATGATGATATTTTTCATAAATTAATTATATTTGTGCCTCGTGTAGGGTTCGAACCTACGACCGTCTCCTTAAGAGGGAGCCGCTCTACCAGCTGAGCTAACGAGGCTGATTATTTATTATTGTTTTGTTATATATTTCATCAATCCAGGTCATAATTCTATGTCTAAGATTTTCCATTCCTTTCCCTTGCACCCTTATTCTAATAATTCCATATTCTAAAATTTTTTTTCTATGTCCAGTCCCCTTTGGCTTAATAGAACTTTTGCCGAAATTTTCTAAAGGTATGCCAGTGATAGTCGACCAGTGTTTTTTTATTTTTAAATCATTGTTACCTGAATGTATGTGTAAATGAGCTTTTATCTGTTTTGAAATATCTATATTTAAAAATTTTTCAAACCATTTTATCATAAATATTATGATTTTTTCATCAGAATTAGTAACAGAAAGTCCTACAGTTTTGCAACCTTCGCCCCAATAAATCATTGCTCCAGCTATTAAAAAAGAAGATTCACTAATCTCTTTATTTTTCATTTCTTTTCTAGCTAATTTTTTAACATTTTCAATTTCTAATAATCTTTTCTCGTGCAGCCTCTTCGATCCTAACTTTAAAATTTTTAATTTATTTAAATTTAAATTACTATATTGTTTGGGTGATAATTTTATATCTCTACACCATAAACTCACATTACTTTTTGATATATTGCAATGATTAGCTATTTTTCTGTAGCTTAATCCCTTTTTTCTTAATTTTCTTGCAGTATTATATATTTTTTTATTTTTTGGATTTCGAACCATACAATTATGTTATATAGCAATTATACCATAAAAACAAAAAAATAAATAGTGGCGGGGGCGGGGATTGAACCCGCGACCTTGGCGTTATGAGTGCCACGCTCTAACCAACTGAGCTACCCAGCCGTATTTTTCAATTACAACGCGCGCCCGGCAGGACTCGAACCTACAACCCCTTGGTCCGAAGCCAAGTGCTCTATCCAATTGAGCTACGGGCGCCTATTTCTATCGGTTTCCCTTTAGAGCTTGTTTAAGATGATAGCCAGTTTTAAATTTGGCTACTTTTACTTCAGGGATAGTGATTCTTTCGCTTGGTTTTTGAGGATTAACACCACCACGAGCATAACGAACACGAGAAAGGAAAGTGCCAAAACCAGCAATTGTCACTTCTCGGTCGTTCTTGAGCTCATCAATAATAGTGTCGGTTAGGACATCTATCATCTTTTCAGCCTGTTTTTTGTTGAGGCCATCGACTTTTTTATAGATTCGGTCGATGAGTTGAGCTTTGTTCATATATTTGTATATATTAGTTATTTTTATCTAGCGAGCATATTCTGTTACTCTCATTTCTCGGATTACATTCACTTTTATCTCCCCTGGGTATTTTAACTCATTTTCTATCTTTTTTGCAATATCTCTAGCCAAATTATGGGCTTTTAGGTCATCAATCTCTTCCGGCTCTACAAACACCCTAACTTCGCGTCCAGCCTGGATAGCATAGGCTTTTTCAATGCCTTCAAAGGTGGTAGCGATCTTTTCTAGTTCTTCTAGTCGTTGAAGATAGTTTTCATAGTTATCATTTCTAGCTCCTGGTCGAGCAGAAGAGATAGCGTCAGCTACTTTTACAATTACCGATATCAAAGAAGCTGGTTTATCATCATGATGAGTAGCAATTGGAGCAATAATTTCTTCAGAGAGATTGAATTTTTTAGCAATATCACGTCCAATTTCAGTGTGATTACCCTGAACTTCATGATCAACTGCTTTCCCAATATCGTGTAATAGTCCGCCCTTTTTAGCTAAAGTAATATCGGCTCCTAGTTCTTCAGCTAGCATAGCTGATAGATGAGACACTTCAATTGAGTGTCGTAGAGCATTTTGCCCGTAACTAGTTCGATATTTTAAGCGACCTAAAATTTGAATTAGCTTAGGATCAAATCCAGTTACACCAACTTCATAGGTAGCTTCTTCTCCAGCCTTCTTAATATCTAAAGAAATATCTTTTTTAGCAGTTTCAACTGCTTCTTCAATTTTAGTGGGATGAATACGACCATCTTTAATCAAATAATCTAAAGTTTTTTTAGCAATATGACGACGAATTAGAGAAAAACCGGAAATAGTTATAGCATTGGGAGTGTCGTCAACAATAATTTCAACTCCAGTCATTTGTTCGATTGCTTTAATATTTCGTCCTTCACGGCCAATAACTCGACCCTTCATTTCATCGTTAGGTAAATCAACGGTGGTAGTAGTTAATTCAACAGTATAGGCTGATACCATTCTTTGCATAGCTAAGGCCATCAGATCTTTGGCTTTTTCATTTATTTTTTCTTCTGATTCCTCTTCTAATTTTTTAATTCTCACCATTAAATCTTCAGCATTTTTTTCTTCAGTAATTTTTAATAGAGTTTCTTTAGCTTCTTCTTGGTTTAATTTAGCAACTTCTTCTAATTTTTTAAGTTGGTCTTCTTTAATGCTTTTAATTTTTTCTTTGATCTCTTGGACCTCGTTAACTTTATCATAGAGCTTTTGTTGTTTCTCTTGGAGATCTAACAATTTTTGCGAAAAAGCGGTCTCTCTTTTTTCTAAACGTTTTTGTAGATTATTGATTTCATTGCGTCGTTGAGCTTCATCTTTTTTTGAATCTTCTAACACTTTCAAAGCTTTGTCCTGAGCTTTTAATAATAGTTCTTTTTCTTTAGTTTTGGCGTCGTTAATAATCTTTTCTGCTCTTTCAGCGGCACTATTGGCTCTAGTAGCGGCACTTTTTTTATAGAATAGATAACCAACAAAAAAACCACCAATCGCTAGGGCAACATATAAAACATACTGTAGGTATTCCATATAAGTTTATTGCCTGTTTTAGGAATTAAAGGTGGCCAGAAAAGGTATTAAATTTTGAAAAACAATAACCACTTATTTAAGTGTTATTTGAGAAGATGTAATGACTGATTATTTTTAATTTTTTTAGCTAATTTTAGATTAAAAAATAGTAATAACATAACTAATTAATCTTCAAAAATAAGTTTCAGACGACCATTGATGGTGGTTAATTTTCCGTATTATTCCTAAAAACAGATTTTAATTAATTTATAATTTTACGAATTTACTTTAGCATTTATTTTTTGGTTTGTAAAGGGTTTTTAAATTTACTATTTTAGATTTTTTTGCTATAATTAACTCATATTTAACCCTGTTCTTTATTTAAAAAAGGAGGAAAAATGAGCTATCATCACATAACTGATTTATATCTTGAAAATAATAATCCCCCTACCTGTGTTTGCGGTGAAGAAATGTTTGCTGAAGACGATCATGGGCGTTTTAGATGTATTTGTGGTAAAAGGAAAACAGTTACTATTGGTGAATCATCATCAGTAACAGCAGTTTTTGGTCCAAGAAAATTTTCGTTTTTTGGGCAATAAGAATTAAATTAAAGTGTATATAATAACGAAGAGGTTATCCCCTTCGTTTTTTATATTTTTTAATCTTTCATTGACTAAACGCTAAAAATAGAGTAATATTAATAAATAATATTAGCTAAGGTTGTAATAACCTTTTTATTTTATCTCTATGAATATTACTGAACTAGCTAGAATTTTAAAGATTAATCCTCAGGAGTTGCGTGATTTATTACCACAACTCGGTTTTAGTATTGGTCAAAAAGCAATTAAAGTTGATAATAATACTGCTAAGACAATTATTAAAAATTGGCCAATGTATAGACGTCAATTAGAAGAGAAAAGAAGGGTAGAAGAGATAAAAAAACAAGATGAAGTTTTGCCCAAGGAAACTAAGACTATTTCTATTCCTCAGATTATTACAGTTAGAGCTTTTGCTGAAACAGCTCAAATTCCAGTTAATCGAGTTTTAGCAGAATTAATGAAGAATGGTGTTTTTGCTTCTATTAATGAAAAAATTGATTTTGATACCGCCCTAATTATTGGTTCCGATCTTAATTTAGATGTTAAATTGGCCGCTGATGATTTAGATGAAGATGATAAAGAAGATAAAAAATTAGAAACTATTTTAGGAAAAGAAAAATCTAAAGACCTAAAAAGTCGTCCAGCTGTGATTGTAGTCATGGGTCATGTTGATCATGGTAAGACTAAGTTATTAGATTCCATTAGAGAAACAGATGTAATAGCCGGAGAGGCTGGCGGGATTACTCAACATATTGGTGCTTATCAGGTTCATCGAAAAGATCAACTTATCACCTTTATTGATACTCCTGGGCATGAAGCTTTTACCGCTATGCGTAGCCGAGGAGCTAAGGTAGCTGATATTGCTATTTTAGTGGTAGCGGCCGATGATGGAGTCAAGCCTCAAACAGTCGAAGCTTATAGAATTATTGAAGCGGCCAAGATTCCTTTTATTGTTGCAATTAATAAAATTGATAAACCAGCGGCTGATGTTAATAAAACCAAACAAGAATTATCCTCTCAACTTAAAATTACTCCAGAAGATTGGGGCGGTAAAACAATTTGTGTACCTATTTCTGCTAAAGAGGGTCAAGGGATTGAAGAGTTATTAGATATGGTGTTATTAGTAGCCGAAACTGAAGCTTCAAATCTAAAAGCTAACGCTGATACTTCGGCTGCGGGCACAGTTGTTGAATCTAATGTTGATAAAACTGCTGGCCCCATTGCTACAATTTTAGTACAAAATGGAACTTTACGAGTTGGTGATCAGCTTTGTTTTAATGATGTAATTTACGGTAAAGTAAAATCACTGAAGGATTATAAGGGCGAGGATATAACAGAAGCAATTCCTTCTACTCCAGCTAAAATTCTTGGCTTAAAAATTTCTCCAGCTGTAGGTGATATTTTAACAGTTGGTGATGGACGTAAGGTAAAAGCTAAAAAAATTAAAACTTCTCTTTCAGTTCCTGAAATAACACCAACAGAAACAGAAGAAGGGAAAGAAGATGATATTCCTAAGATAAACTTAATTATTAAGAGTGACTTTTTAGGTTCAGCTGAAGCAATTGAAGAATCTCTATTGAAGTTAAATAATGAAAAAGTTAAAGTAAAAATTATTTCTAAAGCTTTAGGTAACATAACAGAAGGAGACATTAAACGAGCCGAAGATTCAGACGCCAAAATACTTGGTTTTCATATTAAAATATCACCAGCAATTGAAACTTTAATTAGAGAAAGAAAAGTGGATGTCAAAACTTTTTCAGTCATCTATGATTTAATTGAGTTTGTTAGAAATGAAATGCAATTATTAGTTAAACCAGAGATTAATCGAGTTGATTTGGGAAGGGTTAAAGTATTAGCTATTTTTAGAACAGAAAATAATAATCAAATTGTGGGCGGCAAAGTATTGGATGGCTCCATTAAAAATAATAGTTTAGTAGAAATAGAGCGAGATGGTAATTTTGTTGATCGAGGAAAATTAACTCAATTACAGACTGGTAAACAGGATGTTAGTGAGATTAATAAGGATGAAGAGTGTGGCTTAAAGTATGAAGGTAAGCCAATAATTCAAGAAGGCGATGTTTTGAAAATTTATCAAGAGGAAAGAATCGTTGATAAATTATAATATGTCTAAATCAGAACGTATTAATGAACTTATTCTTGAAGAATTGGCTTCAGCAGTTAATAAAGAAGTAGCTTTAGAGAATGCTTTAATTACAGTTACTTATGTTGACTGCTCTCCAGACCTAAAACAAGCTAAAGTTGGAATTTCAGTTTTGCCAGATAATTTAGCCGGCACTGCCTTAAAGATGATGAAGGCAAAAACTGGGGCAATTGTTGGTATATTAAAGAAAAAAACTCGTTTACGCCGTTTTCCCCATCTTAATTGGGAATTTGACTCAACCGAGAAAGAGGCTGATAAAATTGATAAATTAATAAAGGGAATTGAATAAAAATTGAATAAATTAAGTATATAGAAAAAATCCAGCTAGGTCTGGACTTTTTTATTATTTTCTATTAGAATAATAGGCTATGGATTTAGAAAACAGATTACAATCAGCTTGTCAAAAGATAAAAAAGGCGAAAAAAATCTTGATCGTCGGTCATATTGCGCCCGATGCTGATGCTTTAGCCTCGGTTGGCGCTATGATTGAAGTTGCGCAAAGTTTTGATATAGAAGTATTTGCCTATAGTGGACAAAAGCCGGCTACAGCTTATAACTTTATCCCTAATGAAAGTAAAATATCTAAACAGCCTCCATCAGACTTGGCGTCTTTTGATGTTATTCTGATTCTTGATTGTGGCCAAATGTCTCGAACTGGCCTAGAGAAGGAAATTAAAGAATTACTATTAAAACCAATTGACTCTAGACCTTGTCTAATTGAATTTGATCATCATCAGTCTCAATCAACCTATGCTGATTTAGAGATTCGTTCCCCGGAAAAAGCTTCAACTACAGAAATTATTTATAATTTTCTTAAAGCAAACGATTTAGAGATAACAAAACCGTTAGCTGATTGTATATTAATTGGCCTCATTACTGATACTGGTAATTTTTTTCACGCTAATGCCTCTCGTGATGCTTTAGCTATCTCTTCAGAGATGCTTTTATTAGGTGCGTCTTTACCTCGCATAATTAGCCACACAGTTTATAATAGGAATTTTATATCAATGAAAGTTTGGGGCAGAGTATTAGAAAATATGGTGTTTAATTCTGAAACAGGCTTAATCGTTTCTGCTTTAACCAAAAAAGAATTAGACGAATTTTTATTAATTGATGAAATTGAATCTCAAGCTGACTTATTTGGCGATATTGTTTCTTTTTTAAACTCTTTGTCTGGCGTGAAGGTTGCCTTGCTTTTACGAGAGAAGGGGGGAGAGGTAAAAGGAAGCCTACGCACTAGTTCAAATAAGATAGATGTTGCTAAAATTGCCCAAAACTTCAATGGTGGTGGTCATCAAAAAGCAGCTGGCTTTACTGTAAAAGGATATCTAGAAAGAACTAAAACTGGTTGGAATGTTGTTAAAAATTAATAGGACATAAATATAACAAAAAAGACTCAGATTAATCTGAGTCTTTTTCTATTTAATCTTTTTTAAGTCTTTTTTCAGAAATACAAAGTGATAATTGGGGTCGTTATTGGTAGTATTGATTTTTGTAAGATAATAATTTCTTTTTAACATTAAGCAAATCATTTCCCTGGAAACATTGTATACTTTTACAGTTACTTCTTTGTACCCTTTTTTTGTGGCATACTTTTCGGTTAAGTTTAGGAGTTTAGTGGCTATTTTTTGCTTTCTATATTTTTTATCAACTCCTAAAACCCATAAATACCAAGAATCCTTTTGCGGGAAAGATATTAAATTACCGACTAAGCAATCATCTACTTTAGCTAAATATATTAAAGAATTTTTATTAATCTTTTTTTGATATTGTTTTAGAGAGTATGGTTCAGTTTGGTAAATTTTTTTGAAAATATGGTAGTTAAAAGAAACTATTTCTTCTAAATCGTTTTCATTTCCTTGTATTATTTTTATTTTTTCCATATTTACAAGTAGTAAAGATTAACTTTTTTGGCTCTTTAAATTTTTTTGTTTCCATTTTTCTATTTCTTTATGATTTCCAGAGAGTAGCACTTTGGGGACAGAATATTTTTTTTTGTTGATTGTAAATGTTTCTGGGCGAGTATATTGAGGATATTCAATAGAATTTTCTTTTGAGTGGGATTCATCGGTTAGGCTGTCTTTGTTTCCTAAGACATTAGGGAGTAGTCTAGTGATGGAGTCAATCATAGTTAGGGCTGGTAATTCACCACCAGTTAAAACGTAATCACCAACTGATATTTTTTCATCAATAAATTTTTCTATTCTCGCATCCACTCCTTCATATCTTCCGCAGATAAATATTACTTCTTCTAGTTTAGAATATTTCTTAGCTAAGTTTTGATTCCATTTTTTACCTCCAGGGGATAATAGGACGATTTTTCTTTTTTTATTTACTTTTTTCTTCTTAATAATATGTTGTATCGCTTTATAGACTGGCTCTACCTTCATTAACATTCCCGCCCCACCACCATAGGGAGTATCATCAACTGTTTTGTGTTTGTCAGTTGCCCATTTACGTAGGTTGTGGATTTTAATATTAATTTGTTTCTTTTCTTGGGCACGCTTAAGAATGCTTTCATTCAAATATGAATCAAATATTTTAGGAAAAATTGTTATTAGATGAAATTTCATATATATATTATAACAAAAAGGTCGTGGTTTAGCACGACCTTTTTGTTTATTCTAATGTTGTCTTAGATTTTTAAATCATCAATCGCAGAAGTGTCAACCTCTTCCTGGCGAGGAGCGCTAGGACGGTTACCTCCTTCTGGATCATAAATTTTTAAGTTAACACGAGAGTTGTTCTTTGCACCAACGATTTTCAATAAAGTTCTGATCGCTTGCGCAGTTTGACCTTTACGGCCAATAACGTAACCCATGTCGGCTGGATTGATTTTAAGGGTCAATAGGACGCCTCTTTCATCAATCGTTCTTTCTACGGCCACATCGTTTGGATTACCAACAATGTTTTTTACAATGGTTTCTAGAAACTGCTTGTCTTGATCTTCCATAATTTTGTTTCTCCTTCAAATTTCGGCTGAGATTAGTCTGTCAAATTTGAAAGAAATTTCTTATTAAATTACTACTTATAGTAGTTCTATGTTAAATATTATAACATAAATTGTAAATTTGTCAAGGTCTTAAGATTTATCTTCTTCTTTAGGGTCTTCTTTTTTTTCTTCAGTTTCAACTGGAGCTTCAGCTTTTTCTTCGACTTTTACCTCTTCTTCCTTAGAAGTATTTTCTGGTTTTTCTTCAGTTGTTTTTTCCTCTGATTTTTCTTCTTTCTTATCAGCTTTCTCTTCGCCCTTCTTTTTCTTTGGCTTACCAACTTTAGAAGCTTTTACTTTTTCTCCTTCAATAACCTTTTGATCAATCAAAAGATTATTAACAGTTGGAGTCATTTGAGCGCCCTGAGATAACCAATACTTAATCCTATCAGTTTTTCCCTGGAATTCTTTAGAATAGGGGTTATATGAACCCAGAATTTCTAAGGAATCACCAAATGGATCACGTCCTTTTTCCGAAACTATTAGTCGGAACATTTTTTTATTAGTTTTTCCTACTTTTGACAATTTAATGGCTAACATAATTTTCTGAAATTAATAATAGAGAATAATAACTAATGTAATAACAAAAGTCAAGAATAATTATTTATTTTATGATCTACGATTATTAAAGCGATTAGGTTTTCGAGAATCATTGAAACGACTAGGACGACCAGGGCTAAAACCATTGCCGTTAGATTTACCTTTCTCATCTTTCCATAAGCTTTGATTTTCCTTTAAACCTTTCATGGTCAGATTGACTCTACCTTGATCATCAATTTCTTTAATTTTCACAGTTACCTCATCTCCTTCGTTTAGGAAGTCACTTGGTTTTTCAATGCGATATGGAGCCAACTCGCTAACATGAACCATACCATCTTGATTGGCGTTTAACTGGACAAAGGCACCGAAGTCTAAAATACGAACTACTTTACCTTTAACAATTTCACCGGGCTCAAATTCATGAACTATCTCTTTAATTTGTTTAACTGCTTCTTCTACTTTTTCTACTTCAGTTCCACAGACCATCACTAAACCATCATCTTCAATATCAATACTTACTCCAGTCTCATCAATAATTTTATTAATTATCTTTCCTCCTGGTCCAATAATCATACCAATCTTTTCCGAATCAACACTAAAGCTAGTGATTCGAGGAGCATATGGAGATAATTCCGCTCGAGGAGCAGGAATAGCTTTTTTTATTACTCCTAAAATTTGATTTAGAGCTTCACGTCCCTGGGTTAGGGTTTTATTAATCATCTCTTCATTTATACCATTAGTTTTAGTATCTAATTGAATAGCAGTTAGTCCAGTCTCGGTTCCAGTCATTTTAAAGTCCATACCACCATTACCATCTTCTAGGTCTTGGATATCAGTTAGGATTTCCCATTTACTCATATCTTCGTTAGAGGCGATGCCCATCGCGATTCCAGCCACTGGCCTCTTAATTGGGACACCAGCGTCCATAAGAGCTAGTGTAGAGGCGCAGGTAGCAGCCATTGAAGATGAACCATTAGAGCCTAAGGTTTCACTAACAACTCGAATTGTGTATGGAAAGTCTTCTTTGCTAGGAAGCATTGGGAAGATAGCTTTTTCAGCTAAAGCACCATGACCAACTTCACGTCTTCCAGTCCCTCTTAGTGGAGAAACTTCTCCGACTGAATAGGGAAGGAAATTATAATGATGCATATATCTTTTTGTGCTTTGTCCCTCTAACCCCTCTAAAGATTGTTCCATTCCTGATGAACCCAGAGTTACTACTGATAGGGTTTGAGTTTCTCCTCTGGAGAATAGAGATGTACCATGATTACGAGGCAAAATAGCTACATCAGATAATAGGTCTCTGATTTCGGTTAGTTTTCTGCCATCTACCCTTCTTTTGTCATTAATAATAGCGTTAGTAACTTCGGCATCTACCATATCTTCAACTAGGTTTTTAATTACATGATTACGTTTGTCAGAATTTAATCCTTTTTCAAACAAGAAAGCATCTAATTGATCTTTAATAGCACTTACAGCTGCTTTTCTTTCACCTTTGGTGTTATATGTTTTGTCAAATAAAATATTCTTAATATTATCATTTAACCAAGCTTCACCAATTTTAATAGCCTCTTCTCTTTCAGCTTCCTCTTTCTTTTCTTCTTCACTTTTACGATCTGGTTTAACTTCTTCTTTTGTCTTTGGAGTTAATTGTTTAGCTGCTTTTTCAATTAAACTAATTGCCCCTTGCAGTTCTTTTTGTCCAGCCATAATAGCTTTCCCCACCACATCTTCTGGAACATCATTCATATCAGCATCAAGCATGATAACTTTTTCTTTGGTTCCAGCAACAATAATATTCATATCACTTTCTTCTTGTTGTTCTAGAGTTGGGTTGAAAATAAATTCGTTATTAATCATTCCTACCCTAACACCACCAATAGGTCCAGCAAATTCAATCCCAGAGATTGATAGTACTGCTGAAGCAGCAATCATTCCCACGATATCGTGATCATTTTCTTTATCAATTGTAAGGACAGTCATGATTAATTGGATATCACGTCTATCTTTTTGATTGAATAATGGACGGATAGCTCTATCAATCATCCGTCCAGTTAGAACAGCTTGATCACTAGGCCTACCTTCACGTTTAATCCAACGTGATCCTTTAATCATCCCAGCGGCATATAGTTTCTCCTCAAAGTCAACCATAAGGGGGAAGAAGTTAACTCCATCCCTTTCTTGTTTAGCCTGAACAACTGTAGCCATAACTACAGTTTCTCCGTATTGTACTAAAACTGAAGCATCAGCCTGTAGAGCTAAGCGTCCAGTTTTTATAATGAGAGGACGGCCAAGCCACTCTCCGGAAAATATTTTTTCTTCCATAAGTTTATTGCTTGACCGTTAAATTACAGAACTGTAATCATTTTACAGCGCTATTTATTTAACGGCCAGGCGTTTGATAAATTAATTTATTAAAAATCTTTTATTAGTGCTTAAATCAATAAAGTCATCTGCTTCTTCAATTAGGCGAGAAGAACAGGTTTTGCGGAAAGCCATTATTTCCACTAAACAACCTTTGTTGTTTTGTAAGTAGGAAACTAAAGGTAAATAATCACCGTCACCAGACACTAGAATTATTACGTCTAGTTTATCAGCTAATTTAATAGCGTCAATAGCAATACCAACGTCCCAATCAGCTTTCTTGGCTCCACCAGCAAAGATTTGCAAGTCTTTCATTTTAACTTCAAAACCTTGCTTTTCCAAAGCCTCAATAAAAGGAGCTTCATCTTTATTTTCGGTTCGGATAGCATAAGCAGTGGCCCGAATTAGTTTTCTGCTAGCCACTGCCTTATTTAATATTTCCTTAAAATTGACTTTTCGGTTATATAAATTCTTAGCAGAGTGATACATGTTGGAAACATCCACCAAAATTCCTATCCGTTGTTCCTTGTGTTTTATCATATTTTTATTTTTCCTCTGATTTTTCTTCCTCTTCAACATCTTCTTCGGGTTCAACAAATTTCTTTTCCTTTTTTTGTTCTTCCTCTTCCTCCTCTTCCATTTTTTGAGCGATTTTCAGTTTTAGCTTTCCAGCTAATTCTTTGAAATCTTTCTCGCTTTCTTTTTGTAGGTATTTTAGAAGTTTTCGTCTTTCCCCAACCTTTTTTAATAGGCCACGTCGAGAAGAAAAATCATGTTTATGTTGTTTTAGGTGTTCAGTTAATTCCTTGATCTCTTCGGTTAAGATAGCAATTTGTACTTGGGGAGAGCCAGTATCAGTTTCATGAACACGAAATTTTTTAATAATTCTTTCTTTTCTTTTTTTATCTAACATAGTTTTTCGCTCTATCCGAGAAGTGGGTTTTAGCCCTCATCCCAGAAAGAGTGCAATAAATTATAATATTCACTTATTTTAAAGTGTTAATTTTTTTAGTTAATTTTGATTTTTTACGATTAGCAGTATTTTTTTTGATAATTCCTTTTTTGGTTGCCTTATCAATTGCTTTAATTATTTTTGGCAAATCTTCTTTAACATTCTTATCTTTAGCTTGGACTTTTTTAACGCTAGTCTTGATTAATCGTTTTAGATCGCCTTTTTGCTTGTTATTAGCTTTTTGACGTTTAGCGCTTTTTCTTAGGTCTTTCTTAGCAGCTTTCTTGTTTGGCATAAACAGTAATTAAGTAATAAATTTATTAAAAGTAATAAGATGTTAACATAAACTTAAATGAAAATCAAGGGCTTAGTATAATCAAAGAATTAATATGATTTTAGCTAATATTAGTAGTTAAATAAAAAATCCAAGATATTCTCTTGGATTGTCACAATGAATTCATATTAGCTTATTTCAAGTATACTCTGGTTCCTTCATCAATTTTTTCCAGGCCTCCTATTTCTTCAAAACCAAAAGTGACTTCTGCATTACTATTATCAGGGAGGTCGTCATGGCAAACAAAGCTTTTTCCTTCTTCCGCCATACGTGCTTCGCCTAATTGAATAGTAAAAGTTATTTCAGTAGCTTTTCCTTTAATTTGATTTAGGTTAAAAGATATCACTTCTTCACCGGAAAAAGTAAATTTTACTCTTTTTATTGTTTCACGCTTGGGGACACCGAGGACCCCATTGTTGAAATAATTAAAAGCATTTTGGAGTGATACATATACTTCAATTTTTTTCATTTTTACTAATTTTGGTTAACATTTAAATGAACATTAGAGAATTATATTAATTTTTAGAGAAGATGTCAATAAAACAAAAAACACTATATAGTGTTTTTATGTCGGGGTGGTGGGATTTGAACCCACGATCTCCTGGTCCCAAACCAGGCGCCTTAGACCGAACTGGGCCACACCCCGGTAAAAAATTAAAGCCCATCAGGCTCATAGTGTGATACTGGTGCCTCGGGTCAGAATCGAACTGACGACACAAAGATTTTCAGTCTTTTGCTCTACCACTGAGCTACCGAGGCTTGTTAAATATGTTGCGGGAGTCGGACTCGAACCGACGACCTCCAGGTTATGGGCCTGGCGAGCTGCCAACTGCTCTATCCCGCGCTACCCCCGTTAATAACGGGTAAGGTGGGCAATGGAGGATTCGAACCTCCGACCTCAACATTATCAGTGTTGCGCTCTAACCAACTGAGCTAATTGCCCAATAAATTAGTTGGTTTGTCCTGAAAAAAATCTGAGTTAGACTATAACAAATATTAGATAAAAAAGCAAGAAATTATAATCCAGAAATAAGAATGGTAAGTTCGGTTTTTAGGTTAGCTTGTCCTTTTTTATTTAAAAAGTCTAATTCAACTAATCGATTAAGATAATTATTTAAACTTTCAATTGAGAAGTTTTTAGCCTGTTGATATCCTTTTTTAATGACAAATGGATGAAGCTTTAATTTTTTAGCTATTTCGGCTTGACTAGTTTTGGCTTCTAAAGCCTTTTTCATTTGTAGCAGTATTTTAAATTGTCTGATTAACATCGTTAATAAATATTCATCACTTAAACCAGCAGCTGTTTGTTCTTCCAAAAGTTTAATCGCTAATTCTTTGTTTTTTATACTTAAGGCATCAGTCAGGGCAAAAATATCTTCATCAAAAGAGCTGGTTACTAATTCTTTCACACTTTCTATAGAGATTTCTTTATTATCTTTTTCTCGAAAAGATAGTTTTTTAATTTCTTTAGTTAATAACCAAAGATTTCCAGTAGTTAGGTTAAGTAGCAGAGAAGCGGTGGGCAGTTTAATGTCTTTGTTATATATCTTAGCTTCCTTTTTGATAAAAGACAATAATTGACTGCTGGTTAGTGGTTTAAATTCTTGAACAAATTTTTGTTTACTTAAAAAAGTGAATAATTTTTTTTGATTAACTTTAAGGGGGACATTTTTAGTATTTAATTCTTCGTCCCAGAAGATAATAATGTTGTCAGAATCTTTAGAGAAGCTTTTTAAGTAATTAATTAGCTCAATAAATATATTATCTTTTTTATTATCAAATATATTTTCGATTACTATTAATCTTTTTTTTACAAATAATGATCCGGTGCTTATTTTTTCGCTAATTTCCCCTAAATTAGTATCTTGACCATTAATCACGTTCAAACTATTAGATTCAGCATCTATTTTTTTAACGAATTCACTTTTTAGTTCGTTTAATTTTCGTCGGCTAGAAAAAGTATTGCCGCCGTATAAAAAAATAATCATAGTTCAGTAATTTTTACTTTTTCAACTTTCTTAACTTTTTGTTCTAAAAATTTTTCCGCCATTTTTTTAAATTGGCCTGGATTATCAGTTGTATAAAGTTTATATGATGGCTTAGTAACTGATTTTATATTTAATTCAGCATGTCGTTGCAGATAGTCTTTTAAACTTTTGGTAATTATTTCACCTGGATGGGGAACCTCAATTTGATTACCCATTATTTTTTTAATTTCTTTATACAAAAAGGGATAGTGGGTGCAAGCCAGGATCAAAGATTTAATTTGCTTTATTTTTAATGGTCGTAGATATTTTTTTAATATCATTTTAGTTTCGGGTTTTTTTATCCACCCCTCTTCTATTAGGGGGACTAATAAAGGGGTGCTTTGTTGATAAACTTTTAGCTTTGGATTGAGTTTATTTATTTCCAAAGGATAAGAATTGGATTCTATGGTTGCTTTAGTACCAATTACTCCAACCGGACCAGTTTTATCATTACCCACCTCTTCCACTAGAGGCCTGATTACCCCTAAAATTCTTCGATCAGGATATTTAGTAGGAAGATATTTTTGTTGCAGAGTACGTAAAGCTTGAGCAGAAGCAGTATTACAAGCAACAATAATTAAGCCACAGCCCTGCTTAAACAAAAATTCAACTGCTTCACGAGTATAATTATAAATAGTCTCGGGAGATTTTTCTCCATAGGGCACTCGAGCATTATCACCCAAATAAATATAATTATAATTAGGTAATTCTTTTAGGAAGTGTTTAAAAATACTTAATCCGCCCAAGCCAGAATCAAAAACACCAATTATATTTTTATGTGATTTTTTTAACATATTCTTTAAACAAATTACCCCTCTCTTTATAGTTTTTAAATAGGCCAAAACTAGCGCAAGCAGTAGAAAGAAGGACGATATCACCTGACTCAGCTTTAGATTTAGCAATTCTAACGGCTCTATTCATGTTTTTAACTTCTTTCATCTTATCTTTAGGAAAATTTATCCTAATTAATTCATCTTTAATTCGTGAGGTGCCCCCACCTCCTAATAGGATTAGAAATTTAACTCTTTTTTTAATCTCATTAGCTAAACTTCTGAAATTTGCCCCCTTATCAGCCCCGCCAGCAATTTGAATGATTGGCTCAGAAAACGATTTTAAATCCAAAATAGTGCTCTCAGGGGTGGTAGAGAAACTATTATCAAAATACTTCACGCCATCAAGCTCAGTAACAAATTCTAGGCGATGTTCTAGGTTAGAAAAGTTAGCAATTGTTTTTTTATAGATATCGGGTTTTATTTTTAATATCTGAGCCACCTTAACTGCAGCCGCTATATTTTCTTGATTAAAATCTCCCATCAATCTTGATTTTAAATTGCTTTTGTTAAAATAAGTGATTTGGCTTAGTGGTTTTTCTTTGTTCAAGCGTTCTTTTAAACTACTGTTAATAACCAAATGATCAGTCTTTTGTTGTTTTTTAGTAATATTCAATTTAGCTTGCCAATATTTTTCTAGAGAATAATGAAAATTGGGGTTATAGGGGTCAGCCGGAACAAGATGTTCTTTATATAAGTTTGTGAACACACTGATATGAGGAGAATAGTCCATATCTTCCAATTGGAAACTAGATATTTCTAAAACAACATAATCATTAGACTCAATTTTTTCTAAAAAAGATAGAGGAGCTACCCCAATATTACCTCCCAGCCAAACCTTATGGCCAGCCGCCTTTATTATTTCATAAATCAAGCTAGCAGTTGTCCCTTTTCCTTTAGTGCCAGTTACGCCGATGATTTTTTTACTAGGACAAAGAGAAAAGAAAAGATTAAAGGGGCTACTAAGCTCCACACCTCCTGATTTAATGGCTTGTTCCACTCCCACACAGAATAGGGGCCAGCCAGGTGAACGGAATAATATATCAAATTTATAGAGATCTTTATTAAAGTTTGTGCCTAGTTGATAATTAACTTTAAGATTTTTTAGTTTTGGCAAATTTAATCTCTTTTTTGAACGTTTATCACAAATTGTTATTTCTGCCTTAATGTTCTTTTTATCTAACAAAGCTAACAAAGCTTGGTTTTCTAACCCTAAGCCTAAAAGAGCAATCTTTTTATTTGATAATTTTTTTAATTGTTCTATTCTAGCCATAGTTATTTTAATTCTCCCCAATTATTACCCTGACTTTGATCTACTATGATAGGAGTTTTCAATTTAATTACTTCTTCCATGATTTTTTTTATTTTTTTACTATAAAAAGGAATCTTATCCTTTTTTATTTCAAAAATCAACTCATCATGAACTTGTAGTATCATTTTAATTTCTTTTTCCTGATCAGCAATTAATTCGTTTACTTTTACCATTGCCATTTTTATTAAATCAGCTGCTGTCCCTTGGATAGGAGTATTAATAGCCATTCTTTCTGCTCCTTTTCTTACGGGAACAATATTAGAGTTGATTTCTGGTAAGGGCCGCTTTCTTCCAAACAGGGTGATAGCATAACCGTTTTTTTGTGCTTCTTTAACAAATTTATCCACCATTCTTTTTATGCCAGGGTAGATGGTAAAGTATTTTTTGATAAATTCATTAGCTTGCCAATAAGGGATAGATGCACTTTGACTAAGACCGTGAGGCCCTTGTCCGTACAGAATGCCAAAATTAACTGCTTTAGCTTCTCGGCGCATATTTTTACTCACCTTATCTAATTTTACCCCATTTATTTCAGCAGCGGTGGTAGAGTGAATATCTTCATTATTTTTAAAAGCAGCAATCATCTTTTTATCATTAGACATGTGAGCGGCCAAACGTAATTCAATTTGTGAGTAATCAAAGCCAACTAATTGATAATCCTTTTTGGCCACAAAAGCTTCTCTGATCTTTCTACCCTCATCGGTTTTAGTGGGAATATTTTGTAAATTAGGTTCGGTTGAAGATAGTCGTCCAGTAGCAGTGATAGTTTGGTTAAAATTACTATGAATTCGTTTGGTTTTAGAATTGATCATGGTTGGTAGGGCATTTAAATAAGTGGTTTGAAGTTTGTTTAGCTCACGATATGATTGGATTAAAGAAATAATAGGGTGTAGTTCAAATAATTTAACTAATTCTTCTTCAGCGGTAGAAAAGCCAGTTTTAGTTTTCTTTATTCCTTCGGTAGGGATCTCCAATTTATCAAATAAAATTCCTTGAAGTTGTTTGGGGGAGTTGATATTAAATTTAGTTTTAGCTAGACGATATATGTCTTTTTCTAATTTATTAAGTTTAGTGCTTACTATTTTATTTAAATTAACAATTGGTTTACTACTAAAACCAATGCCACTGTTTTCCATTTTACCCAGAACTGTAATCAGAGGTATTTCTATTTTATTCAATAGATCAATTAAATTTTCAGTTTGGATTTTTTTCTTTAATATATTGACTAGACGATTAGAGAAGTCAGCATCTTCACAGGCATATAAACTTAGTTTATCAGGATCTAATTCTTTAAAGTCTAAAGTTAATTGTTTCGGTTGACTGTCAGCTAAATTATTTTTATTAATTTTTTCAAAACCAAGCTCAGAAAAGACTAGAGAATCTAAATTGTGTTGGCGATTACTAGGATTGAGGAGATAGGAGGCGACCATTGTATCAAAAGCTATGCCTTTTAATTCTATGTTCTGATTTTTCAATACTCGCCAATCAAATTTTAGATTGTGTCCATATTTTTTTATCTTGGGATTAGCTAAAATTGGGGCTAATTTTTTAAGCCAAGTTTTTTTAGCTAGCACAAAGTAGGCTTCACCTTTTTGCCAAGAAAAACTAATGCCCAAAAGTTCAACCGTAATTGGGTCTAAGCCAGAAGTTTCTGTATCTAGAGTAAAGGCCTTTTGAATTTTTAATTTTTTTAAGAAAACATTAAATTTTTTATCATTATCAATTAATTGGTACTTAAAATCTTTTGCATTACGAGCAAATTTATCTTCTTTTTCTTCTTGACTATCAGGATTAGCTTTATCCATTCTATCTCTCAGTTCTTTTACTTTATTTAATAGAGATTTAAAGTTTAGATCACTAAATATATTTAAAACTTTATCAACGGGGAAAGAGGCAAAGGCAGCTTCGGGCAGAGAAAATTTAAAAGCAATTTTACGCTGGATGGTTGCTAGTTTTTTACTTAAGTAAACATTCTTTTTTGAGGTTTTTAACAATTCTGAAGTCCGGGGTTTTATTCTCTGGTCATTTTTAGCAACAGCCTTATAGATATTTTCAATATTTTTGAAATTAATTAATAACTCAATCGCTGTTTTCTCGCCAATACCTTTAGCGCCAGGAATATTATCACTAGGATCACCTCGTAGAGCCTTGTAGTCAATAATTTGTTCTGGACTTAAATTATATCTTTCTCCTACTTTATCTTCATCATAGAGGATGCTATCTGATAAACCCCGGCTCATGGTGTATACTTTAGTTTTTTTATCTATTAATTGCAGGGTGTCAAGATCGCCAGTTATGATAATCCGCTCTAATTTTTTTTCTTCTTTAGTTTTTTCACAAATAGCACCAATCAAATCATCAGCTTCATAGCCACTTTTTTCAAAAATGGGAATATTAAAAGCTTTAACCACCTCTTTTACTAAAGGAATTTGTTCATATAGCTCATCAGGCGCTTTTGTTCTAGTGGCTTTATAATCTTCATATTCTTCATGGCGAAAAGTTGGACCAGCTTTATCCAAAGTCAAAACAACGAATTCTGGTTTAAATTCGTTTAATGATTTTAACAGGAAAGAGGTAAAACCATAGACAGCGTTCACTAATTGTCCTTTGCGTGTCCTAAGAGTAGGAGGTAAAGCGTGAAAACTACGATGAATTAAGGCATTTCCGTCAATAATTATTAACTTTGGTTTAGTTTTAGACATATATTAATTTTATCATTTTTAGGGAGTGGGAGCAAAAGGAATTTATAAAAAATTATCATAAGATAAAATAAAGGCGCCGAATAGGGGCGCCTTTTTTATACGCTTGCGCGTGGGAAGTTTTATTCACTCTTGTGAAAAACAAAAAATAGAAATTTGTCTTTACCTAAGTAGGCCATAACGTCCTTCTCCAGGTATCCATCTTTGATTTCAAAGGGGAGAAAACGTTAGCGTGGATACTCATTAAGGTTAACCATGCTTTTTGCCTGCAACCCTCTTCGCTTAGTTCAAGGCTGTCGAAACAACCAGGAAGGAGCCAAGGAGGGACAGGAAGCCTACAAAATAAAGATCTTAGAAAACAATAGATTGTCTCCATCACGATCTTGTTTTTGTAAAAGAAAATGAGTTTGTGTCGTTAAACGACAAATAGTCTAGCTACCTTGTAGCTTTTCTGTGAAACTAGATAGGGTTGAGATTAAGTCGCCAAGTCCGTAAAACCAAAATTATCTTTATGGTTTTTCTCTTTTGCCTTTTTATGCAAGCAAATGGATGCGAAAACGAATCGCAAATGGTCGCTTTCGGTTTAGGCAGTAGAGTTAATGGATTTGACGGTATAATTGCGGCGAGCGCATCTAATTCCACAGAAGGGAATAACAATGAACGAATATAGATCATAACCCCTCTGTTTTGGTGTAATTAAATTATACATAGAAATAATTAAAAGTCAATTATCTTTATATAAAAGAAGCGCCTCAAATATGAGGCGCCTTTAGGTTTGTTAGATCTTTTTGTAAGTTTTTTAAAAAGATAATTTCCGCAATAGTCGCGGTAGGGGCATTTTAGTTCTGTTTACCAGAATCGGGCTTATAGTCTGTCACTCTATCAAGCCCTCAAGCTAGCCGAATTTAGTTTTGCGGCTAGAGTTGAGTGATGATCCGGCAAATACCAGCCCATTCATGCAATTGTTTTTTTGGTGAAATAGTTTTACGGGCAGGTAGCCTATCAATGGTAAACAGAAGGTTTCGGGCTCCCTTAAAAACGGGAATGGTAAAGTACTATTCATGATCCTCCTGTTTGATTATGCTTCTATATTGGCAAATTATTCAAAAAAAGTCAATATTAGGAGTTTATTTAACATTTCTTTGTTTTCTGGTAGAATTAGAGGGAAGATAAAATATATGAAAAAAGTAGGATTATTTTTTGGCGGATTAAGTAATGAAGCTGAAGTTTCAATTATGTCCGCTAAAAATATAGTTAAAAGTTTTGATTATAAAAAATATAAATTAGTCTTAATCTATTGGCATAAGCAAGATGGTTATTTTTATAGAGTAAAGAATATTAATAATTTGAAGGTTGTTAAAAAAGATAGAATTCAAATTGAAAATTTTTCTAAAATTTTTGATGTTGCCCTATTAATGACTCATGGCCGTTATGGTGAAGATGGTGTTTTGCAAGCAATGTTAGAGGGCCAGGGGATTAAATATTGTGGTTGTCGTGTTTTAAGTTCAGCTGTTTGCATGGACAAAGGAGTTTTTAAAGATTTATTAATTTCTAAAAATATCAGACAAACTAAATACTCAGTTTTGGATTATAAAAAATTTAGTGAAAGAGAAATACAAGCAGAAAAGAGTAGAGTTAGAAAGAATTTTAAACTTCCGTTATATGTTAAGCCGGCTAATTCAGGCTCTTCGGTTGGCATAAGTAAAGTAGAGAAGTATAAAGATTTAGATTCAGGTATTAAGCTAGCTTTGAAGCATGATTCTAAAATTGTAATTGAAGAAGGTTTTATAAATGCTAGAGAGATAGAGGTGGCGGTGTTAGGGAATAATAAATTAAGAATTTCTAAGCCTGGTGAATTGAAATTAGTTAAAGATTTTTATAATTACGATGATAAATATAAATTAGGACAAGCCCAAAGCATTATTCCTGCTAAATTAACTCCTGCTCAAGTCAAAGAAATACATAAAATTGCCAAAGAAGCTTATCAGCTTTGTAATTGTCAGGGATTTGCTCGAATAGATTTTTTTGTTCATCGAAATAAAATATATCTTAACGAAATTAATACTTTGCCCGGCTTCACTGATATCTCTATGTATCCAATGTTGATGATGAGTACGGGTATGAGTTACAAAGAACTAATTAATGCGATTATAAAGCTGGGATATTAACTAATTTATATAAATTGAAATAAAAAAGACTACTTTAATATAGTAGTCTTTTTTGTGGACCATAAGGGACTCGAACCCTTGACCCCCTGCTTGCAAAGCAGGTGCTCTAGCCAACTGAGCTAATGGCCCATTAACAGGTTTTTTTATTATACACTATTTATTGTATTTGAAAAGAGGACTTAGTAGCCATTCGCCAAAGGCTGATCCACTGCCGGTCATTACAATAATTCCGATGACAATGAGTAGAATACCAACAATTTTATAACCTAAACGTGAACCACCTTCAGATCCTAGTTTATCCTCAAACCAACCAATCCGACCGAAGTTTTGCAAAAACCATTCGGTCTTAATTACTAGGAAGCAACCAGCCACGGTCATTAATATCCCTATAAATATATTCATATTATTTTATATAGTTTAAAGGATTATATTTTTTTCCATTAATAATAACTTCAAAGTGAATGTGTGGCCCAGTTGACCAACCAGTTGAGCCCATAGCAGCAATGTGTTCACCCTTATCAACATAATCACCCACTTTAACAAATAATTTAGAAGCATGAGCATAGCGAGTTTTTTTACCACCACCATGATCAATCACTACATTATAACCATAACCTCGACTCCAGCCAGAATAGGTAACCTTTCCCGCGTCAGCCGCATAGAGAGGAGTGCCACTCTTATTACCAATATCTAGACCAGAGTGACGCCAAGAGAAATACTGGGTGATGCGATGGCCTTCAGTTGGCCAAGCCATTTTATTACCACTAACTTGTTTGCTTGGAGATTTAACTAAATCTTTAATAACCGAGACTCCAGTATAACTACGACTAGTAGTTCGAGCATAACTAATCTTTTTTCCACCTGGAATCATTAATTTTTCACCGATTCGTAGAATTGAACCTAAGTTATTATAATTTCTAATTTTATCTTCAGTAACACCATAGGTGCGAGCAATTCTCGCTAAAGTATCCCCTCTCTTTACTGTATATTGAATACCACTATAAGGCAAGATGGTCAGCTTATCACCTGGCCTAATTAGACTAAATGAACTTAAATTATTAGCCCAGAGAATTGTATTAACACTAATGCCAAATTTTCTAGCAATCGTACTAACAGTATCTCCTCTCTGAACTGTATAATGTACTATTTCAGTTCGTTGGGGTTGGTCGCCCCCATCAATAGTGGTAGTAATAGTTTTTGGCTTTAAAACAGCATCTTGATTTTCAGCAAAGATCATTTGGTCAAGATCTTCAAGCTCCTGATTGATGCTTAAACTATCTTCCTTGGACAGGGAATAGGATTCCTCAATATATTTATCTTGTTCCATTATTATTAAACTATCCAAATCAATTCCTTCTTCAATTAATTCTTCTTCAACAACGCTAAAATCTCTTTTAACTAAATCAGACATAACAGTGGAAGAAATTTTAGTTTCCAGAGCGCTAGCTTTATTATGGCTGGCGATATTGATAAAAACAATTAGAAATGAAAGAACAAAAACAAAGAAAATAGCTGATTGTTCTTTTATTATCCTATCTGGTGATTTTTGAACTATTTCATTTTTTTTTAAACGAAAAAGTTCATAATATATTTTAACTAATATTCGATAAAAAAGTAGTTTAAAGATGAAACGGAAAAGATTAGCTAATAATTCGAAAAGCTTAGTTAATAGGGTTTTTATTAATAATAGGAATTTTATAGCAATCAAACCAAGTTCAACTGCTATTTTTTTAAGTTGGTTCTTTTTATTATTACTAATATGATTATAACTAGATGTAATTATACTATCATTTTTAAACTTTTATAGTCAATTTGTGGTATAATATAAAAAAATAATTAAAATATATTATTATATGTATAAAATTGTTTTGATTCGTCATGGGCAAACTGCTTGGAATAAAAAAGGAATATTTTGTGGTTGGTCAGATATCAATTTAACTAAAAAGGGGAGAGAAGAGGCGATTGAGGCAGGTAAAGAATTAAGAAGAAATAAATTTACTTTTGATTATTCCTTTACTTCTTTGCTTAAACGAGCTTCCATAACTTTAAAGTTAATTTTGAAAGAATTAAAATCACCCAAAATTCCAGTAGAGATTGATTGGCGATTAAATGAAAGACATTATGGTGATCTTCAAGGTATTAAGCATAGTGACATGGCAAAAAAAGTAGGAGAGGAACAAGTTTTTATTTGGCGACGCAGTTATGATGTCCGACCCCCCAAGATGAGGAAGAATCATCCTTATAGTTCTAAAAATGATCCCAGGTATAAAGGAATAAAAGTACCGGACTCAGAAAGTTTAAAAGATGTAGTAGAAAGAGTAGTCCCTTTTTGGAAGGAAGAAGTTATTCCAAAAATCAAAAAAGGGAAAAAAATTATTATTTCTGCTTCAGGTAATAGCATGAGAGCATTAATAAAATATTTAGATAAAATTTCCTCCAAAGATATTAGAAAGCTAAACATACCAACTGGCGTTCCCTTGGTGTATGAATTAGATCAAAAATGTAAACCTATTAAAAGTTACTATTTAATAAAGGGAAAGAAAATAAAAAAGAAATATTAATTAATATATAAAAAAGACTCTTTGAATAAAAGAGTCTTTTTTATATTATATAATCTATTTTACTATTACATCAAAAGGTTTAGTATTACCGTATGCTTTGGGGCCTTCTTGGCAAAACTTTTTTATATTCTTTTTAAAATAAGGCGGCTTAGATTTTTGAATTTTACCAATTAAGTAATAAGTCAGAGCCATCACTAAACTATTATTAATCTTTTTGGGTAGATTTATTTCCCAACGGTGCTTAGACTCACCAAAATATTTGTTTTTACCCAGACTAATAACCAATTCTTTTTCCCAGGGGATAACGAATTTAGCATGGCGAGCCTCTCCATAGGTAAAAGCTCTAACATTTAGATGAGGGCCAAACAATTCATTCTTTTTAATATCTAGCATTGGCACTATTTCTGCAAATTCATCAGGAAGGACAAAAGAATAGGCTTTATATTTTTTAAAATTCCTTGGCAATTTTTGTTTTTTTACAAAAGTTTTAATTTTTTTTACTTCTTCCTTCTCGGTTGATAACACCATTCCCAGATAAGTGGAAATATTATAAGTATATGGCTCTGGTATTTTTTTATAATTAATTACTTCATCGGCTACTTTAGCTCCACTAGAATCTGGATTACAAGTTAATAAAGTTGTTTTCAATCCTTTTTTCTTTGCTAGTTTCAATTCCCAGACGGCATCTTTCTCTCCAGAAGCCGAAATAATAAGTGCCTGTTTAATAGCTTTATTTTTAATAAGTGGAGAATATGATTTAATAATGTTTTTAAAATTACTTTCATTAGCAAAGATAGCTAGTTGTTTAGAAAAGATAATTTTACCAGTATTATAGGCATTACCACTGCCAACCACAATTGGAAACTGAAATTTTTTTAAATCCAATCTTGGTGGTTTATTTTTCATAAAAAAATTTAGAGCGGAAATAACTCCTTGATCTAAATTTATTAATTTATCTTTATTCATATTTTTGCTTTATTTTATTAACTAATTACATTATAAATTAGATTGATTTTTATTTCAATTTGCGTTAAGATTAACTTGCTAATCTAAGATAAATTAAAGGCCAAAAATAAATTGGTTTAAGTTTTTGGATAACATTTTTTATTACCTATGTCAGGACATTCTAAGTGGTCAACAATTAAAAGGGCTAAGGCTGCTACTGATGCTAAGCGAGGAGCTATCTTCACTAAATTGGGGAATGCTATTGTTATAGCTGCTAAAAATGGCGGAGATCCAGAGATGAACCCTAGCCTAAAGGTGGCGATTGATAAAGCCAAGGGGGCAAACATGCCCAAGGATAATATTGAAAGAGCAATTAAAAAAGGTACAGGGGAGTTAGAAGGAGCTCAAATAGAAGAATTATATTATGAAGGCCTGGGGCCACTCAATGTTCAGTTTGTGGTTAAGTGTTTAACTGATAATAAGAACAGAAGTGCTTCCACTGTCCGCCATGCTTTTACTAAGGCTGGTGGGAGTTTAGGTTCGGTAATGTGGAATTTTGATCAATTTGGTGTAATTCGAATTAGCAATGAAGAAATTGATAAACAAAATATTGATAAAGAGGAGTTAGAATTAGAATTAATTGATCAAGATATTATTGATTTAGAAAAAGAAGAAGAGGGTGTTACTATTTATACTGGCAATAAAGATTTACATAAAATCAAAGAATTTTTAGGAGAGAAGAAAATAATAACTGAATCGGCCGAGATAGAATACGTTGCTAAAGAAAAAATTGAATTAGAAGCTGATAATCAAGCCAAGATTGAGAAATTTATGGAAGAGCTAGAAGATAATGAAGATGTTAGTGATTACTATACTAATTTAAAGTAGTATGACAAAAATTATTTTAGGAATTGATCCTGGAATTGCCGATACTGGCTATGGCATTATCAAGGAGGAAGGAAGTAAACTAACCTGTTTAACTTATGGTACTATCAAAACTAATTCTAAGTCAGATTTAATTAGTCGTTTAGAAATTTTACACAAAGAACTGGATAAAATAATAAAAAAGTATAAACCAAAATTAGTAGCAGTTGAACAATTATTTTTTAATAAGAATGTTAGAACTGCTTTAATTGTTGGGCAAGCTAGAGGAGTGGCTTTGTTAACCATCAAGCAGAATAAATTACCAATTATTGAATTTACTCCCTCACAAGTTAAGCAAGCTGTCTCTGCTTATGGCCAGGCCTCTAAAAATCAAGTTCAAAAAATGGTTAAGTTGATGCTTAATCTTAAAGAGTTGCCCAAGCCAGATGATGCTGCCGATGCGTTGGCAACAGCCATCTGTGCTTTAAACTCAAAACTATGTCAAAAAAATTAAAAATCGTTCATATTGCCTCAGAAGTTGCCCCGTTTTCTAAAACAGGTGGTTTAGCTGATGTTTCTCGTAGTCTACCCAAAGCTTTAAAGAGATTAGGGCATGATTTAATAGTTATTACCCCTTTGTATAGTAAAGTAATTGATACTAAAAAGAATGATTTAGAATTAATATTTAAAGACGTTAGTCTTCGTCTTAATTCTAAAGAAAGTATTAAAGTAAATTATTGGAAAGGCTATTTAATGGACGGTTTACCAATTTATTTTATTGAATATAAGCGATTTTTTTCTAAATATAAAAGAATCTACGGTTCATCTCATGAGAATGCTCGTTTTTTGGTTTTTAATGTTGCTGCCTTAAAATTAATTTCTTTACTAAAATTCTCGGCCGATATTGTTCATTGTCATGATTGGCAAACTGGTTTAATTCCTCATTATTTGAAAACTGATTTCCGTTATTCTAAAACTTTAAAGAAAGCTAAGACTGTTTTCACTATTCATAATTTAATCTTTCAATTAGGTCGCAATTGGTGGGAAATTCCTCCAGAAGATAAAGATTATGGTCGTGGTAAAATTCCTCACATCAGTGACCCAAAATTAGAATATATTAATTTTTCCAAACGAGCCATTCTTTCGGCTGATGTTATCAATACTGTCAGTGAACAATATCGGGAAGAGATACTTACCAAACATTTTGGTCAGGATTTACATCGGATATTAAAAAATAGATCCGATCGTCTTTATGGAATTATTAATGGGATTGACTATAACACCTATAATCCCAAAAAAGATGAATTACTTCATAAAAATTATTCTCCTTTTGACTATAAGGATAGGGTCAAGAATAAAACTTATCTACAAAAGAAACTTGGACTAGCCGTTGATGAAAACACTCCTATCATCTGCAACACTTCTCGCATTACCTATCAAAAAGGTTTCCATTTAATTTTGGAGATACTACCTTCACTTTTAAAATTAAATGTTCAATTTATGTTTATGGGCGATGGCAGTAAGGAATATATTAAAGAGATTAAGAAGCTACAGAAGAAATTTCCTAAACAAATAGTTTGGTTACCATTTGATCAAAAGTTGGAAACTTTATTTTATGCCGCTTCTGATTTTTTTATCTTACCCTCCAATCATGAGCCTTGCGGTATCAACCAATTAATTGCTATGCGCTATGGAGCAGTGCCAATCGTCAGAGAAATTGGTGGTCTGTATGATACGGTTGAAAACTTTAATCCAATCACTGAAAAGGGGACAGGCTTTACCTTTAATGATGATGACAAAATGTTGCTTTATACCACCATCATTCGAGCCTTGGAGAATTATAAACATAAAAAGATTTGGAACAGATTAGTTAAAAGAATAATGAGGCGATCTAATAGTTGGGAGATTCCGGCTAAAAAATATGTTGAACTCTATAAACGAGCTTCAGATAAAAAATAATATGGTTTGGATTAATTTTTTACATCTATATCAGCCAGCCAATACTGAATTTAGTAATATTAGAGAGGCTTTAGATAAGAGCTATTGGCGTTTAATTCGTTTACTGGATGAACATCCAGATTTAAAGTTCACTCTCAATATTAGTGGTTGTCTTTTAGAGCGACTCTGGGAAGAAGGAGAAAAAGAATTTACTAGACGTCTCAAGGTACTATTAGACAAGAGTCAGATTGAGTTAGTCGGATCAGCTGCTTATCATGCCTTCTTACCTTTATTGCCAAAAGATGAAGTGATTAAACAAATTAAGGATAATGAGAGAATATTAAGAGAACATTTTGGCAAGAAAGTTAAACTCAGAGGGTTTTTCTTGCCCGAAATGGCCTATTCTTCAGAAGTAGCTAAAATAATCAAAAAAATGGGTTATGAATGGCTTATTTTAGATGAAATTGCCTACAGTGGGGTTAGTCGAAAACGACCTAGATTTGATCGTTATTATCTAGATAAAAATAGTGGTTTAAAGATAGTTTTTAGAGATCGTCAGCTATCAAGTGCTTATGCCCCCAAAGAGTTAGCTCCAATTTTGAAAAAGATTAAAGTAGCTAGAAAAAAGAAACAGACAAAAGAAAAATCTATTTTTATTACCGCCACCGACAGCGAGCTCTATGGTTTGCGCCACGAAGACCCAACAGCTGAATTAGAGAAGATAGTGAAAGTAAAAGAAATAGGGACTGAGTTGATTTCAAATTTTATTAAACAGGTTGATGATAGCAAGGTGGAAAAAATTAAACTATTTCCTTCTTCATGGGAAACCACTCCTAAAGACATGAAAAAAAATCAACCTTTTAATCTCTGGCTTGATAAAAAAAATAAAATTCAAGTTAATCTTTGGAAAATGGCTAATCTGTGTTTAGAAGCTGGTCAAAAATTCAAAAAAGATAAAAATTATTATTGGTATCGTTGGCACTTGAATCGAGGCCTAGCTAGTTGTACTTTTTGGTGGGCCAGTGCTCATGATTTCTCCTATATTTTTGGTCCCTATGCTTGGAATCCTGATATGATCGAAAAGGGCTTAGAAGATCTAGTGCGCTCGATTCGTTCCTTGTCCAGCTCTAAATCAAAAAAATATAAATTATTAATTGAAAAATATTATGCTAAGACCAAGGGTTTAGTTTGGGAAGAGCATTGGAAAAAACATTGGTAAAAATATGAGTAAAATTTTACAACTCTTTGATCAAAAATTTGCTTTAGATTTATTAAAACAAAAAGCCCTGCCTTTGTATTCAGATTATCAGGACATAAAGGGTGTTGAAATAAAGGCGTATAAGAAAATGATTTGGGATGATAGATATCATGTAGTAATTGAATTTAAAACTAATTTTATTAAAACTAATTCAGAAGAAGAATTAATTTCTATTTTTTGTTCTGCTCATCATGAAGAACCAAGAAAGAATGTTTATTCAGCTTTAAAATATTTATGGGATAAAGGTTTTCCTGGTGAAGGAGTTGATTTACCACGCCCCTTATTTTTTTCCGACGAATTTAATGGTGTTTTTTATCAAGGCATTCAAGGTGATAATTTGTATCAATATATTAAGCGTAAAGATTTAGCAGTGGTAGAGAAAATGGTGGTGCAAACAGCTAAAATGTTTGCTAAATTACATCAATTACCAACTAGTCCAGAGGCTAATTTTAATCCGATTAATAGTCGAATTGAAACTTCAGTTCCGGGTGTGCAAGTTATCTATCAAAAAATGACTGAACATTATGGTGAAGACAACCAATATAATCCAGTTTTGAAAAAAATGTATGATTATTTTATAGCTCAAGAAGAAAAATTTATGGCTGATAATCAACAACGCTATCTAATTCATGGTGATGCTCATTCCGAGAATGTTATTAGAACCGGAGAAAATCAAATTGGTTTAATTGATTTTACGGATATTTGTCTAGGTGATTTTGCCCGCGACCTTGGCACATTTTTGCAACAGTTTGAGTATAAGATGATTCTAAAAGTGATGGATCAGAAAAAAACTCAAGAATTAAAAAAATTATTTCTAAATACTTATTTGGAAACAACTGGAATAGAGCTTAATAACGATTTGCAAAAACGAATTGATCTATATTATAACTGGACGGCTATTCGTTCCGCCGTCTTTTTATTTTTAAAACATGATAATGATCCTAGTGGTGGTGAAGCTTTATTTCAAGCGGTTAAAACTAAATTAAATTTATAGTATGTCGCATCATATTATTTTTGAAGGAGCCGAACTAAGTGGAAAGAGCTGGGTGATGTCTCAAATTTATAATCACTTAGAGCCAAAATATAATACTAATAAAAATCTATTGGATGGTTGCTATTGGTTTAATTGTGATCTCGGCTATTTCGGCACTAAGTCAGCTCCTAAGATTATTGAAAAATATTTAGATATTTTTAAAGAGTTAAAAGACAAAAATATTATTGTTGAGAAATTTAATTTATCTAATTTAGTTTATGATAAATTATATTCTCAAATTAATCAGTCATTTTTTAATAAGATAGACAAAAAATTAAAAAAATTAAATTTTAAAGTCATCTTATTAACCTTTCCCGAGAATAAAGAATTGCTAGAGAAAAGACTTAGAGATCGTTTGAATTTATATCCTAATTATGAGCGGATTGCCAAAACACCAGATTTTTATATTAATCAGCAAAAGGAATATAAAGAAATGATTAAGAGTAGTAATTTAGATTATCTAATATTAGAATCAGATCATTTTCCCAATCAAGAATTAGTTGATAAGATATTGGAATGGTTAGGAGAAAAATAGACAAGTATTTATCATTAACAGAAAAAATGTTAACTTATATATATGGGTAGAAAAAAGAAGAAGGAACCGGATTATATTAACTTTCCGGGATTAGAATTAAATGAACACGCTAGACGGAGCATAACGATTGTTATATTCCTAGTTTTAGGATTGGTTAGTTTTTTAGGATTATTTAATCTTTCTGGTCATTTTGGTTCATTTTTATCAGAAAAGCTAACTTGGATTTTTGGTTTTGGTAAATGGTTAGTCCCATTTATATTTTTATATTGGGCCTTAGTTTTAATTAGAAAAAATAAACGTCCATTGAAATTCAATGATTATTTAGGCTTGGGCTTATTATTTGTTTCCTATCAAACCCTTTTCCACTATTTTTTCAAGCAGGAAAATTGGCAAGCTATTATTGAAGTAGGTAAAGGTGGTGGTTATGTTGGACTATATTTAAGCAAAGCCTTCTTATATCTTTTTGGTTTCTGGGGAGGAGTAGTGGTCTTAGTTGCTTTTTTATTAATTTCACTAGTTCTGGTTTTCAACACGTCATTATCTAAAATTATTGGTCGAGAAAGTTTTTTGATTAAAATTTTTAAACCTTTTTCAATATTTTTTAGAAATCTGTTTTCTTCTGAGGAAAGTAGAGAGGGAAGAGAGTTTGTTGATCAGGCTCGTCAAGAAATATTAGATACTTGGGATGAAAGGGATTTAGAGGAAGACGAAGAAGAAGATGAGGAAGATGAAGAAGAAGAGGACGAGGAAGAAGATGATGATATGCCACTATTAAAAAAGAAGGGAACTGGAATTCAAGAAAAAATTGTTTGGTCAAAGCGAAAGATTAGGATTGATTTACCACTTGAACTTTTAGGAAGCGCTACTGGAAAAGCAATTGGTGGCGATATTAGTGAGAATGCTATAAAAATTCAGAAGACTTTAGAAAATTTTGGAGTTGATGTTGACATGGGAGAAACAAAAGTTGGTCCAACTGTTACTCAATATACTTTTAAACCAGCTGAAGGAGTAAAATTGTCTCGAATAACTACTTTAAACAATGATCTTTCTTTAGCGTTAGCTGCTCACCCAATTAGAATTGAAGCTCCTATTCCAGGGAAATCTTTAGTGGGGATTGAAGTTCCTAATAAAGCTAAAGCAATTGTTGGTCTAAAAGATATTCTGGAGAGCAAAGAGTTTAAAGGTAGAAAAAGTAATTTAATGGTAGCTCTAGGCAAGGATGTGGCTGGGTCAGCTTGGCTCTATGATGTTAATCGAATGCCTCATTTATTAGTGGCCGGGGCAACTAATTCTGGTAAATCAGTTTGTTTGAACGCTATTATTGTTAGTTTGTTATATCAAAATAACCCTGAAGATCTTCGCTTTATCATGGTTGATCCCAAAAGAGTAGAGTTGCCAGTTTATAATGGTATTCCTCACTTATTAACTCCGGTTATTACTGAGGTTGCTAAAACTATTAATGCTCTAAAATGGTGCCTCAATGAAATGGATCGGCGCTATGATGTATTAAATAAAGCTAGCAAAAAAAATATTCAATCATATAATGCTACCGCTAAGGAGAAATTACCTTATATTATTTTTATTATTGATGAATTAGCTGATTTTATGATGACTTCGGGCAGAGAAATGGAAGCAGCTATTATTAGATTAGCTCAAATGTCTCGAGCAATTGGCATTCACCTTATTCTTGCTACTCAAAGACCTAGTGTTAATGTTATTACTGGCTTAATCAAAGCTAACATTCCAACTAGAATTGCTTTTTCAGTTGCTTCATTAGTTGATTCAAAAACTATTTTGGATATGTCAGGAGCAGAAAAACTTCTCGGTCAAGGTGATATGTTATTTGTGACAGCTGAATTATCTAAGCCAAAAAGAATTCAAGGAGCCTATCTTAGTGATAATGAAATAAATGATGTTGTTAACTATATAAAAGATAAAAGTGGACCGGCTGAATATTTAGAGGGAATCACTGACAGACAAAAGGTGAGTGGTAATGCGGGAGTTGGCTTAGATGGCACCCATGGTGATGAAGATGAATTATTTGAAGAAGCTAAAGAAATTATTGTTAAGGCTGGAAAAGCTTCGACCTCTATGCTTCAACGTCGTCTTTCTATCGGCTATGGTCGGGCTGCCAAAATTCTTGATATGTTAGAGGATGCTGGCATAATTGGTCCTCCCAATGGCTCTAAACCAAGAGAAGTTTTAATTAGTCAGCAACAATTTGAGGCCTTAAATGAACAAGGTGTCAGTTCGGTTTCTCTTCATGATCGTGAAGAAACATCAGCTCCTGATAGTTATTTTTCTGATGATGACGAAGAAGAAGATGAAGAGGATGATGATGAAGATAGTTCATTAGATTTAAGTCGAGATGAAGAAGAGGAAGAAGAAGGAATTGATGAAGAAGATGATGAGGGAGAAGAAGAGATTGAGGAGGAGGAAGAAGAAGAGGAAGAGGAGGAAGAAACTCCAAAGAGTAAACCAACCTTTGAAGATGATGATGAGATGTTTTTTTCTAAATAAATTTATGCAACAGAATAGGTATCCCTTCGTATTCTATATTGAGGGGTTGTAACTAGTTGAAATATAATTGATAAAAATCAAAAATCACTCCAGGAATCCGGAGTGGTTTTTGTTTTTTAATGATTGACGGCAATAATTTTAGGTAGTATTATTTAAGTATAGTATTTTTAACAAAAGGAGGTACCATGAGACTACTTTTACTTTTCTTTATTTTTTCTGCTATTTTTTCAAATAGTGTTTTTGCTCAGAGTAATGCCCTAGATAGTATTCCAAGCGATACTCTGAAAATATCTGAAAAAAATGAGGCTGAAATTATCTTCCCGAACCCCTTTGAAGATCAATTAACAATTGTTTGTCAGGAAGCAGACATTGAAATTGTTAGTCTGGTTGGCAAAAAAATTTACACCGGCAAGGTCAAGAAAAGGTTAATTATTAAAACTACAGATTCTAAATGTCAACGAGGCTTATATTTCATAGTAATTTATATGCCTAGTAAAAAGGGAATAGTTGTTCCTAAAGTTGTCACCCGAAAAATTATTAAAAAATAGCCTCATAAAATTATTTAAAAAGGGCCTCGGTCTTGACCAGCCCTTTTTTATTTTCTATTATTATTTGCTATAATAATTTATATGTTAGAAAGAATAAAAAGATTGATCCCTACTAAAATATTTAAATTTTTACAGCCGATTTACCATTTTTTATTAAGTTTCTCGTCGGCTATTTTTTATCGTTTTCCAAGCGGACGTCTAATTGTAATTGGTGTAACTGGTACAGCTGGAAAGACTTCCACAGTCTATTTAATTGTTAAAATGTTAGAAGAAGCTGGCTATAAAACTGGTTTTACCTCAACTACAATTTTTTCTGATGGTAAAAAAGAACAATTAAATGACAAAAAGATGACTATGCCTGGTCGTTTTTTTATTCAGAAAATTTTACGAAGAATGGTGAAGAATGGTTGCCGTTATGCTGTGATTGAAACCACTTCCGAGGGAATAAAACAATTCCGCCATCGCTTCATTGACTATGATTCTTTAATATTTACCAGTTTATACCCCGAGCATATTGAATCACATGGTAGTTTTGAGAAATATAAAGAAACTAAAGGAAGGTTATTTCGCCACCTCAGAACTTGTCCGACTAAATATGTTGATGATCAAAAAATTGTACGTTATCCTAAGAGTGAATTAGAAAAATTAGATTTACATCGAATTAAAAAAACCATCATTGTTAATGGTGATGATGATCTAGCTAATTATTATCTTAATTTTTGGAGTGAAGCTAAAATAGTTTATTCAGTTTCTGCAAAAATTAGCCCTGAATCTATTTTAAGAGGATTGCATAGTGATCTAGTAGTTAAAGATTTGAGAATTGTAGAGGGCAGGGGAGTAGAAACTAATTCAACTGGCACCAAAGTAATTATTAACAATCAATTAGTTAATCTAAGGCTATTAGGTGAGTTTAATGCTCTCAACGCTCTAGCAGCCTATAGTATTGGCTTAGATCAGAATTTAGATCCAATTATTATTAAAACTGGACTAGAGAAAGTGAGGGGGCTGGCCGGCAAGATAGAAATGATTGAAGCTGGTCAAGACTTTGTCGCAATTGTTGATTATTCTTTTGAACCAAAAGCTCTAGAGAAGCTATATCAAGTTGTAAAACTTATTCCTCATAATCGTATTATTCATCTTTTAGGCTCAACTGGTGGCGGCCGGGACAAGGCTCGAAGACCGATTTTAGGGAAAATAGCTGGTCAAAAAGCAGATTTAGTTATTGTTACCAATGAAGATCCTTATGATGAAGATCCACAAGCTATTATTGAGCAAGTAGCCATTGGAGCTGAAGAAGTTGGCAAAACTATTGATAAAAATCTGTTTAAGATATTAGATCGTCGTCAGGCTATTAAAAAAGCACTAGAATTAGCCAAAAAAGATGATATAATTCTATTTACTGGCAAAGGATCTGAACAGTATATTTGCTTAGCCAAGGGTCAAAAAACACCTTGGGATGAAAGGGAAGAGGTAGAAAAGGCAATTAAAGATAAATTGAGTATTGACAGAAAACAAACAATATAATATTATTTAAGTATTAACACTTTTTTATTTTTTAAAGAGTGATTTATAAAAAGACAAGTTAATTTAATATTTTTTAAACTCAAGCCAATTTGGGATTGGGATTTTTTTGTTAACGAAAATTTTTTCTTGGTTTTTTCCTGTCCAAAATGGCAATAATTTTACTCTAATTGTTTTGTTATTCCCCAGGATCAATTAGGGTATATATAAACTTCTTATGCCTAGTACAAAATCCGCCGGTAAAAAAAATATCGAGCGTCAAGCTTTTATTGACCTCAAGAAAATTTACCCCATGCCTGACTTAATAGAAATCCAAAAAGATTCTTATGATTGGTTTCTAAAAGAAGGCTTAACAGAGTTGTTTGATGAGATTAACCCCATTACTGATTTTATCGGTCGTGATTTAGAATTACATTTTGATGACTATTATTTAGACGAACCAAAATTTTCCGAAATAGAAAGTCGTGAAAAAAATATTACCTATGAAGCGCCTTTGCGCGTCAAGGCTAGACTACTCAATAAAAAAACAAATGAGGCCTCAGTCCAAGAAGTTTTTCTTGGCGATTTTCCTTTAATGACTGACAAGGGCACTTTTATTATCAATGGAATTGAAAGAGTAGTTGTTTCTCAATTAATCCGTAGTGCGGGAGTAATGTTCACTGCGGATTTTATTAAAGGTAAAAAATGTTATGGTGCTAAAATTATTCCTAATCGTGGTGCTTGGCTAGAGATTGAAACTGATGCCAATAAAGTAATTTGGGTAAGAATTGATCGTAAAAGAAAAGTGGCTGTCACTTCATTATTGCGAGCTTTTGGTTATTCAACCGATGATGAGATTATTAAGCTCTTTCAAGATATTGATATTGTTGGTGACAAGGAGGAAAACACTTATATCGGAGCTACCATTGAAAAAGATGTTGCTAAAGATGAAGCTGAGGGCTTACAAGAAGTATATCGTCGTATTCGCCCCGGTGATTTAGCTTCAGTTGATAATGCTCGTCAGTTAATCTATTCTATGTTTTTCCGATTTGACCGTTATGATTTTGGTCGAGTTGGACGTTATAAACTAAATCGTCGTTTTGATTTAGATTTACCTTCTAATCAAAAAGAAAATAGAATTTTACGCAAAGAAGATTTGGTTGCCATTATCAGAGAGGTTATTAGATTGAATATCACTAAAGAACCAGAAGATGATATTGATCATCTTGGTAATCGTCGTATTCGAGCAATTGGTGGTTTAGTTCAAAATCGTTTTCGAGTTGGTTTAGCTCGCATGGAACGTATTACTAAAGATCGAATGTCAACCTCTGACATTGCTTCACTAACTCCAAGTAAATTAATTAATGCTCGGCCTGTTATTGGTGTGGTGCGAGAGTTTTTTATGTCCTCTCAATTATCACAGTTTATGGACCAAACCAACCCCTTAGCTGAGTTAGAACATAAAAGAAGGTTGTCTGCTATGGGACCCGGTGGCTTAACCAGGGAAAGAGCTGGCTTTGATGTTCGTGATGTGCATTCTACTCACTATGGTCGTATTTGTCCGATTGCTACCCCTGAAGGC
This sequence comes from uncultured Gammaproteobacteria bacterium, assembly GCA_964466835.1. Classification (GTDB taxonomy): domain Bacteria; phylum Patescibacteriota; class Patescibacteriia; order Patescibacteriales; family UBA12465; genus UBA12465. Next base: position 45,491 of record CAYXNV010000001.1, read on the forward strand.
CCAAATATTGGCTTAGTTGGTCATTTAGCTAGCTATGCTCGTTTAAATACCTATGGTTTCCTGGAAACACCTTATAAAAAAGTTGTTCATGATAAAAAAGGTAGTCGGGTTACTGATGAAGTAGTTTATTTAGATGCTTTTGAAGAAGAAAAATATATTACTTCTGACTCTACCATTCCCGTTGATGATAATGGCTATTTTTTAGTTAGCAAATATGAAGTAAGGAAATTTGGTCAGCCAGGAGTAGAGGAGGTTAATAAAGTTGATTTTGTTGGTGTAGCTGCTAATCAAATTATTTCAATCGCTACTTCATTAATTCCATTTATGGAACATAATGATGGTCAGAGATCATTAATGGGAACAAACATGCAACGTCAAGCAGTTCCATTAGTTAAGAGTGAAGCTCCAGTTGTTGGCACGGGCATGGAAGAAAGAGCTGCTCGTGATAGTGGTCATGTAATTATTTCTGAGGCTGAAGGAACCGTTGTTAAAGCTGATGCTGCCGCAATTGAAGTAAAAGATAAAAAAGGACAAATTACCAAATACGATTTAAATAAATTTTTGCGATCTAATTCTTCTACTTGTATTAATCAACATCCAGTAGTAGAGGTTGGTCAAAAAGTTAAGAAGAATCAAATTCTATCCGATGGCCCCGCAATTGACAAAGGAGAGCTCTCTTTGGGTCGTAATGTAATTGTTGCTTTCATGACTTGGGAAGGCTTCAACTATGAAGATGCAGTTATTATTTCCGAACGTTTAGTTAGAGAAGATATTTACTCCTCAATTCATATTGAAAATTATACTATTGATGTTCGTGATACTAAGTTGGGTCCAGAAATGATTACTAATGATATTCCTAATATCAGTGAAGAGAAATTGAAGAATTTAGATGAGAATGGAATTATTAGAATTGGTGCGGAAATTTCTTCAGGCGATATTTTGGTTGGTAAGATTACCCCTAAAGGTGAAACCACTTTGTCAGCCGAGGAAAAATTATTACGAGCTATTTTTGGTGAAAAAGCCAAAGATGTTCGTGACTCCTCTTTATATTTAGAGCATGGTGAGCATGGCAAGGTGGTTGATATTAAAATCTTTTCTCGTGAAGAAGGAGATAAATTAGCGGCTGGAGTTCTTCAGTCTATTCAAGTTTCAGTCGCCAATCTTAGGAAGATTCAAGTAGGAGATAAAATGTCTGGCCGTCATGGTAATAAAGGAGTTATTTCTCAGGTTGTTCCTATAGAAAATATGCCTTACATGGCTGATGGTACTCCGGTTGATGTTATTCTTTCCCCTCTAGGAATTATTTCCCGTATGAACCTTGGTCAGCTTTTAGAAACTCATTTAGGTTTTGCTGCCAAGAAATTAGGTTATCGAGTAGCCACCCCAGCCCTAAATGGTATTACTGAAGATCAGATTAAGGGAGAATTGAAAAAGGCTGGCTTGCCTGAAGATGGTAAAGTAGATTTATTTGATGGTAAAACTGGTCAAATCTATGATCATAAGATTACCGTTGGTTATAAATACATGTTGAAACTTAATCACATGGTTGAGGACAAAATTCACCAACGATCAATTGGCCCTTATTCTTTAATTACCCAGCAACCTTTAGGTGGTAAAGCTCAGTTTGGTGGTCAAAGATTCGGAGAAATGGAAGTTTGGGCATTAGAAGGCTATGGAGCCGCTCATACCCTACAAGAAATGCTGACAATTAAATCTGATGATGTCCCTGGTCGTAGTAAAGCCTATGAGGCGATTATTAAAGGTGAAGAAATTGAAAAGTTGAATGTTCCAGAATCATTCAATGTTTTGATTCGTGAATTAAAGGGCCTAGGTTTAAATGTTGAACTTTTAAGTGATAAAATTGATCAACCTGCCTCAGAAGTTGATACAGGAATTAATGATGAAGAAGAAAAGAAAGATAAAAAATTTGATTATGACAAGCCAGAAATAATTGCTAAAGCGGATTCAACTGAATCAGAGCGGAAAGAATAATTAATAATAGATAAAATATTAAAATATATGCTTAATCCAATAAGAACCAGTGACTTTGACGCCGTTCGTCTCAGATTAGCCTCACCAGATGAAATTTCTGGTTGGTCTAACGGAGAGGTAGTTCGTCCCGAAACTATTAATTATCGCACTCAGAAGCCAGAAAAAGATGGCTTGTTTTGCGAAAAGATTTTTGGTCCCACCAAGGACTGGGAATGTGCTTGCGGGAAATATAAAAAAATTCGTTATAAAGGAATTATTTGTGATAAATGTGGCGTCGAAGTAACTCGCAGTGTAGTTCGACGTGAACGTTTAGGACATATCGGTTTGCAAGTTCCAGCTTCTCATATCTGGTTTTTGCGCGGTCTATCATCTAAGATCGGCCTGCTCTTAAATCTAGGTATTCAATCATTAGAAAAGGTTATCTACTATGCTAGTTTTGTTGTAATTGATGTGGATGAAAATTTAAAACAAGCAACAATTGATCAAATTAAACAAGAATATAAATCTAAGACCAAAAGCATTACTAGTGATTATAATAATCAGGTTAAAACGATTAAAGCTAAGGCTAAAAAAGGTGAAATTAAAAATGAAGCCAAAGAAACTAAAGAGGCTCTTAAAAATAAAGAAGAAAAACTAGCTGATCTAGAGGAAGACTATACTCAAACTCAAAAAGAATTAAAAGATTTAAAAGCCCTATCAATCCTATCTGAACAACAATATCAAAGTTTAAGTTTGAAATTTGGTCATGTATTTGAGGCCGGAATCGGTGCTGATGCTATTCGCAAGCTATTAGCTAAGATTGATTTAGAAAAAAGTATTAAAATTTTAGAAGAGAAATTACAAGGAGCAGTTGATTCTAAAAAAGATAAATTAATTAAACGTTTAAAATTATTAAAGAGTTTCCGTAATAATAATCTTCGTCCTGAATGGATGATTATGACTACTTTGCCAGTAGTTCCACCAGATCTAAGGCCAATGGTCGCTTTAGATGGTGGTCGTTTCGCTGCTTCTGATTTAAATGATTTATATCGTCGAGTTATTAATCGTAATAATCGTTTAAAACAATTAATTGAACTTAATGCCCCAGAAGTTATTTGTCGAAATGAAAAAAGAATGCTTCAAGAAGCAGTTGATGCCTTGATTGATAATTCTGCTCGCCACACTAAAACAGTTACTGCCTCTACTGGCCAAAAACGACAGTTAAAATCTTTGGCTGATGCTTTAAAGGGTAAGCAGGGAAGATTCCGCCAGAATTTATTAGGAAAAAGAGTTGATTATTCTGGTCGTAGTGTAATTGTGGTTAATCCAAAATTAAATCTTGACCAGTGTGGTTTGCCTAAGATAATGGCTTTAGAATTATTCAAACCATTTATTATTTCTCAATTAATAAAACAGGAAATTGTTCATAATGTTCGTAGCGCTTCTCGTTATATTGAAGCCGGTCATGATGAGGTTTGGGATATTTTAGAAGAAACAGTAAAGGGATCCTATGTTCTATTAAATCGAGCCCCAACCCTTCATCGTCTTGGTATTCAGGCTTTCCGTCCAGTTTTGATTGAGGGTAAAGCAATTCAAATTCATCCTTTAGTCTGTACTGCTTTTAACGCTGACTTTGATGGTGATCAAATGGCTGTCCATGTACCTTTAACCAAGGAAGCTCGTAAGGAAGCAAAGGAGATTATGTTATCAACTCATAATTTACTCAAACCTGCTACTGGTGATCCAATTGTTGCTCCTGCCCAAGACATTGTTTGGGGAACTTATTATATCACTTTAGCTGATAAAGATTTTGATAAAAAAGAAGATAAGGATATTCGCCATTTCTATAGTGAGGATGAGGCTCTGTTAGCTCATGAAAGTGAATTTATTGCCTTGCATGAGCCAATCAGAGTAAAGTATGATGGGGAATTAATAAGAACTACAGTTGGACGTTTAATTTTTAATTCATTATTACCAGAAAAATTACGTTTCATTAACGAAGTTATTGGCAAGGGGCGCCTTAAAGATTTGATTCGTGAATGCCTACGTCTCTATAGTGAAGAAGATACAGTTAAATTTATTGATGATTTAAAAAATCGTAGTTTTGCTTTCATTACTAAATCTGGTCTATCTTGGGGCTTTGGTGATTTACCTGGTCTACCAGAAAAAGATCGTTTAATTAAAGAGGCCAATGAAAAGGTTGAATTAATTCAAGAACAATATGAAGAAGGTTTGCTAACTGAAAGTGAGCGCTACGCTAAAGTAATTGAAGAATGGACAAATACTAAAGATAAGATTGCTGATATTTGCAAACAAGGTTTAACAGATATTTTACCAGTTTATTCTATGATTGACTCTGGTGCTCGAGGTTCTTGGGCTCAGCCAGTACAAATTTTAGGCATGAAAGGTTTAGTGACTTCACCATCTGGAGCAATTATTGAATTACCAGTTAAAGGTAATTTCAAGCAGGGATTTGGAGTATTAGAATACTTTATCTCCACTCATGGTGTGCGTAAAGGTCTATCTGATACTGCCCTAAGAACTGCTAATGCTGGTTATTTAACCCGTCGCCTAGTTGATGTTTCTCAGGATATTATTGTCTCCGAAGAAGATTGTGGTGATAAAGAGGGGGTGGTAGTTGATCGCCCAACAGCCGAAAAAACTGGAGAAGACTTCTATAAAAAAATTACTGGACGTTATTTAATTAAAGATGTGGTTGATGCTAAGGGGAAAGTGATTGTTAAAGCAGGAAAAATTTTAGATGAAGATAATATTAAATTACTGAAAGCTAAGGATATTGCTGATGTGACCATTAGATCTATTTTGAATTGTAAATTACATAAAGGAGTTTGCGCTAAGTGTTATGGTCGAGATTTAGCTTATAATAAATTAGTTAAATTAGGAGCAACCGTTGGCACAATTGCAGCTCAATCTATTGGTGAGCCAGGAACTCAGCTAACAATGAGAACTTTTCATACCGGTGGTGTAGCTGGTCAAGATGATATTACCCAGGGTTTGCCTCGAGTTGAAGAAATTTTTGAAGCTCGTAGTCCAAAGAAAAAAGCTTTAATCTCTGATGTGGCTGGTCGAGTAAAAATTGAATTTGCTCAGAAAACAATTAAAGATAAAGATGGTAAAGAAATTTTAGTTAACAATCCTCAGGCAAAAGTACTTAGCATCTTCTATCGAGGTGAAGATCATGATAAATATTATTTTTCTGAAAAGATAAATGAGATCAAATTAACCCAAGGCTTGACTGCTAAGGACAAGAAAAAGTTAGAAATTAAAGTTTTAGTTAAAGATGGCGACGTAGTTAAAAAGAATTCTGATTTATTCAAAGTCCATGGTGAAATAGTAAAAGCTAAAGAGGGTGGCAAGGCTTCAGTAACAGAGAAATATATTAGTGTTGCCAAAGAAGTAGAAAAGGTAAAAGAATTTTCTATTTTAAAAGGTACTATGTTATTAGTTAAAGATGGCGACGAAATTGAAAAAGGAACTCAATTAACTGAAGGCAGCCTTGATTTAAGAGAATTATATAAATTAAAAGGACGTCTAGAAACTCAAAAATATATTATTCAAGAAATTCAATACGTATATTCCTCTCAGGGACAACCATTAAATGATAAGCATGTAGAAATTATTGCTCGTCAAATGTTTTCTCGTCATTTAATTAAAGATGCTGGTGACGCTGCTTTATTGCCAGGCGAAACAGTTGAAGAAGAAGTTTTGGCTCAAGCTAATAAAGGTCTAAAGAAGCCAGCTAAATCTGAACAATTATTATTAGGTATTACCAAAGCTTCTTTAACCACTGATAGCTTTTTGTCAGCTGCTTCATTCCAAGAAACTCCACGTGTCCTTATTGAAGCGGCTGTTAATGGTAAAATTGATTACCTTGAGGGTCTAAAGGAGAATGTAATTATTGGTTGTTTAATTCCAGCTGGAACTGGTTATAAAGGCAAAAAAAAGAGAATGGATTATGATGATAAATAAAATTTAGCTAAGTTTAAATAAAAAATACCTTAATTTTATTGATAGATTAAGGTATTTTTTATTTGTTTTTTCGGTTAAAATAGCGTAAAATATAGGTATGAATAAGCTTTCTAAAATCAGGAAATTTTTAATTATCCTGTTGGTTTTGATAATAGCTGTCTTTTTATATTTTAAAGTGGTTCCTTTTGGTAAGATCAGCTATGAGCGATCTTGGCCAGAAACTTTAAAATCCGGCAAAGGTTTTATCAATAATTTTACTCCAGCCGATAGAATTGATTTGGAAAATAATGATTTTCCTAGAATAGTCGGTGATCCTATTTATTTTTCAATATTTACGCCCCGAACCTTTAATAGGGCTAAATTAATAATCAAGTATCGTGATAATTTATCAGAGCAGACACCGATTATTGAAGGCGGTGTTTTAGTTGATAATTTGGTTTGGCGCTATAATCTGAAACCAATTGAAAATAAAATAATAGAACAATTAAAATTTGATTGGAAGTTCATTCAAGCTAATAATAATTTATTATTACAAAGAGAAAAAAATTATGATAATCTAGAAAGTTTTATAGAAGATTTGGAGTTAGAAAAAGCAGTTAATTGTAATGGGCTATTAATTGAATGTGTTGCCTTCTATAATTATCCTTTTGATTTTGATTATCATTTAATTAATTGGCGACCTCAGTCTCTAGTGATTGATAAACCATTACGAGGACTACATCAATTCTATCTCTACATAAATAATAGTCAGCTGGAATTAGATTTTGAATTTGTTGACCTCAACCAAGACAAGGGACAAGATCCAATTACGGTTAATGTGTATAAAAATGATGAATTAATTATTCAAAAATATCTAGATGATAATAATCCCAATCCAACTAGTGGGGAGCTAGAAGAAAAAAGCATAGCTATTAGGGAAAATAATTTGAAAGAAGGGGTTTATAAAGTTGAAGTAAAGATTAGTGATGATGTAGTGATTAAAAAAATTAATAGTTCAACCAATAAATTATCTTTTTTAAATAAAATCTGGCCAGTATCAGTTAATAGCGGTATCACTTTATTCACTGATGCTAATTATCTTCAAGTTAAAGCTCTAAATCCAGCTAGTCGACAAACAATTAATTTTGCTAATCAAGATTTTGCCATTGATGAAATTTATAAACAATTTGATTTTCAATCATCAGTTAATTATTTGATAAAAAGAATAGATTTAGTAAAAGATGATCTTATCTTAGAAAATAATGGAATATTTGCTTGGTCAACTTCTAGTTTCTTTAATCCAAAAACAAAAGAGATTGACCGTTATTTTAAGTTGTCTGACCAAATCAATTATATTTTAACTGATTATCAATCACCTCAACAAGAAGGTAATTGGAAAGTGGCGGTGTTAGAATTTGATTTAAAATCTGCCTATCGCGAAAAGGGCAAATATAGTTTTATTATCTCCATTCCTGGCCTAAAAGCTGAAGACAATATTGATGATTATTTAGAGATAAAGGAAATAGAAATTAAATTAGAAGGTCGAACTCTTTGGCAAAAGGTTAAATCTTGGTTTTAATTTATGAAAAGAATTATTATCAAAGAAATATTTTATTTCTTAACAGCATTATTATTAGCTTTTTGTTTATTAGAAATAATTTTTCCTAATATAATTTTAGTTTATTTTAATATAAATTACCTTTTCCTATTATGGTTTGTGATTGGTTTAATTTTATTAACTAAAAAATAAATATATATGTCTTTAAATTCATTTTTTAACCCTAAAGCTATTGCGGTGATTGGCGCTTCTAATAAGAAGCATAAATTGGGACGACAAATTTTAGATAATATTATTAAGGGTGGTTTTGGGGGAAACATCTATCCCATTAATTTAAAAGAAAAAAGAATTGCTAATCTAAAAGCTTATACCAACATAAACGAGGTTCCTATTTCTAGACCCACCTCTTTATTAGTCGTCATTGCTATTCCGGCTAAATTTGTTGTGGCGGAAGTAAAAAAATGTGCTGATTTAGGGATAAAGAATTTGATTATTATTAGTGCTGGCTTTAAAGAATCAGGATCAACTGGTGAAAAACTAGAAAAAGAAATTTCTCAGATTGCTAAAAAGTTTGAGATGAATATTTTAGGACCCAATTGTTTAGGCTTTGTTAATACCATCAGCAACTTAAACGCCACTTTTGCCAAGACTGGTAATCAAACTGGTAATATTGCTCTTTTGTCTCAATCAGGAGCAATTGGGAGCGCAATGTTAGATTGGTTACAAGAAAAAAATATTAATCTAGGATATTTTTTAAGCTTAGGGAATAAAACAGTGACAAATGAAAATGATATTCTAGAATATTTAATCAATGATCCTAAAGTTGATTTAGTTGGTATTTATTTAGAGGAAATATCAGCTGGTCAGGAATTTATGAACCTAGCATCTCGTCTAGCTAAAAAGAAGCCAGTAGTAGTGTTAAAGGCTGGGCAAAGTTTGTCTGGTAAAAAATTAGCTCAATCCCATACTGGCTCTTTGGCTGGCTCTAATAAAGCAATTAAAGCAGGTTTAACTAGGGCCGGAGCAATTTATTTAGAGAGTTTGGAGGAATTATTTAATCTTTGTTTATTATCTAAAAAGAATTATTGGCGCAAACAAGGATCATCTGATTTACATTTAATTACTAATGCGGGTGGATTAGCAGTTATAAGTGCTGATGAAATTAGTCGGCAGAACTTAACCATGGGTGATAGTTTTGATGTTTTAGGGGACGCCCCAGCCTCCCATTATCAGAAAGTTTTAAAAAGTTTATTAGACAATAGAAGAGTTAATAATGTTTTGGTAATGTTAACCCCTCAAACCTCAACTGAGCCCCTAAAAACAGCTCAAGTGATAGTCAGGTTAGCTAAAAAATATCCTAATAAACTAATTATGACTAGTTTTGTTGGTGGTCAGGCAATTACTAAAGCAAAAAAAACATTACTTCAAAATAATATTCCAAGCTTTGATTTTCCTGAAGAAGCGATCCAAGGCTTTAAAAGGTTAATAGACTATAGAAAATCTAATGTTGATCTAAAAACATATTATTTACCAACCACAAAACCTAAAAGGAAAATTAAGGATACAGATTATTTAAAATCTTTAGCCTTATTAAAAAAATATAATATAAAAACGGTTAAGACTCTTAGATTTAGTCCTAAAATTTTTAAGTCTCTAAAATATCCAGTAGTCGCTAAAGTGGTTGGCCCTAATTTTATTCATAAGTCCGACAAGAAGGCAGTGGTAGTAGGGATTGAAAATAAAAATGAATTAAAGAAGACCATAAATAAATTAAATAAAGATCATAGAAAGAAATTAATTAATCAAGATAATTATTTAGTAGTTCAACCAGAAATTAATAAGGCTCAGGAAATCATTTTAGGGATTAAAAGAGATTCTTCTTTTGGGCCCTTGGTTGTAATTGGCCTAGGAGGAATTTACGCAGAGATATTTAAAGAAATAAAAATAGAAATTGCTGATTTAAATTTAAATAAAGCCAAAGAAATTATTAAGAGCCTAAAGATTTATCCAATTTTAAATGGAGCGCGTGGTCAAAAGAAATATGATGTCTCAGAATTAGCTAGAGCTTTAGTTAAACTAGCTCGTTTAGCTAATGAACATCCTGAAATAAAAGAATTAGATATTAATCCTTTATTTATTAGAGAGAAGGGAGTTTTAGCCGGAGATGTAAGAATAATAGTTTAATTATGTATAAAGACAAAAAAATCATTGTTGTTTTACCTGCTTATAATGCTGAAAAAACGTTAGAGCAGACAGTTAATGATTTACCAGAAATGGTTGATAAGATTATTTTGGTTGATGATAAAAGCAATGATAAAACAGTTACTTTAGCTAAAAAATTAGGTTTATTTGTTTCCCAACATGAAAAAAATAAAGGCTATGGCGGTAATCAAAAAACTTGCTATCGCTTAGCCCTAGAAGAGGGAGCTGATATTATTGTTATGATTCACCCCGATTATCAATATGATCCGAAATTGGTTAAATATTTTGCTGAATTTTTAGTTGATGATTATTTTGATGTAATGCTAGGCACCAGAATTAGATCTCGCCGGGAAGCTCTAGCTGGCGGTATGCCCTTCTATAAGTATTTTTTTAATCGTCTATTAACTATTTTTGAAAATTTTGTCAGTGGTTATAATTTATCAGAGTGGCACACCGGTATGAGAGCTTACAAAAAAGAAGTTTTGGAAAATATAAACTGGCAAAAAAATTCTGATGACTTTGTTTTTGATTCTCAAGTTTTGTTTCAGATAGTAGCTAACAAATATCGAATTGGTGAAATACCAGCTCCAGTAAGGTATTTTAAAGAAGCTTCTTCAATTAATTTTTGGCGGAGCACTAAGTATGGCCTGGGAACAATTTGGACTGGTTTAAAATATTTATTTGGTTTTATTAAATAATCTATGTTAAAAGGTTGGCGCCCCTACTTTATTATTTTTGTTTTAGGATTTTTACTCTTTTATCAAACTTTATTTTTTGATCTTACTTTTTTAGACGATCAAACTTTAATTTTAGAGAATTCAATTCAATTAGAGTCTCAGGGGCCAGAAGGCATCTTTCTTAATGATGCTTTTTTTTCTGACTCTAATATTTATTATCGCCCCATCCTCAATTTATCATTCTGGCTAGAAATGAAAATTGATGGAGCAAATTATTTTATTTTTCATCTTTTTAATATCCTGTTTCATGTTATAGCAACTTGGTTAATCTTTTTGATTCTAAAGAAAATGAAGGTCAAAAAGCATTTAGCTTTTTTCTTTTCCTTGATTTTTCTTGTTCATCCTGCTCTCACTCAAGCAGTCGCCTGGATACCAGGGCGCAATGATTCTTTGTTGACAGTATTTGTTTTAGCCAGTTTTTTGTTATTGCTTAATTTTTTAGAGAAAGAGAAATTGATAAATTACCTAGGACATTTTTTATTATTGTTGTTAGCTTTATTCACAAAAGAAACAGCTGTTTTTGCTCCAGCTATTTTCTTTTTATTTATCATTCTCATTAATAGGAAAAAAATATTTTCAACTGACAATCTTCTCTTATATTTAAATTGGGGAGCAGCTTTATTTATTTACCTACTAATTAGAGGCTTAGCCTTGTCGGGAGGTATTTCTTTTCAAATTAATGAATTATTAATTTCGGTAAAAGAAAATCTAGTCGCTTTCGTAATTGCTAGTGGCAAAGTATTCTTTCCTTTTAATTTAAAAGTTCTACCGATTATAACTAATTCAACCCTGTGGTATGGTTGGCTCACTTTCGCTATTATTATTTTATTATTTATCTTTTTAGCTAGAAAAAATTGGCGTCAATTTTTATTTGGCTTAGTTTGGTTCATAGTTTTTCTTTTACCAACCCTTTTATTACACAATAAAGAATTGGGGGTTGATTTTCATTTAGAGCATCGGATTTATTTACCAATTGTTGGTATAATTTTTCTATTTGCTAGTTTTATTAATACAAAGGTTTTAGAAGAGAATAAAAAATTAGTAAAAGTAGTTGCCATAATTTTAATTATTGGTTTAGCAACTTTAAACTTTATTCATAGTCGTAATTTTAAAGATAGACTTACTTTCTGGCAATCAGCCGTTAAAACCTCACCTGATTCTCCCTTGGCTCATCGTAATCTAGGGGTAATGTATTATTTTAATAAAAATAATGATTTAGCTATTCAACATTACAAACAAGCTCTAAAATTAAACAATGAAGAGGTAATGGCTCATAATAATATAGGAATAATTTATTTAGAACGAAAAGAATTTGCTAAAGCAGAGATTGAGTTTAAAAAAGAGCTAGAAATTAATCCCTATTATGACAAAGCCTTATTTAATTTGGGGAATTTATACTATAAGCAGGGTAATATAGAAAAAGCGGCTCAATTTTGGCAAGAAACCCTGCGAATTAGCCCAAATCACTTTGAGGCTTATCAATACTTGCTTATTTCACAAAACCAGCTAAGATAGTATTATGTTTAGAAACATTTTTCGTCGCCAAATTAATAGTATTACAGTAGCGGCTGCCTTGGTGGCTCTATCATCCTTAGCTTCTCGATTACTGGGGATTATTCGTGATCGCATTTTGGCTGGTCAATTTGGTGCTGGCACAACTTTGGATATATATTATGCTGCTTTTCGTATTCCTGATTTAATTTTTAATTTAATTATTCTTGGTGCTCTTTCAGCTGGCTTTATTCCTATTTTTACTTCTTTGATCAAAGATTTTAAATGTGATAAAGAATGTGGCTTGAGAAATCATAACAAAGAAGCCTGGGGATTGGTTAGTAATGTTTTGAATATATTATTATTAGCATTGATTATTATTTCTGCAATTGGAATTATTTTTGCTGGGAAATTAACTGGACTAATTACCCCTGGATTTAGCCCTGAAGATCAAGCGCTAACAGCTACTTTAACTAGGATAATGTTTTTGTCACCTTTATTTTTAGGTATCTCAGGAATTTTTGGAGGAGTGCTACAATCATTTAAAAGATTTTTGGTTTATTCTTTAGCTCCAATTCTCTATAATATCGGTATTATTATTGGTGCTTTATACTTTGTTGATATTTGGGGGGTATCTGGCTTAGCCTGGGGCGTTATTTTAGGTGCTTTTTTACACATGATTATTCAGATACCAACTGTTTATCATTTAGGTTGGCGTTATTGTTTTAAAATAGCTTGGCGAGATGTAAATACCTGGAGAATAGGTCGAATGATGATTCCTCGTACTTCAAGCTTAGCTATTTCACAAATTAATTTAGTAGTGATAACTATTATTGCTTCGGGTTTATCAAGTGGTTCTTTAACTGTTTTTAATTTTGCTAATAATCTCCAATCTTTTCCGATTGGTATTTTTGGAATTTCCTTTGCCATTGCTGCTTTTCCAGTCTTATCTAAATTCGCCTTTAATCTAAAAGAATTAGCTAGTAATTTTTCCTCAACTATTCGCCAGATATTATTTTTTATTATTCCCGCCACTGTTTTAATTATTATTCTTCGCGCTCAGATTATTAGGGTGGTTTTGGGAACAGGTAGTTTTGATTGGCAAGATACAATCCTGACCATGAACACTCTTGCTTTCTTTGCTCTAAGTCTTTTTGCTCAAGCAACAATACCGTTATTAGTTAGGGTTTTTTATGCTCGTCATAATTCAGCTACCCCTTTCTATATTGGTTTAATTTCAGTTTTCGCTAACATTATCTTATCTTTTACCCTGGCTGAAAGAATGGGAGTAGCTGGACTAGCTCTAGCTTTCTCTATTGCTAATATTTTAAACTTTATATTATTATGGCTTTGGCTTCACTTTAAGGTTGGTTATCTAGATATCTATAATATCCTTATTTCCTCTCTAAAATTTATTGTCGCCGCTGTTGCCGCCGGTCTAACCGCTCAAATTATGAAGGTGGTGGTTTGGCCCATAGTTGATATGACTAAATTCTCCGGAGTCTTTATTCAATTATTAGTTTCAGCTTTGGCTGGCATGTTGATATATGCTTTCTTTTGCTACTTATTTAAAAGTGAAGAATTTTTTAACTTTATATCAGCTCTGAAAAAGCGTTGGCCCTTTAGAAAAGTTGGGGTTGATGATCAGGGAGAAGCTAGAGGAATGTAAATATATGACAAAATTAATGAATAAAATTAGAAATTTTTGTATTATCGCTCACATCGATCATGGTAAATCAACTTTAGCGGATCGAATGTTGGAAATTACCAATACAGTTGAGGAGAGAAAGATGAAAGATCAAATTCTTGATGGCATGGATATTGAGCGGGAACGCGGTATTACTATTAAGCTACAACCAGTTACCATGGAATATAAAGAATATCAATTGAATTTAATTGACACTCCTGGTCATGTAGATTTTTCCTATGAGGTCTCTCGGTCTTTAGCGGCCGTAGAGACAGCTGTTTTATTGGTTGATGCTACTCAAGGTATTCAGGCGCAGACTCTGGCTAATTTATATTTAGCTCTGGAACAAAATTTAAAGATTATTCCTGTAGTTAATAAGATTGATTTGCCAGCTGCTGATGTTCCTAAAACAAAAAAAGAAATTATTGAACTTTTAGGTTGTCAGGAAGAAGAAATTCTTTGTGCTTCTGGTAAAACCGGAGAAGGAATAGCTGAAATATTAGGAGCGGTTATTAATAGCTCTCCTGCTCAGTCTGATATTGATGACAAAGCTACTCGAGCTTTAATTTTTGATTCCAAATATGACTCCTATCGAGGCGTAGTAGCTTATGTCAGGGTTTTTAATGGTTCTATTAAAAAAGGTGACAAAATAAAATTATTAACTACTAAAGTAGAGAGCGAAGCTTTAGATGTTGGTGTTTTTAAACCAAATTACTTTTCTACCGGTGAATTAAAATCTGGTGAAATTGGTTATGTAGTTACTGGCTTTAAGCAAGTAGCTGATTGTCGAGTTGGTGATACTCTTACTGCTGGTGCAAAAGTATCTAATTCAGAATCAATTATACCTCTGGCCGGCTATGAAGAAGTAAAGCCAATGGTTTTTGCTGGTATTTTTCCTCGCGAAGGCAATGACTTTAAAGAATTAAGAGAAGCAATGGAAAAATTAAAACTTAACGATGCCGCTTTATCATATGAACCAGAAAGATCAGATGCTTTAGGGTTTGGTTTCCGTTGTGGATTTCTGGGCTTATTACATTTAGAAGTGTTTCAAGAAAGATTACGCCGAGAATATAATTTAGATCTTATAGTGACTGTCCCCAGTGTTGCCTATAAGGTTTTTAAAAGTAATGGTGAAGAAGATATTATTCGCACTCCCCAAAAATTGCCGGACCCAACATTAATAGATAAAATTGAAGAGCCCTGGGTTAAATTAGATATAATTTCTCCTAAAAATTATATGGGAAATATTATTGAATTAGCTCAAGAAAAAAGAGGAATCTATAAAAATACTGAATATATTTCGGCAGAAAATAATGACAGTCGGGTTATTCTTCATTATGAAATTCCTTTATCAGCTATTTTGACTGACTTTTATGATAAGATAAAAAGTGTTTCCGCTGGTTATGCTTCCATTAATTATGAATATTTAGATTATCGCCCAGCTGATGTTGTCAAAATGGATATCTTAGTGGCGGAAGAGATTATTGAGGCCTTGGCAACTATTGTTTATCGTGATGACGCCTATCGTCAGGGTCGGGAAGTAGTTGGAATATTAAAAAAGAATTTGCCTAAACAGATGTTTGTTGTTAAAATTCAAGCGGCAGTTAATAGTAAGGTGATTGCCGCTGAAAGACTTTCAGCTTTACGCAAGGATGTGACCGCCAAACTATATGGAGGTGATGTTACCAGGAAAAGAAAATTGTTAGAAAAACAGAAGAAAGGTAAGAAAAAGATGATGCAAGCTGGTAAAGGCAGTGTCGAAATTCCTCCTGATACTTTTGTTAAAATTTTAAAAAGATAATATGAAACGTCGCAAAACAATTAAAATTTTTTGGGTTATTATGGCCGTCTTGATCTCGGTATCTATGGTATTTTGGTCACTTGGTCCAATGTTCTACTAATAAAAAATTAAAATATCGCCATGAAAGAATGGCAACTCTATCCTAAGATCACAACTGATTTTATTAAACAAAATCCGGAGATATCGCCGGTGGTTTTGCAATTGCTTTTTAATCGAGACCTAACCAAGAAAGAAGAAATAAGTTCCTTTTTGGAAAATAAACTTGATTCTAAGAAAACTATCAATATTGGTGTCAATGAAGAATATTCTTTTTATAATCCGTTTTTATTTAAAGACATGAAGAAAGCAGTTGATTTGATTATTTCTCATATTAAGAAAGGAAGTAAAATTGTTATTTATGGTGATTATGATGTAGACGGGGTAACCTCATCAGTAATATTATTTGAAGTTTTGCAAATCCTGAAAGCTGAAGCAGAGGTTTATCTCCCTGATCGGGTAGAAGAAGGCTATGGTTTGAATCAATCAGCCATTGATCAGATTTTAGAACAAGGATTTGGTCTAATTATCACAGTTGATAATGGTGTTAGGAATAAATCAGAAGTTGCCTATGCCAAATCTAGGGGAATAGATGTTATTATCACTGATCATCATGTTCTGCCGGAAGAAGATGAATTGCCTGATTGTCCGATTATAGATCCGGCCAACCCAAAAGATAATTACCCTTGGCCTTATTTGGCAGGAGTGGGAGTATCTTTTAAATTGATCAGTGCTTTATTAGAAAAGTCTAATTTACCAGCTAGTCAGAAAGAGTTGATTTTAGAAAAAAGCTTAGATTTAGTAGCGGTTGGTACAATTGCTGATATGGTTAATCTTTTGGGAGAGAATAGGTTACTAGTTAAGAGCGGTTTAAAGATTTTAAATAAAAATAAGCGCTTAGGACTGAATGAACTAATAAAAGTTTCTAAGATTAATGGTAGTAAAAAATTAGAGGCTTGGAATATTGGTTGGCAACTTGCTCCTCGTTTAAACGCTGCTAGTCGTTTAAGTCATGCTAATAGTGCTTTTGCATTATTATCAACCGATAATTTATCTGAAGCTAAAAATTTAGCAACAGAATTAAATCAAAGAAATATTAGTCGTCAACAAATTACTGCTGAAATAATAGCTCAAGTTGAGGAACAAATTGATCCTGATAATTTACCCGCCCTGATTATTGGTTTAGCTGGCGAAGATCAAGTTTGGAATGAAGGTGTAATTGGTTTAGTGGCGGGACGAATTTCTGAAAAATATTATCGCCCCACCCTAATTATCACTCGTTTAATTGAAGAGGCTGAATTTGATTCAGAAACTAATAAATTAGTTCCTAAAAAAATGGCTTTTAAGGGATCAGGTCGTTCAGTTGAAGAGTTAAATTTGATTAAAGCGGTTGAAAATTCAGCTAAATTTTTAAATAAGCATGGAGGACATCCAATGGCTTGTGGTTTTTCCATTATTGATGAAAAGAATTTAATTGATTTTAAGAAAGATATAACTGCTTTTGTTAATAAAAAATTAACTGGGGTTGATTTAAAACCAACATTAAAAATTGAAGCCGAATTAATGATAAATGAGATTAATTTAGAGCTAGCTAAACAAGTTTCTCTATTATCTCCTTTTGGGCAAAATAATCCTCAACCACGTTTTGTCACCTATGATCTCAGGATAGATGATATACTAACAATGGGATTTGATAATCAACATATTAAATTTCGTCTTAATGGAATTTGGGCAATTGCCTTCGGAGCTGCTGAAAGGTATAAAGATTTTCAAGTTGGTGATAAAATAAATTTAGTATATTATTTAGAAATCAATGATTTTAACGGTCGGCAAGAAGTTCAATTTAAAATTATTGATATAAAAAAATATGAATAAATTAATTATTTATACTGATGGTGGCGCTCGTGGTAATCCTGGCCCAGCTGGACTAGGAGTTATTATTTATGATGAAGATAAAAAAGTGGTAGCTGAAATTTCAGAGTATTTAGGGACAGCTACTAATAATCAAGCCGAATATCAAGCAATCATTGCTGGGCTTAAAAAAGCAGTTGAACTAAAGGCAGACGAGTTAGAATTTTATCTAGATAGTGAGTTGGCAGTTAAACAGTTGAATCATGAATACAAAGTAAAAAACAAAGACTTAGCGCCTTTGTTTTTACAAATTTATAATTTATCTTTAAATTTTAAAAAGATTACCTATACTCACATTAGTCGAGAAAGAAATCAAGAAGCTGATCGCTTAGCTAATGAAGCCATGGATAAAGCTAAATAGTTAGTATACATGTAAGTGTGTTCCAGTTGTTTGAGGTGTTTTAGCACCATTGCAATCATAAAATTCATTAAAGACTTTCATTCCAGCATCTTCTATAATTTTTATTAAACTATCTACATCTTTACACTTATAGCTAACAGTAAAATCAATATCAACGCACATGCCATTATTATGGCATTTTGCTTTATGCTTTATTACTGGTGGATAAGCTTCAGTTATCATCCAACGAAGATTGTTTGGAGTATTATTCCAGGCTTTCTGCAATTTATTATATAAACCAGAATTAACTAGGCCACCATCTTTGTAGGGAATATTTTCTATTTTTACACAATCATTACATTCTATACTATTGTCAGGATTTCCTTCATAGGATAATGGCTCTAAATCATTTTCTTTTATTGTCCCAATCATTATTGGATCAAAAGTGGTAAATTTAGGATTTAACTGATTAAGCAATAAGAAAGAAACCGCTAATATCAATAAACCGACTATTGCACCGACAATAATTTCTCTGGCCTGAGTAATTTTAGAGACATCACCCCCAGATACCAGCCAGAGCAACCCACCTATCATTAACATCACGGCAGCTAGAATACCAGCAATACTTAAAGCATAATCATATATCATGACGATATATTCTCCTATCCAGGGAATACTACAAAAATAACTGCCATCGTCGTTTGGAAAACAACTTACCTTACTAAGTTTTTCATTATTAATTTTAACTTGAAATTCAGGAATTTCAAATTTAGGGGTAGTAATGCTCCTAGAACTACCAGCTAACGTACTATTACAACAACAAACAGGTTTAGAATACATAGAGCAATTATGAGTTTGTCCGGCACAAGTTGCAGCAGCGTGACCGCCTAGATTAATAACTGCACCAACAGTTCCGCCAAAGCCAGCGCAAAAAGAAGCATCATCTTCATGTACGCTCATATCATTGCAAGCATAAGTACAATCTTGAGCTGATGCTGATAATGGCGCTATTATTAATATAAATAATGGAATAACCATTATTTTTTTTATAATTTTAAATCTCATCTATTTTAGATTATACTTCTTTATGCTATCTTTAGCTAGTTTTTGAATAGCTAAAATAGAACTATTTTTTAAATGCTTGAAACGTCCTTGTTTTTTTAGATATTCATTAACAGATTTAGCTTTAAAATTAAGAGTAATACTAGAAGATGTTAATTGGCCATTAGTATATTCTAATAATGGATATAGTCCAGTTTGAACAGCTAGTTTTCCCATTAAAACTGCTTCATTGCTATTAATTTCCCAGCCAGGCACGCAAGGAGAAAGTATCTGAATATAGGCTGGACCTTTAATGGTTAAAGCTTTTTTTACTTTATTAGTAATGTCATCAGGAAAACCAGCTGTACTTTGAGCAACATATTTAACGCCATGAGCCAAAGCAATCTCTAGCATATCCTTTTTTCTTTGGGTAGAACCAATTGCTTTTAATCCATCAGGAGTAGTAGTAGTGCTAGCACCGTAAGGGGTGGCGCCAGAAGCTTGAATGCCAGTATTAGAGTAAGCTTCAGTGTCATAGCAAATATATAAGATATTTTCATCTCTTTCCCACATTCCACTAATTAAACCTAGCCCAATATCATAAGTGCCACCATCACCAGCTTGAATTACTACTTTTGTTTTTTTATTTTTATTATTATCTAAAGCCGCTTTTATTCCTGAGCCAACTGCAGCTGCATTTTCAAATAGAGAATGAATCCAAGGCAAGCCCCAAGCACTTTGAGGATGAGCAGTAGTAGTCACTTCTAAACAACCAGTAGCATTGGCGATGATTACATTTTTATTTAATCCCCGCATCACTGCTTGCACGGCCACTAATTGGCCACAGCCAGCACAAGCATTATGACCAGGGGAGATGAATTGTTTGTTTTTTTGTTTCATATTATTTTACCAACTACCCCCGCTAGGTAACTCTTCATTTTCACAAGTATTTGCCATCGCATTCCCACCTTTACATTGAAAAGGTCCCCATTTAAATTCAATTCCAGCATTAGAATCTTGTCCCTTACATATTGATTTGCAAGTTTCTAAACTAATATTATGTCCAGATATTTTTTTATCAGTGCAATTAGTTGTTTCTATTGCTAAGGCAGCTGAACCACTTCTAACTGTACAGAGACAGCATCCACTGGCAGCGCAATAATCATATATTCCTGAAGATTGAGTAATCATAACAGCATCATTATAAAAAGTGCCTCCACCTGCTTCACAATCTTCTTGTGAAATGTTTTCTTTAGCATTATCTTTCCCTCCGGGATTATTATATTCACAACAACTGTTGAGAATTATTTTATTTATATCTGAGATTCCTGGTATTTTAAAATTAACTAAACTAGGGTTAATAGTATTTAATATTATCCAAGAGCAAAATAAAATGATCAAGCCGATAACACCACCAGCAATTATTCCTTTTGATCTAGCAATAATTGTCGGACTACCGCCAGATGTAACCCAGAGATAACCTCCGATCATTACTACAATAGCTGCTAAAATTCCCGCAATTCCCAGACCATAATCATAGATTGCCTTTATATATTTACCGATATAACTAATGTCTCTTTCAGTGAATTCAATCGTCTTATCAAAATCAGAATTAGGAATACCAATTTGAGGAGTATATTTAATATTGTCACTATTATTATCTTTTATTTTTTGTTCTTCTGCTAACTTTTGAATTTTAGCATATACCTGAATATCAATCGCACAAAGATTAGTAGATGGATCACAAAAAACTCCTTGTCCAAAGCATTCATAATTATTCTGACAAGGTTGGCCCACATTGGTTTGGGCATTTATACCTAGGGGTAAAATAAATAGAGAAGTTATTATCAATAACTTACATAAAGAAAATAATTTTATTCTACTATTACCCATAGAATTTTATTTGATTATTGTTTTTGCTGGCATCTTTGATTATTTCAGTGATTATTTTTTTAGTAATATCACGACCGCCTAAGCCAACAATATAATTCTTTATATTTAAATTGTTTTTCACTAGAGATGTTTTAGCATCACCATACAGTGGCCCTGCTTGACCAGGACTAATTGCTTTTTCAATTACAGCAATATTTTTTACTCTATTTATTATTTTAGCAACCTCTTCTCTGGGGAAGGGACGATATGTTTTTATTTTTAATAGACCAACTTTTTTATAGCTTTTAATTGTTTCTTGAATAGTGCCGGTCATTGATCCCATGGCAATAATAATTGTTCTGGGGTTTTTAGGACCGATGTATTCAACCAGGCCATCATCATTAGTGTTAATATTAAAAGATTTTTTCATCAATTGGTATTCTTTTTTAATAATTTTTAGACTAGCAATTAGATCATTATGTAATTGTTCTCTAGTTTCTAAATAGTCATCGGGAGTGAAGAAGGCACCTAAAGTAATTGGTTTTTTAGGATTTAAATAAGTGCCCAGATTTGGTTTATAATCAGGTAAATATTTTTTAATTAAACTAGAGCTAGGAATAGCCACAGGCTCATAGGAGTGAGTAAGAATAAAGCCATCAACATTTACTAAAACAGGTAGTTCTAATTGCTCAGCTATTTTATAAGCTAGAATATGATAATAGGCAGCTTCCTGGTGGTTGCTGGTAAAAAATTGTATCCAACCAGAATCTCTAATCGCCATAGCATCACTATGGTCATTCCAAATGCTAATTGGAGCAGAAATAGCTCGGTTAGCACAAGTAATAACGACTGGGAGGCGCATACCAGAAATATTAAATAAAACCTCAGTCATTAATAATAATCCTTGAGAACTGGTGGCGCTATAAGTACGCGCGCCAGTAGCGCTAGAGCCAAGAACAATTGAAGCAGCAGCAAATTCACTTTCTGCTCGAACATATTCATAGCTTGTTTTACCATCAGCTTTAAACTTAGCTAAATCTTCCACAATATGAGTTTGAGGGGTGATAGGGTAGGCGGAAATAACATTAGGTTTAATGTTTTTAATAGTTAGAGCGATTGCTCTTGAGCCTTCTAAAATTTGTAGATTCTTTTTCATATCAATAATCTTTTTTCATGGTTATTGCTTTCACTGGACATTCATTGGCACACAAACCACAGCCTTTACAATATTTATAATTAGTCTTTGGTCGATTATTTTTATTTATAATCTTCATTTCAATGCAACCTTCTGGACAAACTTTGACACAATTTTCACAACCAATACATTTTTTATAGTCAGTGATTGGTTTATGGGTACGCCAAGAGCCAGTTAGATTAGCTAGGGAAGAATTAGCTTTGGTGATCGGTTTTTTTATTTTATTCTTCATAGGCTTGCTCAATTGCTTTTATATTCTTCTCTATAATTATTTTTCCCTTGTCTTTGAATTTTTCTTTGATAGCTTTTTTTAGTGATTCTAAACTTACTAAGCCAGTTTTTTTAGCAAAGGTGCCAAGGATAACAGTGTTGACAATATTTTTTTTGAAAATATTCAAAGCAATTGCTGTTGCTGAAGAAAAATATATTTTTTTTGTCTTTATTTTTAGTTCTTTTTTTTCAGAAGCATTAATGATTATTTTGGTGTTTTTATTAATTCCTTGAAAAATTTCTGGCATATTGAGTAAAGTGGGGTCTTGGATTATGAGAATAGTTGGTTGATAGATTTGTTCACGAGTAATAATTTCTTTATCATCAATTCGGGCAAAAGATTGAATTGGAGCACCAGTTCTTTCTACACCAAAATGAGGAAAAGCTTGAGCATATTTTCCCTCGTAAAAAGCGGCTAGAGCAATTAGTTCGGCCGCAGTTACCACTCCTTGACCACCACGACCATGAATTCTAATTTGTTCCATATTGTTGTAGTAATCCTTCAATTAGCTCTTCAAATTGATCCTCAGTAATATGACCAGTAATACGATAATTATTAATAAACCAAGTTGGCGTTCCTTCAATCTGGAGATTTTCGCCATCTTCAAAATCAGCCCTAATTGAATTTAAATATTTTTTGTCGTCTAGACAACTATTAAATTGTTCAATATTTAATCCAAGATTTTGAGCCAAAGCTGATAACCTTGTTTTTAATTCCTCATCAGTTACCGTTAAATTATCTTGTTCAGCAAATAATTTATCATGCATTGGCCAGAATTTATTTTGTTCACCAGAGCAGCGAGCAGCTAAAGCTAAATCAATTGAATTTTCATGAAGAGGATAGTCTCGAAAGATAAATTTTATTTCATTCCTATTCTCGGTGACTATATTTTTAATTACTTCAGCTGACTTTTGGCAGAAAGGGCAAGCGAAATCAGAAAATTCAACAATTGTTATTTTTGAATTATTAGTTCCCAGGTAATAGGGATTAACACCAAGAACAGCTTTCTCATAAGCTAATCGTTGATTTAATTGAGTGTTTTGATCTTGACCCTGTCGAATCTTTCTAACTTTATCAACCACATAAAAACTGGAAGTAACTATTAATATTAACAATAAAGCAGAAATTATTAAGATTAAAAGTCCCCACCATTTCCTATACCAGGGTTTAAGAGTTTTTTTGTGACGCGTTTTCATTTCCGCGTATTTCATTCTATCTTCTAAGCTCATTGTAAAATGATTTAAATTTAATTATACTTTTATTATAACACAAAATATGAAAATAATCTCTTGGAATGTTAATGGAATTCGGGCAATTACTAAAAAAGGCTTTAAGAAATTTTTAGATAAAGAAAAGCCAGATATTTTGTGTTTGCAGGAGATAAAAATTTCTGAAATAGCTAGATCTAAAACAGAATTTGATTTCTCTGGTTATCAAGAATATTGGAATTCTGCTCAGAGACCAGGTTATAGCGGAACCGCTATTCTAGTTAAAGATAAATTTAAAGGAATTTTAGGAGTAAAAAATGGTTTTGGTATTAAAAAATTTGACAATGAAGGCAGGGCGCAGTTTATGGAATTACCCAAATTTTATCTAGTAAATGTTTATTTTCCCAATGCTAACCATGAATTAAGTCGATTAGGTTATAAAATTGATTTTAATAATAGTTTATTAAAGTATTTAAAAAAAATAGAGAAGAATAAACCAATTATTATTACTGGGGATTTTAATGTTGCTCACCAGGAAATAGACTTGGCTCGACCCAAAGAAAATATAGGCAATCCTGGTTTTACCACAGAAGAAAGAAATTGGATGTCAAAACTTCTTCAGGCTAATTATATTGATACTTTTCGGGAGTTAAATGGTGATAAAATTCAATACTCTTGGTGGAGTTATCGTGCCAATGCTAGGGCTCGTAATATTGGTTGGCGGATTGACTATTTCTGTGTTTCCGATAAACTAAAGAATGCGATCAAAAAAGCCTATATTTTAGATAAAACTAAGGGTTCGGACCATGCGCCCGTAGGTTTAGAAATATAATTATGTATAATCATCAAACAATAGAAAAAAAGTGGCAGGAAAAATGGCGGGAAAGTGGTTTGTATGAAACCAATCAAGATAATAAAAAGCCAAAATATTATATTTTAGATATGTTCCCATATCCTTCGGGAGCTGGTCTTCATGTTGGCCATCCTAAGGGATATATTGCTACTGATATTCTAACTAGAATGAGAATGATGCAGGGTTATAATGTTCTACATCCAATGGGTTTTGATGCTTTTGGTTTGCCAACTGAGAACTATGCTATTGAAAATAAAATTAATCCCAAGAAGGCAGTGGAAAAAAATATAGCTGTTTTTAAAAAGCAGTTAGAAATTTTAGGTTTTTCCTATGACTGGGACAGGGAAGTAAATACAACCGACCCCGATTATTATAAATGGACCCAATGGACTTTTTTACAGATGTTTAAAAAAGGCTTAGCCTATGAATCTAGTGAGCCAATTAATTGGTGTCCTTCCTGTCAAACAGGATTAGCTAATGAAGACTTAGAAAATGGTTTGTGTGAGCGTTGTGACAGTGAAGTTGAGCAAAAACCAATGCGACAGTGGGTTTTGGAAATAACTAAATATGCCGATCGTCTTTTAGATGATTTGGATAAATTATCAGACTGGGATGAATCAACTAAAGACATGCAAAGAAATTGGATTGGTCGAAGTGAAGGAGCAGAAATTGATTTTAAAGTTAATAGAACGGACAGAATTTTTTCAGTTTTTACCACTCGCTTAGACACCATCTTTGGTTGTACCTATGTTGTCTTAGCTCCAGAGCATGAATTAATCCAAGAATTTAAAAATGAAATTACAAACTGGAAAGCAGTTGAAAAATATATAGAAGAATGCAAGGATAAAACAGACTTGGAGAGAACCGATCTAAACAAAGAAAAGACAGGAATTTGCTTAAAGGGAACCAAAGCAATTAATCCTTTCAACAATGAAGAAGTTGATATTTTTATCACTGACTATGTCTTAGCTTCATATGGTACTGGAGCAGTAATGGCTGTGCCAGCTCATGATGAACGTGATTTTGAGTTTGCTAATAAGTTCGCTTTACGAATGAAAGCCGTGGTGTTGCCTAAAGGAGAGACAGAATTTGAAGGCGAAGAAGCAATAATTGAAGATGGTATTCTTCATAATTCTGGTAGCTTTAATGGTTTAGATTCAGTTAAAGCTAGGAAAAAAATGCTTAAATGGTTAGAAAAGGAAAAGCTTGGGCGAAGAAAAGTGAATTATCGAATTAAAGATTGGGTATTTTCCCGTCAAAGATATTGGGGAGAACCAATCCCAGTTGTCCATTGTGAAAAGTGTGGAGTAGTACCAGTCCCAGAAAAAGATTTACCAATCACTCTACCCGAAGTAGATAGTTATGAGCCAACTGGAACAGGGGAGTCTCCTTTAGCAGCAATTGAAGATTGGGTTAATACCACTTGTCCTAAATGTAAGGGGTCAGCTAAACGAGAAACTAATACTATGCCTCAATGGGCTGGATCTTGTTGGTATTATTTGCGCTATATTGATCCTGATAATGATAAGAAATTAGTTGATAAGAAAAAAGAAAAGTATTGGTCACCGGTTGATTTCTATGTGGGCGGAGCTGAGCATGCTACTCGTCATTTAATTTATGCTCGCTTTTGGCACAAATTCCTCTACGATATTAAGGTAGTTAATTATAAAGAGCCATTTACTAAATTAAAACATGTTGGTTTAATAATGGGAGAAGATGGTCGCAAGATGAGCAAACGCTGGGGTAATGTTATAAATCCAGATGAAATAGTAATGAAATTTGGGGCTGACTCTATGAGAATCTATGAAATGTTCATGGGCCCATTTGAACAAGCGTGTAATTGGAACACTAATGGCTTAATTGGTGTCAGAAAATTTTTAGAGAAAATTATTTTGTTAGCAGAAATAGAAAAAGTTGTAGAAGACAAAAAAATAATTTCTCTATTACATAAAACAATCAAAAAAGTAACTGAAGATATTGAAAATTTTCATTTTAACACCGCTGTCTCATCTCTAATGATTTTAGTAAACGCAATCACTGATTATAAGAACAAAAAACAGGCTTTGCCTTTTGATAAAGAGGTGTTAGCGAAGTTTTTTCAGATTTTAGCACCATTTGCTCCTCATCTCAGTGAAGAGCTTTGGGAAAAATTAAATACTCAAGAAAGTATTTTTAATTCAAGTTGGCCAGGATATGATCAGGAATTAATAAAAGATGAAGTTGTTAATTTAGTTATTCAAGTTAATGGCAAGGTCAGAATTAATTTTGAAGTATCGGCTGATATTGAAGAAACTGAAGCTTTAAAATTAGCTCAGGAAAATGAAATTATAAAAAAATGGATAGAAGGGAAGGATATTATTAAGACCATCTTTATTAAAGGAAAATTACTTAACATTGTTGTTAAATAAAAAAACACCCCACAAAGGGGTGTTTTTTGAGTCTTTTATGTCTAATTTATTACCTAAAACTAGGGAAATATGTCAAATATTTGATATTAAACCAAGTCGATCAAAAGGACAGAATTTTTTAATTAATGAAAAAATATATGACGATATTATTGAATCAGCTGATCTAAAAAAAGAAGATGTGGTTTTAGAGATTGGGCCAGGACTAGGATTCCTTACCGCTAAATTAGCTAAAAAAGTAAAAAAGGTAATCGCAGTTGAGCTAGATGATAAATTATTTCAAGTTTTACAAACAGGAATTGAATCTCAGGGAGTAGATAATGTTGAGGTAATTAATCAAGATATTCTTCGTTTCAATTTAGAAAAGTTTAAAGGGATTAATTATAAAGTGGTAGCTAATTTACCCTATAACATCACCTCTATTTTTTTGCGACAAATTTTATCTTCACCTTATAAACCAGAGTTAATGGTTTTGATGCTACAAAAAGAAGTAGCCGAAAGAATAATAGCTCGACCGCCAAAGATGAGTCTATTAGCAGTTTCAGTTCAATTTTATGCTCAACCTAAAATAATCAGGAAAGTGGTGGCAGAAAATTTCTGGCCCCAACCAGAAGTAGATAGTGCGATAATTAAAATTGATATTAATAAAGAAAAATCTTTAATAAATAATGAAAAATTATTTTTTCAAATGCTCAAGATTGGTTTTAGCTCTAAACGCAAGATGTTAAAGAATAATTTAGCAGCTGGGCTAAAGATTGAGCAGAAAATAGTTGAAAATATCTTGCTAAAAATTGGTTTTTCTCCAAAAATTAGAGCTGAAGGACTAAGTGTGTCTGACTGGCAGAAACTATTTGCGAATCTAAGGGAATTTATGGTATAATAAAATCAACTTTAACTCCAAAGTCGTTTTGGATTTGATTATTATGCCAACTAATAATTACTCAGAAAAAAATGGAACTAATAAGGTCTTTAAGAACCTGTCTAAGCCGCAAAAAACCGCGGTTATTGTTTTAGCTATCTTAGCAATTGCAATTATTGTTTTCTGGATTTTACAATTTAGATCACAATTAACTCGTCCTTTCTCCTTTGAGACCAAAGACACTGAAAATCAGTTGATAAATTCTCTAGATCCCCAGCAAATTGATACTGATAATGATGGCTTATCTAATTATGATGAAATAAATATCTATGGTACCTCAGCCTATCTAGAAGATTCTGATAGTGATGGCGTATTAGATAAAGTAGAAATTGAAAATGGTACAGATCCTCTCTGTGCAACTGGTCAAGATTGTAATAGTTTTCAAGAAGAGCCCACAACCATTAATGATATCACTGAACAAATTCAAGCTGATTTAATTCCGCCCAGCAATCTTGATTCAACAGGAATTGATGAAGAATATATGCGCGAAGCTCTAAGTGGTCAAAGTAATCCAGCCACTTTACGCTTAATTTTAATTCAAAGTGGAGCTGATCCAGAAATGATAGAAAGTATTAGTGATGAAGATCTAATGAAAATTTATCAAGAGTCTTTAAATTATCAAGATGAATAATAAAATGGAATCTTCTTTTAGCCCAACAAAGAAGAGTAAAGCAAAAAACAGGAGAAGAATTATAACTTTCCTGCTGATTTTTGTTTTTGCTTTTGTCATGATAGGAGCGCCAATTCATTCTGCTAAAGCAATTCCAGTAGAAGACATTCCTGCTTTAGTATGGGGGAAAGTAACAGAATTTCTTAAAAAACTCTGGAGAAAAGGAGCTTCTTTAGCTTTCCAGCAAGTTTTACGAAGTGCCTTAAATAAAATTGCCTATGACGCCGCTAATTGGATTGGCTCGGGCGCAGAAGGGCAGGGGCCACTTTTTGTCACCCAAGATTGGGGAGAATATTTAACTCAAGTTGGTGATGAAGCGGCTGGTGAGTTTTTAGAAAATTTTTCTCAGAATTTATCAGAGAGTGAATGGAATAGCGAAAGTGATTGCATGAATAAATATAGTAGTTGTCTCGATAAATGTTATAAAAAGACAAATAAAGATCCTAGTGATTGTGCGGCCAAATGTGCTAGCAATTATGATGGCTGTATGGATACTCGGGAGTCTGACTATTCCCCCGCCTTTAATGTTTGTCAACCATCTTCTTTGGAAGCTAAATTGAAGATTAGTTTGGGTTTGGCGGATATAAAAAGGTCTGGCGCTCCTAATTGTACTGCTACTCAAATGGTTCAAAATTGGGGTGATGCTGCTCAGAAATATACTGACTTTAAGGATCCGGATTTTTTAAATAAGTTTAAACATATTTTTGAACCACAATCAAATGATTTAGGTGTATATTTATTAGCTCGAACGGACATGGCTAATAAAGAAGCTGAAGTGGAGGCAGTTACGAAGGTGGATCTAACTGCTAATCAAGGATGGTTGCAAAAAGTGGGGATTGGTAAAAATAGAGAAGATTTACCAGGGCAGGCAGAGAGAGACGCCCAGCAAGCTAGTGATACTTATTCTCGCAACTTCGGCCAGACTACTGGTGACGCTTTTGTTGACGCTGCCAATATCTTTTTAAATCAATTAGCAATGTCTGGCTTTAACACCTTCATGCAAAGTTTGGGCAAAAAAACCAAGGATCCAGGCACAAGTGGTGGTAGCTCTAATAGTGGTTCTAGAGAAACTAGATATGAAGACGATCCTAATGTTATTTTTGGTGATGTTGCTCTTAAAGAAGTAACCTCTTCTATAATTAAACCTGATTTTGGCGTCAGAACTGACTATGATATTTTAGCTGAGCTAGGTATTTGTATGGATAAAAATAGTCCTGGTCCAACCCACTGTGTAATTGATAATAAATTAATGCAGGGGATTACTGAAAAGAAAACTGTAGCCGAAGCAATTAAGGATGGTTATTTACATAGTGATTGGCAATTAACTGAAGATAGTCAGGAAAATACTTATTCATTACGTAATGTTTCTATAATGCGTAAATATCGCATCTTGCCAGTTGGCTGGGAAATTGCAATCAAAAAAGCTTATGAAGATCCAGAGAATATTAAAAAGATTACTTTAATGGATGCGGTTTCTTGTTTTGATCCTGATGATGAATATAATCAATTTAGTTCAGAATTTGATCCTCGTAATCAAGGTTGGTGCCAAGCCTTAGTTGATCCTAATTGGGTTTTGAAAGCACCTTTAAATTATTGCAAAAAACAAGGAGTTAGTGCTCAAATTTTAAATAAAACAGTTATTCCTGGACAAAAAGATATGCAAGGAAGCCCTGATATTCTCAGCACTCTAAACATTACTAGAGCTGAAGATTATTGTGCTGATGGTCAAACTTGTATTAAGGAAAAAGATGATGGTACTTGTGAAGTCTATGGTTATTGTAATGAGGAAAAAAGAATTTGGAAATTTGGTAGTGATTCTTGTGGTCCCGTTTATAATACCTGTCAAACTTTTAGTAATACGTCTGATGGACAAACAGTATCCTATTTAAAAAATACTTTAGATTATGGTGATTGTAATGTTGATACTTCTGGTTGTAGACAATATTCAACCCTGGGTTCTTTTGATACTTCTACTTATATGGTTGATTGGAACGAAAATGAAAGTTTATATTTTAATAAAAATATTAGAGGTTGCTCTTCAGGCGCTGAAGGTTGTACAGAATTAATTCGTATTAAGCCAGCTTGGGGAGTTAACTTGGTAATGGATTCAGATTTTTCCCAAGAGGAGATTGGTGATTTTTCAACTGGGCATCATCTAAATGATTGGCCTTTCTGGAGCAACGGAAGTAATAGAAAGGCAACAATTGTTAGCGTAGCTGAAGAATTACCCCGGGGGAATGGTGTTGCCTTAAAGTTAGAGGCAACTGGTACTCCAGGGGCAGAGTTTGCTCTTGGCACCTTCTCTGATCATGAAAGCTCACTTATACCTAAAGACATGGAATTAATCCCTGGTCAATCATATACTTTAAGTGCTGATATTTATATTGCTGAAGGTACTAAGGTTCATTTAGTAATTGGCGGTGATGATTATGAAATATATAAAGAAACCAGAGAAAAAAATTCCTGGGAACACATTAGTATTACCAGAAAGGCTAGTAATATTTTTAATGAGTTAGAGTTTCATATTGTTGGCTATAGTTTAACCGGTGATATGGTTTTTTATATTAAAAATGTTCAATTAGAAATGAGTGATTGGGACACCGGATATAATAGATATGGCTTAAATAGAATTTATGAAAGATTAATTCCGGCTTATTTAGAAGATGTTTGTTATATTGATATTGATTCCGGCAATAAGGATTACCAATTACAAGCTGATGCTCCTAGTCAATGTTATGATTATGCTCGAAGATGTAATAAAAATGAAGTTGGTTGTGAATTATATGTATCCGCTAAAGATACCTTTGCTGTTCCGGCTCAGGTAACTAACAGTGATTATTGTCCAGAAGAATGTGTTGGTTATGATATTTATGTTTCCCGAGAGACTCATTTTAATTCTCCTCAGGCAGAAAATTTATTACCTAATAAAACAGAAAGTTGTAATATTGAGGCAGTTGGTTGTAATGAATTTACCAATTTAGATCAATTAGCTCAAGGAGGGGAAAAGAAAGAATATTATACTGCCTTAAAACACTGTGTAAAGCCAGGGCAAAGTTCTTGTAGTAATTTCTATGCCTGGGAAGGAACAAGTAATGGCTATCAATTGCGAGTATATACGCTCAAATTAGGAGCAAGTGGTTCTCCAGCAGTAACTTCAGATGATAGTGAGCTTTGTAATGCTGAAATATATAATTTACCAATTAATGATCCTGGTTATAACTCTGATTGTCGAGAATTCTATAATCAAACCGGTCAAGTTTTCTATCACTTAAATTCCCGAACCATCACTTGTTCTGATAATTGTCATGCCTATCGCATGAGTGAAGAAAATATTGATAAAAGATTAACATATTCTGAATGTACGGGCGTTGATAAATACTGGGATGCTACCACTAGCTTCTGCCATGTTTGTTTAAATGGTGGCGTCTGGGATGATAGTCATGGCGCTTGTGTATATCAAGCTATCCCTGGCGAAGGTAAGGTTTGTGAGGCCGCAGTTAATGGTTGTCGAGAATATAATGGCAATGATGGTAATAATGTTAAACTGCTAGTTAATTATAGTTTTGAAAGTGGCACTAGTGGTTGGTCTTCTAATTGTATGGATGGTATTGATATTAGCTCAATTTCTAATAATAAGGATGGGCATTCATTATTATATAATAGTGATGCTAACAACTGTATTGCGGTTGGAGAAGATGGGGGAGGAGCGGCAACTACTAAACGTAATTTAATTAAAAAAATATTTGCTTCTGATGATGTAGCGGCTCAACTAGGTGTGGGAGGCTTAATCACTCAGGGTAAAGCCTATACTATTAAATTTATTGCTCGAGCAGAAGTTGATACAGATTTACAGATTTATTTCTATAATAAAGGGGCTGATGAAAAAGCTTTCTTTAGTCCAGTTAAAGTTGCTGGTGGAAATGATTGGCAAATTTATCAAGCTAATTTAGAAAATCTTGATCATGCGGTTGATAATACAGAAAAATTGATTATTACCGCTAATAATGATTTCTATTTTGACGATTTCGTCTTAACAGAAATTATTGACCGTTATTATTTAATTAAAGGTTCCAGTCAAATACCAGATATTTGTTATTATGATATTTTTGATAATTATCAGGGAGCTGATTATAATCTAGGTTGTTCTGCCTATTTTGATCGTGATAACTTAAAACATAATCTTCATCAATTTAGTAAACTTTGTTCAGCAACAGCAGTTGGCTGTGAGCAAATGATTGATACTAAGAATTATTTACCTTATGTGGCTGGTCTTTGGAACGATGAAGATGATAGTGGGTACTGTGAGGCCGATGAGCCTGATTGTGTAAAGGTTGATGGTGATAGTGCTATTTATGCGGTCTATGATGTTAATAAGCGCTGTAATCAAGCTGATTTAGGTTGTAGTCTTTTGGGTCAAGGTCAATCTTCTGGCACTAGTATTGCCTGGTCAGATGTCTTTAAAAAGAATGATCCCAATAGTTATGATCAAGTTTTATGTGGATTAAGTGATTTAGGTTGTGAGGAGTGGAGGAATAATGATGATAATAGTTTTAGTTATTTTAAAAATCCAGGTGATAATGTTTGTATTTATCGCAACAGTCAAGATCCTGCTATATCAGGAAAGAATTGGTATAAAATTCCAGTGAAGCATTGTGACACTAACGAAGATGGTGAGATAAGTAGTCTAGAAAGTAGTAGAGAAGTTTGTTCTGATGATAGTGACTGTGATGGCAAGCCATGTATTATTGATAATAATGACTATCCTTGTTCAACCTCTTATCTTAAAACCATTGGCTTAGGTGGTGGTGGTAATCAGATTCCAACTCCTGATCAAGCAGTTGGTCTATGTGAATCTAATGCTTCTAGTTGTACAGAGTATATTGATCCTGTTAGTCATTTCTCAGCTAATTTAGTCTATAATCCTAGCTATGAATTAATTAATGGCAGCCGGGAAGGCTGGGGTCCAAGTGGAGGAGAAACTTGGAATGGTCAAAGCATTGATTCTGATCAACAAGTTGTTAAATTAAGACAAAATAAACTTTATATATTATCTAGTGATTCTACTATTAGCACTAATGTTCGTCTTGATTTTGTTAATATAGCCAGAGAGTTGTTAAGTGATAATACCTTTGATGACCCAGTTACTTATTTACAAATTTCTGGTGATAATAATCATGTTTTGTTTAACTCTTTAAATAATAAAAAAGTTTTATTAACTGGTGGATTAGCCAATCGCACCATTGAATTAAAAGAAGCTATTATTGGCTATCAACTGCAAACTAATATAGATAAAAAGAGTTGTAATGGCTTGGTCAAATTTGATAACGGTTGCATCTTATTTAACGAGAGAACAATTGATGGGTCAAATGGATTAACTAATTTGGAAGATGGTTGGGATGCTTATAATAGTTTAGATGGTCAATCACCAGTGGTTTGTGATTCAAGTCAAGATGGTTCTTGTACTGCCAATCAATTAATTAAAGTAAGGCCAGATCGAGTTTGTAATACTTGGTTTGATTGTATTACCTATGTTCAAGATCCTCAAACCAAGGAAAGAACTTGTTATGCAATTGGTGAATGTGATCGTTTAGATGATCGTAATGAATGTAGTAGCTTTATTGAATCTGATTCTACCGCTGTGTTACCACTTGAAGGAGCTCGTAACCCAAACAGTAGTGGATATTCTTTAGTTAATAGATATAATTTAGGACAAATGAAAGAAGTTGGTTTAAACTCTGAGGTTCATTATGATTTTGAAGATGTGGTACCACCTCTTAGCTGTGAAAGAGCTGACAATGGTGGTCAATGTTCATTCATAGAAAATATTGTCAAAGACAGTTTGGTTCGTGAGCCTGAGGGAGCACCAACTGATTATCCTGCTCATGGCAAAAGCTATCTTAAAGTTCCAGCCTCCTATCAAATTTCTCCTCATTCAGAGAATGTAACTCTTATTTTAGTAGGAGAAACTGATTATTACATAAACTATCTGGTAAATACTAAAGATTCTGGCCTAGAGGCTGAGCTTGAGATTGAGAGTGATAATACTTCATTATCAAAAACTTGGTCAGGTACAGCTAATAATGGTTGGGAGAGACGAATTCATAAGTTTACCACCCCAGCTTCATCTGCTGGCGTACACATAGGAATTAAATTAGGATCAAAAGATATTACTAGTGATGGTTATGTTTATTTTGATGATATTAATATTGAACCAGTGCTTGAAATAGCCCCTGATGAATATATTGCTCGAGAATGTCGTCTCTATCCAACTGCTGATAGCCTCACTTGTTTTAATAAAAACGATAATGTTATTAATGATGGTTTAGAGGGATATTGTTTAGAACATGATCCTGATAATCCAGAAGTTTGTTTGTTATGGTATCCAGTTGATAAAATTACTTCAGCTAAAACTGGTCGTTCTAGTTTAGGTTATCAAGGTAGGTTTCCTTTAAGTTATTGTGCTGAAGTTAATGGTGAGTTTCAATTAGTTGAGAAAAGACAAGCCTATCTTGCTGGCGTACAAGGCTGTTATGATAATTGTAATAAGGGGCCTAATTATTATTCTTGTTATTATGCAACTAATAATCCAGTAAGTGAAGTACAGGGCTGGTATTATCAACAATGTGCTGGTAGCAGCGGTAGTGGCGTTATATCTAATCCTAATATGGTGAAAAGTTTTTGTGGAGCTAATGCAGCTGGTAAATATTGGCTATTAATGATTAATCATGTTTGTGCTCTTTGGTACCACTGTATGCCCGCTTTTAATGAAACTCCTTTATTTGGATTTGAAAATCCAAACCCCAGAACATATAGCGGAAATTGGTGTGGCAACGGAGGCACACTTACAATCTGGCCTTATGAATTTTGGTTCCCATATGATGGTTTTGATGGTAATGAGGGTCTAACTACTAATAATGCGCAATGGTATGATGGTGGCCTTGGGAATAAAACAGTAAAAGGTTTTAATGAGGTTAATAATGGTGACCCCCCACTTCGTGTTTATGATTATCATCGTCCGCCGGTTGACGAGGATGATATGAAAATGATTGCTGATGATAATGAAGATGAAGTCTTCCAATTATCTTGTAGTCGCTTTATTCAGGTAGTTGATAATGATGGCGTTAATAAATCTTGGTCAGGCAGAGTAGGTGTAAATTCGGGTTGGCCGATAATCACTCCACCTTATTTCATTGATGATAGCATAGGAGTTCTTGAATATTATGGGAAAAACCCAACCTATCCTGGCATTCATGAAATAGATAGATATGGACGTAATAGAGAAGAAGTTCCTTTTGGGGCAGCTAAATGGCCTGATGATTTTGATTTATTAAGCAGTGAGGCTATTAAATTGAAGAATCAATATCATAATAACGATGATGATGAAATTATTGCTGGTCGACCCTATGGTTGTTCAATTGATTCTAATAACGATAACCACCCTGGTTGCAATAACATTGGTTATTGTAGTTTGAATCCAAATGTCTATTGTATTTATTCAGATCCTAATATTAATTCTGGTAGTTTTAATATTAATAAAGAAACTTGTGCTGATGGAGGTTTTGGTACCTGTGTTCCTTTATGGTCTGATAGCTTAGGAAGAAGCTCTTCTGAATTTGATTTTATAAATATTCTAAAAACTCTGTTCTTAAAATCGTATAGTTCTTATTCATATGATTATGTAAACAATCTCTATAATCCAGCTTCAGAGGGTATATATGATTTTTCTAAAGGTGCTGATAGACCAGGTCAATGTAGCGGCAATATTCGGCCTGATGATGATTATGCAGTTACTGCTAATAGTGAATCTTTTTGTGCTGTTTATCCCAAGATTGAAAATACAGTTTTGAAATATAATAATCAGGTGATTGATAATACTAATCCTTTCTATATTCCTAAGAAAGGAATATATCAACTAGAATTTAATACAGAAATTAATGTTGAGCAACAGCCATTGAAAAATATATATATTGATTGGGGTGATGGCTCTAAACAGATGATTACTGGCCAAGATTATCGTCCTTCATTAGCCAATCCCCATATTTTTTATCATTATTATAAAGAAACTGGTAGCCATATGATTGGTAATATGGTTTGGGATAATTGGGATTATTGGGGAAGTTGTTCAGCTGGGACTTGTACACTTCCTCCATATAGTACAGATTAGTTATTGACAAGTTATTATTAAAGTGGTATAGTTACAACAAATAAATATTTTCTTTAAAAAATAGAATGCAAACAAAAATCCCATAGTCATGAAAAAGTTATTGTTTTTATCCATTTTTG
This sequence comes from uncultured Gammaproteobacteria bacterium, assembly GCA_964466835.1. Taxonomy (GTDB): domain Bacteria; phylum Patescibacteriota; class Patescibacteriia; order Patescibacteriales; family UBA12465; genus UBA12465. The sequence goes on from CAYXNV010000001.1 coordinate 81,911, forward strand.
CCATTTTGTTGGCGAGTTGCACCAAGGATGATTTAGTAATTCCTGCTTCAGAAAATAATTCAGACCCTCCTGTTCCTGCAGAAAAGACAGTGACAATCAATGGCACTGTTAATCTGGAAGAAGGATTAGAGGTGTTTACTTCATGGATGTACTTTTATCAAGCTGGAATTATTGATCAAATTACTCCTCCGATATCAACAGATTCAGTTAACACATTTGTAATTGAGGGTGAATTGGCTGAAAAACTACTTAATTCTACCGGAGAATTAATAGTTAGCCTGGTTATAAAAGCTACCTTTAATGGTAAGGTTGTTAATGTAGTTTATAGCCCCTCACAAGGACAAAAAATAAAAGTCAAAGAAGTTAATGATGTTGTCTGGGATGTTGTAAGGGATCAATATTGATATCTCATGATTTGAACATTCTAACCCACCATCTTTCCAATTAAATTGGATTGTCAGGTGGGTTTTTTATTTATTCCGTGTTATTATTTTAATATGCTTAAAACAAAGAGATTTGCTCGTAAAATTGAAGATTTTAAGTGTGAACAGTGTGGTTCTATGATCAAAGGTGATGGTTATACAGATCATTGTCCAAATTGTTTATATTCTAAACATGTTGATATTAATCCTGGTGACAGGGAAAATAGTTGTTTAGGTTTAATGGAGCCAATTAGCGTAGAAACTAAGGCTGGGAGACAGATTATTCACTATAAATGCCTTAAATGTGGTTATAGACACCAAATCAAAGCTAATATGAATGACAATTATGATAGAATAGTAGAACTATCCCAAAACTCTTTAAAAGTTTAATTTAGATATTAAAAAACTGGTTAAAACCAGTTTTTTCTTTTTGCTTTTCTTCTTATTTTATAGTAAAATAATAGTATTAGTGAGCTGTTAAAATAATCCTGATTATTGTATAATTATAGTAAGAAAAGGGATTATTTTAATTAATTATGGCTCAAGACAATAAAAATGAAAGTGGAGCTCAACAAAGTCTAAATCAATCCTCAGGGGTTGATGAACGGCTTTTGAGTAGGACGGTGAAAAAGAAAGAAAAAAAAGAAAAGCAGAGACAGGCTCAGGAACAGAGTGATATAAGTCAAGCTCCCAGAAGTTATCGTGAAGAAATAGCTGAGGCGAGACGACAGAAAGCAATCAAAGAAAAGAAAAAAGCGAGAGCAAAGGGGAAAACTCCAATTAATCCAATCAGGAAGGGAAGCAGTGGTTTATTGCGCCAAGCTTGGCTTCATATAATAGATAGTTTTGGTTTAACAATAATTTGGATAGATATTCATGTTTTTTTAGGGATAGTTTTTGGTGAAAAATTCTTTTGTAAATTAGGAGCAGAATGGATGGATAGGAATATTAAAACTGCTCAATTTGAACGAGCAAAAAGAATTGGAGGAGTGGCAGGGCAAGTTGAAGGCATGGGCTTAGCTTGTTTAAATTTAGGATGTTTATTATTATTGCTTATTGTTTTTTCTATTATAGCAATGATAGTTACTGCCATTACTAACCCACTAGATGCAATTGGAACATTATTTGGCATAATTTGGGATGCTGTAACTGGATAATAAATGATGAATATAAGGCAAAAAAAAATTAATAGCTTCCTACTTAGTTCGATTCTTATAATCGGGATATTTTTAATTGGTGATAATGCTTTGGCAGATGATTTTTGGGCTAATGATGTTATTGGTGGAATAATATCAGTATTTATTAGAATTTTAGGAGCAATTTTGTTTTTAGTAATTGGAGTTTTGGTTGAAGTGGCTCAATATGATCTTTTTATAAAATCAGGGGCAGTAGTTAATGGTTGGATAATTGTTCGAGATATTTGCAATATGTTCTTTGTGATAATTTTACTGATTATTGCCTTTGCTACAATTTTGAGGTTAGAAAATTATAGTTTTAAAAAATGGTTGCCAAAGTTAATGCTGATGGCCATCCTTATTAATTTTTCTAAAACAATCTGTGGTGTTTTAATTGACGTTGCCCAGATTGTAATGCTTACCTTTGTTAATGCTTTTAAAGATATTGCGGCTGGAAATATTATTGAAATGTTGGGGATCGTAGAAGTAGTTAATATGGCTAAAGAGTCCGAAGAAGCTGGCTTCGGCACAATAGTAGGCGCCTATGTGTTAGGACTTATATACATGATAGTTTCTTTGATAGTGATAATTGCGATGTTGGCGATGTTAGTTATGCGTATAGTGATGATTTGGGTTTATGTAGTTCTATCACCTCTGGCTTATCTCTTAGCTGCTTTTCCAGGTGGGCAAAGTTATGCTAAAAAATGGTGGACTCAATTTACACAGAATTTAATAGTTGGTCCTGTTTTGGCTTTTTTTATTTGGTTATCTTTTGCTGCTTTACAAACTCAAGTTTATACCCCTGCTAGTGACACAGCTTTTTTAGGATCTGAAGCCTCAACTCCAGGTGTTTTAATTAAATTTGTTATTGCTATTGGCATGCTTATTGCTGGTTTAAAGATTGCTTCAGAAATTGGTGGAGAAGCAGGAAAAATGGCTGGCAAAGGAATGGACGCTGTTAGTAAAGGTCAGAGGATGGTGACAGGTGGAGGAAAGAAGCTCTTAGGAGGAATAGGTATTGCTGCCAAACAGCCATTTTCTTGGACAGCTGACAAAATTCATCAGAGAACGGGTGTTGATTTAAAGTTAGGTAGAGCCTGGAAGACAATGCAACACAAGAGAGCAGAAAACAAAGCAAAAAGATATGGAGATGGTAAATTAGCTGCTCAAAAGGCAATGCAAGAGGGTAGTTGGGCTCATAGCGTATTAGCCATGACGGGTAATGCTGATGATGCTTGGGAGCATATGACTTCTTGGAAAGGATTTAAAAAGCGAATATTTAGAGCTCCTGGCGCCATGAAAAGAAAAAGAGAAGAAGCTCTTCCTGGATTAAAGAGAGCTGAAACAGAATTAGAAAACGCTAGTTTTGAGAAGCAATTTACTAACAAAGATAAAGTTGGTCGAGAATCTATTTTAAAAAAACTTGAAGAGCAAATTGAATTAAAAGATGTACAGATAGAGATAGAAGAAGAAAAACCAGACAAAGAAAAAAATCAACAATTAATAAATGATTTAAAGGCGGCTAGAGAGATTTTTAGTGAGAAGAAAAAATTTGTTGATAAAAATATTGACCATGATTTTACAGAAGAAGAGAAAAAAGAAAAAGAAAAAGCCTATAAAGAAGCTAAAACTGTTCGTGATGAAAACAGAAAGGTCGTTGAAGCTAACACACCAGAGTATCACTTTGAAGCTCGAGCAACTGAACAAGCGTTAGTTAATGCTGAGTTAGCTAAAATAAAAGATATTTCTGATCCAACCGAATTAAGAAAAATTAATCGAGATGCTATACACGCTCGTGATAAAAGTTTGTCTAAAGCAGCTATGTTGAAAATGACCAAAGATTACAATGATAATGAATTTTTACAAGAGCTAGCTGGTAGGACTGATTATAAAGGATTACAACAATTAATGAGAGATTTGGCTGATCCTAAATCAAAAAATTATGGTGGCTATACTCAACAAGAGGCTTTTGCTTTAGGTAGTCAAATTGCTGAAATTAATAAAGTTACTAATCATTGGGCAGCCACTTCATCCTTCCTTATGGATAACGGAGCCTTTAGGGAAACAACTGATGAAGAGCATTTTCGTATTCGGGATATTGAAATGGGCAAAATTCAGATGCAAGGACTTGCTCGTAATGCTAACCGCTTGGCCGATGGTCGTCATGATGAATTTGGCGATTATCATATAGATCTAGGAGGAATTATGATGATGATGAAATTTGATTCCCCTGATGGGCATTCAAATATAAGAACCATGAACGAAAGTAAAGCTAAGCATTGGTATGATGCAATTATGTCGAATAAAGTTTTGAAAGAAAGATTTGAAGAAAGAGCTGGTACAGTTGGTGAGTCTTTAGTGGAAGCATTGAAAAAGCGTCTTGGTGAAATTGCTAAAGATAGTTTTGAAAGAAAACTTTCAACCGTCATGCTCGCAGAAAAAGGTAAAGGATCTTTAATTGACGATAGCGCGGATACACAAAGCCCCGATGGTGCTGGTTATACTACCACGAGCACATAATATTAATTAATCAAAATGGACAAACAACAAACCAATTCAATATTAAATAAAGACTATCCCAAATTATTAGAAGAAGTAATAGATCATATTTTATTGCATGATTTAGTTCCTGAAGCCTTTAAATTATTAAAAGTATTAGAGCAAGCATTACTCGATAACATGAATGAATTAAAAGTTCGCTCTAAGTTATTAAGTTTCTATAAAAAAGAAATTTTAAAATTAAAATTTATTTGCCTTCCATTATTAGATGATAAAGTAGTCACTGGTTTAATAAAAAATAACTTTTTAAAACAATTTGATTACGAAAATTATAGTTTACTTGAAAAAATAAAATCTAAATTATTAACTACTTTAGTGGTTGAAGATAGAAATAAATTAAAAGAAAATTTAAAAGATACTCTGTTAAAAAATCAAGAGAGAATAATTTCTAATCATGAAACAAAAACAGTTCAAGATTGGTTAAAGAATTATGTTTCTAGGGTCGGGATGGAAACAGATAACAACCTTATTAAAGCTCAATATTTAACTAATTTAAAAAATGATAAAAACATTAATCCAAAAGAGTTTCATAAGCTTTCAGTTCTGTTTGAGTTGTATGATAAGCTAAATATTCCTTCTGATGCCCCTCAAGGCTTTGAAGAAGAAATACCAATTTCAATAGAAGGTAAATTATATATTTTTCGGAAGGGAGTTTTAGAAGAAGTGCCTGAATTAGGAAAAGAATATAAAGAAGCTAAAGAATTATTAGAAGCAATACAAACGGGGAAAGATGATGGGAAGAAAAATATTATTTCAAAAAGTTCAGTAGATCACACTAAAATAACTGAACTAGAAAAAGCTCTAGACAATTATTCTGCTGATAGTTTAGAACATAGAGCAATTAAACAAGAGATAGATCGCCTCAAGAAGGCAAAATAAAGATATCCCAGGATAAATTTAGTATTTTAGAAGAACCAATTATCTTTAGGGTAATTGGTTCTATTTTAAAATTAACTTGAAATTAAAGTATTTAGGGGTTAGAATAGATAAGCTATTAAAATATATGAAAAATATTAAATTAATAACTTCAGAGTCAGTTACCGAGGGTCATCCTGATAAGATTTGTGATCAAATCAGCGATGGTATTTTAGACGAAATGCTTAGAAGAGATCCAAATAGTCATGCTGCTATTGAATGTTTTTGCACCAATGGTTTAGTAGTAGTTGGTGGAGAGGCTAGAACTAAGCATTACGTTAAAGTTGATGAAACTGTTCGTCGAGTATTAAAACAGATTGGCTATAATACACCTGAATCAGGATTTGATTGTGATGGCGTGGGCATTATTTCAGCTTTGCATGAACAAAGTCCAGAAATCGCTCAAGGAGTAGATGAGGGAGCTGGTGAATATAAAGAGCAGGGAGCTGGTGATCAAGGACTAATGTATGGGTTTGCTAGCAATGAAACACCAGAGTATATGCCCTTACCAATTGTTTTAGCTCACAAACTCACTAAGAAACTGGCTGATGTACGTAAGAAAAAAATACTACCATATCTAAAACCAGACGGGAAAAGTCAAGTAACAGTTGAATATCAAGATGGTAAAGCTAAGCGAATTGAAACCGTGGTGGTCGCCGCCTGCCATAGTGATAAAGTTAAAATAGATAAGGTAAGAAAAGATATAAAAAATAAAGTAATTAGGCCTGCCCTAGGGAAATGGTATAATGATAAGATAAAATTATTTATTAATTCCACTGGTAGCTTTACAATCGGTGGACCAATGGTTGATACAGGCCTCACAGGACGTAAAATAATCGTTGATACCTATGGTGGTGTTGGTGCTCATGGCGGTGGTTGTTTTTCTGGTAAGGATGCCTCTAAAGTTGATCGCAGTGGTGCCTATATGGCTCGTTATGTTGCTAAAAATATTATAGCAGCCAAATTAGCTGATAGCTGTGAATTCCAGATCGCCTATGCAATTGGAATTGCTAAGCCAGTTGGGCTATATTTAAATACTTTTGGCACTGCTAAAGTATCGGAAGATAAGATCATGAAGGCAGTTAAAAAAGTTTTTGACTTTCGTCCCAGAGCTATCATTGAAAATTTAAAGTTAAAGCGTCCTATATTTTCTAAAACCGCTACCTATGGTCATTTTGGCAGAAAACATGAAGATTTCACCTGGGAAAAGATTGATAAAGTTAAAGCTTTGCGACAAGTTTTAAAATTAAAATAATTATATATGAAGGTCGCAATGTGTTTTGGTACTTTTGATAATTTTCATCCGGGACACCAAAACTATCTAGAGCAAGCAGCCAAATTTAAATTACCTCTAATAGTGATAGTAGCTAGAGATAAAACAGTAAAGACAGTGAAAGGTTATTTACCTCAAGAAAGTGAAAAGATACGACTAAAGAAGGTTAATAAAACAATTAAAGATAATAAAATTAAAGGAAAAGCTATTTTAGGGCTTTTAAAAGATCGTTGGTCTCTAATAAAAAAATATCGTCCTGAAGTTATTTGTTTAGGCTATGATCAACAAGTTGATTTAAAAGCGTTAGAAAGCGTAATTGCGGAGGAACGCTTTTTTTGTAAAATAAAAAGACTAAAAGCATATTATCCAGAAAAATATAAATCTAGCTATTGTAGAAAATAAAATATGAATGAAAAAAAAGCAAAATGGTTTGTTTATAGAAGGGGAACAATTGTTCCTTATGTTGCTGATGTTATTATGCGAGGATTAGCTCATGCTGATATAAAAAATTTCAAAACTCGTAGAGCCATATATATTAACAATGGTGAAAAATTATGGTGGGCTTGGCATAAGAAGGGGCTAGAAACTCAAGGAGAAAAATTAAAAAAAGAATTAGCAAATCCAAGACTAGCCAAAGAACATTTTAAAATGTTCGATGATTATTTAGCTTCGGTTTTTGATAATTTTAAAGAAATTAAAAAATTGAACCTAAAAAAGCTTGATGCAGATGAATTAAATGATGTTATGATTATATTTTTCAAGCGACCGCTCCAGCTCAAGTAGTTTTAGGAGTTAATATAGATGCTTTTGATGTTTTTTTTGAGGGGTTTTTGAAAAATAAAATTATTAAAGAATTAGACAAGAATATCTCCTCGGAAGAGATTGAAGATATATATAAAAATCTCACCCAGACTTCATATCGTACTTATACTAACGAACAAGAGATAGCAGTTATCAAACTAGCTCTAGAAAAAAATTTTTCTGACGAAGCTATTTCTAAATTACATAAAAAATTCTGGTGGACTAATTTGGGCTGGGAGAACATGAAGCCTCATTCTTTAGCATACTTCAAAAATTTAGTAAAACAGAAATCTAAGAAAAAGAATTTAGAAAAAGAATTAGAGGATATTAAAAATTTATTGATTAAAAATCGTCAAAAAAGAGATAAATACATTGAAAAATATAAGTTTTCTAAAGACATACAACATTGGTTAAAAATATTTGATGAGTATGTACACTACCATGATTTACGTAAAGAGATGCAGTGTAAATGTGTATATTCTTTTTATCTTTTACTCCTGGAGGTGTCACAACGTGTAGATATAAAGATAGGAGATTTAGAGTGGCTTTGGCATCATGAAATTAAGGAAATAATAAAAGGGAAGAAAGTTAGCATGAAAATAATAAATGACCACAGAAAATGGGTTGCTGTTATATCTGGACCAAGTAAATTAACCTTTTATAGCGGTCCTGAAGCTAAGAAGCTTAAAGAAAAGGAAATATTAGAAAACAACATTAAAACATCAGAGATAAAAGGAATGGGAGCTACCAAGGGCTTAGTGAGGGGTAGAGCTAAGGTTTGTTCGGGCATCTCTGAAGCTTTAAGGAAAGTTAAAAAAGGTGATATTTTAGTTACTAACATGACTACACTCGACTATGTGCCTGTTATGAAAATATCTAAAGCCATTATTACTGCTGAAGGAGGAGTTACTTGCCACGCTGCTATTATTGCTCGAGAATTCAAAATTCCTTGTATAGTTGGCACCAAGATAGCTACGCAAGTCCTGAAAGATAATGATGAAATTGAAGTAAATGCTAATAAAGGAATTATTAGGATTATTAATAGATAAAAATATGATTAAAAATAAAATATA
>CAYXNV010000001.1:90138-104564 GCA_964466835.1 uncultured Gammaproteobacteria bacterium
ACTTCAATTTGTGTAAATTCAATAATTTATTATAACGAAAGCAATCGTTTTAAATTTCCTTTTTGGGGAGGAATGTTGCAAGGAAAGAATCATCTTTTCTCTGAATGGATACACGAACCTAAATATAGGAAAGCATCTAAAGATATATTTGATTATATTAGTAAGAAGCAGGGCTTGAATTATTTTGAGAAATTTAAGGAGAAGATGACAGTAATTACTAAGGAGTTTGAAAACTATTCTCAAAAATTAAGAGAGCAAATAAGCAATTTAGATGATTATAAGCTTGTCAATAAATATGAAGAGTTTGTGATCAAGTATCAAAAAGTTTTTGCTCCAGGGATTATTACTTTTTTGTATGAGGGCATCTTATCAGAGAAATTAATGAAATCATTGTTAGCAAAAAATAAATCATCAGTTAACTCATTAGAAGAATTATTAAGTAGTAAATATAAGAGTTTTATGATTAAGAGCGAGGAGGCTCTTTTAAAAATTAAATTAGAGAAAAACAAGAAGAAAAAAGAAAAATTAATCAATTTTTATTTAAACAAGTTTTTCTATATTGAAGCCAATTATAATAAAGCCCCCATTATTAATAAAGAATATGTTTTAGATAGAGCAAGAAAGGCAAAGAAGAATTGTGGTAATAAAGCCAAAAAAGCTAAAGTTGATTTATTGTCTTGGGAAAAGCAAATAATTGAATTATTAAAGATTACAGAAGTTATCAGAGATAAACGTAAACATATTAATCTAATAGGGAGCTATATGATGGATAGATTTTTAGATGAAGTTATTACCAGGAAAAAAATTAATAGCACGATTGCCAAAAAAGCTTTTTGGCATGAATATAGGGACTTAATGTTTAATACAGACAAAACAAAGGCTAAACTGGAAAAGAGAAATAATATTTCATTTGTGTTTAATGGCAGAAATGCAATGCACTTAAATTATTGTGCTTTAAAATCAAGAGTAGGAAAAATAAATAATTTTAAGGAATTATTGGGAACGCCAGCTTCATCCGGTAATTTTGTGGGAGTTATCAGAAAAATAATGAGCAGAAAAGATTTTAGTAAGATGAAGAAAGATGATGTTCTTTTAACTACAATGACTAGACCAGAATTTGTTCCTATTATGAAAAAAGCAGGGGCAATTATAACAGAGGAGGGAGGTCTTACCTGCCACGCCGCAATTATTGCCAGAGAAATGAAAATTCCTTGTATAGTTGATATTAAAAATATAACAGAAATTCTTAAAGATGATGATCAAGTTGAAGTAAATGCCAATAAGGGCATAATTAAAATAATTAATTGAATAAAATAATATGTTTATCTACAATTTTACTAAAATTAGCAAAAAATCAGTTGATATTGCTGGTGGTAAAGGAGCTTCTTTGGGTGAAATGACCAAAGCAAAATTACCAATTCCGCCTGGCTTTATTGTTTCTGCTGAAGCGTTTGATCGTTTTTTAAAAGAAACAGATTTATTACAAGAAGTAGAAGCACAATTAGCTAAAGTAAATTATAATGATATTAATTCAGTTGATCGCTATTCCAATGTAATTAGGGATTTAATTGGTGATGCTGAAATGCCAGTTGATTTAAAAAAAGAAATAATGAGTAGTTATAAGAAGCTAGGAGCACAATTTGTAGCTGTTCGTTCTAGTGCTACAGCTGAGGATTCATCTATTGCTTCTTGGGCGGGAGAATTGGAGAGTTATCTCAACACTACTGAAAAAACTTTATTAGCTAATGTAAAGAAATGTTGGTCATCATTGTTTACCCCTCGGGCCATTTTCTATCGCCACGAGAAAAAATTATTAAATACCAAGGTTAGCGTAGCTGTAGTTGTGCAAACAATGGTTGAATCAGAAATATCAGGCATTGCTTTTACTGTTCATTCAGTTACTCAAGATAAAAATCAGATGATTATTGAAGCTGGCTATGGTTTAGGAGAAGCAATTGTTTCTGGCGCTATCACCCCCGATTCCTATGTGATTGATAAACGAGATTTTTCATTAATTGATATTAATATTGCCAATCAAGCTAAGAAAATTGTTCGTTGTTTACGTAAAGGAGTTAAATGGACACCGATATTAAAAAAGCAACAAGAAATTCAGAAGTTAACTGGCAAAGAAATAGTTGAATTAGCTAAGATTTGCTCGGCAATTGAAAAACACTATAAATTCCCCTGTGATATTGAATGGGCCTATTTAAAGGGAAAATTTTATATTACCCAGAGTCGACCAATAACCACCCTATAATTTATAATTTATTCATTTTAAAACCCCTGATTTTAGGGGTTTTTATTATAGTCAAAACTCTTTCCTATTTTGCTAAAAATATGCTAAAATAATAAAAAGAAAGACTTTGTTTCCTTTTTTATTTAGGTTACTCGTTTTTATAATGTTTGATTACCTGCAAAAATTTAATAATTTGCCAAAAGACTTGCGTGATCAGGTTTCTTCATCCGTGGTGATGACTGCTTTATCAGAGCTAGAAAAAAAGTATAAAGTGGATTTAGCAATGACAGTAATGAAAGTAATGATTAAAGAATTAGCCTTGGATAATCTTCCAATTTACTTTGTTAGCCAACTAGCTCTTAGTTCAGTTCAGGCTGAAACCTTAGCCAAGGAGATGAAAGAAAAGGTATTTACCAAAACCCTTAACTACCTTGCCTCTTCTTCTGCTTCAACCCCCATTTCAACCCCAACTTCAGCTCCAGCCCCTAAACCCCTTGATTTAAAAGATGATGTTAGTCTTTTAATCAAAGAAATTGGTTTAATGCTACCCAGTGAAGTTTTGATAAATCGTTTTAAGAATATTTTAACAACTTACACCAAAGGTGTTCGTAATAAAATTGATACTCGAGCCACTCTTACCAAAAGTGTTGACCAAGGAGGACTAAATTTGAGCGCTGAACAAGCTGATAAAGTTTTTAAGGTTTGTGATCAAAAAACTTTTAAAAATTTAGAACCAACCTTTAAGAAAGCCCCGCCCGCTAGTCGTTTAGATAAAATAATTAGCCAGGCTGAAAAAGGGCGACCAGCAGTTGAAGAATATAGCCTTAAAAAAGCATTAGCAGAGGATAAAACAAAAAAACCAATCTTAGACACTTCTCATGAGTTACCGCTTCCTAAAGAAGCTAAGGAGAAAAAATTGCCATTACCAAAAAAGAAAAAAGCATTACCAAAACCAATTGAAACTACCCCAGTTTCTGTTCCACCAAAATCAACTCCAATTCCTAAAGAACCTCTTCCTGCTAAATCAGAATCCAAAGAGGCGCCTAAATCGGTTCATAAGATTGAACAACCAAAAAAGAAAAGTATTAAATTAGGTAAATTATTTAAGTCAGAAAAAAAAGTTGTTCCAACTCCAGAACCAATTAAAAAGCCGATTACTCCCATTAAGACTCCTGCCCCAATTAAGCCCAAGGAAGTCAAAAAAGAAATTAAAACATCCCCTTCATCACGTTCAGCTCCCGCTCCATCTGTAGCCAAGCCCAAGGTTCATGATATTAAACCCGTTCCCAAGGTAATGAGCCCGATTGAAGAATTACAGTATTTAGATTTGGTTAATTTTCGTCGTTTAGGAAAAACACCGACTGAAATGATAGGAAAGGTTTTCTCCAAGATTAAACTTTTAGAAGGGGAAGGTTATGATAAAATGATTACGGGCGTAAAAGCTTGGCGCAAAAGCCCAGTTAATAGATTATATTTAAAAATTGGTCAAGAAGCAATTAATAAGGGTATTTCAATGCAAAAAGCCGCTGAAGCTAGACAGGACAATAAAGAAGATTATTTAAATATTGAAGAAATAGAAGCAATTGTTAGTCTTAATAGTAAATTAGCTTTTTAAATATGCAACAGTTCACTGTCCCTCAATTTATTGATGTTGAAAATAAAATAATTGGACCGATTACTACCAGACAATTTTTGATTTTCCTTAGTGCAGCGATATTGATCGCAATATTTTATAGGGTTTTTGATTTTTCTCTATTTTTAACCGCCTCAATCCTGTTATTTATAATTGCCATTGTCTTTTCCTTCGTAAAAATTAATGGTCGCCCCTTTCATCATTTCATTCTAAATATTATTCAAACTCTTCGCCGCCCCAATCTAAGAGTTTGGAATAATAGGGCAATACCAGTTAAAAAACAAGAAGTATCAGATGTGAAAGTTGAAGAAAGACCACCAATTAAAGAATATTATAAGAAATCTCGCTTAGCCGAATTATCTCTAATAGTTGATACTAAGGGAAAATATAAAGGAGAATAAAATTATGGCTACTAATAAATTAGTAAAAAACAAAATATCAACCTCTACTCAACAATATTTAGATATTGCTGAGATTAAGGATAATTCAGTGGTAATGAAAGATGGCACTCTGCGTTCAGTATTACTAATTTCTAGTATCAATTTTGCCTTGAAAAGTGAAGATGAGCAGAATGCAGTTATTAGTTCTTATGTTCGTTTTTTAAATAATTTAAGCTTTACTTTGCAAATTGTGATCCAATCTAGAGAACTAGATATTGATAATTATTTACAATATTTAAAACTTAAAGAGAAAGAACAAACTAATCGTTTGTTAAAAGTGCAGACAGCTGATTATATTGAATATATTAGAGAATTAACCTCTTTGGGCAAGATTATGAATAAACGCTTCTATGTAATTGTTCCCTATAATCCCCTAACTGATAAGCGTAAGAATTTTTTTAGTCTTCTCAGAGAAGCTCTTCGTCCAGCTACAATTATTAAATTAAAAGAAAAAACATTTCTACGCCATCAAGAAATGCTTAACCGCCGAGTAAGTAGTGTGATTGGAGGTTTAGAATCAATGGGTGTTTCAGTTGTTCGTTTAGACACACAGAGTTTAATTGAATTATATTATAAAACCTATAATCCAGAAACTTCACAGAATCAAGAGTTAGTGGATTTAAAAAAAATTCGGGTAGAAGAATAAAATTTTTATATGATTGATTTCAGTAAAGAAAAACAACAAAATAAAATAACCCTTAATTCTCCAGTTACTCTTGGACCAAAGAAGCAAGGGCCGGGCATTGAATCTGATCCAAATTTGACTCAAGAAATTATTGATGAAGAAAAGGCTTTTCGCCGGGGAGTTTTGTCAGTTAGAGATATTATTGCCCCCTCTAGTTTAAAAGTGGAGGCCAACCATTTGCGTTTAGGTGATAAATTTTTACGAACAATTTTTATTATCAGTTATCCTCGTTATATTAGTGTCGGCTGGTTCGCTCCAATCATTAATTTAAATTTTACCTTTGATGTCTCCATGTTCTTTTATCCAGTTAAAAGTTCCATTGTTTTAAAACAATTAAAGAATAAAGTTGGTGCCTTAGAAGCTCAGATTATTTCTGATTCAGAGAAGGGAGCTGCTCGTGATCCTTTACGAGAAACTGCTTTACGTGATATTGAATATCTGCGTGATGCCCTTACTCAAGGAACAGAGAAATTTTTTCAATTTGCTCTCTATGTTACTTTAGTAGCTGAAAATTTAGAAGAATTGGATCAAATCTCTGATCAAGTAGAAGATATCTTTGGTTCTCGTTTAGTTTACTCTCGTCGAGTTTATTATCAATCAGAGCAAGGTTTTAATTCTACTCTACCACTAGGAAATGATGAACTTTATATTACCTTTAATATGAATTCCTCACCAATTGCTTCTTCTTTCCCCTTTATCTCTAGTGAATTAACCAGTGACCAAGGAATTCTCTATGGTATTAATCGCCATAATAATAGTTTAATATTGTTTGATCGTTTTACTCTTCAAAATGCTAATTCAGTTGTGTTCGCTACTTCTGGAGCGGGTAAAAGTTATGCTATTAAATTGGAAGTTTTGCGATCATTAATGCTAGGTACTGATATTATTGTGATTGATCCTGAACATGAATATAAGCATTTATCAGAAGCGGTTGGTGGAACCTATATTAATATTTCTTTATCTTCGGAGAATAAAATTAATCCCTTTGATTTACCACGATCAGTGGGCGGTGAAGCTAAACCCAAAGATATTATTAGAAGTGCCGTCATTACTCTTAAGGGTTTAGTTCGTCTTATGATTGGTAATCTAAATCATGATGAAGATTCAATTGTGGATCGAGCCCTGCTTGAAACCTATGCTAAGAAAGATATTACTCCAGATTCTGATTTAGCTGATATTGAACCACCAATTATGTCTGACCTAGAACAAGTATTAGATGGTATGGAGGGCGGAGCGGATTTAGCTTTGCGTTTGCGTAAATATACTGAAGGAACCTTTGCTGGGTTATTGAATAATAATACTAATGTTGAAATGAACAATCAATTGGTTTGTTTTTCAGTTCGTGATTTAGAAGATGAATTAAGGCCAATTGCTATTTATACTATTGTTAACTATATTTGGAATATAGTTAGAAGTGAAATGAAGAAGCGAGTGTTAGTTATTGATGAAGCCTGGTGGATGATGCAACACGAGGATAGTGCTAAATTTATTTTTGCTTTAGTAAAGCGTTGTCGTAAATATTATTTAGGAGTAACCACTATTACTCAAGATGTTAATGACTTTTTAACTTCACCTTATGGCCAAGCTATTGTTAATAACTCTTCTATGCAGATTTTACTCAAGCAATCACCAGCCGCTATTGATCTAGTTCAGAAAACTTTTCTCCTAACTGAAGGAGAAAGATATCTCTTATTAGAATGTAGTATTGGTGAAGGAATATTCTTTGCTGGCAATAAACATGTTGCTATGAAAGTAGTAGCTTCCTATGCCGAAGATCAATTAATTACCTCTGACCCTCGTCAATTATTGGAGTTGGAAGAGGCTAAAAAAGAATTTGAAGAAAGCTTGCAAGAAGAAGAGCAACAACAAACAGAAGAGATAAATGATAGTCAATAATAATTAAATATATGATTAATAATCGTAAAATTTGGGGAATATTTATTATAATAATTGCTTTAGCAATTTTGGCTGTGATAATCTATTTTAGTTTTTTTGCTAAATCATTGGTTCCACCCACTATTGAACCAGATACTCCTTCAGTAACCGGCCAATTACCAGGTGAGCCCTATGTTGGTACAACCACTTCAGGAGATAAACCTCGTAATTATCAGGAATATGATATTTCCCAAGAGCTCACTCATAAATTTAATGCCAATGATCTTAGCAAGATGGCGATGGCTTTTAGTGAGCGATTTGGTTCCTATTCCAATCAATCTAATTATGATAATTTTATTGACTTAAAGATTTTCATGACTGATAGTATGAAGGCTTGGGCTGATAGGTATGTTGATGAACTTAGAAAACAACCAAGTGGTTCTAATGTCTATTATGGTATTAGCACCAAAGCCTTAACTAGTGAAGTAATTGAATTTGATGAAAAAAGTGGTGAGGCCGAAATTATCGTCACTACTCAACGTCGTGAGAGCACAGAGAAAGTAGATGATAATAGTAGTTATCTCCAGAAAATAACTATTACTATGGTTAAAGTTAATGGTGAATGGTTAGTTGATACTGCCTATTGGGAGAAATAAAGAAAAGAAAATTTTATGTCTGCAACAATTAAAACAATTTTTGTTTGTAATAATTGCGACGCCCAGTTTCCAAAATGGAATGGGCGTTGTTTAGAGTGTGGTTCTTGGGGCACCCTTCAAGAAGAAGTCCTTGATAGCAAAGAGGAACAGAAAGAAGTAATTAAAAAGATGAGTGGAGCAGAGGTAATAGATTTAGAAAAGATAAAAGCTGATACTTTAACTAGAATTAAAACTGATATTGAAGAAGTTGATCGAGTATTAGGTGGCGGGTTAGTCCCAGGTTCTCTGATATTACTTAGTGGTGAACCAGGAATAGGAAAATCAACCTTAGTAGCTCAATTAGCCACAGTGATTGATTCTAATTATTCAGCCATTTATGTAAGTGGCGAAGAATCAGCCACTCAAGTTAAAACTCGTTTAAACCGTTTAGATTATAAAACAAATAAACTTAAATTTATCAGTGAAACCAATATTGAAAAAATTATTTCTGCCGCTGACAAAACAAAACCCAGCCTTTTAATTATTGATTCTATTCAAACCGTATATTCTTCTTTAATCCCTGCTGAAGCTGGTAATATTAGTCAAATTAGAGCAGCCGCTGTTAAATTCTTAGAATTAGCTAAAGAAAATGATATTACGATTATTCTAGTTGGTCACATTACCAAAGATGGACAAGTGGCCGGTCCTAAATCTTTAGAGCATATCGTTGATACTGTTTTGTATTTAGAAACAGAGGTTAGTAATAATTATTGTCTATTACGAGCTACTAAAAATAGATTTGGCTCAGTTAACGAGTTGGGTATTTTAGAAATGACAGGAAAGGGGTTTAAAGAAATAAAAAATCCCAGCCTTATATTTATTGAAGGCGGAGAAGAAGATATTCCCGGCTCAATTATTAGTTGTGTAATTGAAGGGACACGACCCTTTCTAATTAATCTTCAAGCTTTAGTTACAAAAACCGTCTTTGGTTATCCGCAAAGAAAAGCTAGTGGCTTTGATTTGAATCGCCTTCAAGTTTTAAGTGCAGTTATTTCCAAGCGCACTAAAATCAATCTAATTAATCAAGATATTATCCTTAACGTTGTTGGGGGATTAAAAATAAATGATCAAGGTTTAGATTTAGCTGTTTGTGCCGCTATTATTTCTTCTCAGGTTAATAAAAAGTTTGCTAAACAAACTTTGATACTAGGTGAAGTTGGCTTGGGCGGGGAAGTAAGGAATGTTTTTAAGTTAGAACAACGCCTCCAAGAAGCTGAACGCCTTGGCTTTACCACTGCTATTATCCCCAATGTTGATGTGAAGGCTAAGAAGATAAAGTTAATTAAGATAAAGGACCTAGAGGAATTAGTAA
The DNA here is from genome assembly GCA_964466835.1 of uncultured Gammaproteobacteria bacterium. Taxonomy (GTDB): domain Bacteria; phylum Patescibacteriota; class Patescibacteriia; order Patescibacteriales; family UBA12465; genus UBA12465. The sequence continues at coordinate 99,015 of CAYXNV010000001.1, forward strand.
CAATAATGAAATAGATATATAAATCAAAAAAAGAAGCAGCCAATTATTGACTGCTTTTTTAATTTTGTCATGCTTTTTAATGAGCGTAGTCTGGCCTTCTGGTTTTATTTCTTTTTCGGCCGTTTTTCTTTTTCAGTGCATTAGTCCTGATTGTTTTGCGACTTTCTTCATTCATTGTCAGTCTATTAAGTCTGACATCAACTTCATTCTTACCTCTAATATCCCCATTGATTACTCGAACTTTAACAATTACTTCATTTCCTTGCTTTACCATTGTTTGGTCGCTTAGGATTTGCACCTCTTTGCCCTCAAATTCAACTGTGTTAGGCTCTACTGATGCTTGAGCTTCTTGGTTGCTGTTGCGCATGATATTTATTTTTGGTTAAACATAAATTTTAAGATACTATATTAACTACATTATAATATATAATTAAAATATTGTCAATATGTAGTAAAAATAAGGCTAAAATTACTATTATATTGACAATATTTTTAAAATATGATATTATATAGGCATAAACAATTGGGTAGCTTAACAACTCAATAAAAAAAATTAACAATGAAAAAAGGAATTATAAAAAGGTGTGCAAAAAAATATGTTATACCAATTATGGCTATTTTAGGCCTAGTAAATTCAATTTCATTGCTATTCTCATCCGGCTTCCTTTTATTAAAATTGTTTTGGAAATACTTCGGTACCACCAGAACAATGGAATCTTCCTTGCAGAGATTTTCGGATGGGTATTTCCAGGTAGCACTTTGTCACTGGTTGGTAATAACTATTTTATCGATCAGTACGATTCTGTTTGTTTTGTGGATTATTTTCAATCGGAAAGTAATTAAGAGATGGTTTAACAACTTTCACATCTTTTCGGAAAAATTTTTCCAACAGGAAACAGGCTAAAATAAAAAACAAAATTTTGGGCTCCAGATAATAATCTGTGAGCCCTTTTTTATTCCAAATGAATTTGACTTTCCCATTCTCCTAATCTTTCTTTTAAGAGAGGATATTTTTTTAGTTCTGGGTCTGTTTTAATTAAAGCACTAGCTTCAACTTGGGCTTTTTTTATCATCTCATAATCAAACAGAGAAGCAATTTGTAATTCTGGGAAACCGCTTTGATTAACTCCATATAGTTCACCCGCTCCTCGTAGTTTCAGATCTATTTTAGCTAAAGAGAAGCCGTCATTATGTTTAGTCATTGCCTCTAAGCGTTCAATGGTTTTAGGATTAACTAATTCTTCATTGGAAGGGAATAGGAAGCAGTATGATTGATGTTCACTGCGACCAACTCGACCTCTGAATTGGTGCAATTGAGCCAAGCCAAAACGTTCTGCTCCCTCAATCATCATGATGGTAGCATTAGGGACATCTACGCCCACTTCAATTACTGAGGTGGAAACCAGAATTTGAATTTTATTATTTAAAAAGTCGGTCATTATTTCTTCTTTTTCTTTGGCTTTCATCTTGCCATGAATAAGGCTTATGTTTAAGTTAGGAAAAATTTCTTTACTTAGTTTCTCATATTCTTTTTTAACTGATTTCACTCCTAACTTATCAGATTCATCAATTAAGGGACAAAAAAGAAAAGCTTGACGTTTATTTTTAATTTGTTGCTGGATAAATTTATAGGCGTCTTGACGTTTATTCTCCAAAACTACTTTAGTTAATATCTTTTTGCGACCAGCTGGTAATTGATTAATGACAGAGAGATCAAGATCACCATAGATGGCTAGGGCTAATGAACGGGGAATGGGGGTGGCGGTTAGTGATAGGAAATGAGGGGTTTTATTATTATCATTGAAATTTAATATTTTTTTTCTTTGTTCTACGCCAAAACGATGTTGTTCATCTACAATTGCTAAGGCTAGATTTTTAAACTTGATTTTTTCTTGGATTAGAGCATGAGTACCAATAATTATATCTAATTTCTGATAATCAGCTGGCTTGTTTTGGCGAGTCATTAATCCAATTTTTACTTTAAAATTAGCCAATAATTTAGAAATAGAATTAAAGTGTTGTTGGGCTAAGATTTCAGTTGGCACCATTAAAACAGCCTGTTTTTTATTAAGAGCAGTGTTTAATATAGCCATAACCGCTACCAGGGTTTTGCCACTACCAACATCACCTTCTAATAATCTGCTCATTGGTTCGGTTTTCTCTAAATCTTTTATTATTTCCCAGGAGGCTTTCTTCTGAGCGTCAGTTAGTTTAAAGGGCAGAGAATTAACGAATTGTTTAATCTCTTTTTCCTTAAACTTTATTTTCTCTGCTTGTCGACTTTTTAATTCCTTCTTAATTATTTGTGCTTTTAATTGCCGGAGAAAAAGCTCAGAAAAACTCAATCTTTGTCTAGCAATAATGACTTCAGCTTGATTTTTGGGGGAATGAATTTTCCTTAAGGCCTCGGAAAGGCTTAGAAGCTTTAGTTTTTTTCTAATATTAATAGGTAGCCAGTCGGTTGTTTTATTAGCTAAGTGAATTATTTGTTTAATTAAATAACGAATTTGTTTTTGGGTTAGTTTTTCTGTGCTATGATAGGCAGGAATAAGGCCTTTAGTATGAATAAGGTTGTCAGAATAGATTTTTTCATAAATAGGAGAAACTAATATTAATTGTCCATGTTGTTCTGTTACTTTTCCAGCCAGAGAAACTTGATCACCAACCTTAAGGGTGCGAGTAAGGAAAGGTTGGTTAAACCAAATCACTTTTATTGTATCGCTATCATCACTAATTAGAGTTTCAGTTAGATACATTCTTTTCCTAGCACTTCTTTTGTTTTGAATTAATTCAATTGTGCCGATAATATTGACTTTAGTATTAGCTTTTAGGTCAGTAATAGCTGTGCTCTTACTAAAATCATCATAGCGAAAAGGGAAATAAAAAAGCAGGTCTTGGATGGTTTCCAGACCTAGCTTTTTTAGAAGTTTATAATTAACTTTACCAACTCGATGGAGTTCAGTTATTTTAGAGTGTAAATCAACCATATATTTATGTGCCTCCGCTAGGAATCGAACCTAGATTACAAGATCCGCAATCTTGCGTCCTATCCGTTGAACGACAGAGGCCAACACTAGCGAAATTATATTATAATTTCAAGAGTTTAGTCAACTGTTCTGACAAGGGGGGGTCGGTTCGGTCTAGATCTTCTTCTAGGTTTTTTAGTAAGAAATCTCTTACTGTTAGAGCATCCATTTTCATTAAGGGAATAGAAAGGCGGGGGCGAATAGAGTTCTTATATTCTAAATATAGATTTTTAATATCTTCCTTTGGCTTATAAATAATAGAGAAATTTTTGAAACTATCATAATCATAGAATTTCTGACCAACATTTATCCCCTCAGGACCTAATTCAAATTTTACTGTCATGGCCGGTTGACTTTCGTTAATAATCATAACAACTGTCGCTACGATAATTATAATGGCAAAGAGAAAATTAGAGCTAGAGCCCAAAAAGACTAATTGCCAATTTTGAATAGTAAAAAAACAAAAGAATAGGATAAGTATTACCAAAATCAGGGCAATAATATACCAATTTTTATTTCTTTTAGGTTTGTGATATTCTGGCACTTTCCAATGTAGTTTTTTAGATTTTTTATCTGGCATAAGTAGTTTGACAATGAAATTTTTATCTTATATAGTAATTATACCATAAAAGAAAAAAATATTGGAGAGATGGCTGAGTGGTTGAAAGCGGCAGATTGCTAATCTGTTATACGTCTTATAGGCGTATCGAGGGTTCGAATCCCTCTCTCTCCGCCATAACACTTTTAAAATGAGAAAGAGTTTTACTGAAAAAGTATATGAGGTAGTTAGAAGTATTCCCAAGGGAAAAGTTTTGACCTATAAAGAAGTAGCTAATAGAATTCATAACCCTAAAGCATATCGAGCAGTTGGCAACGCTTTAAATAAAAATCGTAATAAAGATGTCCCTTGCCATCGAGTGATAAAGTCAGATGGATCAATTGGAGGTTATTTTTGGGGATCAAAGAAAAAAAGGGAAATACTAAAAAAAGAAGGTGTTGTGTTAAAATAAAATAGATTGGAGAGGTGCCAGAGCGGTCGAATGGAACAGTCTTGAAAACTGTCGTACCTTCACGGGTACCGTGGGTTCGAATCCCACCCTCTCCGCCATAATAAAAAATCATCTAATTTAGATGATTTTTTATATGTATGTAATATGATTATAAATAAACGTTTTTTCTGTGTTTAATCCTAAGTATTAGTAAAATGATTATATTTCCTTGTTTATCAATATCAAAAATAACTCTATAATCTCCAATTCTAAATCGATATGTACCCAATCTACTATCTTCTAATTTTTTAGCATAATTTAGTGGGTTATCACTTGAAATATAAAATTTTAATTTTTTAGCAATTCTTTTTTGATTTTCTTTTTCGAGAGCACAAAGATCATCTCTGCCTTTTTGTGTTAAGAGCAATTTATATATCATAGCCCCAGCTCATTACAAACGGTTTCAAAATCAAAAACTCTACCATTTTTAACATCTTCTCTCGCCTCTTCAACATCTAGAGCTAATTTTTCTATAATAGTATCTTTTTTTGAAAGGGGACTCACCTTGAAGATGGGTTGATTACGGTTTAGAACCACATATTGTATATCATTTTTTTGAGCTTGTTTATATAGGCTAGTAACATTTTGACGAAATTCCTTTACTCCTATAAGTTTTGTAGTCATATATTTATAAAAATAAGTGTACTTTAAGTGTACACTATTAATATCTAGCTGTCAAGGTTGTTTGTGAATCTATATATTATTAATTTTTCTTTTCCTCTTCTTGAACTTTTGCTACTAACTTTTTTTCTGCTTTGCCAAAATCCATTAAGATGAAAATTATTAAACTACCTAAAACAATTCCGGCCACATTAAGAACATAAACACCCAAAGCTTCTCTAAAAATTATATAATTACTAGATGCTAAAGCTAAACCAGCGAGGCACAGAGGAGGAAGGAGAGCGACAGTAATCGCTACGCCAGGCAGGGAACTATTTAATTCTTTCTTCGCCCAAGTGAAACTAGCAGCTGCTCCAGCAGCAATCGCGATTGAGAAGAAGGTCAGATCAGGCTTCATAAATTCAATTAAATCAATATTACTAATATCAAACTTAGCTATTGCTCCTAGAATATAAGCTACAACCAAAGAAATTAAAAATGCAGTCAAAAAGATTCTAATTGATCTAAGAAATACTCTTACGTTAGCAATGGTAACAGCCAAAGAAATTGAAAGAATAGGGGAAAGTAAAGGCGTAACTAACATACCACCAATTATGAGGATTAAGCTATTCTTCAATAAACCAACAACAACAATAAAAGTAGATAAAATTAATAGTAAATAAAATCCACCCCTCGGAGTAGAAGAATTAATAATTTGTTCACATAATTCATTTCTTTCCGGCTTTTTGACAGTAAAAGCACCATTTGGAGCTGGTTTGAATTTTTTAGTAATGAAATTAAACATAAGGTTTTAATTAATTACTATTATTCTATCTTTTTTCATGGATTTGCCAAAATGCCCGAGGGCACCTATA
>CAYXNV010000001.1:104574-112768 GCA_964466835.1 uncultured Gammaproteobacteria bacterium
TTCTATCTTTTTTCGGGCAAAATTGCAAAAAATGAATTTTTGTATGTTATAATATAAAGTGGTAAAATTAAAATAATAATTATTAAATTCAAAAAACTATGCTATCAACACCCTGGATTTTAATTGCTGTGTTAGTTGTTTTAATAATTTTAGGTATTTTAGCAATTATCATCGCGAAGAAAAATAAACGACCAACTGATTATTATGCCTTATTTATGATTGGTCTTATTTGGTGTGGAGCTGGGATTCCTATGGCGGTTTCTTCAAAAAATTATGCTCTGCCTGCCATGGGTTTTATTTTTATGATCATTGGCTTGGCTAATCGAAAAAAATGGAAAGAAAATCGCCGTACCTGGGATCAATTAGATAAAAAAGAAAGAAAATCTAAGTTAATAATAATTATTATTCTAGGTGCTTTAATTTTAGCCGGATTAGTTGCTTACTTTTTAACCAATAATAGAACTTAATAATATTTATGAAAAATAGAATTTTATTACTATTATTTGTATTTCTGTTTATTCCAATAAACGCTGAGGCGATTGGGAATAGTTTTAATTTACCAGTCCCATTTACCCCCCAAGCTCCCCTAGCGGAATGGCATGACCAAAGACAACAAGATGGCTGCGAAGAAGCAGTCGCTGCCATGGCAATGGCTTGGGTCGGCAATGAAAAAGGGATTACTAAAGCTAATTGGCGCCTACGAATATTAATTCTGTCTGATTTTGAATATCGTAAGATTGGAGAATATAGAGATGTTTCCCTGGATGATATGGTTAATTGGTTATTTAAAAAATATTTTAATTATAACAAGGTAGAAATTAAAGAAGTAAAATTAGCTAATGATATTGTTAAAGAATTGGAGAGAGGAAGAGTTGTGTTAACCCCCATGAATGGCCAACTTCTCAAGAATCCCTACTTTGTTCCTCCGGGTCCAGCTCGGCATATGATTTTAATTAAAGGTTATGATTATGAGACTGAGCAATTTATTGTTAATGATCCTGGAACTCGACGTGGTGAATCATATCGCTATCCAGCCGAAACCATTATAAAAGCAATTAGAGCGTATTCTACTGGTTATCACGAAAAGATAGATAAAGTAGAAAAGAAAATGATTGTGATAGAAAAATAATTCAAATATAAAAAAGAACTATCAATTGATAGTTCTTTTTTTATTGTGATTATTATTTTTTCTATTCAATACAACAATCAATTACTTTTTTTACTAGAGCTCCTAATTTACCACCAATCCCTTTCTTTTTAGTATTCAGATGATCATCATCTATTTTTTTCACCTCACCAACATCAATTAATTTCATATTTAGACCCCAAAAAAGAGAATAGAGCTCATAGGATTTTTCAAACATCTCTTTAGCTTCTTTTTTATTATTTTTTCCTTGGGCTTTAGTGCCAACCTCCATTAAACGATAGCTAGCTGCTAAAAGATGTTTGGAAATACACCAAACTTCACCTTCATATTCTTTGATTATCTTTTTCAATAATTCTTTGCGCATCTCTCTAACCTCACTAAGGAGATCATAATATTTATCATCACCGGTTTTAGCACCAGTAAAGAAGAAATGTTCTTCAATACTAACTAAATTCATTATGGCGATACTTAGATCCTGGTCAGAGGATAGATCTAATTGGTTATCTTTTTTCATTTTATCAACTTTTTCAATCAACTCATTTAATTCTGGTAGATTTTTATCAGACATATGTTTATTTAGTTAAGAAATAAAATATTAAACTAAATAGAGCTAAGACAACTAGGGGCATAATCACTTTTTGAAATGGAAAGTGGGCTCTATTATTATTTTTCTTTTTTAAATCAATATACCACCAACTAGTTAAACCAAACAGAATGCTTCCCGTTACTATCCCTAATATCAATTTATCTAGACCCCAGAGAGTATTAGCTGGATCACCAATTAAATTCCCAGATATTAGAGGCCAAGCAATTAAAGCATAGTAGATGATAGCTGTTAATATATTCCGTATTATTTTGTTACCAAATTTCCAGTTTTTTTTGTTAAACCAATTAATTGTCCAAGCGATTAGAGCCACTGTTAGACCACCAATCCAAAGACCAGAAATGGTATCATCAATTCCCAAGTATTTTGATAGACCTAGGCCAGCGCCAACTGCCACCACACAAACAGGGCAGATAGCCTTAGCAGGTAGTGCGACTAAACTCAAAATACCAGGAATTATATAAAGTATTTTTTTCATTTATTTACTTAAAAAATTGATTATATCCTCATCACCTAGAATACAGTTTTCACCATCAAAGAAGAAGGGAACGCCAATTCCATCATCTATATATAAACCACATTTCTTAGCTTTATTATATAGTAATTGAGAATTAGCTTTACTGTTAGAAACTTCTAATTCTCTAAATTTGATTTTATCTTTTATATTATTTTCAACAATAAAACGATCAACATTTTCACAATGAGGACAAGTATCACTATAAAACAATATCATTCGGCCCTGACTCAGAGCCATGGCTAGGAAAATAAGGATAATAACAATTATTATTATAATTATTGGTAAATTTTTATTTTTTTTCATACTGATTATAATAGCACAACAAAATTAAATTGGAAAATTTAAGATTTTTCTTGTGTTTTCTTTAATATTTCTTTAATAAATTTTTCTTTAGAGATCTCTCGAGTTTCTTGTTGTCCTCGATCTCTTACATTAAGTATTGGTGAATTTATTTCCTTATCTCCAATCACTAAGATATAGGGAGGTTTCTCATTAACTGCTTTTCTAATTTTATTACCCACAGTTTCATCGGCTTGATCAATTTCTGCTCTAATATTATTTATCTTCAACTCTTTAACTAGTTCTTGGCAATAATCAATATGTTTTTCGCCAACAGAAATAATCTTAACCTGTACAGGGGCTAGCCAAACAGGGAAGGCACCAGCATAATGCTCTATTAATAGACCAACAAATCTTTCAAAGGAGCCCAGGAGAGCTCGATGAAGCATATAGGGTTGTTCTTTTTTACCTTGATCATTGGTAAAGTCCATGTCAAAACGAGTCGGAAGATTAAAGTCAAATTGCAAGGTTGAGCATTGCCATTCTCGTCCTAAGGCATCATTAACTTTAAAATCTAATTTAGGACCATAGAAAACCGCTCCACCAACATCTTTTTGATATGACAATTTTTTTTCTTTAGCTATTTTTTCCAGAACTTTTTCAGTGAATTCCCAACCTTTGTCATCACCAGCATATTTAGTGTTCTCAGGGTCTCTTACTGATAGATAAACTTTGACATCTTCTAACTTAAAGCCAAATGATTTGTAGATAAAAAGAATAAAATCAACCACTCGTCCCAGCTCTTCTTCTACCTGATCAGCTCGACAAATAATGTGAGCATCATCCTGAGTAAAACCCCTGACTCTGATTAAACCGGATAGTTCACCTTTTTTTTCAAAACGATAAACAGTTCCACATTCAGCCCAACGAAGAGGGAATTCACGATAAGAGTGAAGATTATTTTTATAAATTCTAACATGAAAGGGACAATTCATTGGTTTTAATAAATATTCTTCAGACTCCTTTACTTTTTTTCCGGCTTGTTTTTCTTCTAAGGTTTGCCCAGCATCTAGAGGGGCATACATACTATCATTATAGAAACCCCAATGACCAGATGTTTCCCAGAGTGATTTATTGCCAATATGGGGTGATCTAACTAGATCATAACCAGCCTCAATATGAGCTTGATACCAAAAATCTTCAATTACTCGCCAAAGTTGAGCTCCTTTAGGATGCCATAGGGGTAAACCTAAACCAACCATTTCATCAATATGAAATAAATCTAGCTCTTTGCCGATTTTACGATGATCTCGTTTTTCCGCTTCTTTCATTTTTTCCAAATAATCTTCTAGATCCTTTTTGGTTTCAAAAGCTAGGCCATAAATTCGAGTTAACATTTTATTCTTTTCATCACCACGCCAATAGGCACCAGCTAATTTATCTAATTTAAAACTCCCAGGCTTTATTTGGCTAGTTGAATCAATGTGTGGACCACGGCAAAGATCAGTAAATTGGCCAACAGTATAAAAACTAGCGTTTTTTTCTCCCTCTTTTTTCAAATCTTCAATTAACTCTAATTTATATTCATTTTTTTCTTTCTTTGCTTCTTTTAGGGCTTCAGAGATCTTTTGATTGCTTTGTTCAAATTTAAGATTTTGTTTAACTAAATGAATCATCTTTTTCTCAATTGATTTTAAATCAGCTTCAGTTATTTTAGTTGCGCCAAAATCAATATCATAATAAAAACCATTATCAATTGCTGGCCCAATTGCTAATTTAGCTTTTGGCCATAATTCCTTGATGGCGTAAGCTAAAAGATGGGCCAAAGAATGACGTTTAGCCTCTAAGCTTATTGTGTTTTTTTTATTCATATGTTTATTTACTTAGTTTTTAAAAAAGTCCCTTCCTAGCAAAAACATTCCGTTTATGTTTTTGCTAGGACGGGACTTGTTAGTCTCGCGGTTCCACCCAGCTTCCCTTAATGAAAGGGCACTTATTTCATGGAGCTTTAGGAATAATTCTTAGAAGTTATTAACCTCTAACCAAGCTTGGTGGGCTTGGCAATCAGCTCAAGTACGTTAATTATAGAGGATTTATATTCTTTTGTAAATATCAATAGCTTTTCTGGCTAAGCTTTGTTATAATTATCTAATATGACTAAAATTTCAGTGATTATTCCTTGTCATAACGAGGCAAAATCAATTCAAGCAGTTATTAAAAATATTCCCAAAGAAATTGAGGAAGTTATTGTAGTAGATAATAATTCATCTGATAATACCGCTGAAATTGCTCTTAGAAATGGTGCTAGAGTGGCAAAAGAAGAAAAACAGGGTTATGGCTTTGCTATTCGTCGTGGTTTTAGTGAGGCTCGGGGAGATATTATTGTTGTTTTGGATGGTGATGATCAATATCCAGCTGAAGAGATTTTGAAAATTGCTAATCATCTAGAAGAAAATCAACTTGATTTTATTTCCGCCGCTCGTTTTCCTTTGCAAGATAAAAAATCTTTACCTTGGCTTAGAAAATTTGGCAATGTTGTTTTTAATTTTGCTACTAATTTTATTTTTGGCACTAAAATAAAAGATTCACAATCAGGAATGTGGGTTTTCAGAAAAAAAGTATTAGAGAAAATTAAATTAGAGAGTGGAAGCATGCCCTTGTCAGAAGAAATTAAGTTACGAACTATTAATGAACCAAGTTTAAGGTTTGCTGAATATCCAATTGACTATCGTCCTCGTGTTAGTCCCTCTAAGCTCTTACCCTGGAAACATGGTTGGACTAATCTTTTATATCTTTTTAAATTAAAGAAACAATTTTCTAAAAAAGATAGTCGACCAAAACTTTTTATTGTAGGAGTAGTTATAATAACAGCTATTTTTATTTTATTAGCTAGTCTTCATATTCAAGCTCCATTTTATCATGTAACAGCTGATGTTAATGGTGAAAATGGAGTGGCAGCAATGAACATTGTTAATAATGGTGCTTGGAAAATGAAATTCGGTGGCTATAATACAGATTTTGTAACTGAACCAGAAAAAGGTTATTTTTATACTCATCATCCGGCTGGATTTCTTTGGCCAACTGTCTGGTCATATAAATTATTTGGTGTTAGCGAAGCTACTACTCGCCTAGGTCCATTAACTTTTATGATTATTGGTATATGGTTTTTCGCTTATGCTCTACGAAAAATTTTTTCGCCCAATATTTGGAAACCTTTAATTATTTTGGCAATTTTTTCTATTCTGCCAGGTGTAATTTTCTATGGAGAAACTTTTGAGTTAGCAATATTTTCTTTGCCAGCTGCTTTTATTACTTGGTCGTTGTTTATTGCTTGGACACTGCGTGAGGATAAAATATATTTATATTTATTCTTTTTATCTATTTTAGTAGGGGGATTAATAGGTTGGTTTTTTTATTTAATGGTGTTTGGTATTTTAATTTTGACTTTATTTAGCAAGAAGATCTATGGTCGTTGGAAGATTTTAATTATTACTCCAATAATTGCTATTTTTACCTTTATTCTTAATCTCCTCCATTTTCACTGGTTGAATGGCAATATTTTTTCAGATTTAATTAATAGTTTTGTAACCAGAACAACTTGGCCAGCTACTTTCCAGACTTGGTTAGCAAGAATTTATGAAATATCCAATCTTCATTTCACCAAGTTGTTTTTAATACTAGCTTTGGCTGGCTTGATTATTTTCTTAGCCCAATATTTCTATAAACGAAAACCAGAGCAGATATATCTTTGGCCCTGGTTTATTATGCCTTTATTGGTGTTTATTATTTTCCGACAATGGTCAACCCATCCTTTTGGTGTTATTTTCTTAGCACCCTTAATAGCTATTTTATCTAGTTGGTTGGTGATTACTTTAATTGAAATTTTAAATAAGAAGGCTAAAGAGAAATTTAGTAGTATCCTTATTTTCCTAATAGTTTTTTCTTCAGGGGTTAGTTTGAGTGTTGATAAATTAGATTATTTTTTTAATAAGTTTAAAATTCTTATGCCCAATGATCTAAAGTTGATAGAAAGATTAATTCCAGAAGTCGAAGCTAGAGAACTTTGCTTGGGGCGTAGTGATTTAGGTATAAATGTTGGCGGAATTATTGAATGGAATTTACAAAAGAATATTAGTAACTCTCCAGATTGTCTAACCAAAGAAGCAACCATGGCAATAATTTTCAATCCTCGTTTTGGTGAATTTTATTCTAACGAAGCCCAGTTATTTTTAGAAGAAGGATTTGTTCCCCTGGGTTGCTCAGGTAACTTTTGTCTCCTAGAAAAAAATAATCTTTCTGGATAGATTTATAGTTAACAAAAAACACCGATTTGAATCGGTGTTTTATAATATTCAAATTAATTTATTTTAATTTTATTTTATAGATTAACCCAGTTTTTTTATCAGTAAAATATAGATAATTTTGTCCACCAGGCACCATTATCTGTGAGATATTATAGGCATCTTGAGGAACAGCGATTAATTTTTTTGTTTCCGTGGTTAAATCAATTTTATATAAATCATCTTGGGTTCGATCAGCTAGTTCTGGATAGAGCCCACTGCCTTTTTCTAGGTTTTGAGGAACAGCACAATAGATATCAGTGTTAGAAGCAAAAGTACATTTATTAGCCCAAGTGGATAAATCAAAGCTACGTCTATTTTGACTAATAGTATCACCCTTAGCATCAACTATCCATAATCTTGGTCTGTAGTCATCACGACTATGATAGACACTGTAAAGCAAGCGATCGCCCGCTGTTGACCACTGTGATTGAAAGCCCCGTCCTTCAACAATGGTGGATTTAAAATTTTCATCATTTAGACCAACAAAGAATACTTCTTGACGATTAAAGTCAACTCCCTTGGTATACATAGCAACAATTTGATTATTTGGTGACCAAGAAGGATAGACATATTTATCTCTAGTACCGATATAGGCCAAAGTATTAGCTTCAGAGCCATCTGGTTTGGATACTACTAACCAACGATTTTCTGGATCTAGGCCAATGCTTTCAGAAATAATTTGTTTACTAGAAGGAGCAAAGGAAAAATCTTGCCAATGAGAGGGAAGAGTAACCTGTTTTTTAGTTAGAAAGTTATAGGAAATTTTATTACCATCAGGATATTCAATAATGGCTTGATTTTTATCTGGTGCCCAAACTACATCTTCAACATTATAAAACACTTTATCACTCAGAGAAGTTATATTACCATCAGGATCAACTCGATAGAATTTACCATCATCTTGATCATAATATTGAACCCGACCATCTTTGGATAAAGTCGAACCTATAACTGGAGATTGATTTAGAGCCTCTACCTCGGTTATCCCTCCTACTGCTAAAGGACTAGGTCTGTTTATATCTGGCAAAGTTTCATCAGGAAGCTCACTATCTAATCCACCAGGCAGATAGCCCGGTCCACCAATCTGATCCGTAATACCATCACCTTTATCAATTGTTGGCAGGCCAGTTATACTACTTGGTGTATCAGGTTGAATTATAGAAGAAGGAGGGGTTGGCTTAAAGAAAACTTGCCATAATAGCCAGCCTAATAGCAAAACCAGGGCCAGAAATATAATAACAAAGAAGAGTTTTTTATATTTAGCAAAGGGGCTCATAATTAACTTGTTCATTATTCTTAAATAT
>CAYXNV010000002.1:0-73135 GCA_964466835.1 uncultured Gammaproteobacteria bacterium
TGTAAGCTTCCTGATGTAGTCTTTCGTGTATACCCAGGATTATTGAAAATTCGGCCCTGTCTAAACTGTCTCTCAGCGCTTCATTTTTTAGGCTTAAATTGAAAGCCTTTAAAGAGAATAAGGCATTACGATCAGTTAATTCGGTTATAGCCATAATAGGCATGCCCAAATTTTCTAAAGTATCACTATCATACAGATCAGTAACATTGAATTCATATGTTTTAATTTCAGTATAGCGATCATACTTGAAACTCCCGGCTGGAGTTGTATCAAATTTCTGATAAACTTCAAGTTTGTTGCCCTTTTTAACAATGACCAATTCTTTCAAATCTGAGCGTTTATCTGCGATTAGATCAGCTTGAGCAGATTGAATACCAGCTATTAAAAAAATAATAGCAATGAGAAATATAACTTTTTTCATGATATGTTGATTTGGTTAATATCTAGTTTTTAAAGAATGATTTAGTATCGTATAATTTTTTATAGTTTCTGTCAATATTTATTAAATCCCAAAACTATATTATACTATATATACAAATAAAAATTAGCTAATATTATGAAAAAAATAGAATTACTAGCTCCCGCTGGCAATTTATTAAAAATGAAAACCGCTTTTGCCTATGAAGCTGATGCGGTCTATTTAGGTATTCCAGATTTTTCTTTGCGAGTGAGGATTAATCAATTTAGTTTAGCTGAGATTAGAAAAGCCGTTGAGTATGCTCATGATTTAGGAAAAAAAGTTTATGTAACCGTTAATATTTTTGCTCATAATCAACATATTAAAAAGCTACCAGCTTATATTAAAGAGTTAAAAAAGTTTAAGGTTGACGCTTTGATTGTATCTGATCCCGGGGTAATAGAGATTGTGAAAAGTGTTTGGCCTCAAGCAGAAATTCATTTATCCACCCAAGCTAATTGCACTAATGTGGAGGCAGTAAGGTTTTGGCAGAAACAGGGGGTAAAGAGAATTATTTTAGGTCGGGAAGTCACTTTGACAGAAATTAAAGAAATTCATAAAGCTGTTCCTAAAATGGAATTAGAATATTTTGTTCATGGAGCAATGTGTATGGCCTATTCTGGTCGTTGCTTTTTATCTAAACAATTAGTTAATCGTAGTGGCAATCTAGGTGATTGTGCCCAACCTTGTCGTTGGGAATATCAACTTAGTGCCCGAGGGCACGACGAAGAAGAATTTAAATTAGTAGAGGAAAAACATGGTTCTTATATTTTAAACTCTAAAGATTTATGTCTATTGAAATATATTAAAGATTTAATTGAGGCTGGTGTAAGCAGTTTGAAGGTTGAGGGGCGAGCTAAGAGTGTCTATTACCAAGCAACTGTTTGCAGTATTTATCGTCGGGCTTTAAATTTAGTTGATAGCGGAATTAAGGGATTGAAGTTGAATAAAGAATTAGATTATTTATTTAAAGAGTTAGAAACAAAATTAATTCATCGTGGTTATACTACTGGTTTTCTGTTGGGTGACAAAGCTGAACAAAATATCGCTAATGCCCATAATAAAAGTGATTGGGAATTTTGTGGTCAAGTCCTAAAAGTAGTTGGTCAAAAAATTACTTTTAAAGTTCATAATACTATTAAGATTGGCGATCAAATAGAGATTATTAAGCCAAATTATGATATAATAAAATTGAAGTTAAAACAGCTTTTTGACGCCAAAACTGGTGATAAATTAACTGAAGCTCATGGTGGTGGCGGTAGTCGAGAGGCATTTATAGAACTGGAGGGGACTAATGAAGTTCCGGTTTTGGCTGTGTTGAGACGAAAAATATCTAAATAGGGTTCATTATGTCTAAATATATCCAAATTATTACTACGGTTGCGAAGAAAAAAGAAGCACAAAAGATTATCAATATTTTATTGACTGAAAAATTAATTGCTTGTGGCCAAATTATAGGTCCGATTGAAAGTTATTATCGTTGGCAGGGGAAATTAGAGGCAAATAAAGAATATCTGTGCTTGTTAAAGAGTCGGGAGGACAAATTAGATTTAATAAAAGAAAAAATTGAAGCTAATCATAGTTATGATCTTCCAGAAATTATTGTCACGCCAATAATTGCTGGTGGTTCTAAATATTTAGCTTGGTTAGAAAAAGAAACAACTTAAATATGATTTCATTTCTACGAGGAAAAATTATTAGTAAATCTTTAAACTATATCATTCTTGATGTCCATGATATTGGTTATCAGGTTTTTGTTGGTGAAAATTTTCTTAATGAGTTAAAAATTAATGCAGAAATAGAGATTTATCTTCATCATCGAATCAAGGAAGATGCCAGTGATTTATATGGTTTTAAAACTTTAGCTGACTTAGAAATGTTTGAATTATTACTAACTGTTTCTGGAGTTGGTCCCAAATCTGCTTTAGGCGCTTTAAGTATTGCTAGCGCTGATGATGTTAAGGAATCCGTGATTAGAGGTGATGCTGGTTTATTGAATAAAGTGGCTGGTATTGGCAAGAAAACTGCTGAAAGAATTGTTTTAGAGTTAAAGAATAAGGTAGTGAGAAATGGCGGAGAAACTGCAACTGTTAATTCACTTAATTTTGGTAGCGATGAAATTGATGCCCTAATGTCATTGGGCTATTCTTTGTCTGAAGCGCGTAATGTTTTAAATGCAGTTGACCCCAAGATTACTGATAGTGGCGAAAGATTAAAAGAAGCCTTAAAAAAGGCAGGAAAATAGGGCTTTACATTTAGATATTTATTGGTTAAGATAACAAAATAACTTATTCTATTATGAGACAATCTCAACTTTTTACCAGGACAGTTAAAGAGCTCCCCAAAGATGAAGCCAGCTATAATGCTCAAGCTTTGATTCGAGCTGGTTTCATTGACAAGGTTGGAGCTGGTATTTATACCTATTTACCTCTAGGCCTAAGAGTATTAGATAAGATTTCTAATATTATTAGGGAAGAGATGGATGCGATTGGTGGTCAAGAATTATTAATGCCTGCCCTGACTCCAAAAGAAAATTGGACAACAACTGATCGTTGGGCTAATTTTGATGCTCTATTTAAATTAACTGGTTCTGATAATAAAGAATATGCTCTGGGAGCTACTCATGAAGAAATTGTTACGCCAATGGCTAAGAAGTTTGTTTTTTCCTATAAAGAACTACCAATGGCTGTCTACCAAGTTCAGACTAAATTTAGAAATGAAAAAAGAGCTAAAGCGGGATTAATTAGGGGCAGGGAATTTTTAATGAAAGATTTATATTCATTTCATGTTGATCAAGCTGATTTAGATCGATATTATGAAATAGTTAAGGACGCTTATTTCAAAATTTTTAATCGCTTAGGAATTGGTGAAAAGACATATTATACTCTTGCTTCTGGTGGCGCTTTTTCTAAATATTCTCATGAGTTTCAAACTCTGACTGAAGCGGGAGAAGATCATATTTTTGTTTGTGAAAAATGTAAGTTAGCAATTAATAGAGAAATAATTAAAGATCAACCTGATTGCCCTGATTGCGGTAATAAAGATTTAAAAGAAGAGAAAGCAATTGAAGTTGGTAATATTTTTCAATTAGGCACTCGTTTTTCTGAACCATATAAATTTAAATATCTTGATGCTGATGGTAAAACCAATGATGTTATTATGGCTTCCTATGGGATTGGTCCGGGAAGAGCCATGGGCACAATTGTTGAATTGTTTCATGATGAACAGGGAATTATTTGGCCAGAAAGCGTAGCTCCATTTAAAATTCACTTACTATCATTATCAGAAGATGAAAAAGCTAATGAAATTTATAATAATTTAACTGAGGCTGGTATTGAAGTATTATATGATGATCGTGATATCTCAGCTGGTGAAAAATTTGCTGATGCTGATTTAATCGGTTGTCCCTATCGTCTAGTTATTAGTCAAAAGACTTTAGCTGAAGATAGCGCAGAAATAAAGAAAAGAGATAATGAGAAGACAGAATTAATTAAATTAACTGATTTGATCGCTAAACTAAAATAATTTATGTTTGCTAAATTTCTAGGAAAATTCAGTCATGATTTAGGAATTGATTTAGGTACTAAGAATACCTTAGTTCATGTTGCTGACAAAGGGATTATTGCTAATGAACCAAGTGTAGTAGCGATTAATAAACGAACTAATGAAATATTAGAAGTTGGTGAAGCGGCTCGAAAAATGGTTGGTAAAACCCCTGGTCATATTAGCGCTATTAAGCCTTTAGTTGATGGGGTTATTTCTGATTTTGAAGTAACGGAAAAAATGTTAAAGTATTTTATTAACAAAGTTCATAGCGAGAATTTTTCTTTAATCCCTAGACCGCGAGTAGTGATTGGCATCCCTTTAGATTTAACAGAAGTAGAGAAAAAAGCAGTTGAAGATGCAGCTAAATCTGCTGGCGTGCGTAAGGTTTATTTAATTGAAGAAGCAATGGCAGCTGCCATTGGTGCCCGCCTGCCAGTAACTGAAGCTACCGCCACGATGATGGTTGATATTGGTGGTGGCACGACTGAAATTGCGGTTATCTCTTTAGGTGGTGTAGTAACTTGGAAATCTTTAAAAGCAGCTGGCAATGAATTTGATAATAATATTATTGAATATATTAGAGAAGAATTTAATATTTTAATTGGCGAACAATTAGCGGAAAATATTAAAGTTAATATTGGTTCAGCTGTTCCCTTGGATGAACCTCAAGAAATTGAAGTTAGGGGTCGAGATTTAATCACTGGTTTGCCTAAGGCTATTATTGTTAGTGATAAACAAATTCGCGATGCCCTCAATCGAACTACTGCTAAAATTATTGAGAATATAAAAACAATTTTAGAAACTACTCCACCAGAGTTAGTATCTGATATTTATGAGCGCGGTCTATATCTTTCCGGTGGTGGCGCTTTATTACGTGGTTTAGATAAAGCTATTTCAGTGGCAGCTAAGGTGCCGGTTAAAATTGTTGATGATCCCTTGACTTGCGTCGCTAGAGGAACTGGTATTTTATTAAATGATAAAGAACTATTGGATAAGGTTGTATTAGCCAATAGTCAAGAATAATTTAAATAGTAGCTATGATTAAGATCAAAAAGAATAATCCATTTATTGTTTTTTTAGTAGTTTTAGGGCTACTTGTTTTTTTACATGGGGTTGGAATTTTACGTCCTCTAGAGAATTTTTTACTTTTTTCAATAAAACCTATTAGTGGCCAATTATATAATCAAGGGACAAGTTTTAGTTTTTCCTATAAAGAACAACGAGAAAAAGAAGAATTAATAGGGAAGATTAATGAACTCACTAAAGAAGTGGAAAGATTGACAGTTGCTAATTCTAATTGGCAAGAGATAGATAAAGAGAATAAGAAGTTGAGGCAATTATTAAATTTTTCTAATTCTAATCAATTACAAACAATTTTAGCGCAAATAATTGCCAAAGAATCTTTGTCTGATGTTAATGATGAAGAGAGAGATATCATTCTTAATAAAGGTGAGAAAGATGGTCTTCGTCCTGGTCTAGCGGTTATTAGTGAAGAGGGAGCAATTGTTGGCAAAATAATTGAGACTAAAAGATCAACTGCTAAAGCTTGTTTAGTTACTAGTCGGGGTTGTCGTTTAGCAGCTACAATTCAAAATCAAGCTCAAACAATTGGCCTGACTGAAGGCGACCTAGGATTAACAGTTAAAATGAATTATATTCCCCAATCAGAAACAGTTTCATTGGATAATATTGTAATTACCTCTGGCTTAGGGGAAAACATTCCTCAGGGATTAGTAATTGGCAAGATTACAGTAGTTAATAGTGAGAGTAATGAAGTTTGGCAGAGTGCAACCATTGAACCTTTAGTTAATTTTAATAATTTAACTTTAGTGTCAGTTGTTTTACCTTAATTATATGCGGAAGAGATATCAATTAATTATTAGTACCTTTCTAATTGCTTCAATTGCCGCTTTAATTCAATTTTCTTTAATTAGTTCTTGGCCAACTATTTTTAATGAGATTAATTTGGCTCTGATAATTTTAATTTTTGCTCTATTCTTTTTTGGTCGCCCCAGTGCTTTACTATTAGCTTTATTCTTTGGTTTTTGGCTTGATTTCTTATCTTTTACTTTTTTTGGCCTTTATTTAATTTCTTTTTTCTTGGTAGTTTTGATAACTGACAGGATTCTGGGTAATTGGCTAACTAATCGTTCTCTATATTCTTTTTTAACTTTAACGATAACAGCCAATATCGTTTATAGTCTTTGCTTTTATTTATTCCTATATTTAAGTCGAGCTGATCGAAATAATTTTTTTCTAGGTGAAAAAAGTTTTTGGTTAGCTTCTAGTTGGCAAATTATTTGGAGTCTTTTAGCTGCTTTATTATTATTTAATTTAGCCGCTGCTCTCACCAAGAAGTTAAAGCCATTCTTTTTGGAAAATAAATAGATTTTATGGTATTATAATCGATATAAATATACATATATGACCTATAATTTTATTACAATCGGCGGAGCCACTCAAGATATTTCTTTTTTTACTAATGAGGGTGTTTTAATTGATAATCCGGGTGATGTTCTTCGTCAAGAATTATTAGCGTTTGAATATGGCGCTAAGATTAGAGTTGATAAATTTAACTACACTTTTGGTGGTGGTGGCTCTAATACAGCTGTTAGTTTAGCTAATTTCAAGTTGAAGACCGCTTGCTTAGCTACTATTGGCAACGATGAAGTTGGTCGAGCAATTAAAAAGAATTTAGTTGATCGAAAAGTAAAAACAGAATTGCTTAAAGAAAGAAAAGGGGAGCAAAGTGGTTTTTCTTTTGTTTTGATTACTGACAAAGGTGAAAGAATTATTTTTACTAATCGAGGAGCCAATAGAAATTTATTAATCACTGAAGCTGATCTTAGATCTCTGAAAAAAACTAAAAATATTTATATTGCTTCTTTGTCTGGTAAATGGGAAGCTAATTTAAGAAAGATTTTTTCTGTTGTTGGGCCAAAGATTTATTGGAATCCGAGTGAGGCTCAATACTCAGCTGGTTTAAAGAAACTTGGTAAATTTTTAAAGAAAACGACTGTTTTATCATTAAATAAAGATGAAGCAATTGAATTAGTTTTGAGTGATAGTAAATATAAAAAAGCTACTAGTAAATTTTTGAATGATGTTGAAAATTTATTGAGAATTCTTAAAAGCTATGGCCCTGAAATGGTCGTAATAACTTCTGGAAAAAAAGGAGTTGACGTTTATGACGGTCAAAAATTTTATCACCGCAACATTCTTAAGGAAAAGAAGAGGGTAGATACAACTGGGATTGGTGATTGCTTTAACTCTTCTTTTGCGGCTGGCCTAGAGATATATGGCAATATCAATAAAGCCCTCACTCTAGCTTTAAAAAATTCAGCTTCTAAGGTTGCTCACTTGGGAGCTCAGAACGGACTAATTAAATTTAGAAAATAGTATGATTAAGGGAGTAGTGGTAAGAAAATTAGAAAAATATGATGATGATCGTGGTTGGCTAACGGAAATATTTCGTCAGGATGAATTAGAATTTAATCCCGCCATGGCCTATGTTAGCTCAACTAAACCCGGGGTTATCCGTGGCCCCCATGAACATGTTGAGCAAAGTGATTGCTTTATTTTTATCGGCCCTGGCTCGTTCAAACTCTACCTTTGGGATCGACGAGAAAATTCTGAAACTAAGGATGAAAAAATGGAGATTGAAGCTGGTGAAAATAATCCCAGCTTAGTGATAGTGCCACCAGGAGTTGTTCATGGCTATAAATGTATTTCCGAAGTGTCTGGTTGGTGTATTAATTTGCCTAATAAATTATATAAAGGCGAGGGGAAAAAAGAAGAGATTGATGAAATAAGGTGGGAAGATAAAACAGATTCTCCTTATAAAATAGAATAATATGTGTATATTTTGCCAAATTATTGAAGGGAAGCTACCATCTCATAAGGTATATGAAGATGATAAAGTTTTAGCTTTTCTAGATATTTATCCTATTACTCCAGGGCATGTTTTAGTAATTCCCAAAAAACACTATCAAAATTTAGAAGAAATTCCTGATGATGAGTTAGCCCATTTAATGTCAATTGTAAAGAAAATTGGTTTAATGATGAAAGAAAATTTAGGTGTAATTGGTTATAATGTTTGCGAAAACAATGATCCAATCGCTGGTCAGGCCATTCCTCATCTTCATTTTCATGTTGTGCCTCGCACCGAGGGTGATGGTTTACATTCTTGGCCCCAAAATGGTTATGAAGTTGGTGAAGCTGAAGATATGTTAGTGAAAATAAAAGGGAAAAAATAGTATGAAAATATTAGTAACTGGTGGAGCTGGTTTTATCGGCTCCAACTTTATTCATTATTGGTTAAAAAAATATCCAGAAGATAAAATAATTAATCTGGATTTTTTAACCTATGCTGGCAATCTAGATAATCTCAAAGAAATTGAAAATAATTCTAATTATGAATTTGTTAAAGGTAATATTACTGATGAAAAATTGGTTGATAATTTAGTTAAGGATGTTGATCTAATTGTTCATTTTGCAGCTGAAAGTCATGTTGATCGTTCAATTAAAGATAGTGCTGATTTTATTCATACTAATGTTGATGGTACCCGAGTATTGTTAGAAGCAGCTCGTAAAAATGGCAATATTCGTTTTCATCATATTTCAACTGACGAAGTATTTGGATCGTTGGAACTTAATGATGAAAAATTTAATGAAATAACTCCTTATGATCCGCGTTCTCCCTATAGCGCCTCTAAGGCCGGAGCTGATCATTTAGTTCGAGCCTATTATCATACCCATAAACTACCAATTACTATTTCTAATTGTTCTAATAATTATGGTCGCTATCAATATCCTGAAAAATTAATTCCTTTATTCATAACTAATTTAATGGAAGGGAAAAAAGTGCCAGTCTATGGGGAGGGGAAGAATATTAGAGACTGGATTCATGTTGATGATCATAATCGTGGAGTTGATTTTATTATTAAAAAGGGAAAAATTGGTGAAACATATTGTTTGGGTGGCAATACGGAAAAAACTAATTTAGAGATTACCAAAGAAATTCTGAAATTAATGGATCAAGGAGAAGAAATGATTGAGTATGTGACTGATCGACTTGGTCATGATTTACGTTATTCAATTGATTTCTCCAAAGTTAAGCAAGAATTAGGTTGGGAACCACAAATTGATTTTACCGCTGGCCTCAAAGAGGTGATTGAATGGTATCAAAACAATAAATGGTGGTGGGAAAAATTAAAGAAATAAATTATTTATTAAATATATGGGTATAAAAATTGAATTCAATCCAGATCTTGCTTTAAGAAATATTTCTGAATTCAAGAATGGTAATAGGGGTATTGAAGAGTGCATTCCAGAGAATCTTGAGGAAGGAAAGATATATCCTTTTTTAAAAAAGGAACAGAGAAATTATTGGCTTCATGGAGAGGTGCCGTTAATAGAAACAAAAGGCAATGAGGTTCTTTCTCGTCCTAAGGCCAGTATAATTATTTTAGAAACAACTCATTTTATAGATAATAATGAAATTTATACTAAAGGTCTATATAAAATCGTTGAAATTTTTAACGATGACAATATTCATTTTGAATGTTTTGACCCAGTGGGGAAAAGAGAATAAATATTATTAAGTTAAACATATGAAGACTAAAAAAATTTTTATCATTGAAGACGATGTTAATATTCTCTATGGTCTTGAAGGCCAATTTAGCGCTGGTGACTTTGAAATAGAAACCAGTGAAGGAGATGAAGAGTTGGAGGAAATTATGGATCGTCTCAGAGATTACGCCCCTGATTACATTATCTTAGATCTAATTTTGCCCAAGCTTGATGGTTTTGAGATTGTTAGGAAGATAAAGGAGGATGGTGAATTGAGCGATAAGGAAATTTTTATCTTCACTGATTTAAGTGATGAAGATAGTCGTCAACGTAGCTTGGAATTAGGAGCTGATTATTTCTTCTTTAAAGAGGAATTTGACACCTTTGAATTTGCTGAAAAGGTAAAGAAAATAGTGGTTAATGAGGACAGGGGAGATGGCCTAGATGAAGAAGAATAGGGTCAATAATTGACTAAACGGGCTAAACATACTAAGATAGATTAGTGATTTAGCTTTTATTTATGTTTATCAAAAGAATCGGGATTGATCTCGGAACAACCTATACTTTAGTCCACTTACCTAAACGAGGTATCGTTATTAACGAACCAAGTGTGGTAGCTGTTTCTATTGATGATAAAAAGATTTTAGCAGTTGGCAACGAAGCTAAAGATATGATTGGTCGCACTCCAGACACTATTACAGCGGTTAAACCTTTAAAAGATGGAGTAATTGCTGATTATAAAGCGACTGAAGCTATGATTCGTTATTTTATCAATAAAACTTTAGGTGGTATTCGTTTGTTTCGACCTGAAGTAATGGTGGCTGTTCCGGCTGGGATTTCTTCAACTGAAAGACGAGCAGTAATTGAAGCTACTATTGCCGCTGGCGCTAAAGCCGCTTACATTATTAAAGAGCCAGTAGCGGCTGCTATCGGGGCTGATATTCCAATTGGCTCTACCACTGGACACATGGTGGTTGATATTGGTGGTGGTACGGCTGAAATGGCAGTTATTTCTTTGGGTGGAATCGTTGCTTCCACTTCAGTTAGGGTTGGTGGTAATAAATTTGACGCTGCTATTCTAGAATATATTCGTAAAAAATATAATTTAGCAATTGGTGAGAGAACAGCCGAAGAAATAAAAATCAATATTGGTTCAGCTCTATTTATGGAAGATAAGTTACATTTAGAAATTCGGGGACGAGATATTGTTACTGGTTTGCCTCGTAGTATTACTGTTTCCAGCGATGATGTTACGGAAGCAATTCAGAATGAACTAGAAGCAATTATTTCTTCCATTAAAAAGGTTTTACAAAAAACTCCACCAGAATTATCAGCTGATATTATGGATAAAGGGATTGTTCTAACCGGTGGTAGTGCTTTATTGAGAAATATTGATCAATTAGTTTCACGAACAACTGGTGTGCCGGCTTATGTAGCTGATGATGCCATGCTATGTGTAGCCAAGGGAACTGGCATTGCTTTAGAAAACCTTAACTCATACAAGAGAAGCATTCTAGCAACTAAATAAATAATTTTGATAACCGGAACCTTAATAGGGCCGGTTATTTGTATATATGACCATTGGAATAGACGCTTCGCGAGCAAATTTAAAACATAAAACTGGTACCGAATGGTATTCTTTTTATGTTATTGAAAATTTAGCCATATTGGATAAGAAAAATAAATATATTCTCTATGTTAATCAGCCAGTTTCTGATGATTTAAAGCAGGCAGTTGCTAACAACCCTAATTTTTCTTTTAAAGTTTTAGAGTGGCCATTTAATTTCTTTTGGACGCTTGGTCGCTTATCTTTAGAAATGATTTTTCGTCGTCCCGATGTTTTATTTGTACCTGCTCATACTTTACCCCTAATTCGACCCAAGAAAACCATTACTACTATTCATGATATTGCCTTTGCCCGCGAGTCTAATCTCTATCGCCATGAAACAGCCAAAACGAATGTTAAGCTTTTCAAAGGATTTATTAATGTTTTGGTAAAAGTAATGACCAGAGGGAAATATCGCTCTAATTCAATTGATTATTTACACTGGTCAACTGCTTTTGCTCTACGAAAAGCCAAAAAAATAATTACCGTTTCCAATTTCACCAAAGAAGAAGTTCTCAGGGTCTACCCTGAAGCTAAAAAAGATAATATTGTTGTTATTCATAACGGTTATAGTAGTGATTATCGTAAAATTGATGATAAAAAGGAAATTAATAGGGTTTTAGAACGCTATGGCATTGAAGCCCCGTACTTTCTCTATGTCGGCCGTTTAGAGAAAAAGAAAAACTCTCCCTATTTAATTGAAGCTTTTTCTATTCTCAAAGAAAATCACCCTGAACTCAAAGAAAAGTTAGTTCTAATTGGCAATGCTGGCTTCGGCTATGATGAAGCCAAATATGTGATTGAAGAATTTAATTTAAATCAGGAAGTTTATATGCCTGGTTGGATCAAGGAAGAAGATTTGCCTCATATCTTTAATGGTGCTAGTGCCTTTGTTTTTCCTAGTCGTCATGAAGGATTTGGCATTCCAGTAATTCAAGCTTTAGCCTGTGGTCTGCCAACCACCGCTTCAAGTCTAACTGTTTTCAAGGAGGTTGTTGGTGATTCACTTCTGTATTTTGATCAAAATAATAAACGGGATATTGCTCGAGCTATGCATAAAATCGTTAGTGATGATAAGTTAAGGGAAGATTTGATTAAAAAAGGATTGGAAAGAGTTAAGCAATTTAATTGGAAAAAATGTGCTCAAGAGACTTTACGAGAGATAGAAAATCTATAGGTTTTATAAAAATTATGAAATGTGATATTATAAGGATGTTATGAAGAGAATAATAACATCTTTTTTTATACTCTGTTTGTTTCTGGCTCAACCAGTTTTAGCTAATTTTAAGCCCAATGATATTTATTATAAAAATCAATGGTATTTAGCTAAAATTAAAGCAGATAGTGCTTGGAGCAAAATTTCAAAAAGTCCGGATATTGTTATCGCCGTGATTGATTCTGGTATCCAAATTAATCATCCTGATCTGAAAAATAATATTTGGATTAATCGAGGAGAAATAAGAGATAATAAAATTGATGATGACAATAATGGTTTCATTGATGATTTTAATGGTTGGAATTTTGTTAGTAATATTCCAGATCCTTCACCTGAGTTTATTGATGACTGGACCGAGGCAGGTATTTCTCATGGCACTATGGTAGCTGGGGTAATTGCTGCTCAAGGGAATAATAGGCGAGGGGTAGCTGGAGTTACCTGGCAAGCTAATTTAATGCCATTAAAAGTTCTTAATGATCGTGGTGACGGGAAAATTAGTAATGTGGTTAGAGCAATTGATTATGCTGTTAATAATGGAGCTGATATTATTAATTTAAGTTTCGTTAGTTTCACCCATAGTGAAGCCATGCAAGAAGCAATTCGTCGTGCCAATCAGTCAGGAGTAATTGTAGTTGCTGCTGCTGGCAATGAAAAATCAGGCGGAGAAGGCTATGATATTGATAAGACAGCAATCTATCCCGCTTGCTACGACGGGCAATTAATTGGTGAAAACATGGTAATTGGGGTAGCAGCTACTGATGCTCTAGATCAAAAAACTAATTTTTCTAGTTATGGTTTTCGTTATGTTGATATTACTGCCCCGGGAATTAGTTTTTTTAATACTATTACCACTGGTAGTGATAAATATGATTCAGATAAAAGTTATGATGGTTATTGGTCAGGTACTTCTATGGCTACTCCCTTAGTTACTGGCACTATAGCTTTAATTGAGCAAGCTAATCCAGCTTTGAGTCGCCAAGAAGTTATTAATATTTTATTTGCCAGTTCTGACAACATTAGTCGTTTGAATCCTAGTTATTTAGGAAAATTAGGTAATGGTCGAGTTAATACTGATCGAGCAATTTCCATGGCCAAAGAACGTCTCTATAGCCAAGTTGGTCGCATATTGGTTGTTCCTGGCGATAGTAAAACTATTCGACTAACAGCTACTAACGGTGATTTAGTAAAAGAAATTGCTTTACCAGATAATTTTGAAAATTTTAATTTAGCTAGTGGTGATGTTACTGGCGATAATCAAGAAGAGATTATTATTGGCTTAGGCAAAGGGAATAAGCCAGAAGTTAATATTTTTGATATTAATGGAAAATTATTAAAAAGCTTCTTGGCCTATGACGAAAGTTTTCGCGGAGGAATTAATGTTGCCTTGATAGATTTAGATAATGATAATCGTTCGGAAATAATAGTAGCCCCAGCTTCTGGCCGTGGTTCAGAAATTCGTATTTTTGATTATAATGGGCGACTTAAAAAACGATTTTGGGCTGATAGTCGCAACTTTTATGGCGGTCTTAGCTTGTCGGTTGGTGATATAGACGGTAAGGGCAGACAGCAAATTGTAGTTGGTTTTGGCCCTGGTAATGAACCTCAGGTCAGGATTTTTAACAGAGACGGTAAATTAATCGGAGTTTTCTTGGCCTATGAGAAAAAGTTTCGGGGTGGTGTTAATGTTGTTGTCGGAAATATTGATGGTCGCAAAGATCATAGTAAATCAGAAATAGTGGTCTCACCTGGCAAAGGGCGCCTTCCTTTAGTTAAGATTTTTGATAATCACGCTAAATTAAAAAGACAATTTTTTTCCTATACTAAAAATTGGCAAGGAGGAGTTAATTTAGCGGTTGATGATTTAAATAATGATGGTATTGCTGAGATTGCTGTTGGTGCCTATGCTGGAGCAGCTCCTCATGTTCGTGTCTTTTCTGGCAAAGGAATTTTAATGGAATCATTCTATGCTTTAGCTGAAAGCTTTTCCAAAGGTGTTAATATTGATATAATAAAGGTAAATAATTAAACATATGGCTAAACAAGTTATTTTTGATAAAAAAAATGTTCTAGTAGCTGGGGGAGCTGGTTTTATTGGTTCACATTTATGCGATGAACTTATTAAAACTTGCAAAGTGATTTGTGTAGATAATTTTGTTTCTGGTAGTGAGCGCAACATTGACCATCTTTTAGCTAACCCTGATTTTACTTTTATTAATCACGATCTATCTCAACCTCTGGATTTAGAGAAAATATCAGAGTTAAAGAAATTTAAAATTGAGTTTCAGGGCTTGCAAGAAATATATAATTTAGCTTGCCCCATGTCGCCCCATAATTTTTTAGATAATCGTTTTGCAACCCTGATGGCTAATTCTTATGTGGTGAAAAATTTACTTGATCTAGCAGTTAAATATCAATCTAAATTTCTTCAATTTTCTTCATCAGTTATCTATGGCCCCCGTCGTGAAGATCAACCTGATCTAAAGATTAAAGAAAGTGATGTGGGATCAGTTGATCATCTGTCTGAAAGAAGCGCCTATGATGAAGGGAAACGATTTGCAGAAACCTTAGTTAGTAGCTATCGCTCTCTTTATCAAATTGATGCTAAAATAATTCGTCTTTTCCGAGTCTATGGCCCCCGAATGGAGTTTGATGATGATCATATGATTCCTGATTTCATTAATAATGCTTTAGACAACAAAGATATTGTGATTTTTGGCAATGAAACTTTTTCTTCCTCTTTTTGCTATATTGATGATGTGATTGATGCTGTTGCTAAATTTATGAAAACTGAAATTTCTGGACCAATTAATATTGGCTCTGATGTTAATATTAATTTTACTGATTTAGCTAATTTAATTATTAAAGAAACTGATTCAAAATCAAAAATCACTTATTCTGATAATAAACTATTCCTATCAGAATTAATTTTGCCTGATATACATAAAGCTAAGAATGAATTGGGCTGGATGCCGGTGGTAACCTTAGAAAATGGCTTAAAGAAAACTATCTTTGATATTCAAGCTAATAAAAAACTACATAAGTTTGGAGCTTAAATAATATATATAATGTCAATAAAAAATCAGCCCTAGGGCTGATTTTTGTTTTGTCTTATATCTATTAAATTTCTTTCATTTTGTTTATTAAATCTTCTTCGTTATTAGGTTCAAATAATTTGTCGTTTTCTCCTATGATCTCTGGAATACCACCAATATCAGCCGCTATCACTGGCAGATTATATGATTGAGCACCATATATGATGGTGGGAGAATTTTCATAGCATAGGGAGGGAACGATCAAACAATAACTTTGTTGCATTATTTTTTCTATTTCTTCATATTTTCGTCTCCCCATAAATTCTATATTAGTATCATTAGCCTCTTTTTTGGCTCGTTCTAATTCTTTTCCATCACCAATAATAATTAATTTAACATTTGGATCAGTTAATTTTTTGAAAGCATTAATTAAAAGAAAAATCCCTTTATGTTTTTCTATTTGGCCGACAAAAAGGAAGGTTTTTTTAGGGAATTTATTTAGACTTTTTTGATTACTAGACTTTATTGGCCAATTAAATGGTCTAATCTCTTTAATGGAGTCAGGAAAAAAATTTCGTTTCCTGTGTTCAGTTAATAACCAATTAGAAGGTGATATGACTTTATTAACCGAAGAAAATGATTTACGGTTTAGGGTTTGATATATTTTACTAGGAATAGAGTTTATTACTTTTTCTTTTCCATGGAACATTAAACCTGAAGGATGAAGTAATTGAATATCATGAAGAAAATGATGATGCTCTATTCCCAATTTCTTTATTATTTTGGGAATTCTAAAGCCGAGCCCTAAAAGATTGTGAGTGATGATTAAATTGGGTTTTTCTGCTATCAGTATCTTCTTTATTTTTTTACTCCTTTTCCAATTTAAAATATTAGCAATGTGCCAGCCAAAACGAAAGAATGTATTAATTTTATTTAGATTATAATAACTTGAATTTAAATAATATGTTTTTAAATCAGTTTTGGTTGGGGTCTCCGCTTTTTTAGGTTTGGTGGTAATTAAAAAGACTTCCTGATTTTCTTTTCTAAAATCATTAATCATCATCTCAACCACGGTTTCTGCTCCACCACGACTAAAAGGTTTGTATAGATTGTTTAACAAACAGATTTTCATGTTAATTGAAAATTTCTTCTAATTTACTCTTCATCATCTCAAGACTATATTTTTTTTCAGTTAATTTTCGAGCGGCTAAAGACATTTCTCGTCTTAGTTCCTCATTATTAATAATAAATTCTAACTTTTGTTTTAAATCATCAATGCTGCCAGGC
The DNA here is from genome assembly GCA_964466835.1 of uncultured Gammaproteobacteria bacterium. Taxonomy (GTDB): domain Bacteria; phylum Patescibacteriota; class Patescibacteriia; order Patescibacteriales; family UBA12465; genus UBA12465. The sequence continues at coordinate 16,716 of CAYXNV010000002.1, forward strand.
TCAATTAATAGTCCTTGCTGATAGTTGGCGAAAACACTTCTGACGCCTGGTAGGTCGGAAGCAATTACTGGCACACCACAAGCCATGGCTTCAATTAAAACTAAACCAAAGGCTTCGTTGCGGTTAATTGAGGGCAGAATTAATAAGTCAGAGTTTTGCATTGTACGAACTAAATTTTCATCAGATGCTTTGCCCACAAATTTAACTTGTTTATCTATTTTTAATTTTTTAGCTTTTTCTTGATAGTTTTTTTTCAAATCACCATCACCAACAATCGTCAGTTGCCAATTACGGGAGGGCAGAATAACTAAAGCCTGTAATAGAACTTCTATTCCTTTAAAATAATGAGCTTTATCTAGAGCACCAACAAAGAGAAGATCTAAACGACTTTTTTTAATAAATATATCATTAACGTGGTGAATAATATCTTTAGCTTTGGCAATTATTTTATTCTTAGTTGGTTTATTGATTAATTTAGGTTGATATTTTATCAAATCAATGCCAAAAGGTATTTCTTTAAATTTTTTAGGATTATTTTGATAGAATTTTTTAATTTGACTATTTTTAACATAGTCTAAACTAGCACTGACAATTAATTCTGCTTTTTTCAACAGGGAACGACGGATTGATAAGCTGGGAATGCTAAGAAGTTTGTTGAATAAAGATGAATTCTTTACATCCATGTGATAGTGAATAATTATTTTCTTTTTAGGACAGAATAAACCAAAAAGCCAAACTACTTCAGCCGCTCCAAAAAAAGGATAGTGAAGATAAATATAATCAAATTTTCTCAACTTCCATAATAATTGAGGCAAAAAAGCGCCGTGGCCATATTTTAGCCACGGTTTTAGAGTGGTCGGAGTGAAACTCACCACCTCATGTTTATCTTTTAATAGTTGTTCAATTTGGTAAGCACTATTACCAATTCCACCACTATAGGGAGGCCAAGCGCAAACAACTTGAGCAATTCGCATATTAATTAATTATCTTTCTTGTTTTTATCTAAAGCAACTTTTCTCACTACTTCAGTCAGATTTTTATCCATTTTAGCAATATTTAAACGAAGTTTAAATATTAGGAAGAATAGAACGATAATGGCTAAATAGAGAAGGAAATTTATACCAGATCCAGAAAAACCAAAATAGCCGACTAAACGATCAATGTCACGAATAAAGATTATTGCTAGAGCACCTAAAACCCAAAAGATGAGCCAGAAAATGAATTCATTTTGATTAATTTCCTTTTTCTTTTTTTGCACTCCTAAACGCCAGACAAAGATAGCGATTAAAGCTAAAGCAATGATTTGTTGTATCATATTAATTTATTATCTTTTTAATAATTAGATCTTTTAATATCCTAACACCACCAGAGAATTTTTGTCCATATTCATGATAGACAACTGTAATGGGAATTTCTTTAATTTTTATCTTGTTTTTAAATAGTTGATAGAGGATTTCACTGCAATGAGCCATGCCATCACTTTTTATATCTATCTTTTCAGCTGCTTTTCTACTAAGAGCGCGAAAACCACTTTGAGGATCAGTTAGTTTTATATTAAAGAATACTTTATTAATAGTTCGGGCTAAAGGCAGGATAATATTCTTCTTTATCTTTGGTATATCAGATTTTTTCTCTAAAAATCTTGATCCCAGAACTGCTTCAGCCTGACCAAGAAGAATAGGAGAAATTACTTCGGGAATTTCTTCAGCTTTAAATTGATTATCGCCATCAAAATGAACAATTACATCAGCTCCTTTTTTTAGAGCATAATTATTACCAGTTTGTAGAGCGGCTCCTTGACCTCTATTAATTATATGTTTTAGAACAGTAGCATCAGTCTTCTGAGTTAATTCAACCGTATTATCCTGGGAATAATCATCAACTACTACAATTTCATCAACAAAAGGACGAACACTGTTAACGACTTGAGCGATATTTTTAGCTTCGTTGTAGGCGGGAATGACACAAAAAACTTTCATAAATTTAAGAGTAGTCTTTCGGATCCAATAATCCATCTTTTATTTTTTTCTTTAAATCTTCAGATATGGTTTGGAAACCATTAGCCAAAGCTAGTCGAGCTAATTTTTCCCAGAATTTTTCTTTTTTAGGATCACCCTGACTATCAGAAATAAATTTTTTCATTTTTGGACTAAGGGATAATATTTCGAACAGACCAATTTCTTGCCGATTTGATTTTGTTTGTTTTTTAGCTCGTTTCAATCTAACTGTTCCTTGATTAATGATCAATTTAAGAGTATTAAGTTTGAGATTTAAAGGAAGTTTTAATTTCAAAATTTTAAGCAAAACCCCCCAACTACTATCAGCGGTGATAGTAGTTAGAACCAGACGGCCACTATTAGCGGCTTGAAAAAGTCTTTTAAAGTCTTCATCACTCTCAAGATCGTCTAGAGCAATTATATCAGAATCATATTGTAATATTTTTTCCCAATTTGTTTTAGTCGGTGATAATTGATTAATTCCGTCTATTTCATACTCCGGTTGTTTTTCTAGAAGATAAATACTTGACTCTGGTTGATTTAATTCTTGGAGCAGAGAATAGAGAGTGGTGCTTTTGCCACCACCAGCTGACCCACTAATAACTATTAAACCTGATTTTGTTCTTAAAGCTTCTTTTAAAGTCTTTAATTGATTTCTTTGTAGACCTAATTGTTTAATTTTCCAAAGTCTGTTATTTTTTTTAATAATATTAATAATTACTTTTTCACCGGAATCAGTTGGTAAAATAGTTAGATAAAAGGTAAGGCAATAATTTTTATCATATATTTTACAATATTTTTGGTTAGCTAACTCATCAGAAGCAATCTTTAGAATTTGGCGAAGATTATTCATTAAATTAGTTTCTAGTTTTTTAGGTAAGCCAAAATTTTGTTGTCCACCATCAGGCATGCTATAGCTAAAAGAGATTTCTTTGAGATTATTTTCAATTACTAAACCAGCCGCGTTTTCTTTAGCAGCGTAGTGAAATAGATTATTGATTATTTTTTTGCTCATAATAGTATTATTATAGCTTATTTTATATTATTTTTGAAATGTGTTAGAATAATAAATATTAGCCCGCGAGAAACGGGGTTTTTAAAGTAGTAATTTTTATGACTTATTCCAACTTTTATGCTCGTTTTTACACCGCTATTCAGAGGATAATTAAGATTTTAAAGGTCATTTTTAGCTTTCATTATAGTGTTTATTATTTAATTATTATTGCGGTTTCGCAAGTTTTAGCTTGGCTACAAGCTATTTTCATTTTTCGCGGTTTGACTGGTGATTTTTTAGTGCTACACTATAATGTTGATTTTGGGATTGATTTTGTAGCTGAGCCAAGTCGAATTTTTAGTTGGCCCCTGTTTAGTCTAGTGGTTTTCTTTATTAATTTGATTATTCTAGCGATTTTTAATAAAAATAAAGATTTTAAACTTTTTGTCCATTTATTATTAGTTGCTTCTGTTTTAGTTGGTTTATTGTTAAATATTGTTTTACTTTCAATTTATTTAATAAATTTTAGATAATTATGACAGAATTCTATATTATTAAAATTCTTTTCTTTTCCACCCTATCTTTTGTATTGGCCATTCTTTTAGCTCCAATTTTAACCCATTATCTATATAAATATCGAATGGGTAAAAAAATTAGAAATAATGGTCAAACCCCCGTCTTTACTAAATTACATGCTCATAAAGAGGGCACTCCAACTATGGGAGGAATTTTAATTTGGGGAACAGTTTTGATTTTAATGCTTTTATTCTCGTCATTAGCTGATCTTTTCCCTTGGGATGTTTTTAATCATTTAAATTTTTTGTCTCGATCAGAAACTCTATTGCCCCTGGGGGCATTAATTGCGACCGCTCTAATCGGCTTGGTTGACGATTGGTTAGATGTCCGTGGCCAAGGAGTGTTTGGTGGTGGTGGTTTAAAGATGAAGCATCGTTTATTGATTTATGCTTTAATTGCCATTGTCGGTTCGCTTTGGTTTTATTTTAAATTAGATTGGACAGTTTTTCATGTGCCTTTCTTCGGCAACTTTGAAATTGGTGCCTGGTATATTCCTTTATTTATTTTTATTATTGTAGCTACTTCTTTTTCAGTTAATGAAAGTGATGGTTTAGATGGTTTAGCTGGCGGTACTTTATTATTTGCTTTTATCGCCTATGCTGTTATTGCTTTTACTCTTGGTCGTTATGAGCTGGCTACTTTTTGCGGAGCTATTATTGGCGCTCTTTTGGCCTTTCTTTGGTTTAACATCCCGCCCGCCCGTTTCTATATGGGTGATACCGGTTCAATGAGTTTAGGGGTGACTTTGGGCATAATTGCCATGTTAACTAATAATGCTTTATTGTTAATATTTATTGGTCTAATCTTTTTAATTGAATCTCTATCAGTTATTGTTCAGCTTATATCTAAAAAAATTCGCGGTAAAAAGATATTTGTGTCTTCGCCAATTCATCATCATTTCCAAGCGATTGGTTGGCCAGAGGCAAAGGTGGTAATGCGATTTTGGGTTATCTCTGCCATTGGCGCCGCTGTTGGTTTAATGATTTTTTTATTAGATAAAAGTTTTTAATTTATGGTTAATCGCTTGGCTAAAAAATTATTTTCTCCACGCCGAGGTGAACATGAGCCTGACAAAAGTTTAATTATGGCCATGTTTTTTTTAATAGTTTTTGGTTTAGTAATGCTTTTTAGTGCTTCATCAGTAGTTTCCTATGCTCGTTTTGGTAATACCTATCATTATTTTACCCATCAATTAATTGGTTTGGGAATTGGTTTAGTAGCTTTTTTTGTTGTTTCTCGTATTAATTATCATCTTTGGAAAAGATTTGCTCTTTTACTTTTATTCCTTTCTATCATTCTTCTTCTGTTGGTTTTTATTCCCGGGATTAGGGCGGAACATGGAGCGGCTCGAAGTTGGATTACTTTGTTTGGTTATTCTTTTCAACCCTCAGAGTTGGTTAAATTATCATTCCTTATTTATTTGGCTACTTGGTTAGAGGCGAAAAAGCATGCTCTTAGCAGTCTATCTAGTGGGGTGATTCCTTTTTTAATTATTTTAGGGATAATTAGTGGTTTAATGATTGCTCAGCCTGATATGGGGACTCTATTTATTATCGCCTTTACTGCTTTAATTGTTTTTTTCACTGGCGGGGGAAAAGTTACTCATATTTTTCTAACTTTATGTCTGGCCGCCTTATTATTGTTTATAGTTCTCAGTACTCGGTCGTCGTATCAAAGTGATCGTTTTAAATGTTTGAAAGATCCAACTTATAGTACTCAAGATAAGTGCTATCAAATCAATCAATCTTTAATTGCAGTTGGTTCTGGCGGTTGGTTTGGTCGCGGTTTAGGGCAAAGTCGGCAAAAATTTATGTATTTGCCAGAGGTTTGGGGTGATTCTATTTTTCCAATCATTGCCGAAGAAATTGGTTTTATTTTTAGTACCTTTTTAATTCTTTTATATTTATTTATATTCTATCGCGGTCTAGCAATTGCTCGAGCCGCTCCTGATTTATATGGCAGTGCTTTGGCGACTGGTATTGTTGTTTGGCTGGCGATTCAAACTTTTCTCAATATTGGTGGTATGATTAATCTCATACCAATGACTGGTGTCCCTTTGCCTTTTATTTCTCATGGTGGCTCAGCCATCCTATCAGCCTTGATTGCTATGGGAATATTAGTTAATATCAGTAAGCAAACAACAACTCGTTGGCATTAGTATATGATTAAAGAAAAAAGACAAAAAATTATATTTTCTGGGGGTGGGACTGGCGGATCAGTCACACCATTATTAGCAGTGGCCGAGAAATATTTAGAACTTGAACCAAATACAGAATTGGTTTTTGTTGGTACTCGAAAAGGCCCAGAAAGAGAATTGGTTAATAATTGGTCAGGAGAAATGAAATTTATTTCTATACTAAGTGGCAAGTGGCGTCGTTATTTTTCTCTCCAAAATATTCTTGATCTCTTTAAAATTGAATTAGCTTTTTATCAATCCCTATTTATTTTAATCAAAGAAAAACCTAAAGTGCTTGTTAGCGCTGGCGGTTTTGTTAGTGTGCCCTTAGCTTGGGCTGCCTGGGTGATGAAGATTCCAGTTTTAATCCATCAGCAAGATGTTAGGCCGGGCTTAGCTAATAAATTAATGTCTAAAGTAGCTAAAGTTACTACGGTTACCTTTGAAAAATCTTTGGCTGATTATGGCCCCAAAGCAATTTGGATTGGTAATCCTGTTAATCTAACTCCTGGTCAAAATAAAATAGCTGAGCCTAGAAATAAATATAGTTTAAAAGATGATAAACCAATTATCTTAGTAATCGGTGGTGGTACTGGCGCCCAAGGAATTAATGAATTAGTGCTGGCTAGCCTAGATAAATTATTAGAGTTTTGTCAGATTATTCATTTAACAGGGAAGAATAAGTTAAAAGAAATAAAGAAGGAAGGCTATTATTCTTTTGATTTTTTACCCCATCAAGAAACATTATCATTAATGTCCATTTTTGATTTAATAATTTCTCGTTGTGGATTAGGGGTGTTAACAGAGCTGTCTGCTCTAAAAAAACCAGCTATCCTTATTCCCATGCCCAATTCTCACCAAGAAGATAATGCTGACTTATTTAAAGAAAATGAAGCAGCTATAATACTTAATCAATTAGAACTTAACTCAGAGCAATTAATTAAAGAGATATATAAAGTTCTATCCGATGATAAGTTGAAGCAAGAATTGAGTGAAAATATTGGTAAGGTGATTAAGACGGGTGCTAGTGAAAAAATGGTTGAATTAATTAAAAAGATAGCTAAATAAAAACATGAAGAAGTTAAATATCTACATGATTGGAATTAAGGGAGTGGGCATGACTATGTTAGCCCAATTTTTAGCTATCCAGGGACATAGTGTTTCTGGGTCTGATATTGAAGATGTTTTTCTAACTGACAAAGTCCTCAAGAAAGAAAAGATAAAAGTATTTTCTCCTTTTAATATTAATAATATCCCTGAGAAAGTTGATTTAGTTATCTATTCTAGCGCTTTTAACAAAAGTAATAATATTGAATTGAAATCTATTAATCAGAATAAAAAGATTAAAACAATTTCCTATGCCCAAGCTTTAGGCGATTTATTTAATCAATATCAAGGCATAGCTGTTTGTGGCAGTCATGGTAAAACCACTGTTTCTGCCTGGCTCGGTTATGTATTAGAGAGGGCTGGTAAATCTCCTAACGTATTAGTTGGTTCTCGGGTGCCTCAGTTTAAAGGTAGTAGTTTATTAGGTAAATCAAAACTATTTGTGGCTGAAGTTGATGAATATCAGAATAAATTAAAATATTTTAAACCCCAAGGAGTGATATTAAATAATATTGATTTTGACCATCCTGATTTTTTCAAAACTAAAGCTAGCTATCAAAAAGTATTTATTGATTTTGTAAAAAAGATTCCTCGCTCTGGTTTTTTAGTTGCTAATAATAATGATAAACAAGTTAAAAAGATAAAAGAATTTTGTCGTGGTCAAATTATTAGTTATGATTTAGCAGAAGAGCAGGGAAATGATGAGTTAGTTAATTATTTAGCTCATGATCTAAAACAAGCTAATGGTTTTCAGACTTTTCAAGTTAATAATTTAGGAAGATTTAAAATAAAATCTTGGGGAGAACATAATGTCTATAACGCTTTAGCAGTTATTGCTACGGCCAGAGAATTGAAAGTTCCATTAGAAAAGATAAAAAAATATTTAGCTGAATTCAGAGGAACAGAACGCCGAGCTCAAATATTGGGAGAATATAAAAAAACAATAATTATTGATGATTACGCTCATCACCCAGCGGAGATAAAAACTACTTTAGCTGGTTTAAGAAAACATTACTCTAACAAGAATATTATTACAGTTTTTCATCCCCACACTTTTACTCGCACCAAAGCTTTGTTTAAAGATTTTATCAAGAGCTTTAAAGACACTGATGAATTAATTATTTTAGATATCTATGGTTCAGCCCGAGAAAAGCAGGGAGGAGTGTCCAGCGTTCAGTTAGTTAAAGAAATAAAGAAATATAATAGAACTGAAAAAATAAAACAGAAAGTTAGTCATATTTCTACCCTAGAACAGACCACCACGTATTTACGTAAGAATTTAAAAGCTAAAGATTTAGTATTATTAATGGGAGCGGGTGATGTTTTTAGAATTGGAAAGAGTTTGTTGAAGTAATAAATAATTTTAAAACAAATAAAAAAAGCCTCTAGTCGAGAGGCTTTTCGGTTTTGATACCATTTTTTCATTCAGGGGTGTGGATGGTAATGGTTTTTTCTTTCTGTAATCTTTCGTAGAATACAGAGTTTACTTTGACTTCTGACATACTCTGATCTAATCTGCCCTTATGCTTTTCTTTTTCTTTGGCATTAGGCTTGGACAAGAAATAGACCGTGTTTATCTCATCTGGAATACGATTGGTAACTACAATTTTCCATGCTTTCACCATTGTTTCTAGCTTAGATATCTTTTTGATAGCATTAGCTAGCCAAAGCCTGGCAATTTGAGAATAATTATTATTAAGATCATCCCCTAACTGTTCTTTGGTTCGGTTGGTTCTTTCTATCCACCAGGGATCAACTTCAATTTTTTCTGGTCCATTTTCTTCTTCAAATTTCTTAATGTCCTCATGTAGTTGATAGATGCAATCGATTGCCTGGATGACAAGAGCTTTTTTGTTAGGTTTTTCCTGAATTAGACTTGTAACCATCTCTGGTATTTCAGAGCCTTTATCAGTATAGGTGCTTGCCTGGAGTCGATATTCAATATCAGCAATGTTGGTTCCGAAGAATTTTTTGCCAGCTTTTTGATTTAAGACCTCATAGTATAGCAGGGATATAATTATATCCTGATCTTTACACCCCAATCTTTTAATGAGAATGTCGATTTTTTCAAATATCGCTGATTCTGATTTTAAAATATCACATACCCAGCGAATAATTTTGTCAGTGTCCTGAGTAATGCCTACTCCACAATCAGTCAAAGTTTGTAAAATGTTTTCTTTTTCAATCTTTGTCATGAGAATATTTTTTTGGTTATTATTTATTTTTAAAGAATCAAATAACTATATCATTTTTAATTATTATTGTCAATTATTAGAGAAAAAATGTAACTTTTTCCCTATTTTTACGTATATTATTATAGGGGTAGGGTCCCTTTTTTTGTGTTTATGAAAAAAGAAAGATTAAAATTAAAGGAATTTTGGCCAAAGTTTTGGAAATTACTTCAGCCATCACAGAAGCGGATTAAAATCTTGCTGATTTTGACTATTGCTTTTGAACTTATTGGTTTAATCAGTCCTTATATTTTAAAATTAATCATTGATTCAATTACTAACTTTGATGTCAATCAGCTAAAACCATTATTATTACTAATTGTTGCTTTCTTTTTAAGTGAACAACTAAGCTCTTTATTTCATTATATCCGTGACAAGAGAATCTTTTCTATGATTATGGATATTGAATATTATCTGCCAATTAAAGCCCAAGAAAAATTGGTAGGTCTAAGTTTGGGCTATCATGAAAAAGAGAATACGGGGAACAAGATAATTAAAATTGAAAAAGGTTTATATAAAATAATTGAGCTGATTATTAATTTAGCCTGGGAGGTTGGCCCAACCCTGGTTCAGCTCGTTGTTACTCTAAGTGTTCTTGCCATTGTTGATTGGCGCTTAGCCATTACTTTCCTAGTCTTTGCACCAATATTTATTTTCATTACCTATAAATCAAACTCTATTTTATATCCAATTAGGAAGAAGCGTTATAAGGATTATGAAGTTGCTTCTGGTATGTTAGGTCAGTCAATTATTAATATTAATGCTGTTCAATCTTTTGTGCAGGAGAAACGTGAAGTAAGGGAATTTGGCAAGCTTAAGTTTGGAATTAAAATTAATGAACTAAAGGAATGGTTCCGTTTACTTGGTTTTGGTTTATATCGTAATTTAGCAATTGATTTAGGGAGGTTAGCTATTTTATTATTAGGCGTTTATTTTGTGGTTAATGATAGTATGACAATTGGTACTTTAGTATTTGTTATTACCCTATCAGAAAAATCATATTTCTCTCTCTATCGTCTATCACGTTTTTATGACCGAGTAGCGGAAGGAGCAGAAGCGGTTAATCGTTTAGCCAGCCTATTAAATCAAGAATCAGACATCGTTAATATTGAAGACGGAATAAAGCCCAAGAAGATTATCGGTGATATTGTTTTCCAAGATGTTAATTTTATCTATAAGGAAGCTAAAAAGAAAGCAATCGATAATGTTAGCTTGAAGATAGATGCTGGTCAGATCACTGCTTTAGTTGGACCTTCTGGGGGAGGTAAAACTACTGTTGCTCGTTTAGTCTATCGTCACTATGATCCTCAAACAGGAAAAGTGCTTTTAGATGGAAAAGATCTTCGTGATTATGATGTTCATGCTTTTAGACGATTCTTGGCGGTTGTCCCTCAAGAAGTGGAAATATTTAATCTTAGTGTAAAGGAAAATATTGCCTATGCCCGACCTGAAGCTAGTGATGAAGAAGTGAGGGAGGCTGCTAAAATTGCTAACGCTGAAGAGTTTATCCTTAAATTAGGAGAAGGTTATGACACCTTAGTTGGTGAAAGAGGAATCAAGTTATCAGGTGGACAACGTCAAAGAGTGGGGATTGCTCGGGCTATCTTAGCTAATCCTCGTATCCTTATTTTTGATGAAGCCACCTCCAACCTAGACAGTCAGAGTGAAAGATTGATTCAAGAAGCAATGGAAAAAATTAGTAAAAATAGAACCCTAATTATAATTGCTCATCGTCTTAGTACAATTAAGAAAGCTGATAAGATAATTGTTTTAGAAGATGGTAAAGTAGCTGAACAGGGAAGTCATGCTGAATTAGCTAAGGTTAAAGGAGGTTTATACTCTAAATTGATCAAACTCCAAACAATGGGAGAAGTGGATTAAAGATATAGATTCAATTTGTAAGTTAAACAAAAGATAGACTAGAGATAGTCTATCTTTATATATTGACAAAAATACATAAATATGCTATATTAATAATAGTAAATTGAACATTAATATTTATCACCAAAACCCTTCAAGTCATGAAAAATCTGAGATTTTTTACCTGCCTGGTCGCAATGACCTTTATTGCCTTATTTTTTTCTTCCTGCGAGAAATATGAGCACGATTCTTATCACAGAATGGCAATGCAAACCCTTACTCCGGATAATCCGGTTGGAGAATTTGCAGTTGTAGAGCTCAACAATAACCCTCCGATTCCTGGAACAAAAGATTTTCAGATAACTTTCAAGGGAGAAGAAATTTTCTCAGGAAAGTTCTATCAAGACAATCTTGGCCCGGAATATGAAATTATCACTGAATTTGTCCGGAAAGATGATGATACCGGTTTGAATATCTGGTATGTCTACATTGTTTCCCAGCCAGCCTATCATCATGTTTTTCTCCTGGTGAGAGAAGATGGTGAAGTGGTGGAAGAAAAAATTACCTATTGCGTAGAAGTATGGGGCAGACTTGTATTCCCACGTTTAGGAGTATTTTTCGACGGATATTATCATATCCTTTTACGAAACAATGACCATGAGGATGTATCACTTATCAAAGTCAAGTTTCCCCAGTGGTAGGGTCCAAACAAGAAAAAATTAATTTGAGCCATCTCTTAGTTGAGATGGCTTTTTTAATGTTGACTTCAGTTAAATTATATATTAAGGTTATTTATTAATAGTTAATATAGTTCATTAATATATAAATTATAAACACCATGAAAAAGACAAATATTGATATTGGTTTTATTGGGGTGGCTCAATTTCTTTTTACCGTTCCCAATAATTTTTCTTTAGAAGTCTTCAGAAAAAGACATGCGAATGATATTCATATTGATAAAATTGTTATTGATGAGAATTTCTATCCCAGCACACTCTTGAGAGCTGGTGAGCCTAAAATTGCAGTTATTGTCCAATTGACTCAAGGCAGCATCTTGAATCGTTGCCGGGCTTTTGTCAAAAGCCAGGGCGGTCAGCTCCCCAATGCTCAAGGAGTGGCAATGGCCTGGGAAAAAAATATGAACGAATTTCCTAAGGGTCGCTGGGTTTACGCCTTAGATCGTGAGGAAAATTTGTTTAAGGATAAAGTGCCTAATAATCCTTGTGTCCGGGCAGCAGCGATTATGGTCAATGAAAAAACATCATTATTCAATTCAGCCGGAATATCAGGTCAGTGCCATAATGGCATAATTAGAGCTGGCTCTTGTATTCTTTATTTTAAAGATCCGGAGTAAATAAAAACATTTAATACAAAAGGCGTCTACTATAGGCGTCTTTTTTAATTTACTAATCCTATTTTTTCCCCTATAATTAAAATATGCTAAATATTAAGAAAAATAAGGCTTTAGCACCTCATACTACTATTAAAATCGGTTCTTCTGCCGAATTTTTTGCTGTAGTTAGGAATAGAGAAGATATTCTAGAAGCAATTGATTGGGCTAAGAAGAATAATAGGGATGTATTTACTTTAGGAGGTGGTTCTAATCTTTTAATTACTAAAAAAATTAAAGCTTTAGTAATTAAAAATGAAATTAAAGGAATAAAGATTGTTAAGAAAAATAAGACTAGCGCTGTTATTGAGGCTAATTCTGGTGAGCTGTGGTCATGTTTGGTAAGTTTTTCAGTTGAAAATAAATTATATGGCTTAGAAAATCTTTTTCTAATTCCTGGTACAGTCGGAGCAGCCCCAATGCAAAATATTGGTGCCTATGGTTCAGAGCTAAAGGATGTTTTTCATTATCTGCGAGCAATTAATTTAAAAACTGGTAAAGAAAAAATATTTAAAGCAGCTGATTGTCAGTTTGGCTATCGCGATAGTGTATTTAAGAAAAAATTAAAAGGAAAGTATTTTATCTATTCCGTCGCGGTTAAACTAAGCACTAAACCCAAGTTTAAATTGAACTATGGGGCAATTAAAGAAAAATTAGCAACTAAAGGAATTAAAAAGCCAGAGTTGAAAGATATTGTTAAAGTGATTCAGGAAATTAGAAATAGCAAGCTACCAAATCCAGTCACTATTCCCAACGCTGGCTCTTTCTTTAAGAATCCAGAAATAAATTTAAATCAATTTAAAAAGTTAAAAGATAAATATCCCAATATCCCTAACTATCCCGGCAAGACTAAAAACAAAGTTAAAGTCCCAGCTGGTTGGTTGATTGAACAAGCCGGCTTCAAAGGAAAAAAATTTGGTCCGGTAGCGATGTACGAGAAACAAGCTTTGATACTAGTAAACTATGGCAAAGCCAAACCCAATCAAGTATTATCATTGGTAAAAAAGATAAAAACCACAGTAAAAAGAAAGTTTGGGGTTGATTTGCAAGAAGAAGTTAATATAATATAGAAAAGTATGAATAACATTAGTATTAAAGAATTGCAAAATTTAATAATACAACAAGCTAAAGAGAAGGGTTTTGGAACTAAGCCAGAAGAAATTAATGTTGCAGAGAAAATTGCTTTGATTCATTCTGAAGTTTCTGAAGCTCTTGAAGCATATCGCCACAAAAATATGGATGGCAAGGATGGATTTGAGGAGGAATTAGGTGATGTCATTCAAAGAGTTCTTCATCTTTGCGGAATTTTTAACATTGATATTGAAAAAGCAATTTTAAAGAAATTTAATGATAATCAAAATAGAGAGTGGGATTGGGAAAATATAAACGAGACTCATTCTAAAGAATAAATTAATTAATATGACTAGCAAAGAACTGAGACAAAAATATTTAGACTTTTTTAAAGCTAAAGATCATGCTGTGATTTCTAGTGCTTCTTTGATTCCGGAAAATGATCCCACTGTTCTATTCACCACAGCTGGCATGCAACCATTAGTGCCATATTTATTAGGAGAAAAACATCCTGAAGGAAATCGTCTAGTTAATATGCAGAAATGTGTTCGCACTGGTGATATTGATGAAGTAGGTGACACGGTTCATCATACTTATTTTGAAATGATGGGTAATTGGTCTTTGGGAGATTATTTTAAAGAAGATTCCATTAAATGGAGTTTAGAGTTTCTTACTTCATCCGAATGGTTAAATTTAGATATTAATCGTTTAGCGGTTTCTGTTTTTGTTGGTGACGATGATGCTCCTTTTGATGAAGAGTCATATAATATCTGGAAAGATTTAGGAATACCAGAAAAGCGAATAGCTAAATTGCCAAAAGAAAATAATTGGTGGGAATCTCCAGGTGCAACTGGACCTTGTGGACCTGATACAGAAATTTTTTACTGGACTGGTGATCCCAACAAAGTCCCAGAGAATTTTAACGATGATAATGATCTCTGGAAAGAAATTTGGAACAATGTTTTCATGGAGTATAATAAAACAACCGAAGGGAAGTTTGAGCCATTAAAACAAAAGAATGTAGATACTGGTTTAGGCTTAGCTCGGGTTTTATCTATTATTAATGATCTGGGTGATAATTATAAAACAGATCTGTTTAGTAGTTTAATTAACAAAGTGGAAGAACTAAGCGGAAAGAAATATGAAGAAAGCGAAGAGATAACTAAAGCAATGCGCATAATTACTGACCACATCAAGGCTGCTACTTTCATTATTGGTGATGATAAAGGAATTGCTCCCTCTAATACTGATCAAGGCTATGTAGTGAGGCGGTTGATCCGTCGTGCTATTAGATATGGACGACAATTAGGTATCACTCAAGAAACTTGGATTACAGAATTGGCTCAAATTGTAATTAATGAACAAGGATTTATTTGTAATAGTATTGAAAGGAATAAAGAATTTATTATCACTGAACTTAATCAAGAAGAAAGTAAGTTTAATCAAACTTTAGAGAAGGGAATGAAAGAATTTGATAAATTAAGTCAGGATATTACTGGCGTTCAAGCTTTTAACCTATATCAAAGCTATGGCTTTCCTTTAGAAATGACTAAAGAACTAGCTGAAGAAAAAGGAATAAAAGTTGATAGTGAAGGATTTGAAATTGAACTAAAGAAGCACCAAGACCTTTCTCGTACGGCTGCGGCTGGCAAGTTTAAGGGTGGTTTGGCTGATAATGATGAAGAGACAACTAAGCTACATACGGCTGCCCATCTATTATTGGCTGCTCTACGTAAGGTTTTGGGTGATCATGTGGTACAAAGAGGAAGTAATATTACTCCCGAGAGATTGCGTTTAGATTTTTCTCATTCTGATAAATTAACTCCGGAACAAATTACTGAAGTGGAAGAACTAGTTAATCAGGCCATTACTCATGATTTTAAAGTAGCTTATGAAGAAATATCTGTAGATGAGGCCAAAAAACGAGGAGCAATGGGAGTTTTTGACTCTAAATATGGTGAAAAAGTAAAAGTTTATACAGTTTGCCACCTAGGAACTGACTTTAACGAAGCTTTTTCTCAAGAGATTTGTGGTGGTCCTCACGTTGATAATACGGGCATTTTGGGACATTTTAAAATCACAAAAGAGGAGTCATCCAGTGCCGGTGTTAGGCGGATTAAGGCAATCCTAGAAAATTAATTAGTTTTAGCCAATTTTAGCTATTGACAAGATTTAATCTTGTATCTATAATGATTTTATTAAGATTATTATAAAAAACTTAATTATTTTTTAAAAGAATTTTGATAAGGTAGAGTAATCTTTATCAAATTTTTTTGTGTTAATGTCAAACGAAAAAAAGAACGAAAGTTCAGACAATCTCAATGCTAAAGATTTTATTGAGATGCAAGGAGAGGTGTTAGAGCTAATGCCCGCTGCTACTTTTAAGGTAGCCTTAGAAAACGGTCATGAAATTTTAGCTCACCTATCTGGCAAGATGCGAATGCACAGAATTCGTCTTTTGCCTGGTGACAAAGTTAAGCTCCAGATTAGTCCTTATGATTTATCCAAAGGACGAATCACTTATCGCCTCTAATTAATTAATTTGTAGAATCGCTAATATGAAAGTAAGATCTAGTGCAAAAAAAATTTGCAAGGATTGTAAAGTGGTACGACGCAAAGGTCGTGTTCATGTTATTTGTAAAAACCCTAAACATAAACAAAGACAAGGGTAATTATTTATATATTTATGGCAGTAAGAATCGCAGGAGTTAATATTCCTACAGAAAAAAGAATAGCAATTGCATTAACCTATGTTTATGGCGTTGGCCATAGTAAAGCAGCTAAGATTTTAAAAGATACTAAAATTGATCCCAACACCAGGACCAATGCTTTATCAGAGGATGAAGTAGCTCGGTTAAGAGAAATAATTGAAAAGAAAATGACCGTAGAAGGTGATCTTCGTCGAGAAGTTCAAAGTAATATTAAACGATTAAAAGAAATTGGTAGTTATCGCGGTTCTAGACATGCTAAACACCTACCAGCTCGTGGTCAAAGAAGTAAAACTAATAATCGAACTGTTCGTGGTAATAAGAGAGCGACTATGGGTAGTGGTAAGAGTAAGGCTGGACTACAAAAAACTTAATTTTTAAACTATTAATTAAATATGTCTGAAGACGTAAAAAAAGAAGAAAAGAAAAAAGAAGAAGAAACTAAAGTGGTTGAAGCTAAAACCCCTGAAGTTAAAGAAGAGGAAAAAGCTGAAACAAAGGAAACAGCTAGTTTTTCTTTTGATTCAGATTCCGAGGAATTACCAGAAGAAATTAAACAAAAATTAGAGAAGAATAAACAAGCCCGAGCAAAGAAGAAATTGGTTAAAAAGAAAAAGAAAAAAGTCGCTCGAATTGTTAAGGTAGGCAAGGCTTGTATTAACGCTACCTATAACAACACTATGGTTACTTTGACTGACCCTAATGGTGATGTTATTTCTTGGGCTAGTGCTGTTGTAGCTGGATTTAGAGGGGCCAAGAAAGCCACCCCCTATGCTGCTCAAATTATTACTAAAATTGCAGTTCAAAAAGCTCGAGAAGAATATGGCTTAGAGGAGGTAAATGTTTTTGTTTCTGGAGTTGGTACTGGTCGTGAATCAGCTATCCGAGCTTTAAATGCTAATGGTTTAAATGTAGTTGCAATTAAAGATACTACTTCGGTTCCACACAATGGTTGTCGTCCGAAGAAGCCAAGAAGAGTTTAAGTTTATAATGATTTAATATTATGGCAAGAAATATTGATAATAAATGCAAACAATGTCGTCGCGCTGGCGAAAAATTATTCCTCAAAGGAGATCGTTGTTCGACTGCTAAATGTGCAATGGTAAAACGTAATTATGCCCCTGGTTTTCATGGACCCAAGGGTCGTAAACGTTTGAGTGATTATGGCTTGCAACTCCAAGAAAAGCAGAAAGCTAAAAAGTATTATGGTTTACTAGAGAAACAATTTCGCCTTACTTTTGCTAAAGCGGGTAAAAAGAGTGGTGACGCTGGTAAGAATTTTTTGAAATTATTAGAAATGCGCCTAGATAATGTTATTTTCCGTTTAGGTTTGGCTAGTTCTCGTTCTCAAGCTCGTCAATTAGTTAACCACGGTCATTTTACAGTTGATGGACGCAAAGCTAGTATTCCTTCAATGACTGTTAAGGTTGGTCAAATTATTAAAATTAAAAAGACTAGTGAGAAAAATAAGTTTTTTAGAAATTTAGAAGAAAAATTACAGAAAGCTGAACGTCCAAGTTGGTTGAATTTTGATGCTAAAGAATTAAACGCTAAAGTATTGCATGAACCAAAAGATACTGACTTGCCACAGAATATTAACGTTCAAATGATTATTGAGTTTTACTCAAAATAAAAAAGATTTAAATAACTTGCCTTTATTATCGGGTTATTTAAATAATTATTTATGGAAAACATTGCTTTACCTAAAAAAATTGATTTTAAAGCAGGTAGCAATCCTAACGAGGGGACTATTATGATTGGGCCTTTGTTTCCGGGTTATGGTATGACCCTAGGAAACTCTTTACGACGTGTTTTACTATCCTCTCTACCAGGAGCAGCTGTCGTTGGAGTTAAAATCAAAGGAGCTAGTCATGAATTTATGGCTATTCCTGACATCAAAGAAGATGTCTTAGAAATTATCCTTAATCTAAAACAGTTACGCCTTAAAATTTTTGACGGAGAAGAAATCCGTTTAGAATTGAAAACTAAAGGCAAAAAAACTGTTACCGCCGCTGATATTACTAAGAATAGTCAGGTTGAAATTATTAATCCAGATTTAGTTATTGCTCACATCACTGATGAAGCTGGTAGTTTAGAAATTGAAGTTATTGTTAAAGAGGGTCGTGGCTATCAAATGACCGAAGGAGCGAAGAAAGAAAATCGTGAGATTGGTTATATGGAAATTGACGCTATTTTTTCTCCAGTATTACTAGTTAGTGTTAAGGTTGAGAATACTCGTGTTGGTAAAATGACCAATTGGGATAAAATACTATTAGATGTTAAAACAGATGGCACTATTAGCCCGGAGCAAGCTTTTGATGAAACAGTTAAAATTTTAGTTGATCAATTTGGTGCTTTAGCTCCAAAGGCAGAAAAGAAAGAAAAGGAAGAGAAAGAAGAGGATGTAGAAGAAGTTGAAGAAGAAAAGAAAGAGAAAAAGGAAGAAAAGAAAACTACTAAGAAAAAAACCACAAAAAAAGAAGAAACCAAAAAGAAAAAATAAATATAATTCACGCTGAGTATGAGACACAGAAATAAAACCAAGATTTTGGATCGGAAAAAAGAACCAAGAGAATTGATGCTAAGAAATTTAGCTTCTAGTATTTTATTATATGAAAAAGTAAAAACCACTGAAGCTAAAGCTAAAGCAGTTCGACCATTAGTAGAGAGAATGATTACCACCGCTAAGAAAGGTGATTTAAATGCTCGTCGTGGTTTAATTAAAGTTCTCCTGCAAAAGAATGCTGTTAAGAAGGTGATGGAAGTTTTAGGAGAACGGTATAAAGACAGAAAAGGTGGTTATACTAGAATTACTAAATTAGGAACTCGTCAAGGTGATGGCGCGGAAATGGTGCAAATTGAATTAGTCTAACTATATGAATAAAATAACAAGAAAAATCCATAAAGTTGATGCAAGTGACCAAACAGTTGGTCGTTTAGCTACTCAAATCGCTAATTTACTAAGAGGGAAGAATAAACCTGAATTTCAACCCCATTTAGATTTAGGTGATATTGTTGAAGTTAGTAATATTACTAAATTGAAATTTACTGGTAAAAAATTAGATCAAAAGAAATATTTTCATTATTCTGGCTATCTTGGTGGTTTAAAAACTAAAAAAATGTCTGAAGTTTTTGCTAAAGATCCCGGTGATGTTCTTAAAAGAGCAGTTAGAGAGATGTTGGCTCCGACCAAATTGAGAAACGATATAATGAAAAGATTAATTATTAAATAATATGGCTGAGAAAAAGACTACAAAAAAAGAAGTTAAGGAAGAAAAAAATACTAAGAAAGTTGAAAAGGTTGAAGAGATTAAAGAGAAAGATTTTGATAAAAATGAAATTGTAGAGTTTAAGGGTAAATATATTAAAACAATTGGTCGTCGCAAAAAATCAGTGGCCCAAGTACGTCTATATGAAAAAGGTAAGGGAGCAATTGTTGTAAATGGCATGAAAGTTAGTAAATATTTTCCTGGCGATGCTTTAAGTATTGTTACTCAGCCCCTAAAGGCGGTTAGTAAGCTAAGAGATTTTAACTTTTCTGTGATTGTTAAGGGTGGAGGAAAAAAAGGCCAAGCTGAAGCTGTTAGACTAGGTATTAGTCGCGCACTTTTATCTCATGATGAAGCTAATAAAGATATTTTAAAACTAAACGGTTATCTAACCAGAGATCCTAGGCAGAAAGAACGAAAGAAACCAGGCTTGAAGAAAGCTAGAAAGAGACCACAATGGAGCAAGCGTTAATATAAAATCTCATTCCTTTATATATTAAAACAACCTCAAATGAGGTTGTTTTTGTATTAGAAAAGGCCTGTAGTTAAACAGGCCTTAAAATCTTATTGCCAATCAATAACATCTTCCGGGACTTCAAGAATAATGTTTTTTGGAGCTTTATCCATTGATTTCTTATCAAGTTCTAATTGATATGGTTCTAGGGTGATAAATCTACTTTTGTTGTGTCCGTAGCTATCTTTTTTTGGGTAATAAGCATAAACAGTTGTACCTTTTTTTAAACTTTGATTTAAATAAGGATGCTGTTTTTTATCAATGTCTCTGTTAATCTTTCCTCTGGTAATTGCGTAGTTAATAAGAAGGTCATCTTCACGCATCAGAAAGATTTTTTCATTAGTCCCATCTCTCATTGTTTGCGCTTGGAGTCCAGATCCCATACAGAGAATGTCTATTGTTTCAAAAGCCGCTTTTTCGTCCTCGGAATCAAATACCAGGGTTTTGTAATCCGAGGTATCATAAAATACTAATGGATTATCCTTTGTGCCTCGATAAGCATGTAATCTTATTTTAGCACCACGAGACCAGCAGATTATATCACCAGCTTGCAGTCTAGTTCTTTGTTCGCCTTCTTTTGTTTTTATGAACATTTTTTATAATTTTGGTTAATTTATTGTTAAATTACTATTAGATTAAATTAACATTATCTGATTGGGGTGTCAATCAATCGCTTGTCAGTGATTTTTTTGATATAATCTAAATATGGATAATTTAATGAAGAAAATAAAAGAATTGAAGAAAAAATTCTTAGCCACTAAGAAGCTTTTGGATATTGAGAAGAAAAAGAAGAAAGAGAATAAATTAAGGAATGAAATGTCTGAAACCGGTTTTTGGGATGATCAAGAAAGGGCAGTAAAGGTTGGTCAAGAAGCAGAAGAATTATTAAATGAAATAAATGATTGGCAAAAAATGGAAAATAGTATTCAAGAAATCGAGGAATTACTTTCCCTAGCTTCTAAAGAAGAAGAAAGTGAGCTAGGAGAGGAAATAGAGAAGAAGATAGAGGAATTAGAAGATAATTTTTCTAAGTTAGAGTTCTTAGCTCTATTCTCTGGGAAGTATGATCGCCATAATGTTCTCTTAGCTATTCATGCTGGCACTGGCGGGGTTGATGCCCAAGATTGGGCTGAGATGTTGGAAAGAATGTATCTACGTTTTAGTGAAAAGAAAAATTGGAAGACAGAAATATTAGATCGTAATTATGGCAATGAAGCGGGAATAAAAAGTGTAGTGATAAGAGTTAGTGGCAATTGGGCCTATGGTCATTTAAAAAGTGAGAATGGCGTTCATCGGCTATTACGTATTTCTCCTTTTGATGCTGAGGGCATGCGTCACACTTCTTTTGCCTTAGTGGAGATTATGCCAGAGATAGAGGATGATAATATGGTTACCATTAATGATAATGATATTAGGATTGATGTTTTTAAAGCTAGTGGTCCGGGTGGTCAAAGTGTTAATACCACTGACTCAGCTGTTCGCATCACTCACATACCTAGTGGAATTGTAGTTTCCTGTCAGAATGAACGATCGCAACGTCAAAATAAAGACAATGCTTTAAAGATATTAAGAACTAAATTATATCAATTGGCACTAGAGACAAAAGAAGCTGAAGAGAGAAAGTTAAAAGGTGAGGTTCAGAAAGCTGAGTGGGGAAGACAAATCAGATCATATTTTATGTATGGTAATCAATTAGTTAAGGATCATCGCAGTGATTATGAAACTAATAATGTTAATAGTGTTTTAGATGGAGATTTAGATAATTTTGTTTCTGCTTATTTAAAATATTTACAGTTGACATAAGTTGAAATAATTGATATTTTAAATAGTTAACAAAGATCTTTTAAAAATGAATATTAACCAAATTAATTTATAATGGAAAAAAATGTATCTACGATTAATAAGACTACTCTGGTTCGTCGTTTAGAAGGAAAGCCTGATGGTCATGTTTATAGCTTTGATAAATTTCAAGACTATTTTATTGTTTTTGGTAACTTTAAGAAGTGGGGCAATCATGAGGCCCGTCATGTAGCCGTGCTTAATAAAGATTTTACCCTTAATTATATTGCTACTGATGAGCTTGGTGATGTTATCGCCGTTGATATCTCAGAAGATGAAATCGAAGGAATATTATCCTTTGGAGATTATCTCTTGGTTTATGGTGATTTTACTAGATATCGCCATACTTCTGTGAATAGTGTCCTAGTTGTGGATAAAAATTTTGAGGTTGATTATAAAGAGACAGAAAAATTTCTTAGCAATGGTATTGATGTCAATATTGAGAAAATGTTTGTTCATGGAAAAAATCTTTTTATTTCTTCCAGTAAGCCCCCGGTGATTAATGGAACATTAGAAATTAACCATGTCGTGGTACTAAATAAAGATTTTAGTCTTAATCTTAAAGAGATGGAAAAATTTGTTGTTGATGGTCCTGATGATCTTGTACAAGGAATATGTTCTCACAATAACCATTGTATTGCTTATGGCAATTTTGAAGAATGGGGAAGGGCTGAAGATCTCAATTTTCTTGCCCTCATTAATGAAGACTTAAGTCTTAACCTAAAAAAAACTGAAAGTATTTTTTGGGGTTTTGATAATAATGTGCATGTCTGTGTTCCGTATAAAGAGGGTAAATTTTTGATGGGCGGAGAATTTACAAATTGGGGCCTTGATGATGAGATTTATCATTGTGCTGTAATTAATGAAAAGCTTATTCTTGATCCTCCCGAATCTGAAATTATCGGCTATCCCAATCAAACAGTTTATGACATGTATGCCCATGGATCAAGAATCATTGTAGTGGGCGCCTTCACTAAATGGAAAGAAAAATCAACTCGATTTATAAAAGTTATTTAACTTTTGTTCATCGTTAATCAATTATAATACTGCTAGCTAATAGTAGTATTTTTTTATGCTTAGAAAAAAATGGTTTCTATTTCTAAATATTATATTTATTATATCTATTTTCATTATTGGTTTTAATGAAACTATTTTTGATAGAGATAATAGTTTATCTAATTATCACGATAATCAAGTGATTATTTTGGGAATGGTTTGTGAAGAAACAGATCAAGGTGTTGATAATCAAAAACTAACCATCTGTGTGCGAGCGATTAAATTAGATAATGAGACCAAAATGGTTTCTGGTCGAGTGCTAGTAAGTTTGGGATTATACCCTAGTTATAATTATGGAGATTTTCTGTTAATTAAAGGTTATCTGAAAAAACCAATTAGGTTTGAAGATTTTAAGTATGATCGCTACTTAGCCCGTTATCATATTTATTCAGTTATATATTATCCCCAGATAAAAAAGGATGAAGGGAAATTGAACTTAAGAGAAAAAATGATGTTAAAGTTATTTAAATTTAAATGGTCTTTAAAAGAAATGATTGACAGGAATTTGCCTGAGCCAGAAGCTGGTTTAGCTAATGCAGTTTTATTGGGCTATAAAAGAACAGTTGAGAAAGAAGATATGGAGATATTTTCTCGAGTTGGGCTTAGTCATATGATTGCTATCTCTGGATCGCATATTACCATTATGAGTGCGATGATTATCAATTTATTCGTTGGTTTAGGATTAAACAGAAAGAGAGCTTTGGTTTTTGTTTGGATATTTTTAGTTCTTTATCCTTTAATAACCGGTCTGCAAGCTTCAGCAGTTCGTTCTGCTATCATGGGTGCTTTTGGTTTTTTAAGTATCTATTCTATTAAAAAAATACCAATTTTCAATTGTTTAATATTCTCAGCTAGTTTAATGCTTTTATTTAATCCTAAACTTCTTCGGGATGATGTTGGTTTTCAGTTGTCTTTTTTAGCAGTCTTGGGAATTATTTATCTTTATCCGATTGGTGAAAAAATAATAGGGAAGAGAATAAAAAATAAAGTGATAAAAAGTGTTTGGGATGTAACTAATCTAACTCTGGTTTCTCAGATAATTACTTTGCCAATTTTGTTGATAAACTTTAATCAGCTTTCAATTATTTCACCCTTAGCTAATATCCTGGTGCTATGGGTATTTTCAATGCTATTAGCTGGTTTAATCATCGCTATATTTTTTAGTTTTATCTTACCCTGGTTTAGTTTAATCTTTTTTTGGCCCATTTATCTATTACTCAAGTTTGTTTTTCTAATTTCTAATTATTTAGCTAATATTTCTTGGGCAGCCATGGATGTTAATAATTTTACCTGGTTTAAGGG
The DNA here is from genome assembly GCA_964466835.1 of uncultured Gammaproteobacteria bacterium. Classification (GTDB taxonomy): domain Bacteria; phylum Patescibacteriota; class Patescibacteriia; order Patescibacteriales; family UBA12465; genus UBA12465. Next base: position 40,806 of record CAYXNV010000002.1, read on the forward strand.
GATTATATACTATCTAGTCTTATTGATTTTATTTAAAATATATAGTAGTATGAAAATTCATAAAGTTCATTATAAACAATTAAAACAGTAAGAAATGGAGATTTTAACAGAATTCCCAATTCCAGCCAGTGAGCTGAGATTGAAAAAGTATGTTGCTTCTGGTGTTTTAGGTGATCCAATTATGGAAGAAATAGCTCTCAGGATTCTGATATTTTCTCAAGAAACTGGAGAATATGTGAAAGTATCTTCCAATGTTTTATTTGATCGCTATACAGAAGAGGAAAAAATTGCCCTAGAAAGAGCAGAAAAGAAAGAAGAACAAGAAATTATTAGTTTTTTGTTTGGCTCTATGGGATATTTTGCTGAAATTATATCTGATGTAATTAATGATTTGCGTGAGAAATCCTTAATCAAGCTAGAAAAAGGGAAGGATAATGATTTAATCTTAATGCCCACCCCTGAACTAGTAGCTAGAATAGCCTAAATAAAAACCCACCTGAATAGTTAGGTGGGCTTTTTTAATATAAAAATAGGGAAATATTTATTTCTTTTTCTTAGCCAAAGTTCTCATGCAAGAAGTGCAGATTTTCAACTTAGCACCGTCAATAACTTTGCTTTGTAAATTAATTTTTTGTCTTTTTAGGGTTTTGATTTTAGAGTGAGAACGACTTGCACCTTTAGTAGCTCCTCGTTTGCATAAATCACATTTTCTGGCCATATTTTTCAACAATTATTTTTTAATGGTTTAACTTTAGCAACATTTCAAAAAATAATCAAGTATGTTAGAATGGAGAATATGATGATACCAATATTTCAAATAATCGTTTTAATATTAGCCGCTGTTGCTCATGAATATATGCATGGCTGGATGGCTTATCGCTTAGGCGACCCAACCGCTAAGAATGCTGGTCGTCTAACCTTTAATCCTTTAGCTCATTTAGAGTGGTTTGGCTCTTTTTTCTTGCCTTTAATGATGCTATTAGCTAATTTTGGTTTCATCTTTGGTTGGGCCAAACCAGTCCCATATAATCCCTATAATTTGAGAGATAAGAAGTATGGGGAAGCTAAAGTAGCTTTAGCAGGACCAATGGCAAATTTGGGGATAGCCATTGTTTTTGGGCTAATATTACGCTTTTTACCGTTTTTTAGTCTAACTTTTGCTGGTTTATTGAGTATTATTATCTATATTAATCTGATTTTAATGGTTTTCAACTTAATCCCAATCCCACCCTTGGATGGCTCTAAGATATTAGCTGTGTTTCTTAAACCCGAACAAAGAGCCCGATATTTACGGATGGAAAGAACTGGTTTTATTCTAATAATTTTGTTTATAATGGTGGCTGGCAGTTTGTTAGTTCCGGTTGTTAATTTCCTTTTTCGGTTGATAGTGGGAACCTAGATAATATCAGTTTTAGTTATCCTTGACTTATATTTTAGTTTTTGTTAAATTATAGCTGTATAAATAAACATATCCTGAGTAGTCAGGATTGTTTTAATATTTAAAAAATAACTTATATTATGCCAACTATTAATCAATTAGTTCGCAAGGGAAGAAAGAAAGAAACTAAAGGCAAGAAATCTTTAGCTCTTCATACTACTTTTGATTCTCTGCATCGTAAAAAGAAAGAAAATGCTAAAGGCGCTCCATTTAAACAGGGTGTTTGTTTAAAGGTGACCACCACTACTCCTAAAAAACCGAATTCAGCTCTACGTAAGATCGCAAGGGTAAAGCTTTCTAATGGCATGGAAGTGACTGCCTATATCCCGGGAATGGGTCATAATCTCCAAGAGCACTCAATTGTTTTAGTAAAGGGTGGAAAGACTAAAGATTTACCAGGTGTTCGCTATAAAGTGGTTCGAGGTGTGTTTGATGCCTCTGGCGTTGAAGCCAGACGTCAGAGTCGCAGTCTTTACGGTGCTAAGAAACCAAAATAAATTCATTAATTTATAATCAATAAATATGAGAGGAAAACCAGCCCCAAAAAGAGATATTGATGGTGATCTAAAATATAATGATAAAAACATCGCCAAATTTATCAATTACATCATGGAAGAAGGCAAGAAAACTATTGCTGAGAAGATTGTCTATGATTCTTTTAATATTCTAAAAGAAAAAACTAAGCAAGACCCACGACACATTTTTAACAAAGCGATTAAGAAAGTGTCTCCTTTGGTTGAGGTCAGAGGAAAAAGAGTCGGCGGTGCCAATTATCAGGTTCCATTCCAGGTAAGAGGTGAACGTCGTTTTTTCTTAGGTTGCAATTGGATTATCAAGGCAGCCCAAGATCGCAAGGGCAAAGCAATGGCGGAAAAGTTAGCGATTGAAATTTTAGATGCTTCCAATGGTGAGGGAACAGCAGTTAAGAAAAAAGAAGCTGTTCATAAGATGGCTGAAGCTAATAAGGCTTTTGCTCATTTCTCTCGTTCTAGATAATTAATTTTAATTTTAAATAAATATGGCTCGAGATTATTCGTTAGAAGACATTAGAAATATTGGCATCATGGCTCACATTGATGCTGGTAAAACCACTTTTACTGAACGTGTTTTATTTTACACTGGTAAAAAGCATAAAATTGGTGAAGTTCATGAAGGCGCAGCTGAAATGGACTGGATGGACCAAGAAAAAGAACGTGGCATTACAATTACTTCGGCTGCTACTACTTGTTTTTGGAACAATAAAAAGATTAATATTATTGATACTCCCGGACACGTTGACTTCACAGTTGAAGTTGAACGATCTTTACGTGTTCTTGATAGTGCCGTGGCTGTTTTTGATGGTCAAGCTGGAGTAGAGCCACAATCAGAAACTGTTTGGCGCCAAGCTGATAAATATCAAGTTCCTCGTCTTTGTTTTGTTAACAAGATGGATAAGATGGGAGCTGATTTTTATATGAGTTTAGAATCTATCCGTTCTCGTTTAAGTAATAAAGCAGTAGCAATACAATTACCAATTGGGGCTGAGAGTAATTTATCAGGAGTAATTGATCTATTAACTCGTAAAGCTTATAAATTTAGTGGTCATTTGGGTTCAGTGGTTGAGGAAATTGAAATTCCTGAAGATATGAAGGATAAAGTAGAAAAATATCGCAGTGAATTAATAGAAAGAGCAGTTGAATCTGATGAAGCTACCATGGAAAAATATTTAGCTGGTGAAGAAGTTAGTGTTGAAGAATTGAAAGTAGCGATTAGAAAAGGAACAATTGCTAATGATTTATATCCAGTACTAGTTGGTACTGCTTTACAAAACATTGGTGTTCAATTAGTTTTAGATGCTGTGGTTGAATATCTACCTTCACCATTAGATGTCCCTGATATTGAAGGAACTGATACTGATGATGAGGAAAAGAAGGAAATGGTGAAAGCAGATGATAATGCTCCTTTCGTTGGTTTAGCTTTTAAAATCGCTACTGATCCTTTTGTAGGAAAGCTTTGTTTTGTTCGTGTCTATCAAGGTATTCTTAAATCAGGTTCATATATTATTAATTCATCTACAGGCAAGAAAGAAAGAATTGGTCGTTTAGTGCGAATGCATTCTAATCACCGGGAAGAGGTGAAGGAATTATATGCTGGCGACATTGCTGCTATTATTGGTCTTAAAAACACCACTACTGGTAATACTCTTTGTGATGAAAATAAGTCACTATTACTAGAGTCAATTACTTTCCCTGAACCAGTTATTAAAATTGCGGTTGAACCAAAGACTAAAGCTGATCAAGAGAAAATGGGAGTAGCTCTGCAACGTCTAGCTGAAGAAGACCCTACTTTCCGAGTAGAAACAGATGAAGAGACTAATCAAGTCCTTATCTCTGGTATGGGAGAACTTCACTTAGATATTATTGTTGATCGGATGAAGAGAGAATTTGATGTTGAAGCTAATGTTGGTAAACCACAAGTATCATATCGTGAAACTATTACTAAGATTGCTGAAGCAGAACATAAATATGCCAAACAATCAGGTGGTCGTGGCCAATATGGTCATTGTTATCTAAGAGTTGAGCCAATGGAGCCAGGTAAGGGCTATGAGTTTGCAGATGAAGTTAAAGGTGGTGTTATTCCTAAAGAATTTATTCCAGCGGTAGAGAAGGGTGTTAAAGAAGCGCTATTAAGTGGTATACTAGCTGGTTATCCAATGGTTGATGTTAAAACAGCTGTTTATGATGGTAGCTATCATGAAGTTGACTCTTCTGAAGTTGCCTTTAAAATGGCTGCTATTTTCGCTTTCAAAGATGCTTGTCAGAAAGCCGGACCAGTTTTAATGGAACCAATTATGAAAGTGGAAGTTGTTACCCCAGAAGAATATATGGGAAATATTATTGGTGATTTAAACGCTAAACGTGGTCATATTGAAGAAATGGTTGATCGTGCTAATGCTAAAGTGGTTAATGCTAAAGTGCCACTAGCGGAAATGTTTGGTTATGCCACCTCACTCCGTTCTATGAGCCAGGGCAGAGCCAATTACACCATGGAATTTGGCCATTATCACGAAGTTCCTAAGAGTATTCTTGAACAGATCCAAGAAAAGAATGGAAAAACTGAATAATAATTAAATTTACATATATGTTGCCAGAACAATTAAAAAAAATATTAAAATTAATTAAGAAAACTGGTGATAGAGTAATTATTTTTGATGCTAATTTTCCTGAAGATTCTTTTGTGGTCATGGGTTTAGATCGCTACACTGAAATGACTGATAATGATGAATCTGTCAAATCAGGGCCAGTTGAGCCCGCAAATTTGACAGAAGGAGATTTAACTGATAAAATTAATCGCGAAATATCAATGTGGAAGAACCAGAAAAATGAAAATGAATTAGGAGAAGAAAGTGGTCCCGGAAAGACCTGGAAGATACCTCCCAAGGTAGTAGATAATGCGGAAAACATTGAATAAAATAATAATTTAGTTTATATGGACAAAAAAGAGGGTAAATTTTTTATCGGTGAGGAACCAGTAGGTAAAAAGCCTGAAGAAGAACCCATTAAAATTAACGAAGAAACTGGTAAACCCGAAGTATTTATTAATGAAAGACCAGTAAATGAGAAGACTCCAGGTGAACAAATTGAAGAGAAATTAGGAGAATTATCACCAGAGAAACAAATGGAGTTTATTAAAAAATGTCTTTTGCCTGAAGTAGAGATAAATCGTATTATCATAGAACATGTTAAAAATAGTGGACAACTTAAAGAGATGACTTCATTGGCTCTGGAAAAATTAGAAGAAATTGCTTCAAAAAATTAATTAATTAATAAAATTATAAATAATAATTTAGGACGGCTGGTTTCCTTTATGGGAAAGAAACCTCGTAATAAGACGAGGGCCGTGTAAAAAGAATATGGCAGAAAAATTTGAAAGAACAAAGCCCCATGTTAACGTTGGTACTATTGGCCACGTTGACCATGGGAAAACCACTTTAACCGCCGCTATGTTAGCTATTTTTGATGCTAAAGGCATGAAAGCTTCTAAGAAAGGCGTTAATGAAATTGATGCTGCTCCAGAAGAAAAAGAACGTGGTATTACTATTGCTACCGCTCATGTTGAGTATGAGACTGAAGGACGTCACTATGCTCACGTTGACTGTCCTGGCCACGCTGATTATGTGAAAAACATGATTACTGGTGCTGCTCAAATGGATGGTGCTATCTTAGTAGTTTCCGCTACTGATGGCCCTATGCCTCAAACTAGAGAGCATATCCTATTAGCTCGTCAAGTTGGTGTTCCTTATATCGTTGTCTATTTAAACAAATGTGACATGGTAGAAGACAAGGAATTAATTGACTTGGTTGAAGAGGAAGTTCGTGATTTACTAAAGAAATACGAATTCCCAGGAGAAACTACTCCAATTATTCGTGGTAGTGCTCTAAAAGCTTTAGAAAATCCAACTGGTCCTGATGCTGATTCAATTCTAGAATTGATGAAGTCTCTAGATGAATATATTCCTGAACCCAAAAGAGAAGTTGATAAACCTTTCTTGATGCCAATTGAAGATATCTTCTCAATTGAAGGTCGTGGTACAGTTGTAACTGGTAGAATCGACAGAGGTATTGCTAAAGTAGGTGAAGAAGTAGAGATTGTTGGTTTAATGGACACTAAGAAGACCACTATTACTGGCGTAGAGATGTTTAATAAATCTCTAGATGAAGGTCAAGCTGGTGATAATGCCGGTATCCTATTACGTGGTACTAAAAAGGATGAAGTTGAACGTGGTCAAGTATTATGTCAACCAGGTTCAATTACTCCTCACACTGAATTCACTGCTGAAGTTTATGTTCTAAGCAAAGAAGAAGGTGGTCGTCACAAACCTTTCTTTAAAGGTTATAAACCACAATTCTACATCCGAACCACTGATGTTACTGGTGAAATTACTCTTCCAGCTGGCACTGAAATGGTCATGCCTGGCGATACCGTTAACTTAGATGTTAAGTTAATTAGCCCAATCGCTCTTGAAGAAAAGCAAAGATTTGCTATTCGTGAAGGTGGCCGCACTGTCGGTGCTGGTGTTATTACTAAAATTTTGAAGTAAGTAGATACTTAGCCCCGCTCTTAATAAGAGCGGGGTTGTAGTGTTTATTTAAATTAAAAAGATCAAGGAAACAAAAATTATGCCCGAGAAAAAGAAAGAAGAAAAGGAATTTAAGCAGAGAATAAGGATTAAAATCAAAGCTTTTGATCACAAGATTATTGATCAGTCTACTAAAACCATTGTAGAGACTGTTGAACGTTCTGACGCCCAATTTTTTGGGCCAATTCCACTGCCGACTGAGAAAAAAAAGTACACAGTCAATCGTTCTACTTTTGTTCATAAAGACGCTCGTGATCAATATGAAATGAGGACGCATAAAAGAATTATTGATATTATTGATCCAACTGCTAAAACCATTGAAGATTTGACTAATCTTAGCCTACCAGCTGGAGTTGACGTTGAAATAAAAATGTAGTAATATAACAAAAGATATTTAAAGTATTGAGATTTGTTTAAATAACTCTCATTAAAGGAAAGTGTTTAAATCGAAATCAATTACTATTTGGAGGTAAGCCACTAAAATATAAAATAATAAAACGTGAGAAAATAAAGTTATTTTTATTGTTTTTGTTTTAAGCTGGCTGAAGCCAGTTTTTGTTTTTAGAGAAATCATTATGAAATTTATTTTAGGAAAAAAAATGAATATGACCCAAATTTGGGAAAATGATAAGGTAATAGCTGTTACCCCGGTTTTAGCTGGTCCTTGCGTGGTTGCTCAGGTAAAAACTAAAGATTCTGATGGTTATGGCGCCCTACAATTATCTTTTGGAGAAAAGAAAGAAAAAAATATTAAAAAACCACAATTAGGTCATGTAAAAAAATTAAATATTAAACCCCGCCACTTAAAAGAATTTAGAACTAATGAATTGGGTGAAGTTAAAGCGGGTGATATCATTAATGTCGCTACTTTTGAAAAGGGCGACATTGTTGCTGTTACTGGCACTTCTAAAGGTAAAGGTTTTCAAGGGGTAGTTAAAAGACATGGCTTTAAGGGTCAACCAACAACTCATGGTACTAAAGACCAAGTTAGAATGCCAGGTTCAATTGGTCCTTTAGGTCCAGCTCACGTTTTTAAAGGTACTCGCATGGGTGGTCGCATGGGTGGTAAAAAAATTACTACTACTAATTTAGAAATTATTAAAATTGATTTAGATAATAATCTTTTATTTATCAAAGGAGCTGTCCCTGGGGCAATTAACGGTTTGTTAATGATCAAAGGTCAAGGTGAATTAAAGGTTAATGTTAAACCAGAAGTGAAGAAGGAAGAAGAGGCTCCAAAGGAAGAAAAAGCAGAGGAAGCAAAAGAGGAAAAGATTGAGGAAAAGAAAGAAGAAGTTAAGGAAGAAAAAGTAGAAGACAAAAAAGAAGAAGCTCCAAAAAAAGAAACAAAAGAAAAGAAAGAAGATAAACCAGCTGAAAAGAAAGAAAAGAAGGCTGAGGATAAAAAAGAAGAAAAAAAGGAAAAGGTTAAGGAAGAAACTCCTAAAAAATAAATATAATTAATTATTATATGTCCCTAAAGACAAAAGTATACAATCAATCTGCCGAAGCTGTTAGTGATTTAAATTTATCTGCTAAGATTTTTGCTGTAGAAGCTAATGAAGAGTTACTTCATCAAGCAATGGTAACTCAATCAGCTAATGAACGTCAGGTTTTAGCCCACACTAAAGATCGTAGTGAGGTTAGAGGTGGTGGTCGTAAGCCTTGGCGTCAAAAAGGAACTGGTCGTGCCCGAGCTGGTAGTTCACGTTCACCAATCTGGATTGGTGGTGGAGTTACTTTTGGCCCTAGAAAAGAACGTAGTTTTAAAAAGAAAATCAATAAGAAGATGAAACAGAAAGCAATGTTTATGGCCTTGTCTGATAAAGTTAATAATAAATCTCTAGTGGTAATTGATAAATTAGAGTTAAAAGAATATAAAACTAAGAAGTTAAATGAAATTATTACTACTTTAGAAAAAAAGATTTTAAAAAATGAACGTCGTAGTATTCTAATTATTAATAATGCTAAAGATGATAAAGTTAAATATTCTGGACGTAATTTACAGGGAGCTAAAATTATTAATTTAGAAAATATTAATATTATTGATTTATTAGCTTATAAAAATCTATTAATTAGCGAAGAAGCTGTTAAATCATTAGAAAAGAAATATAAATAAAAAGTATGCCTTTATTCGGATCTAAAAAAGATAAAACTAAAGATGATAAGCCAGTTGCTAAGGTTGCTAAAAAAGAAAAGAAAGAAGCAAAGAAGGAAGATAAGAAAGAAACTGCTTCTAGCATGAAGGATTTGTATAGTGAAGAACCTAAAAAAGTAAGTAAAAGTAAAACTGAAGCTAAAAAGAAAGCGACTAAATATACTAGTGCTTATCGTATTTTGGTTAGACCTTTAATTACTGAAAAGGCTACTAATTTGAGTGCTGAAAATAAATATGCCTTTATTGTCGCCACAGAAGCTAATAAAATTGAAGTAGCTAAAGCAATTAAAGCTACTTATGGTGTTAAACCAGTGTCTGTTAATTTAATTAATGTTAAAGGTAAAAAGGTTACTCGCGGTCGCATTCAAGGCAAGCGAAAAGATTTTAAAAAAGCAATTGTCACCCTACCTAAGGGCGAGACTATTAAGATTTACGAAGGAGTTTAATATTTATTGAAAATATGGGAATTAAAAAAGTAAAACCTAATACCCCTGGTAGACGTCAAGCCACTTTTGATGATTTTTCTGATATTACTAAAACTAAACCAGAAAAAGCTTTAGTTACCATTAAAAAGAAACGAGGCGGTCGTAATGCTCAAGGAAAAATTACTATTCGTCATCGTGGTGGCGGTACTAAACGTTATATCCGTCAGGTTGATTATATTAGAGATAAGTTTGATATCCCCGCCACTGTTAAAGCAATTGAGTACGATCCCAATAGGGGAGCTCGTTTAGCTTTATTAAACTATGCTGACGGAGAAAAAAGATATATTGTTGCCCCAGTTGGTTTGAAGGTTGGTGATAAGATTATGAGTTCTAAAGAGTTAATTGAAATAAAAACTGGTAATGCTTTACCACTTAAATTTATCCCAGCTGGAATGGCAATTAGTTGTGTTGAATTAGAACCAGGACAGGGAGCTAAAATTGCTCGGGGAGCTGGAAACGTTGTTTATGTCATGGGCGTAGAAAAGAAGTTTGCTCAAGTAAAGCTACCAAGTGGAGAAATTCGTTTAATTAAAAAAGAATGTTTAGCCACCGTTGGTCAAGCTAGTAATCCTGATAAACGTCATATCTCTTTAGGGAAAGCCGGTCGTACTCGTCATCTAGGAATTCGTCCGACTGTTCGTGGTTCAGCTATGAATCCAGTTGATCACCCCCATGGTGGTGGTGAAGGCAATCAGCCAATTGGTTTAAAGCATCCCAAAACTAAATGGGGTAAACCAGCTTTAGGTGTGAAAACCAGACGAAGACGTCCAAGTGATAAGTTGATTATTAAACGTCGTAAGAAAAGAAAATAATTAGTAATTAGTTAATTTAAGTAATATGTCCAGAAGTTTGAAAAAAGGACCCTATGTTAATCCAAGGATTCTTAAAAAAATACAAAATTTAAAACAGGGTGATAAAACCGTGATTAAAGTTTGGGATCGAGCCTGTACTATCACTCCAGAAATGGTTGGTTTTACCATTGGTGTTCATAATGGTCGACAACATACCCCTGTTTATATTGTAGAAAATATGGTTGGACATCGTTTGGGAGAATTTTCACCGACTCGTAAGTTTGTTTCTCATGGTGGTAAAATGGCTAAAACTCAAGCCCAAGCTAAGAAATAATTATTTATTAATATGGAAGCAAAAGCAAAATTAAAACATTTAAGAATGTCACCGCGGAAAGTCCGTTTGGTTATTGATGTTATCCGAACCATGCCAGTTATGGAAGCTTTAGATCAGCTCAAATTTATTAACAAAAGAGCAGCTGGACCGATTATTAAATTAATTAATTCTGCTATTGCTAATGCTGAGAATACCTATAGTTTAGAAAAAGATAATTTATATATTAAAGAAATTAAAGTTGATGAAGCCGCTACTCTAAAGCGTTGGATGCCTAGAGCTCATGGTCGAGCCACCACTATCCGCAAAAGAGGATCACATATTTCATTAGTTTTGGCAGAAATAAAAGCTAGTGGCAAAAAAACTAAAAAAACTGTTAAAGCTGAAGCTCCAGTTAAATTAGATAAATTGAGAGAAAAGAAGGCAAGCAAAGAAGATAAGAAAGAGAAAAAAGAAAATATAACTAAAAATATTTCTGAAGATAAAAGCCGAGAAACAATTGATTCTCAAAAAACTAAAACTGACAGAACAGGTAAGGGTTTTGCGGGCAAAGTCTTTAGAAGAAAAGCAGGATAATTTAATTTTATATGGGTAAAAAAGTAAATCCAAAAATATTCAGAATCGGTGTCATTAAAACTTGGCCATCAGTTTGGTTTGAGAAGGGTGATCAATATGTTAAGAATGTTAAACAAGACGTTAATGTTCGTCGTCATTTAATTAGAGAGCACCGAGAAGCAGGAATTGATAAGGTTGAAATTATTCGCGGAATTAATAAAATTGAAGTTAATATTTGGACAGCCAAGCCCGGTATTATTATCGGTCGTGGTGGTGATGGGGTAGAAAAGTTAAAAAAAGACTTGCATGATAAGTATTTGAAGAGTTTTCGTATGCAAGAAATTAATTTAAATATTAAAGAAGTTAGTCGTCCCAATTTAAGTGCTCAGATCATGGTTCAAGCCATGATTATGGAAATCGAAAAAAGGATGCCATATCGTCGGGTAATGAAACAGGCGATTGCTAGGGCAGAAAGAGCCGGTGCTTTAGGGATTAAGATAGTTGTGGCTGGACGTTTAAATGGAGCGGAAATTGCTCGTAGTGAAAAGTTAGTATCTGGAAAAGTGCCTTTACACACCCTGAGGGCTGATATTGATTATGCTCGCGGAGCTGCTCGTACTACCTATGGAGCAATTGGGATTAAGGTTTGGATTTATAAAGGAGAAATTTTTGAAAAAGATAAAGATAAAAAAGGAGAGATTATTGAAAACTAAAATTAGTTTTAGGTTTATAAAAGTATGTTAATGCCAAAGAAAACTAAATATCGAAAAGATCATAAACGTCGCCGAGGCGGTAAAGCTACCCGCATGACTAAAATTAGTTTTGGTAGTTATGGTTTGAAGAGTTTAAGTGCCCACTGGGTTACTTCTCGCCAAATTGAATCAGCTCGTCGAGTTATTACCAGATATGTAAAAAAGGGTGGTAAAGTTTGGATTAGAATTTTTCCTGATAAGCCAGTTACTAACCATGGTGGTGAAATGGGCATGGGACAAGGTAAAGGTTCAGTTGACTATTATGTTGCTATTGTTAAGCCTGGTACAGTTATGTTTGAAATTGAAGGTATTGATAGAGAAACAGCCAAGGAAGCTTTGGAATTAGCCGCCTATAAACTACCAGTTAAGTGTAAGTTTGTCAGTAAAGACTAATATAAAAATATGGAATTTAAAGAGTTAAAAAATAAAGATAAGAGTGATTTACAAAAATTATTAAAAAGTTCTCGAGAAAAATTAAGAGAGCTACGCTTTAAGGACTCTAATAAACAATTAAAGAATATTAGAGAAATCAGAGCTCTCAGAACAACCATCGCTCAGGTTTTAACTTTATTAAATAAACAAAAATAATATGTCCGATAAGAAAACTGAAAAAAAAGAAATAATTCGGAAAAAATTCACAGGCGAAGTCGTTAGTAATAAAAGTGATAAAACTATTGTTGTTAAAGTTGAAACTGTTAAACAACACCCTAAATATAAAAAAAGATACGTTGTTAGTCGCAAATATCAGGTTCATGATGCTAAGAATGAGCACAAGGTTGGCGACAAAGTTGTCTTTATTGAATGTCGTCCCTTAAGTAAAACTAAACGGTGGCGAATTAGTAAGTAAATTATATGATTCAAGTACAAACAATGTTAAATGTAGCTGATAATTCAGGCGCTAAAAAAGTCCAATGTATTAAAGTGTTGGGCGGTTATAAAAAGCGCTATGCTCGTGTTGGAGAAGTTATTACTGGAACTGTAAAAACCGCTACTCCTCATACTAGTGTTAAAAAGAGTGATGTTGTTAAGGCGGTAATTGTCAGAACTAAAAAAGAAATCCGTCGTCCTGATGGTACTTATTTGCGTTTTGATGATAATGCTTGTGTTATTTTAGTTGATAGAGACAAAAAAGATATTAAGGGAACAAGAATTTTTGGTCCCGTAGCTCGAGAAGTTAGACGAGCTGGTTATGTTAAAATTGCTTCTCTAGCCCCAGAAGTATTATAATTTTCCTTTATATGAATATTAAAAAGAATGACAAAGTAAAAATATTGACTGGCAAAGATAAAGGTAAAACTGGAAAAGTTTTACAGGTTTTGCCTAAGGAAAATAAACTTAGTATTGAAGGCTTGAATTTATTGATTAAGCATCTACGACCACGTCGTCAAGGTGAAAAGGGTCAAAGAATTGAATTTCCTTCTTTTATTAACGCCTCCAATGTAATGTTGGTTTGTTCTAAGTGTGGTCGTTCTACTAGAGTTGCTTATCAGATTATTAAAGCTGAAGGCAAAAAGGATAAAAAGGTTAGAGTTTGTAAAAAGTGTAAAGAAATAATTGAGTAAAATAAATCGTATGAAATTAAAAGATAGATATAAAAAAGAAATATTACCACAATTAAAGAAGGATTTTGGTTATAAAAATGATTTAATGGCTCCACGTTTAGAAAAGGTGGTAATTAATATTGGCTTTGGTCGTCATAGTAAAGAAAAAAGTTACATTGAGAATATTGAAAAAGGCTTAACTAAGATTGCTGGCCAGAAGCCAGTACTAACAGTTGCTAAAAAGTCAATTTCTGCCTTTAAAGTCAGACAAGGAATGACCATTGGTGCTAAAGTAACTTTGCGAGGCGAACGAATGTATGATTTTGTTGATAAATTAGTTAATGTTTCTTTTCCTCGAGTGCGTGATTTCCGTGGTTTAGATACTAAAGCAATTGATAGAAAAGGAAATTTAACAGTTGGCTTAAAAGAATATGCTGCTTTTCCTGAAATTAAAGCTGAGGATATCCAAGAAATGTATGGATTAGAAGTTTCTCTATCAACTACCGCTAAAAATAGGGAAGAAGGTTTAGCCCTTTTTAATCTGATTGGCTTCCCATTTAAAAAAGAAACAAAGTAATTATATAAATATGGCTAGAACAGCATTAATCGCAAAAGCAAAAAGAAAACCAAAATTTTCCACCCGCAAAATAAATCGTTGTTGGCGCTGTGGTCGTAATCATGGCTATATGCGTGATTTCCAATTATGCCGCATTTGTTTTCGGGAATTAGCTGATAATGGTGATTTACCGGGAATTACTAAATCTAGCTGGTAATTATTAATAAACATTTACTAAAAATATGACAGACCCAATCGCAGACATGTTTACAAGAATAAGAAATGCTTCCGCTGTTAAAAAATCAGAGGTTCTTTTGCCTATGAGTAAACTAAAATTGGAAATTGCTAAAATTTTAGCTACTGAAGGCTGGGTTAAAAAGGTTGATGTAGTGGCCGGAGGCTTAAATGGTCATCGTAGTAATTTTGACCAATTAAAGATTGAATTAAAATATCAGAAGAATGGTAAACCACAAATTACTTCTATTAAACGTTCTAGTAAGCCAGGGCTAAGAGTTTATGTTAGCAAAAGTGAAATTCCAACTGTCAGAAATAATTTTGGTTTTGCCATAATTTCTACTTCTCGTGGTATCATGACTAATAAGGAAGCTAAGAAGCAGAAAGTTGGCGGTGAATTGATTGGCGAAATATATTAATCTAAAAAATTATGTCACGTTTAGGAAAACTACCAATTGAATTATCAGACGGAGTCCAAGCTAATTTAGATAAAAATATTCTAAAAGTTAAAGGACCCAAGGGTGAGCTACAACAAGAGATTATGCCAATTATTGAAGTTAAGATTGAAGATAATCAGATTATTGTTTCCCCTAAAGATTTAGAAGCTAAGAATGTTAATGCTTTCTGGGGCTTAACTTGGAGTTTAGTTAGAAATATGGTTATTGGTGTTAGTGAAGGATTTGAGAAAAAATTAGAAGTTAATGGAGTTGGTTATCGAGCTGCTTTAGCTGGCAAGAAATTAAATCTAAATTTAGGATTTTCTCATCCAGTTGAATTTAACTTACCAGAAGGAATTAATGCTGCAGTTGAGGGCAATATCATTACAATTAGTGGAATTAGCAAAGAGTTAGTGGGTGAAACCGCTGCTCAGATTAGAAAATTACGTAAACCAGAACCATATAAAGGTAAGGGTATTAAATATGTTGATGAAGTAATTAGAAGAAAAGCAGGTAAGGCTGCTGCTAAAACTGAATAAAGTTTAATTATATGATTAATGATAAGTTAAAAAAACAACAACAAAAACGTCGTCATTCAAGAGTTAGAGCGAAAATTTCTGGGACAGCTAAACGGCCTCGTCTTAGTGTTTTTCGTTCTAATAAAGGTATGTATCTGCAATTAATTGATGACGAAAAAAGTAAAACCATAGCTAGCGCTTCAATTTTAGAAATTAAAAGTAAAGCCGGCAAGATTGATGTTGGAACAGAATTGGGGAAGCTAATTGCTAAAAAAGCCGGGGCAAAGAAAATTAAAGAAGTTGTTTTTGACCGTGGATCATATAAATACCATGGTCGAGTTAAGGCTGTAGCTGAAGGAGCCCGCGAAGGTGGTTTAAAATTTTAAATTGAAAATTAATTTTATCACAATATGTCAGAAGATAAACAAACAAAACCAGAAGAAAATAAAGATAAAGGTGCCGCCGAAGTAGTAGCTAAAAGTGTTTATGGTGCTCAGAAAAAAGGTGGTCAAGCTGGTCCACGCGGTAGACGAGGAGATTTTCGTGGCAAAAATAGAGGTGGTGAAGATATGGATCAAAGAATTTTAGAAATTGCTCGAGTAACCAGAGTTATGGCTGGCGGGAAAAGAATGAATTTTCGTGCTTGTGTTGCCGTTGGTGATAAAAAAAAGAATAAAATTGGAATTGGAGTTGGCAAGGGGGCTGATGTTACTATTGCTATCAACAAAGCAGTTAATAGAGCTAAAAAAGAATTAATTATAGTACCAATTGTTAATGAAACTATTCCTCATGAAGTTTATCACAAGTCTGGAGCCGCTAAGATCATTTTTAAACCAGCTAAGAAAGGACGAGGTGTTATTGCTGGTGGAGTAATTAGGGTTATTTTAGAATTGGCTGGTGTCAAGAATATTACTAGTAAACTTTTAGGCTCTAAGAATAAAATCAATAACGCTCGTTGTACTATTGAAGCCTTGGCTAGTTTACATAAAGTTGAAAAGAAAGAAGAAGCTGCCAAACCAAAGGAAAAAAAGGAAGAAAAGAAGGATAATAAAAAAGAAAACAATAAATAAAGCTTATTAGTATAAAAATATGTTATCTTTAAATACTGTTAAAAAATCAAAGGGAACCAAACAAGGACGTAAGCGAGTTGGTCGTGGCAACGCCTCAGGACGTGGTACTTATAGTACCCGCGGCTTAAAAGGACAAAAATCACGTTCTGGTGTTACTAATCTTAAGAGATTAGGTATGAAACAGCAACTTTTACAAATTCCCAAGGTTCGTGGTTTTAAATCTCATCGTCCTAAAAATCAAGTAGTAGGGGTTAAAGAAATCAATAATAATTTTAAAGATGATGAAATTGTTAATCCAAGCACTCTTTTCGAGAAAAATCTAATCTCTAGTCCGAAATTACCTATTAAAATTTTAGGTAAAGAAAAGTTGACGGTTAAAGTAAAATTTGAGAAAGTTAAGATGAGTGAATCTGTTAGTAAGCAAATAAAATAATTTATTTATATGTTTGATAAATTAATTCAAATTTGGAAAGCCAGAGATTTAAGAAAGAATATCTTGTTTGTTTTGGGTATGTTGGTTATTTTCCGACTAGCTGCTCATATTCCAATTCCCGGTGTTGATTTAGTAGCTTTAAAAAATCTATTTGCTTCTAATCAGATTTTAGGCTTGTTGAATCTTTTTTCTGGTGGTGGTATGGAAACCTTTTCAGTAGTAATGATGGGGGTTGGTCCTTATATTACCTCTTCTATTATTTTCCAACTTCTAGGCATGGTTGTTCCTAAATTAGAAGAAATGCAGAAAGAAGAATCTGGGCGAGCTAAGATTAATAAATGGACCAGAATGGCTACTGTCCCTTTAGCAGCTCTTCAAGCTTATGGCATGATTACTCTATTACGTAATAGTTCAGCTGGTATTGTTGGTAGCATTAATCCTTTTGATTTTGCTACTATGATTCTTACAGTTACCGCTGGCTCTATTTTTCTGATGTGGTTGGGAGAATTAATTTCTGAAAAAAATGTTGGTAATGGTATTTCTTTAATTATCTTCGCTGGTATTATTGCTAGCTTGCCTAAAGTTGTTCAACAAATTGCTTTTACCTTTGATCAATCTCAGTTATATATGTTAATTGGTTTTGTAGTTATTGCTTTAGTCACAATTATTGGGGTGGTTATTATTAATGAAGGTCAACGCAATATTCCAGTTCAATATGCACGACAAATAAGGGGTAACCGAGCCTATGGTGGCACTAGTACTCATTTGCCGTTGCGAGTAAATATGGCTGGTGTTATTCCAATTATCTTCGCTATCTCAGTTGTTTTATTCCCCTCGATGATTGCTCAATTTTTGGTTCATGCTAAAACTATTTGGATAGCTAATTTCGCCAATTGGGTGATCATGATGTTTAATAATCAATTATTCTATGGCATAGTTTACTTCCTATTAGTTGTTGCCTTTACCTATTTCTATACTGAAGTTATTTTCCATCCCACTCAAATTGCTGATAATTTGCAAAAACAAGGTGGCTTTATACCCGGAATCCGTCCTGGCAAGAATACCAGTGATTATTTATCCTATACCACTCACAAGATTATTTTAGTTGGTGCTTTATTCCTTGGTGTTATTGCTATTCTGCCATTATTTATGCGCTACTTCACTGGTATGCAATCTTTTGCTATTGGTGGCACCAGTCTTTTAATCGTGGTCGCAGTAGTAATTGAAACTGTTAAACAAATAGAATCTCAGTTGACAATGAGAGAATATGATGGTTTATAGTTAAAATTTATATAAAATAAGAAAAAAGCGGCTTTATAGCCGTCTTTTTTTATGTTATACTGGTATTATGGATATCAAAGATGTCCTAAAAGACGTAGGAAACTTAACTGATTATCGCCTTGAACAACGTTTAGATGAGATGATTCGCAAGAATCCTAGTTATAATCATTTAGACAAAAAGAACCAGGCGCTGCTTTTGGATTTGTTAGATAAATATAAGGAAAAAGTGAGAAAAGGGATTAGGATTTCAGGTTTTTCTATTCGGAAGGATATGTATCGTCTTTATCGTAATCGAATTAAATTAAACTTAACTAAAATGGATCTAGATGCAATTAGGAAGATTTTGAAGAGTTTTAAAAATTAATTATGGGTATTGATAATTTACCTCGCCGAAGTGGTAGTTTCCGAGCCACTAGTGGAGCGGGAAGTTTCAAAAGAAAATTTACTAGCGCTACTAAATTCGGCAGTCTTAAAAATTTAAGAGATAATAAAGAGGGTGTTCTAAAGGCGATCAAAAAATATGAACGCTCTATTAAGTTAGGTAGTTTTAATCGTAAAAGTCGAATTAGCGCTATGAAAATGATTAAGGCGTCCGAAAAGAAAAAGGGTCGCATGTTAACCAGAGATGATAGAAAAGATATTAGAAAGGTTTTTAATCATTTAGCTACTAAGTCCTCAGCTACACCTACTAAAGTCAGAGCAAAGGCAGAGCCTTTAGATAGACCCCGCACTAGACTAGGAGCATCGCCAATTAGAAGTCGAGTTATGCCCAATGGCAGATTAAACACAGGGTTGGCTAATCAAAACCCAGAAACACCTCCTAGAGCCTCAGTTGATCAACCATCTTCATTCCCAGGAGGAGGATTAGCTCTTAAGTAAAAGATTAAAGTTTTATTATGTATATAAAAACTAAGGAAGAAATTAAAATAATGAGAGAGGGCGGTCGTAGATTGGCCGCTATTTTGTCGCGCTTGATAAAAGAAGTTAAGCCAGGAATTAACACTAGTTATTTAGAAGATTTAGCTAACAAATTAATTGTAGAAAATGGAGGTGTTTCCGCTTTTAAAAACTATCCTTTAGGACAGGGTGTAATTTTTCCTTCTACACTTTGTATTTCTATCAATAATGAAGTCGTTCATGGCAGTGCTTTACCTAATCGAGTTATTAATGAGGGTGATATCGTTGATATTGATATCGGGATGGAATGGCCAGCTACTAAAGAATTACAAAAGGAATATAAAGCACCGATTAATCCTCACTCTAAAACTGGCGGTTTTTTCACTGACACCTGTACTACAGTTGGAGTTGGTAAAATTAGTGCTGAAGCTAAAAAACTAATTCAAGTTACCAGAGAATGTTTAGAGTTAGCTATTAAAGAAGTAAAGCCTGATAATACCATTAATGATATTGCTCGAGCAGTGCAAACTTTAGCTGAAAGTCATAGCTATGGCGTAGTTAAAGATTTAGTTGGCCATGGGGTTGGTTATTTCCCCCATGAAAAACCAGATGTTTTTAACTTTGAAATTGCTGAGAAATCACCGGAAAATATTACTTTGAAACCAGGAATGGTGATTGCTATTGAACCAATGGTTAATCAAGGTACTTGGAAGGTGAAAACAGCCAAAGATGGCTTTACCGTCCTGACCGAAGATGGTCTTCCCAGTGCCCATTTTGAGCATACAGTAGCCGTGACTGAAGATGGCTATGAAATATTAACAAAAGTATGAGTGAAGAAATAAAAAAATATCTAGGGATTGATTGGGGAGAGAAAAGAATCGGCTTAGCTATGGCTGATAGTGAAACTAATATTGCTCTACCACTTAGAACTGTTAATACACTGACAGAAGTTTTAGAAGTGATAGAAAAAGAAAATATTAGGGAGGTTATTGTTGGTCATCCCAAAAAAATGAGTGGCGAAGCAGCTGATAATCCCAGTTGGTTTAATTTTATTAAACAATTAAAAGAGAAGTGTCCTTGTTCAATTATGCTTTTAGATGAGCGTCTTAGTAGTATAGCGGTTGATGCTTTAGTTGGCGAGGCTAAGGATAAGGCTAATCGCGATGATGTAGCCGCCACTATTATTCTCCAAGATTATTTAGATAGAATTTAATATGGACGAAACTAAGAATACATTAGCTATTATTTTGAAACGTCAAAGCTATCGTGAAAACGATAGCTTAGTTATTGTCTATACTAAAAAATTTGGCAAACTATCATTAGTAGCTCGAGGAACTAAGAAAACTCAGTCTAAGTTAGCTGGTCATTTAGAACCAATTAGTTTAGCTGAGATAATGATAATAAAAGGGAAGGGACATGATTATATTGGTAGTGCTTTAGGCAAAGAAGCTTTTTTAAATATAAAAGATGATTTAAATAAATTATATTACGCTGGCCAAGCTATTAGAATATTTAATCGCCTGATTAAAGACAGCCAAGCTGATGAACGTTTATTTTATCTATTAAAAAATTGGTTAGAGCTGATAAACACTGTTGATGTTTTAGATAAGGAGAGAGGAGAATTGTTTCTTGGCTTTTTTGTAATTAGACTATTAAGTGAACTAGGCTATTCTCCAGAAATGAGTAATTGCTTAGTTTGTAAGCAGAAAATAACGCCAGGCAATAACTATTTTAATCTCCAGAGTGGAGGAGTGGTTGATAAAGATTGTTTTCAAGCTAACAATAATCTAATTAAAATTTCTGATGACACAATCAAATTAATTAAATTTATTCTCAATAACAAGTTTAATCAATCTAGCAAAGTGAAAGTTAATAAAAAAATAATTAAAGAACTATCAAGCCTAACTAATAATTTTTTAAACTATCATCTATAAGTATCTATAAAGAAAAAAACCTCGTTTATATTAAACGGGTTTTTGTATTGTTTTTTTGTTCAAAAATTAATTTTGAATCAGGAATTTGAAATTTCTTCTCGCATCACTCCATTGACTTTCAGATATTAAAGCCATAATAAAGGAATAAAGCGATAGCACCATAATAACATGCATGGAGAAAGTACCCCATCTTTCTGGAAGATATTGTATCTGTCCAAATAGATCGGTGAAAAGCGCGCTGTACATAATCAGGGTCAGAAGGACGTAAACAAAGAATTGAATTCCTTCATTTCTCATTTTTTTCTTTAATTGTTTGGTTTCCATTACTTGATTCTTGGTTTTTAAATAACTAATTATTATATATTATCACATTTTACTTATTTTGTCAATATATAGGATAAACTATTGAATATTAGGGGAAATAATCGGGTTGTTTTTTTCTTGCTAAAATCACTAAAATAAGATAGAATTTAAGTAGTTAAATAAGACAATTTCTAATAAATTCAGGCCTGCTAAGGGCTTGAGCTTAATTTATCTATATGTCAAGAATTTTAATTGCTGAGGCCAAAAAACAAGGCAAGGGAAAAGTAAGTATCGCTGGCTGGGTGCGTAATATTCGTGCTCATAAAGGCGTTATTTTTGTAGATTTGTGCGATATCTCTGATATCATGCAGATTGTTTTTGTAGCTGGCAATAATAATTATGACATGATTGAGAAGCTACAATTAGAAAGTGTGATTGAAGTAGTTGGTGCTCTCCAGGAGAAACCCAACAAAGACAAAGAAGCCCCCAAGGATTATGAGTTAGCAGTAGAAGAAGTAAAATTAATCTCAGCGGCTGAAGAAAATCTACCAATTCCAGTTTTAACTAAAACTGATAATGAAGCTAATTTAGATAATCGTTTTGACTGGCGCTGGCTGGACCTCCGGCGACAGGAAAACCAGATGATTTTTAAACTCTGGAGTAAATTAGAAGAAGGTTTCCGTGATTATTTTCTCGCTAATAACTTTATTCAAATCTATACCCCTTGTTTCATGAATACGGCCAGTGAAAGTGGTTCTGAAGTATTTGAAGTAAAATATTTTGAGAAGAAGGCTTATTTATCTCAATCTCCTCAATTCTATAAACAAATGGCAATGTCCTCTGGCCTAGAAAAGGTCTTTACCTTTGGACCAGTTTTTAGAGCAGAACCATCCTTTACCTCTCGTCATGTAACTGAATTCACTGGTTGGGATTTTGAGATCTCTTATATCAATTCCCATATTAATGTGATGGATGTAGAGGAGGAATTATTGGTATCTGGCTTTAAAAAGGTGAAAGAAGATTTAAATTTAGAGATTGAAGTCCCTAGCCAACCTTTCCCTCGTATTACTTTAGCTGAAGCTAAGAAGAAATTAAAAGAGGCTGGTGTTAAGAGTGAAAAAGACTTTGATTTTTCAACTGAGGAAGAAAAAGAACTGGGAGATATTATTAAGAAAGAAACTGGTCACGATTTTGTTTTTGTAACTGATTATCCGATTGAGGCTCGTCCTTTCTATCACATGCGTTATGAAGATAAACCAGAGATTACTAAGAGTTTTGATTTATTGTATCGAGGCTTAGAAATAACTACTGGTGCTCAACGTGAACATCGAGTTGAGGTATTAGAAAAACAAGCGCTAGAAAAAGGAATGAATTTAGAAGAGTTAAAAGATTATATTAATTTCTTCCGCTATGGTTGTCCTAGTCATGGTGGAGTTGGTATTGGGCCAGCTAGGATTATTATGAAGATATTGGGGTTAAATAATATTAAAGAAGCTTGCTTCTTGCCTCGAGATGTAAAAAGATTAACTCCCTAATCCTATGACTAAAATTTCAATAAAATCACTATACCGAGATACAGATAAGTATCTCAATAAAACTATTACCGTGGCTGGTTGGATAAGAACAGTTCGAAGCTCTAAAGAGTTCGGATTCATTGAGTTAAATGATGGCTCCTTTTTCAAGGGTGTTCAAGTTGTTTTTGATAATAAATTAAAGAATTTTTCTGAGATTGAGAAAACTAATATTGGTTCTTCTATCACCGCTACTGGCAAATTAATTAAATCTCCTGGCGAAGGTCAGTCATTTGAATTGAAAGCAGATGAAATTGAAGTGGTTAGTTTAGCTGAGGTTGATTTTCCTCTCCAGAAAAAAAGGCATAGTTTTGAATTTCTCCGGACAATTGCTCATCTAAGAGGACGAAGTAATACCTTTTCCGCTGTTTTTCGTCTCCGATCAGTTCTTAGTTGTGCTATTCATGATTTTTTCAAAGAAGAAGGCTTTGTTTATATCCATACCCCAATTGTCTCTACTAGTGACTGTGAAGGAGCAGGAGAAATGTTTCAAGTAACAACTTTATTAGGTAAAACAGATAAAGATAAAATTGATTATAGTAAAGATTTTTTTGGTAAACGAACCGGATTAACCGTTAGTGGTCAATTAAATGCTGAAGCCTTGATTATGGGTTTAGACAAGGTCTATACTTTTGGTCCCACTTTTAGAGCCGAGAATTCTAACACCACTCGTCATGCTTCTGAGTTTTGGATGATGGAACCAGAAATGGCTTGGGCTGATCTTAATGACAACATGGACTTGGCTGAGAAAATGTTAAAGTATTTAATTAAATATGTTCTCAAAGAATTACCAGAAGAAATGGAATTCTTTAATAAATTTATTGACAAAGGAATATTAGATCGTCTCAATAATATTCTTGAGTCTGAATTTGTAAGAATTGATTATAGTGAAGCAATAGATATTTTAGAAAAATCAGGTCAGAAATTTGAATATCCAGTTAAATGGGGGATTGATCTCCAGACTGAGCATGAACGATATCTGACTGACCAAGTTTATAAGAAACCTGTTTTTGTGATCAATTATCCTAAAGATATCAAAGCTTTCTACATGAGACTTAATGATGATGATAAAACAGTAGCGGCTATGGATCTATTAGTACCAGGAGTGGGAGAGATTATTGGTGGTAGCCAGAGGGAAGAGAGGTTAGAAATATTGGAAAAAAGAATGAAAGAAGCAGGGTTGGAAGTTGAAGATTATCAATGGTATTTAGATCTGCGGAAATATGGCTCAGTTAAACATGCTGGCTTTGGCTTAGGTTTTGAACGCCTAATCATGTATATTTCTGGCATGGCTAATATCCGTGATGTTATTCCTTTTCCTCGCACCCCTAAAAACGCTGAGTTTTAATTATAATAAATTATAATAATATGAAAAATGAACACAATGCTAAATATGCATTTTATTATCTTTTTTCTTTGGTGGCTTTAATATTTATGACCCTATCAGTGGGGATGATTGTTTTTAGTATTATTGATCGAACAATTACTGATGTTTTAAGTGATTACTATAACAATAATAATGCTCAACTTAGATTTGCTATATCTGCTCTATTAATTTCCGCGCCAATTTTCTACATAACTTCTAACTTTATCCAAAGAGGTTTGCGCAAGGAAGAGCTAACAAAAGATTCAGGGGTGCGACGCTGGTTAACTTATTTCATTATTTTAGTTTCCGCCATTGTTATCCTTGGCGTTTTTATTGGTGTAATTAATAATTTTCTTTCTGGTGAATTAACTAGTCGTTTTGTTTTTAAATCATTAACAGTCTTTATTATTGCCGCCGCAGTCTTTTCTTTCTATTTATATAATATCAAGAAAGAGGTTGTGATTAAGAAGGACGGAATAACAAAAATATTTTTGATTGTTTCTCTAATTTTAGTTTCTGCTGCCTTTATTGCCGCTTGGTTTTTTGTGGAATCACCTCGAGCAGCTCGTGATGCTCGCCTTGATCAAACAGTGGTTAATAATATCTATCGTTTAGAAAGCGCAGTCAATAGTTATTATGGTAAATATCATAAATTACCTGATAATCTAGAGATGATTTGGAGTGAAGGTAATTTAATTTTAACTGAAGAAGCTCTAATCAACCCAGTAACTAGGTTAGAAATTGAGTATAAAAAAATAGATGAAAATAGTTTTGAATTTTGTACCGAATTTAAAACTAACAACAAGGATGATATTGATGATAGGTATAGTCCAATTTCAATGATAGAAGATAAGAGGCATGAGGCTGGCTATCAATGTTTAGCTGGTAATCTATGGAATAGAGTTAATAAATAATTATGTTAGAATTTACTACGGAAAAATTTTCTGGACCCCTGGGGCTACTTCTAAATTTAATTGAACAAGAAGAAATGGATATTACCGAAGTTACCTTGGCTAAAATTGCTGATCAATATATAGAATATATAAAGTCAGTGAATGATATTAACCCCGAAGAGATGGCTGACTTCCTTTTGGTCGCTTCTAAGCTGTTATTTGCTAAATCTAAGGCTCTTTTGCCCTATTTATATACTGGCGATGAAGATGATGAGATTGATGACTTAGAAAGGCAATTAAGGATGTATAAAGAGTTTGTCATGGCTAGTAAAGGGATAAAAGAAACTATTTTAAAGAAGAAGTTCATGTTTCTGCCTCCTTTAACTAAGAGTCGTCGTAGCCAATTTAATCTGCCTGTTTTTACTGAACCAACTAACCTAACAACTGATATTCTAAAAAAAGAGTTTCTCAAGCTATTAACCAATTTAGAAAAGAGAATTGAACCAAAATTACCAGAAGAAAAGTTAGAACCAAAAGTTAATATTGAAGAAAAAATTAGTTTAATAAAGAAAATGTTATTAGATAAAATTAAAGTTAGTTTTTCCAAGTTTGTGGAAACTGCTAAAAGTCGAACAGAGATTGTAGTTAGTTTTCTAGCAATTCTAGAACTAGCCAAGCAACATGAATTAGTTTTTGAGCAAGAAGGACTTTTTAGTGAAATCCACCTAACACGCAATTCATAATATGTCTTTACAATCACAATTAGAATCATTACTATTTGTCGCAATTAAACCTTTATCAGTTAAAGATTTAGCTAGCTTAACTAAGTCTAAAGCCAAAGAAGTTGAAGAAGCTTTAAAACAATTAATGATTGATTATCAAGAGAGGGATAGTGGTTTGGCTTTGATTAAAAATAATAGTCAATATCAACTTACCACCGTAGCTGATAATTCAGCTTTAGTGCAGGAATTTTTAAAAGATGAAACCAGTGGGGAATTAACTCAACCCAGTCTTGAAGCCCTGACCATTATTGCCTATCGTGGACCTGTTTCTAAATTAGAATTGGAAAGAATTCGGGGAATAAATTGTAGTTTAATCATCCGTAATTTATTAATACGTGGCCTAATTGAAGAGAAGTTTGATAAAACAAAAAATGAATATTATTATACGGTTACCCATAACTTTATTCGTTTTTTGGGAATAAATGATATTTCTGAATTAACTGATTATGAAAAATTAAATAAATTAGAAACAATTGGGCAAGCACTGGAAAATGGTGACACTAATTTAGTTGAATAATAAAATGATTTGGACTTTAATTGCCAATTTAATATCCGCCCTATTGTTTATGCAATTTGATGTCGTAGCTGTTAATCCTAGTTCAGAACTTATCTCTTGGCGGGAAAATGTAGTGCCAATAGAGCTATCAGCTGAAAGGGGAACAGTATTGGCTGATCAAGATAGAGTTTTCCTATATTCTAAACAAGCTGATGAACCTCAGCCAATTGCTAGCATCACCAAGTTAATGACCGCTTTAGTGTTTTTAGATAATAATCCTGGCTGGGAAAAAGTTTATAAAATCACCCCAGAAGATCAAGTTAATGGTGGTCGTTTACATTTATTCTTAGGTGAGAAGGTAAAGGTAAAGGATTTATTCCATGTTGCTCTAATTGCTTCTGATAATGGCGCTACTACCGCTTTAGTTCATTCAACCGATCTAACCAAGGAAGAGTTTGTTAAAGAAATGAATGAAAAGGCTAAAGCCCTAGGTTTAAGTCAAACTCAGTTTGTTGATCCCACTGGTTTGAGTGATGACAATATTTCTACTGCTCGTGAAGTTGCTTGGTTGGCTCGAACTGCTTTGAAACAAGCAGATATAAAAGAAATAATTAATAAAAAAGATTATACTTTCAAAACGATAAATGGTCGAGAAAAAAGAGTTGAATCTACCGATTATCTTTTATTTGATTCAGCTAAAAATTCCTTCCAAGTAATTGGTGGAAAAACCGGTTACACTGATGGAGCTGGTTATTGCTTTGTGGGACGTTTTCAGAATGAAGACGGTCGAGAATTAATTTCAGTAGTTCTAAACAGTGATGGTCTTAACGAGCGTTTTCGGGAAAGCAAAAGACTGATAAATTGGTCTTTGAATAGTTATAATTGGAAGGATTAATATTAAGAAGAATTAAACTATGCCTATTAATGATTGGTATTTCAAGTTTCGCAATTTTTTATCAAAAAAGTTCCCTAAAATATATAATTTTTGTAACCGCCGTAAAGCTATTATTAAATTTTTTATTGCTGGTAGCACCGCTGGTGTTAGTAATCTAGTTCTACTCTTTGTCTTTCATGGCCTATTAGGTTGGGAAATTATTCTTTCCACTAGTTTTGCTTTTGTTTTAGCTTTTTTAATTAGTTTTTCTTTGCAGAAATTATGGACTTTTCGTAATAAAGAGAGAAAGCAAACCTTCCGTCAATTAGTTCTTTATTTTCTAACAGCCTTGATTAATCTAAACCTTAATGGTTTTTTCATGCACTTGCTAGTTAATGAATATCATGTTTGGTATCTATTAGCCCAGTTAGTAATTAATCTATTCCTAGGGTTCATTAACTTTATGGTTTATAAATTTATTATTTTCAAAAAAGATAATGAAAATTATTGTTAACAAAAAACAATTAGAAGGAACGCCTGAGCAGTTTATTCGTCGGGCTGGCTATGGACAGATTTTTGATCGGAAGACCAATCAATATAGTTATACTCGTCGTTTTTCTCGTGACTTCTATCCCCGTTTCCATCTATATATTGAAGAGTCAGGAGAGACAATTATTTTTAATTTACATTTAGATCAAAAAAGGCCAGGTTATGCTGGTGCTAATCGCCACAACGCTGAATATGACGGTGAAGTGGTGGAAAGAGAAGGAGAGCGATTAAAAAACTTATTACCCCCAGATTTTTTATCAATATGAGTCAATCAGAGGAAATTAAACAAAAACTTGATATTGTGGAAGTAATCCGAGGCTATGTTAATGTCAAAGCAGTTGGAGTTAACTTCCAAGCTCTATGTCCTTTTCATAATGAAAAGACTCCGTCTTTTGTTATTTCTCCAGAAAAGCAAATTTGGCATTGTTTTGGTTGTGGTCGCGGTGGTGACGTATTTTCCTTTGTAATGGAAAAAGAAGGTTTAAACTTTGTTGAAACTCTAAGATTATTAGCTCCTAAAGCCGGGGTTGTTCTAAAATATGAAAATCGTGAAAGCTATTCCCAGCGTAATCGCTTATTAGATATTTTAGAGTTAGCTGGGAAATATTATGCCAAAATGCTAAAGAGCTCAGCTGGTAAAGTAGCTTTAAAATATTTAGAAAAGCGAGGACTAAGTGCAGAAACAATTGAAAGTTGGCAATTAGGATATAGTCCTGACTCTTGGGATAGTTTATATAAATTTTTAAAGACCAGACCCTTAAAAGGGAATAAATATACTGATGAAGAGATCTTTTCCGCTGGTCTAACTATAAAAAAAGACGGTGGACGAGGTTATTATGATCGTTTTCGTGATCGGGTCATGTTTCCAATCTTTGATGCTAATAGCAATCTGATTGCTTTTACCGCTAGAATTAATCCAGCTAAAGAGAAAACAGAGAAAATGGGGAAGTATATTAATAGTCCCCAGACCAAGGTTTATGATAAGAGTAAGGTTTTGTTTGCTCTTAATAAAGCTAAGGCTAATATTAGAAAGGAAGATATGGCGGTGGCAGTTGAAGGTCAAATGGATGCTATTTCTGCTCATCAACATGGATTTACCAATGTAGTAGCTTCATCAGGCACTGCTCTCACAACTGATCAAGTTACTTTAATTAAACGTTTCTCTAAGAATCTAGCTTTATCATTTGATATGGATGATGCTGGCCAAATGGCAGCTGATCGAGGAATTAAAGAAGCCCTGGCTCAAGAACTTAGTCTAAAAGTAATTATCCTGCCATCGGGTAAAGATCCGGATGAATGTTTACAAAATAACCCTGACGATTTTAAAAAAGCAATTGAAACTGCCAGGCCAATTCTAGAATATTATTTTGAAAAAATAACAGCTGGTTTAAATTTGGATGATTTAGATAATAAACAAATGGTGACTAAGAAGATGTTAGAAATGATAGCTAAAGTGAATAACAAGATTGAACAAGATTTTTGGTTGAAGAAAACAGCAGAGAATTTGGATATTAAAGAGAATCTACTTCGAGAAACTCTAGAGACAGCTTTGAATACTGTTAAGTCACAAACTGAAACTAAATTAGATTCATCTCCAGCAGGAGAACAACTTAGCCGAGAAGAAAAACTATCAGAATTACTCTTAGCTCTATTAGTTAAATTTCCTGATTTTATCAATTATAGTATTAATAATTTAGAGCCAGAATATATAGTTGGCAAAGAAAAAATCCAGTTTTACAAGAACCTAATTATCTATTATAATAAGTTTACTTCATTAGATTATGATAGTTTTCGTCTCTATTTAGAAGAGCAGGGAGATGATAGTGAGGAATTTTTAGATCGCCTAACTTTACTAGGAGAAAAAGATTTCTATAATTACGATAATAATTCAGTGAAAACAGAAATAATTACTATTCTAGTTGATTTGAAAAAATATGGCTGCCAGAAGAAAATGAAAAAATTAGAAAAAGAAATTGCTCAAGCTGAAAAAGAAGGCAGTGAAACAAAAGTTAAAACATTAATGGATGAGTTAAAAAGTCTAACAGATCAATTAAAAGAGATAAATTTAAATTAATATTATGGCTAAAAAACAGCCAAAGAAAACAAAAAAGGTAACTACAGTCAAAAAGAGAGTTTCAAAGAAAACCGCTAAGATTAGCAAAAAAAAGACAGTAAAGAAGGTGGTCAAGAAGAAACCTGCCCCTAAAAAAACAGTTAAGAAAAAAGTAGTTAAACCTAAAAAAAGAAAAAAGGTGGTAGCC
Organism: uncultured Gammaproteobacteria bacterium; assembly: GCA_964466835.1. Taxonomy (GTDB): domain Bacteria; phylum Patescibacteriota; class Patescibacteriia; order Patescibacteriales; family UBA12465; genus UBA12465. The sequence continues at coordinate 70,431 of CAYXNV010000002.1, forward strand.
AAAGAAGTAATTAAACCCACTGAAGAACAGATTGAAAAAATAATTGCCAAAGGTCATTCCCGTGGTTTTATTACTGAAACTGAATTGTTATATCTTTTTCCTGAGGTAGAGGAATATGTTCATGATTATGATCTTTTTTTAGGTAGATTACAAAAGAGTGGAATTAGAATCGCTGAAGATTCTGGTCGTATTTTAGAAATGACAGAAAAAAAAGATGACAAAGAATCAGTCGCGGTTGATTTATCAAAACTAAGCGCTGACTCTATTCAGATGTATTTAAAAGAGATTGGCAAGGTTCCACTTCTCACCCAAGAAGAAGAAGTTGAATTAGCTAAGCGAAAGGAAAAGGGAGACAAGGAAGCGGAAAGAAAAATCATTGAAGCCAATCTGCGTTTAGTAGTTTCAATCGCTAAGAAGTTTGCTGGTGCCAAGGGCATGAGCCTTTTAGATTTAATTCAAGAAGGTAATATTGGCCTATTTAGAGCGGTGGAGAAATTTGAATATCGTAAAGGCTATAAATTTTCTACCTATGCTACTTGGTGGATTCGTCAGGCTATTACTAGAGCCTTAGCTGATCAATCACGAACGATTAGAATCCCAGTTCATATGGTGGAAACGATTAATAAATTTCAACAAGTACAAAGAAATCTTATTCAAGAATTGGGGCGAGAACCTTTAGCTGAAGAGATTGCGGCTGAAATGGGCGAAGATTTAGTAAAAGTGAGATATATCATGAAAATTTCTCAAGATACTATTTCTTTAGAAACTACCATTGGTGATGACGAAGAGGACTCTACCTTGGAAGATTTCATTGAAGATGTAAAGAATGTTACCCCGGATCGAGCGGCTGCCCTACAATTACTCAGAGATTATGTTAAAAGCATTATTTCCCAACTATCACCGCGAGAACAAAAAATATTAGAAATGAGATTTGGTTTAGTTGATGGAGTAGCTCACACTTTAGAAGAAGTAGGTCAGGAATTTGAAGTTACTCGTGAACGTATTCGTCAAATTGAATCCAAGGCTTTAGAGAAAATAAGGAAGTTTAAAGGCTTAGAGAAATTAAAAGATTATTAAAATCTTTTACCCTATTTATATATGAAAGTTATCATTTGTGATGATTATCAAAAATTGTCGGAGAAAGCCGCCAATTATTTTCTGAATCAATTAGCAATTAAATCTGATTCAGTTTTTGGTTTGGCCACTGGTTCAACTCCTTTGGGAACATATCAAGAGATTATTAAAAGATGTCAGGAGTTTTCCTATAATTTTTCTCAAGTTATTACTTTTAACCTTGATGAATATTGTATTTCCTTAAAACATCCCCAGGGCTATCGTCACTACATGATGAATAATTTTTTTGGTAAATTACCCAATAAACCAAAACATATCTATATTCCGACGGGAAATGATAGTAATTATCAAAAAGTGATTAAAGAATATGAAGCGAAATTAAAAAGATATCCGATTGATTTTCAAGTACTTGGTTTAGGTAGTAATGGTCATATTGCTTTTAACGAACCAGGTAGTTCCATCAAATCAAAAACTAGAAGAATTGCTTTAAGCGAACAAACTATTAATGATAATTCTAGATTCTTCAATAATAAATCAGAAGTGCCACACTATGCTTTGACAATGGGTATTAGCAACATTCTTAGAGCTAAAAAAATTATAATGTTGGCTAACGGGAAACATAAAGCTGAGGCGGTTAGAGATATGATTGAAGGATCAATAAATTCAGATTGTCCAGCCAGCTTTCTTCAAACTCATCCTGACGTTACAATTATCGTTGACAAAGAAGCTGCTTCTAAATTAAAGAAGAAATATTCAGTTTCTAAAGAAGGTTGGTTTGAGGATCTGATTCTCACTGAAAATATTGTCCCTAAAAACAAGAAGATCTTGGTAGTTAGTCCTCATCACGATGATTCTGCCGTTAGTTGTGGGGCCATTCTTAGTTGTTTAACTAAATATAATAAAGTGACAACTGTAGTGATGAGCAATGGGTCTCATGCTAGCATGAAAGGGAATACTCCAAAAGAAAGAACTGCTAGTCGAGAACAAGAAGCTAAGAATGAGAGCAGGATACTAAAAACAAAAACTATCTTTAACTACTCTCAATTCTATGACTTTGGCAAGAAATATTGGCAGAATGATTTAAAAAGATTTGCTAAGGTATTTAAAGCAATAAAGCCAGATATTATTATTTTGCCTGATGATCGCGATAATCACCCTACTCATGCTCTTAGCACAGAATTAGTTCTTGACTTTTTAAAGACTCAAAAGAAAAGACCAGAGCTATGGTATTATGAAGGGCTTTGGTCTCAACATGTATTGGAAGAAATTAATCTAATTTTTGGTTATAATAAGAAAAGGTTGGCGATAAAAAATAAAGCTATTAGAGCTCATAAATCACAAATATCTCGATTGCCTTTAATTGGAGCAACAGAGAATTTAGCTAGGTTTAGGGCATTAACAATAGCAGAGCAGAATTTTGTCAGTTATGGAGAAAGCCCTTTTGAATTAGATGATTATGTTGAAGCCTATTTTCGCGAAAAAGGGCAGTAATATTGACATAAGAGCATAATCTGTTATTATATTAGTGAATATTTCACTTGAAATATTTGTTTTTACAACTAAATACGTTATTCCCGGGTGGCGCAGCGGTAGCGCAGCAGACTGTTAATCTGTTGGTCGTAAGTTCGAAT
>CAYXNV010000002.1:73145-90508 GCA_964466835.1 uncultured Gammaproteobacteria bacterium
TGGCTGTGAACACATAAATATTACGCAGCTTCCTCAAGTAATTGAGGTCGAATAACGAGGTGAATTGCTGGAAGCCTAAATTCGAAAGAATATGGTAATCAGCAGCCAAGCTCTAATTTATTAGGGAAGGTTCAGAGACTATCCCGAAAGGGAGTACTGCTCTATTTTTTAGAGTGGGAAGCGCCTCGCATCCTTTTTGAAGGATGATGATATAGTCCACGCCTTATGGAAACATAGGGATAAGTGTAACCAATTGGTCGTCGGTTCGAATCCGACCCCGGGAGCCATTGTGCACGAACAGAGGTTAAAGCCTCTGTTTTTGCTTTATTCATGCCGTTTTTCGTTGGTTCTAACCTTTGATATTCTTTCTCCAGTTTCAGATAGTCTTTTGAGATCTCTGCAAACCAGTCATTTGGTTCGATGAATAAAGTTTTGTCCTTAATTACGGGAGTTTTCCCAAGAGCGAGTAAAATTTCCTTTTTCAGTTCTAACCCTTGTTTGCCCATTTGATCGGCTTTTAAAAATGCGGTTCTGGCGTAAGTGGCAAAGTTAAAAGTTTTTTCGGTCAGTTCCAGCCATTTCTCGGCTCTGGTTTCGGTTTGCCTTAGACTTTCTTTGCATTCGTTGATTTTCTTTTTCAGGTCATTCTTTTCTTTGATAAAAGTATCATCGTCAATAAGTTGGCGATATCTCATTTTGGTCAGCTCATCCAGCTCTTTCTGGGTTTTGACCAGATTCTTGTGTTGCATTTCGTAAATCTTTGAACGGTCTTCTATTTCCGTATCGTTCTTTTTGTTAAGCCCCTCAAGTGCCCACTCCAGAAACTCTGGAAGAATGGTGTATTTTTCGATTTCTTTTTCAATCATGAGTTCAAGATCATCAACCGAGATGTTTTTGCGTTGGTCGCATTTAACTTTAGTGGTTCGTCTGGTGCAGTGATAATAAGTGTATTCCTTGATCTCTCCAGTAGTTCTGAGATGTTTCTTTTTGGTCTCGGCAGTATACAAACACCCGCAAACTCCGCACCTGATCGAGCCAGTAAAAGCAAAGTGATGGGTTTTCGGTCTTGGTTTGCCTTTTCTTCCCAGTAAGGCCTGAACTCGGTCAAATTCTTCAAAAGTGATCATCTTTTCGTGCTTTCCCTCATATTCCACGCCGTTCACTTCAATGATTCCCGCATAAAACTGGCTGGTGAATATTTTATAAATCGCGCTTCTTGATAACGGATTATCGCCGATTCGTTTGAACTTTCTGGTTCTGAATCCCCATTCGTTATTGGCTTTTTCCAGTATTTTGGGAGGAGTGTAATTGCCAGTCAGCATTAAATCCCACATTTTGCGGACAACATTAAATCGTTCGGGGTCTTTGATGATGATTTTGTTTTCCTTGTCATTAAGGTAACCGAGAGGGGCAACCCCGTTAAGCCAGCCTTTTTCCAGTTTGCTTTGCAGTCCTCGTTTGGTGTTTTTACTCAGATCAAGAATATACTGATTGGCCACTCCGCTTTCCACACTAAAAAGAAGTACGTTATCTTCTGGTAAATACTGACGATCGATTGTTTGAATTGATTTCAAAACGCCTTTTTGCAAAAGCCAGCTCAGTTTTCCGCTATCGATCGGGTTTCTGGATAAGCGGTTAATCTGCCAGCAGAGTATTCCGCCAGCTTCGCCGTTTTCGATTCTTTCCATCATTTCATCGAATACTGGTCTGTTATTCGGTTTTTTGGCGGACTTTGATTCGGTATAAACTTTTTTGATGTCCAGCCCCAAATCATTGGCGATTTTTTTCAGACGGTTAATCTGGTCGTCAATGGACTGAACTTGCCGATCTTCGCTTTCCGACGACTTTCTGGCGTAAAGAAAGTATTTGATTGTTGTAATGTTTTTGGTCATGTTTTTTGGCTTTCTTTAAGTTAACGATACCAATTTTAATCACTTAAATCCATATTTGGAGGCCATTTTCGCCCAAGCGTAATCAAGGCTTTCCCGCATGCGCAAATAGCGTTTGTATTTTCTGGTCAGTTTGTTTTTGTAGTATTTTCGGGTAACTTCGCTTAAAGCTTGATCAATGTCCGCTTTTCCATATGAACCCATGCGGTAATTACCGCCTTGAAATTGAGCGCGATAGGCCACATTGGCGCAATGCCGACATGCGAACCATTTCTCAACTCCGTAAATAACTCCCACTCGACGCCCGCAATATTTTCCGTTTTTCTTTAAAGGGCAAACAAACCAGTAACGTCTGCCTCCGTAATTGCAGGGAGTTGTGGTTAAAGGCACTTTGTACTTCATATCGTGCTTTTCACCAGTCCAATTGTCGGTTACGGTATAGATCAATTCGATGTAGTCGGTTTTATCGGATTCGGTTTTCGGGTCATGAATTTTTACATTAAACCGCATATTGTTTTCGTATTTGCCTTGTATCCATTTCACTCCGCCGTATTTTGTGCAGGCTCCCTGAGTCAGATAGCCATGTTCTTTGAGAAAGGTTGCGCTGAGGCGATTGCTTGTTTCCGCTATTTTTCTGGTCATGATAGTGATGTTATCAGCCGAAATCATTAGAGATTCGATTTAAGTAAATTATGTAAAAGTGTTGTTTTTGCTTATAAATAAGGGGAATTCGTTTCATTACTCCAAATCGGATTCATTCGGACCGTTATCGGATTTATTTTTTACCCCACCCCTGATTACACTATTGTTTTCACTTATGGCCAAAGTCGGGTAAATGAGCATTTTGCGTTTATCGTTCGGGTCTTGTTCTTGCACGATCAATCCCGCGGTTTCCAGCATGGGCAGGATTTGCTGTCTTAACTGACTGGTATCAAGCATTCGGCCGTACACGTCAAAATGCTTTTGCAAAACTTCCTGTCGCTCCAGTCCGCATTTCATTTCTTTTGGTTGTAGCTGTCTTTTATCCTTCCACGCTTGCAAAATCACTTCCTGATAAAGTTTGTAAATGTAAGGCGGTAAGTTGAGTTCTTGGCTGACCGATATTGTCTCCCAAACCGCAAAGGCTTGCTGTATATCTTCATTATTGGCCGTGATCACGGTTCCGTCTCGTTCTCGCCACCAAAGATTGATTAAGGCGAATGATTTGATGAGTGAGACCAGTCTTTTGATGTCCCGTTGATGTCTTGGTTTGAGCAATTTGTTTTGTTTCAAAAAGCGGTCGATCACTGTCTGATAGCCAGCAATTTTTATCTCCGTGATGTTTTCCTGTTTGATTGCTTTGATTCGCTCTTTAAGTAGTTTGCGTTCGGGATTGTCCTCCAAATAATCCCGATAAGTCTGGCAATCAGCTTCTTTCCTGACGCTTTCCAAAATGCCTTGTCTGATTTTCTCTTGGTTGATCTCGGGACTTAACAGTAAAAAACGGGTAGCTTCCTGTTCGTCGATTCTGAGTCCCGCGGTACAAAAAATCACGGACGGGTAACCTTTAAGCAAAACGTTCTTGGTTTTCAGGCCGAACTTTTGCGATTTGTCCGTGATCTTGAGCATGATTTGTTTTTTGTCGTGCGAAAGCAGTGGCCTCAGTCTTGCTAGCAGTTCATTGTGAGGCTGGTCGAGGAATATTAAAATCTTGCGGGATAAATCCACCAGATAACCTTTCATTTGCTTGTCATATTCTCCCACGTCATGAAAAAAGGCGGTCGGACTGCAATAAGCCAGCTCGAGCACGTCTTCTTGAGGGAAGAGTCGGGCAATTTCAGTTGGGATATAGCTTTTACCCGTGGAAGATGGAGCGTTGTAGCTGATATTGAATTGCGCGTTCTCCGTATATGCCGAAAGCTCGCACAAAAAAGTGACGATTTTGTTTTCTTCGTCTTGTTTGATGGTCAGGCCGAGAATTTGGGTCAAGTCTTCGGTACTTAGCGGTTTAAACTTTGAAGAGTCAATCTTGGGAGGATAAGGCTTGGCATACTTGGTAAACAGGTTTTCTGGATCACCTTTAAGTTTGGTTAAATAGTCGGTAATATCTCCGTGATATCCGACTTGGGTCGGTAAAGTGGTGATGTAAATTTCCCGTTTGTTGTTGTGAAGTAATTTGGCCACACGCTCGGCTCCTTTTTGTCCCGTTTCGTCATTATCAAAGCAGATGTAAATTTTCTTATCATTGGGGATTTTATCGCACCATTCCTTTTTGAAAGTCATGGCTCCGTGCGTTGAGGTAACGGCATTGATGTTATGGGAAAGCAAGGCCAGTCTATCCAGCTCGCCCTCGCAGATAACCAGTTTGTCGTCATCGTTGTTTAAACTCTCCCAATCGTAAAGCTGGGCTTCAATGCCTTTGGGATAAGTGATTTTTTCGTTACCCTCGTTCGGGTCTTGTCTGAGTTTGAAAAATTTATATTCACCGTGAATACCCTTAATCGGGATGGTAATCCAGTATTTGCCGTAAAATCTGCCCCAGCCCAGTTTACATTCGTCCACAACGGCCTCACAAATGCCCCTGTTTTTGAGATACGATCGAATATCGTCAGTAAGTGCCAGATGGCATTTTTCAATCGCACACGCGTCAAATTTTGCCTTATTCTTTGAAACGGGCTTCGAACTTTTGGAATTCAGTGCGATATCTTGCCAATCATCGCCGAAATGTCGGGCAAGCGTTATAAGATTGCCTCGCTCTCCGCATTTCTTGCATTCAAATTGTCCTGTTTGCGAACTGATGTACAAATGGGATTCATTGCCTTTGCTGTCTTGGTCGCAGTCATTGAACAGGCAATGAGTGATCAATTCCTGACCGTTTTCCCGATACGCGATACCTTGGCGGTCAAGGTATTCTCGGGGGCTGATGGTTTTAAGATTTTGGGTCATATAATGTTTGGTTATTGATATGTTTTATGTGCCTGTCTCTTGCCGTCGCTTTTGTAGTAAGCGATAGTCTTTCTCGGTTATGGGTTTATAAATCAACTCAACAAGTCGGATGAGTTTCGCACCTTGCTCATAGGCTTCCTTTCGGCTGATTTCTTTGCCGAAACGATTTTTGTAGAGAGCCTGAAATTTTGTTATTTGCTCATCCGACAGCATAAGGTGAATTAAGAACTGAAAATCTGGTTTTTCAGCCGTTTAATTTGGTTAAAATAGCTTTGCGCGTCCACGCTTGATTTGAAGTCCCAGTATTTCTTGATTTCGGCTTCGATATTCGGCTCTTTTTTCAAAATGAACTGCACTTTGTTGCGAACCGCTTTGTCCAAGCCGACCAATTCAAAATCAAGGCAAAGCAAATAAGCCACCAAACCGATGTCGTGGCTGTAAAAATAGTTTTTGGTGTCGTCCAAAGGGACGTAGGTGTTTCGGGTCATATAATTTGGGTTAATTTTTTAAGTGAGAGATTGTGTTTTTAAACACAAAAAAAGACCTGCGTCGCCCCGCAAAAAAAATGCGGAACGCAGGTCTTTGAGACTCTTGCTTATATAAATTTAAGCTTTTACATTCTCATTGTAACAAAAATTGTAGGTATTGCAAACAATCACAACAGATGATTATTCACAGCCTCCCTGTAAGCGCAATAATCGCAGTCGGAGTCGGCTTTTGGAATTTTGTCGCTTTTCAGGCATTTATGGATTTTTTTGATGGTCTTTTCCACCCAGCTATCATCGCCTTTATGGGGGATCAGGGTTACATCAAACTCCAATTTTCCGTCAAAGGCCTCTTTATCTGCCTTGCCGTTGCAGTAAACAAAATATCCCGTATCCGAGACTTTGTAGCCGTTCTTTCGCAAAAGCCATTGATACACTTCCATTTGTCGCTTGTATCCTTCGTGCCATGATTTATCCAGTTCGGTTATATCTTCGCTTTTGGCTGTTGCTTTGTAGTCAACGACGATGAATTCATCTTTGGGGTTCTGCCATAGGTCATCAATTGCCCCATAGATGAGGAAATTCGTCGGTTTATGGTGAAATTGAACGCCAGTAAAGTTATGTCGCCATTTATCAAGGTCATCATGTGGCACAGGTTTCGCGTCAACGCCGTATTTCTCGATTAGTGGGTGTTTGGTTCCTTTTGCTCGATGAATATCAAACTCTTGCTTTAAAAGCGCGTCAACGGCTGAATTTAGGGCAAATGGAAAACCAGGAGGGCGACCAACTCCCAATTTTCGGTCTAAATAAAAACAACGCGGACATTGCATGAACAAGTCAATTTTTGAACGACTGAGCTTAAACGGTTTATCATCGTTTGGATCGTAGAGGTTTCGGGTTCGTTGGGCTGTGTAGTATTCGGACATAGATTTTAGGTTATCATTTCGCTCACCTTGCTCACTGGTGCTTTGAACTCAACATCAGCAAATTCCTCAAAATGCTTTGAACCGCACTTGATCTTCATGCGTTCAGCTTCTCGCAATTCTTCAAGCTTTGTTGTGCCTTTGCTTTCAGCAACAAAGTAAACACGTTTATCAGTCTCAAAAACTACTGCCCAGTCTGGATTGTATGAACCTATAGGCGTCTCAATTTTGAACCAATAAGGGAGCTTTATATAAAATTTTACGTCTTCATTAGCTTCAAGGTCTTTGGCAAACTGGTTTTCAATCTGGGAATCACATACCACGTAATCATAAAGTGTTTTATCTGGGTTATTCACCTTAAACATGCTATCGAAATATCCTTCAAGCTCTTCATTCTCAAACTCTCTCATCTCCCACAATTTGCCTGCAATCTTTTGGTATTTAATACCATCGACCATCATCTTGCCGAGAATAGTATTGATACGGCTTGAAGCTAGATCCATAAACTGCTGAGGGTTCTTAAAAATATCTGATATTTTGCCTGAAGCTTCAATCATTTTAAGGATTGTATTCTTTGTGAGTCTTGTCTTGCCCTGAATATATCCCAAAATATCTGGAATATTTGTCATTTGAACTTCCACTCGTTTTTCTCTTACACTTGATAATCCTGTATCCACACCTTCTCTGGTGATATTAAGACGGGCTTTTAGGCTCATAATCTTAGGAGTGGTGATGGCGATTTCCTTTAATTCATCAGCTGTTTTTTGTATTAAATTTTCCGTGTCGTAGTAAACTTGATATCTGGTTTTATGCTTGATTTTTTCCCATAGATCTTTGAAGTTCTCATCAAGCTGGTAGCCTTTCTTGAGTTTTACGGTAGTTCGTTTATTTTTATCCTTCACACGTCCTTTGAAGTCGACGCCACAATCTTGCTCGATTTCAGTCTGCAATGTTCTGGCAAAATCTTCGTAGCTTTCATTGGCTGTAACCGTGAGGATATTTACGTTATCGTCAAAAACTCGTACACCTTCTTGATTAACAGGTAAACGCAAACCACGTCCTATTTCCTGACGTTTCTTAATTTCTGAACGGGATTCGTTTAATGTGCAGATTTGAAACACGTTTGGATTGTCCCAACCTTCGCGGAGTGCGGAATGTGAAAAAATGAATCTCAGAGGCTCTTCCATTGATAAAAGCTTCTCTTTGTCTTTCATTATCAAAGCATAGGTATCATCGTCAGCCTGAGTGTTTCCTTTTGTGTCTTTGAGTATTCCTTTTTTATCCTGTGAAAAATAGCCATTATGCACCTTTTCTACCTCGTGGGGGATAAGGCCTTTGTACATTGGATTTCGTGATATTTCTTGAAACACTTCCTCAAACCATTCGGCAAACTTGCCTTTGAGGACTTTCCCGTCCATATAATCCCGATAGTTTGCTACCTTGTCGATGAAAAACAGTGAAAGCACCTTGATTCCTTTGTCTTGTAACCGTTTTTCCTTCTCAAAATGATTTTGTACGGTTTTCTTAATCTGAAATTTCATGATCTCGTCAGTCAGCCCGCCAGTAGTCTCACCCGCATACATTGTTTTACCGTTGCTGAATGTAATACTTTGATTATCAACGTCCAGTTCATTAACTATGTAGCCATCTTTGTATATTTCCCGCTTGCCTGAAATATCAAATATATCGTCCCCGACACTGAGTGTGATTTCTTTCTTTTGCAATCCATAGTCATCGCTTTTATCAATGATAACCTTTGCTGTAACCGAAGTCTTCTTACTTTGAACTGATTTTACCTGTATGTATGCGTCATTATATGCGTCTTCTGATAAAACAGAGTCTACTTCAATCTTTTTTACCAGTCCTAAGTCATAAGCATTTACTGGGTCTAGCTTGTAAACAAGGTTGTAATGATATTTGTGAGTTGCGGAGTAGCGCAGAGTACACAGAGGATTGAGATTCTCAATGGCGCGTTTTCGGATATCCGTTTCCATGTTTTGAGGCTCATCAACTATCACAATTGGCTTTACGCCCTGTATGTATTCGATAGGAATTCCCCAATCACTTTCCTGATAAATGATATTTTGCCCTTTTTTGTCTTCGCTGAACTTTGCAAAGGAATCGATATTAATGACGAGTACCTGCAAAGCATTGGTAGTGGCAAAATTTCTGAGTTGTCCTCGTTTTTTAGGGTCGTAAACATAGAAGTCCATCTCTGGGTTTTCGTAAAGCATGTCGAAGTGTTCTTGAGTAATTTTTAGGTTTTTGACCACCCCTTCTTTGATCGCAATACTCGGTACTACTATTACAAATTTTTTGAATCCATGGTTTTTATGGAGTTCGTGAATGGTTCGCAAATAAACGTAGGTTTTACCTGTACCAGTTTCCATTTCTATCGTAAAATGTTTGCCATCCAATTCCTTTGATTCTTCAATACTGTGTTGCTTCTGTACTGCTTGCAGGTTCTTGAGCATTGTTTCATCTTGCAGTACGAAGTTATTGCCAACCACAAACTCATTACCAAACTGCAACTGATTCTCTGGCGACGCAACTTCCATTTCAAAATCACCCTTATTCAGGGGTTGCCCCTTAAATAGGTCGGTAATAGCCTTAATGGCTTCCAATTGGTATTCCTGTGTTGCGTCAAATTGTAGTTTCATATTTTATTTATTTAGACAAAATGATTGTTTGTGTGGTTTGAATAAATGCAATACCGTTATGATTTTCAATTATCTTGAAAGCTGGTGTTGCTGTTAGTGTTTGCATAAATATGTGATGTACTGTTAAAACAGCGTCTTGTAATTTTTGGTCTGTTTCAAGGTCTTCTATGATAAGCCCTAAGTCTTTACATTTCTGAGCTGATAAATGTCGTGAATGAGATAGTGTAATCGAGTGACTTGCAAGTTCCTCGATTATCTTTTTTGTCTTAGTCTTTTTGTCTTTATCGCCCGCAAACATTCTTTCCTCAAGGCATTTTGTAGCAATTTTCTCAGACCACTCAACGGCTTTCTGACATTCACCAATCAAAGTAGGGGGATATTTTCCAATTATGGGTTGCCAGACTGCAATTTTGCTATTATCACGCTTTATTTCTTCATGTGCCTGTTGAAACTCCTCTAAAATCCCATGTGCTGGTAATCCATTTCTTAATGGGTCGATAGGCCCCAAACTTGAATGTTTTCCCATAAGAATTCTATTTGAAGCACAAGCAATCATTGTTCCCCCTGACATTGCTAATTGAGGGACAATTACTCTCATATCATCAAATTTGCTATGCAGGTATTCGATAATAGATTCTGTTGCCGCTATCTCACCACCAGGAGTATGTAGAATTAAGTCGAGTCCTTTTGAACAATCTAACTTATGAATTGCTGTCATAAAGCCATTTTTGTCGTTGTCATTGATTCCAAGCTCTGTTTGTAACTCTGGTGCTTTTTTTTGAAGCCAGCCGCTATAATATGCAATAACATTTCTGCCAGTTACTTTTTGTAGTTTGCCAAGATATTTGCGTCTCAATATGTCGTAGGTGCTACCTTGCTCCTTGACTTCATCAAGAATTTGTTTCCAGTTCGCCATAATTGTTATTAAAGTTAATAAATGATGTTGTATCGTCGGATATTATCCATAACGGTTTCTCTTTTTCTTGCTTTTCTGAATCCACACTTTTGTCAATCCACTCTCGAACACCGTCTTGTTCGCTCTTTTTTTCTAAACCTAGCTTTTTATAGGTTTCTTTGATTGCCTTATCCGACAATTTTTTAGTAGATTTTTTCATAGCTTAGATTACTTTAAAATCAATCTTCGCAGATTCCACCTGCAAGAGTGTGTTTGTTTTGAGCTGGTCGTTGCCTCCAAAGGCTTTATCCAGACAAATTATTTTCTCGGGCTTATCTGCAAGGATAGCGTCAATCAACGCCTGAGTGATTTTGTTTTCCAAACAAATGACGAGTTTTCCTTCATCTACTAGGAAATACGTCTTTTTATCCGCTTCCTTCTTTGCAATATCAACATTTAGGTTTAGACCGCTCTTAAGAATCAGCTCGTATAAGATGTTATCTTGAGTGCTTTCTTCTTTCACGTTATCTACAAAAATATTCATTTGCTCAATTAAGGCCTTCTCGTCTTTCACATCAGTCCTCCAAATCTTGAAGTTACTGTCATCGAGTTTAAATACTTTGAAGCCTGTATCGAGCTTGCCCCCATCAAGATTAAGCTGTTTTTCTTTTTCATCTTTTATCTTCTTACCAGCTCTGCGGATTCTTTCTTTGGAAATATCGGCAATAGTTTTGTATCCAGCTTTACAAGCTTCACTTTTTTCATCGCAAAGCTCTGGGAGTTGTACTTGAATGAATTTCCTAGCACCACCATCTTCTGCATTGAGAGCCATAACTGCATGAGCGGTCGTTCCTGAGCCTGCAAAAAAATCAAGAATCAATTCACCATCACTTACATTCCCTAGCATAGTTAGCTTTTTAAGTAGTTTAATAGGCTTAGGATTATCAAAAATATTTTTATTCCCATCAAACAACTCAGCACATTCCATGCTTGCTTCTTGATTATGTCCAAACAAACTATGTTCAAACCAATTGGTTGCAGATTGACCTTCTGTTTCTCTCTCTGATTTAAAAATCTTTTTTCTAGGTAATCCTCCTCCGTTTTTTGGAAAATAAATACGATTATCCTTGAGCAAGGTGTTGAATGTAGATTTATCTCCCATCCATTCTTCGTCGGCTATCTCACCATTTGGTAAGGTGATTTTATATCTCGAACCTGTTTGATTTGAGCCAACTTTCCATGGTTTTGAATTCCATACACCCCGTTCATCATTATCAGGGTTTGAAAATTTTCCAGTTAACTCTAATTTCCCAACCCCCGATTTTTTTAATACTTCTTTATTCTTCGCATAAACTAAAATATGTTCCGCAACTAAAGCTACGAGTTTTTTGGGATCATTAGGTTGGTTGTGTCTTCTTCTCCAGTGAATATGCCCCTCAAAATTATCTTCACCAAATATCTCATCCATAACCATCCTAAGATTTTTAACTTCATTATCATCAATACTCACAAAAATAACACCATCTTGCCTAAGTAAATTGCGAGCTAAAAATAAACGAGGATACATCATATTAAGCCAGTCTGAATGGTAGTGACCTCTGTCCTTAGTATTTTTCATTAAACCGTCACCTCTAAGGTCTCCATTACCATCTTTTATCCCTGCTTTTTCATCATACTCAGCCTTATCCTGCCTGAAGTTGTCATTGTAAATAAAATCACCACCAGTATTGTACGGAGGGTCTATATAAATCATTTTCACCTTACCGTAGTACGGCTTCTGCAAAATCTTGAGTATCTCAAGGTTGTCGCCTTCGATAAATAGGTTCTCAGTTTTATCAAAATCAACCGATTCATCGCGTGTAGGTTTTAGAGTGGCTGTGGTTGGCTCTTGAATAACTCGAAAACAGTTGTTTTTTCCCGCCCAAGTCATGCCATACCGTTCGTTTTCCAAATCAACATCCTCGCCCAAAGTCTGCTTAAGCTTTTGGCAATCCACGAATCCTTCCGAAAAAACTTCTGGAAATTTTTGCTTGAGTAATTCCAAGAGTTCTTCCTGTGGATTTATTGATTTGCCGTCCATTTTCGTATTTTTCATATTGATAAAAGTTATTTCTTTAATAAAAGTAAAACCAGCCCGACCATTTTTTCCTTATCCTTCGGGTTACTTTCTGCAATCAGCAGGGTTAAAGCGGTCAAAGCTTCGGGGGTTAAGCTGGCACGAAGCAATCCTGCTTTTCGTAAAAACCAAACAAAAGCAAATGCGCCACTGCGTTTATTTCCGTCTGTAAACGGATGATTTTTGATCATAAAATACAGCAAGTGAGCGGCCTTTTTCTCTGCGCTCGGATACACATCCTTGCCAAACGCACTCTGAAATATGTTGCCGATAATACCTTCAACAGTATCCTTGCTTCGTTCTTGGCCAAAGAGTTCGGTCGCTTGCTTTTTGACGATCAAATCCTGTTTCAATTCCTGCAAAGCCTCTGATAATTCATTCGCGGTAAAAATCATTTTCTTCTTGGTTGAGCCTGTTTTTGGAAAAGAGTCGGTATCATAGGCGTCCAATGAAAACCATGTGCCCGCAAACGCATTGATTAGCTCCAAAACGTCCTCGGTTGTAACTCTGTTGCCAGCAGGGAGCAGGGCTTTAACATCGGCCACGGCCTGCATAAATCTCTCGTAATTTTGTCCAATCCGTTTTTTGTTGATTGTATAGCCTTCGAGAAGGTGCTGTTTTAGCACTTTGGTAGCCCACTTCCTAAATTCTATGGCTCTTGATGAGTTTGTTCGGTATCCAACCGCTAAAATAATGTCCAGATTGTATAATGCTACGGGCTTATCTGAATTTGCAATATGCATTTTTTGCATATTGCTTTTTTGATCAACCTCTTTATCTTTGAAAATATTTTTTATATGTCGAGAAATTACGGACTGATCTTTGCCATATAAAGCGCATAAGTCTGCCTGAGTCGCCCAAACAGTCTCTTTATCAAAATCACCACGAAACTCGATAGCTCCGCTTTTTCCTTGATAAATAACCAGTTGTTGTGATTTTTTAGGCATATTTATTCGTTAAGTAAGTCATCTACGCTCACTTCCAGAGCGTCGGCAATACTCTTGAGAGTATCGGCCATTGGATTGGATGTATCTCCGCTTTCCAATTTCACTATTGTATGAAAAGCCACATCAGCCATTTTAGCTAATCTATCTTGAGAAAGTCCTTTTTCTAAGCGATATTTTCTGACTTTTCTGCTTACAGTGGCCAGTTCTTTTTTGGGGTTATTCATAATAGTAGATTTATAAAGGCTTATATACTATAACTTTAGTATATAAATTCATTATTGCATTGTCAATTTTTGCGGAAAATAAAAAAGACCGCAAACTTCAGTCTCTCTTGAAAAACGTTAATCAGTCTTATTTTTATGATAAATTAACGTTTTTTCCAACCCCCTTGACTCTATTTTGTTATGGGTATATACTCAAAATAGATAGTCTGGTCGAACTATCATTTACAAATTTTTAACCCCCAATAATATGCCACAACAAAATGGTACCGGTCCTATGGGAGCGGGTCCGATGACCGGAAGAGGCCTAGGCCCTTGCGGTGGCGGACAGGCTCAAGGCAGAGGGTTTGGCCGAGGCATGGGCCTGCGTCAAGGCTCGGGTCGCGGTTGGTTCGGCAGAGGCATGTGTCGTTTTTGGCCCGGCTGGAATGCAACGGCCAAAGACAGAAAGCAAGCTTTGGAGGACGAAGCTAAAATGCTGGAACAAGACCTTGCCGATGTCAAAGCTGAACTCGATGGCCTTGAAAAGGATCAAAATTAAAAAGAAGGCTGAAATCTCGGCTCTTTTCAGGGATGAGAAGAGCTGAGGGACCTTCTTTTATCCAAAATTATCACATTTATCACATATTTTCAAGATTTATGCCAAGACCAAGATCATGTCGAAGAGTTAAATTTGACCCCAATATAACTTTCTTCAAGCCTCAAGGAGTACCGATGAGAATGCTTGAACAAATTGAATTAACCACTGAGGAAGTGGAAGCTTTGCGGTTGAAAAACATAAAGGAGCTTGATCAGGCCGAATGTGCCAAAAAAATGGAAACATCGACAAGCACTTTTCAAAGAATATTATCTTCGGCTTACAAAAAAATTACACAGGCCTTAATAGAGGGTAAGGCCATTAAAATAATCAAGTAATATGAAAAAACTATTTCTATTATTAGGATTGGCTTTATTATTTTTTTCCGCAACTCCCGTATTTGCGCAGGGAAACAATCAAGTTGATTTGTATTTTTTCTACGGACAAGGATGTCCGCATTGTTCAAAAATGTCATTATTTTTAGAGGAAATGCGGGAAAAATATCCGACATTGAATGTATTGGATAAAGAAACCTATTCAAACGCCGAAAATCGGGAATTGTTTCAGGAAATGGCTGACGCTTTCGAAACTGAAATAAGCGGAGTGCCAACTGTCTTTATCGACAGTAAAACCATTGTTGGTTTTTCCAATGCCATCGGAAGATCGTTGGAAAATGAAATTCAAAGGTGTATAGCGGATAAATGCGTATCTCCTTTGGAAAAATTGAATAACGGTAATGACAAAGAAGAAAATTTGGAAATAATCGGTGAAAGCTCGCCAACTCAAACACCTGAAAAAACCGCTATGATAAAAGCTTTGACCATACCGGCAGTTTTGGCCGCGGCTGCAGTGGATGCGATTAATCCTTGTGCTTTTGCGGTTTTGGTAATTTTATTAACCGCGGTATTGGGTGCGGGAATCAAAAAAAGAGCCTTATTCGCAGGACTGGCTTTTACAACTTCGATATACATATCTTATTTCTTGATGGGGATCGGTTTGTTTTCAGCCATTCAAGCCTCAGGGCTAACTCATGGTTTTTATATCGTTGTGGCGATTCTGGCCATAATAATCGGATTGTTTAATTTGAAGGATTATTTGTGGTACGGAAAATGGTTTGTCATGGAAGTTCCCATGTCATGGCGACCAAAATTAAAAGCATTGATTAAAGGGGTAACTTCGATTCCGGGAGCCTTTCTGATCGGATTTGTGGTAAGTTTGTTCTTACTGCCATGCACTTCAGGGCCTTATATTGTAATTCTGGGAATGCTTGCCAAAGCGGCCACAAAAACCTACGCATTGTTTTTGCTGTTGCTCTACAACTTCATTTTCGTTCTACCGATGATTTTGATTACTCTGGCGGTTTATTTCGGATTTACGACAACCGAAAAAGCCGAAGAGTGGCGACAGAAAAAATTAAAAGTCCTGCATCTGATAGCAGGTATAATTATTCTATTATTGGGAATCGGTATGTCCGTGGCCTTATGGCTGGGCATGCTGTAATTATCATTATATTTTGGAAAGCATATGTGCATGTTTTGCGGTAACAAATGCGGCGGTGCGGTGGACGGTATAATCAATTATCTGATTATGTTTTTGCCGATTCTGATTATGAAAATCAGAATATTCTTTAAAGCCAGACTTAAAAAACAAGTAATTATTAAAAATATTAATCATAACAGCTAAACAATATGGCAATCATCAAATCTCTTGATAAAGATCAAACCAATGAAATCGCTCAAAAAATCTATTCGGATTTTGAAGAGCAAGCCGGCAGTGTGCCCGAATGGGTAAAAGTTATGGCGCACAAGCCGGAAATTTTAAAAGAATTTACCGAACTGTTTAAAACCGTGATGAACACTGGAGAACTTGAGCCGTACTTAAAGTGGAAAATCGCTTATGTTGTTTCGGAAACATTGAAATGCGAATTTTGCGTTTCCGTTACTGTAAGTATGTTGAAAAAAATGGGAGCAACCGATGACTTATTGTCTGATATAAAAGAAATGAAAAATCTAAAAGAGGGGGAAAAAGAAATATTGGAACTTGTAAAAGACGTAACCGAGGATGGTCATCTTGATAATCCGGAAATAATGGATAAGTTGAAAGATAAATTATCCGAAGCTGAATTGGTGGAAGTGGTTTCGGTAATCGGGCTGTTTAACTACATCAATCGGTTTAACAATGCTTTTATAATACTGCCAGTGTAAACAATAGTGTACGCGGGATAAAATTTTATATTGTCCGCCTTCAATTTATGACCAAAAAATATAATACAGCTTTAAAAAACACGTTAAATAATATAAAAAGCACTCTACCTGTGTTGATTGGAGTAATCTTGTTAATCACTTGGGTAATAACCGCCATTCCAACTTCTTTTTATAATAAAATTTTTACCGGCAATAACATTATTGATTCTTTTTTGGCTTCTTTGGTTGGCAGTATAGCGGCCGGTAATCCCATAAACAGTTATGTTATCGGAATAGAATTGTTAAAGCAAAATGTTGGTCTTGTCGCTGTAACCGCTTTTATAATCAGTTGGGTAACTGTAGGTGTAGTGCAATTTCCCGCAGAAGCTTTGCTTTTGGGAAAAAGGTTCGCATTAACAAGAAATATTATCAGTTTTTTCTCAGCAATTATTATCTCTATTTTGACTGTACTAATTTTGCAATTTTTATGATTAAAAAAATAATGGTTAAAATCGGCGGTAATTGGATTTTCTTAATATCAATATTGTTTTTATATTTGTTTACTTTATTTTTAAATAAAAATTTGTTTTTAAACAGTATTTTGTACGCCAAAAATGTGGCAATAGAGGTTATTCCGATTTTGATTATAGTTTTTGTTCTAACATTTCTGGCAAATATTTGGCTTACCAATAAAAAAGCAAATAAATTACTTATTCGAAAATCAGGGCCAATACAATATTTAGCTGCAATTGTTTTGGGAATATTATCAAGCGGCCCTATTTATATGTGGTATCCGCTTTTAAGTGAATTAAAAGAAAAAGGACTTAAAAACTCTTTAATTGCCATTTTCCTTTATAATCGTGCTGTAAAAATACCGCTTATGCCCATGATTATATATTATTTTGGATTACCTTTTCTGTTGGTTACAACATGTTTTATGATTATATTTTCTTTAATAAACGGCTATTTTGTGGCCAAATTTACTAATAATTAATTTTATCTTTATGAAAATTGCAATTGCATCATTGGGGCAAGATCCCAATTCGGAAGTTAGCCCTCAAGCGGGCAGAGCTCCGTATTATTTGATTTTTGAAAACGGTGAGCTTGTAGAAGCTTGGAAAAATGTATTTAGTGTGGGAGGCGGCGGTGTTGGCTTGGCAATAGCCAAAGTTATGGCGGATAAAAATGTAGGAAAAGTAATCAGTTCCAATTTTGGCGAGAAAATGAAAGATGCTTTAAAAGAGAAAGGAATTGACTTTGAAGAAAAAACAGGGGTAATAAAAGATATTGTCGAAAAACAATAGTGTAACGCGGGGTGGGGTAAAACTAAACCGTTGCGTATTCCCTCAAGTCTGGAATATAAATGTAATCTTTACTGTTCAGGATAATGGTTCTAACGTTGTTCACGGTGTTGAGCAAAGAAAAGACGAGTGTAAATCTCGTTTTTTATTTTCCAAAGAATGTCTAATATGATATAATTTTTATATAATTTTAAAGAATTTATGAATAAAATAAAAAAGTTTTTCATCAAAGCATATTTTG
>CAYXNV010000003.1:0-65119 GCA_964466835.1 uncultured Gammaproteobacteria bacterium
GAGAAGGAATTTTTTATATAATTTATTTTTAGTAGCTTCTATAACTTCGCTTGGAAAAAATCTTTTAAGTCAGAAATTTTTATTCGTTCTTGTTTCATGCTATCACGATCACGAACAGTGACATCATTATTTTCTAAACTATCAAAATCAATTGTCAAACAATATGGAGTACCAATTTCATCCTGACGACGATAGCGTTTACCAATATTACCATTGTCATCAAATTCACAATTATAATCTAGTTTGAGAGAATCAAATATCTCTTTAGCTTTTTTTACTAGCTTAGGCTTGTTCTTTAATAATGGGAAAACAGCGATCTTAATTGGCGCTAGCTTTGGCAAAAATTTAAGAACAACCCTAGTTTCATTATCTGCCTTTTCTTCACAATAGGCTTCATTAAGAATAGCTAAAAATGTTCGCCCGACTCCACCTGAAGTTTCCACTACATGAGGAGTGAATTTCTTATTAGTCTTGGGATCAAGATAACTTAAATCTTCACCAGAATGTTTTTGATGTTGACTTAAATCATAATTACCTCGAGCATGAATACCTTCTAGCTCTTTGAAGCCGAAAGGAAAATTATATTCAATGTCATAGGCCTCTTTAGCATAGAAAACTAAATTCTCATGCTTATGCCACTTCAAATTCTTCTTATCAATCCCTAAATCTAGATAAAATTTAAATCTGATTTTTTTCCACTCTTCATAGATTTTCATCTCATCTTTAGGTTCAACAAAATATTGCATCTCCATTTGCTCAAATTCACGAGTGCGGAAAACAAATTGACGAGCAGTAATTTCGTTACGAAAAGCTTTACCAATTTGGGCAACTCCGAAAGGAATCTTCACTCTAGTAGTATCAACTATGTTTTTATAGTTAACATAAATTCCTTGACATGTTTCTCCACGGAGATAGGTTGGTTCTTTAGACCAGTCACTGGTAAAGTTTCCTAAATTTGAATGAACCAAAAGATTAAACTTTTTAGCGGGAGTAAAATTCTGTTCGCCACAGATTGAACACTTAACTTTATCTTTATTCTTTCCAAATATTTCATTAATTTCATCTTCACTCATTTTCTCATCAGCAAATACACCAGCTTCTTCTAATAAAGAGTCTAAACGTAAACGACTATGACATTTTTTACACTCAGTAAGGGGATCAGAAAACCCTTTAACATGGCCACTAGCTTCCCAAACTTTTGGATTCATAAAAATAGCTGAATCTAGACCAACAATATCATCTCTTAACTGCACCATTTCTTTCCACCATTCCTTTTTAATATTATTAACTAATTCAACTCCGTATGGTCCATAGTCATAGACAGCGGTAAAGCCACTATATATATCTGAAGAAGGAAAAATAAATCCTCTTCGTTTAGCTAGCGAAACAAGTTGTTCTAATTTATTATCTTCGTTTTTCTTTTTCATATAATTATTATTACATTTCTTCTATTACCTTTAACCCTAAAATGTTAAAGCCATTTTCTAAAACCTGAGCAATTGCTTTAATTAAAGCCAGCCTAGCTTTTCTAGTTTTTGGTTCAGACTTTAAAATATTAACCTCATGGTAATAGTCATTAAATAATTGAACTAATTCAAATAAATATTTTATTAAATCACTAGGATCGTGTTTACGACCAGACATGGTAATTATTTCAGGATATTTAGCTATTTTTAATAAAAGATTTTTTTCTCTTGGATCTTTTAATTTGTTTAAATGATCACCAAAATTGAACCAACTCACTCCCTGTTTACGAATAATACTCTTTAGGCGAGCATAACCATATTGTAGATAGCAAGCGGTTTGACCATCAAATTTAGAAGCTTCTTCAATATTAAAGGTAATTATTTTATCAGCACTAACCTTTAACATTTCAAACTTAATAATCGAGACCATTAAATGTTTAGCTACCTGGACAATTCTATTATCAGTCCAGTCTTCATGTCTTTTCCGAGTTTCAACTGTTATTTTCTCTAATATCCTGCTTTTTAATTCTTCATAGGTGATAACATTGCCACTTCGAGAAGACATCATGCCACTAGGAAGAGTGACAAAATCATATGATAGGTGCACCAGCTTCTGTCGGTAACCCATTAATTCTAATATTTTAAATAATTGTTTAAAATACAAATTTTGACGGATATCTACCACATGAAATGATTCATCAACTTCATGACGTCTAAATTTTTCAGTTGCTAAAGCTAAATCAGCCACTGGATACAGGGCGGTGTTATCAGAGCGAAGAATTGGCAGAACCCCCAGATTATATTCTTCTAAATTAGCAATAACTGCTCCATCACTTTTTTTCAAAATTCCATCGGTTAATAATTCTTGAACAATTTTGAGGCCATTATCAATAATTTCACTCTCATAAAAAATATCTTTAAACTTGACCCCCAACTCTTCATAAATTTTATTAAAATAATCAATGCTCCACTGGCGAGTTTCTTGCCAAAGTTCATAGGTTTCGCCAGTTCGACTCTCAATTTGTTTCATTATTCCCCCTACTTCATCTTTACAATCTGGATGATCTTGCAATCTCTGGCTGGCTTCACTATAGCACTTGCCTAGAAGATAGCCTTTATCTTTTGAACTATTTTGATATTCTGGATTTCGCTGCCAATTCCAAATAGTTTTAGCAATATGGATGCCAAAATCATTAATATAGGAAACAGGAATGGAAAGATAGCCGTTAGCTAATAATAAATTATTAACTGCGTCACCATAGGATAAATTACGGAGATGCCCAACATGATATTCTTTGTGAGTGTTAGCATTAGAATATTCAATCATTACTTGCTTACCCTGTCCAATTTGATTTTTACCGTAATTATCTTTTTCTCTTTTTATCTCATTAATTACTCTTTCCGCTAAATATTTTTGATTAATGTGGAAGTTGAGATAGGGACCAACTGATTTTATCTTGGTAAATATTTTATTAAGATGATGATTATTAGCTGATTTTTCCGCTAATTCAATTGCTAAATCAGCTGGATTCATTCCTTCTTTTTTAGCCAGCTCAAAACAAGCCAAGCTTATATCCCCTAATTCTGGTTGGGGGGGATAGGAAAAGCTGGCTGTTTCTAGTTTCAATTCCTGAATAATTTGCTCTTTCAACCTATTCAAAAACACCATAATTATTTAATTATCTTGATAAAATGCAATTTACCGCGTTGAATAATTACGTCTTTATCTATTTCTATTAATTTATTTACACTTTCAATTACTGCAAAATCTTTTTTACCAAACTTAACTTTAATCGCTCCTTGAGTAATTAATCTACGAGCCTCACCCTTGCTAGTTGTGAGAGCGGTTTCAGCTAAAAGATCAACTATATTATAGATTGCTTGTTTTGCTTTCCAAGTTCTTATATCTTTAGGGACCTCCTTCTTTTGAATTGTCTTCACAAAATTATTTTGTGCTTCTTTAGCTATTTTCTCACCATAATTTGTTTTAGTAATTTCAAAAGCTAGTTTCATTTTTAGATCACGAGGATTAACTTTATCTTTCTTCAAATCTTCAATTATTTTTTCTAGCTCTTTAGTAGAGACATCAGTGCAGAGTTCAAAGGCAGAAGGCAGGGTTCCATCTGGCCAAGACATAACTTGACCATACATATCAGCTGGCTTCTCATCAAGAAAAACAACATTACCTTCGGACTTGCCCATCTTAGCTCCAGATTCATCAGCTAATAATTTCATGGTTAAAACAAATTTTTCTTTTTTCAAAATATTCTTCACCAAGTCACGACCACACATCATGTTAAACATTTGATCATTACCACCAATTTCTAAATCAACTGCCATCGCCACACTATCATAGCCTTGAGTAAGGGGATAGAGAAACTCATGGAGGTAAATGGGTTTTTCTTCTTTTAATCTCTCCTGGAACATATCACGCTGAATCATTTGCTGAACTGTAAAGTGGGAAGATAATTCAATAATATCCTTAAAACTTAATTTATCATTCCATTTGCTGTTATACATTACCTTGGCTGGATTATTTCCAGAAAAATTTAAATAGGCTGAGGCTTGTTTTTTATAGTCCTGACTATTTTTCAAAACTTCTTCTCGAGTCATTTTTTTCCTAACTGCTGATTTATCAGTTGGATCACCAATCATGCCGGTAAAATCACCGACCAAAAAGATAACTTCATGACCCAATTCTTGAAATTGAGCTAATTTTTTTAGAGAAATAGCATTGCCAATATGAAGAGCTGAGGCACTAGGATCATAACCACAGTATAAACGAAGCTTTTCTCCGCTGAGTAGCTTCTTTTCTAAGTCATGGTAACTGGGATAAACATTCTCCACTCCCCGGGTTAAAACTTCTTTAATTTTCTTTTTATCCGTAATAACTTTAGCCATATTAATACTTGGTATTAATTATTGAATTATGTTATAATATTAACAAACTTCTCTAAGTTTTTCAATTAATTTTATTTAAACAAGCTAAGCAAAAAGTTAGCTTTTTAATCCTATGTTTTCTTATCGTTCTATCTTAAAACAAGCCTGGAACATCACCTGGAAAAATAAATATCTTTGGTTTTTCGGGCTTTTTGCTTCTCTGGCCGCTGCTAGTGGTTCAGTTGAGCACCAAATTTTGACCCAAAACTTAAATCAAAATTTAGTTGATGGTTCCTACGCTCATCTAGGAAGTATACTCCTATTAGGTGACCTAATGAACAATCTATGGATTGGTTTAGGAGCTTTATTTAGTCAAAATATTTGGATTATTATTAATGCCCTAACTTTACTGTTAGTTACCCTAACTTTAGTGGTTGCCTTCATCTGGCTAGCAATTAGTTCTCAAGTAGCTATTGTTGATCATGTTAAAAAAATTGTAAATTCTAAAAGAAAAGCCTCAGTTCTAAGTGTTCGAGAGGGTTTAACAATTGGCAATCAGCATTTTTGGCCAGTCTTAGGACTAAATGTTCTAATCAAAATTCTAATTGGAATTGCGTTCTTCCTCATTAGCATACCTCTGCTTTTCATGTTCCTAAATGATACTGCTGTTTTAATAGTTGTCTATACCATCCTCTTTGTTATTTTCATGCCAATTGCTGTTTCCCTGTCATTAATGATTAAATATGCCATTGCCTATAAAGTCTTAAATAAAAAATCTTTTATTGTTTCAATAGAAAAAGGCTGGGAATTATTTAGTAAAAATTGGTTGATAAGTTTAGAGATGGCAATTCTCCTTTTTATTATTAACTTTCTCTTTGGTATTGGAACACTGTTGATAATCTCCCTAATACTATTCCCTCTATTCTTGTTTGGAATTATGTTTAAATTGGCTTGGCTAACCACCCTAATGTTATTCTTGGGTCTAATTGTTGTAATTTTAATCGGAGCCTTTTTAACCACCTTTCAAACAGCTACCTGGACTAATCTTTTTCTTCATTTAGACAGCAAGAAAGGATTAGCTAAATTAGAAAGATTATTTAGAAAAAAATAAAAAAGTACTATGAGTGATGATTTAGCTTCAATTGAAAACCTTATTAATCCGACCGATGACGAGGAAAGCGTCACCGGTCGTTTTGCTAAAAAACAAACAGAGATAAAGAATAAGGAAATTGAAAAACAAACAGAAAAACAGGCAAAAAAACTCAGTTTAGACTATGTTAATCTATTTGGTTTTCCAATTAGCCCTGAGGCCTTGTCTCTATTGCAAGAAAAAAGAGCTCGAGAACTTCAAGCAGTTTGTTTCTTCTATAATGGTGAAAGCATTCGCATGGCTTGCCTCAATCCAAGTCCTGAAATAAAAGATGAACTTAATCGTTTAGGCGAACAATATTTTGCTGATACTAAATTATATTTAGTTTCAAAAAATAGCCTAGAAGCTGCTTTGGATATTTATAAAAGTATCCCCAAGGTTAAACGTTATGAAAGCGGAGTAGAAATTAGTGAAGAAAATTTAGAAAAGTTTAAAGAAGATATTGCCAGTTATCAAAGTTTAAATGAAAAAATAAATGAAGTTAATATTACTGATGTTGTTACCCTAATGTTAGCCACTGCTATCAAGGTTGGAGCAAGTGATATCCATATTGAGGCAGAAGAGGAGCAAGTAGTTATTAGAATGCGTTTAGACGGTGTCCTTCAGGAAGCGGCTCGAATTAGTAAAGAAAAGTGGGATAAAATAATCGCTCGCTTAAAAATTCTTTCTCGAGTAAAAATTAATATTGAAAATAAACCCCAAGATGGTCGTTATACTATTTATCTAAAAGATAGAAAAATAGATGTTCGCTGTTCTTTCTTGCCAACTGCCTACGGCGAGAGTGTAGTAATGCGTTTATTAGACTCCACTGCTATTGCCTTAGAATTAAAAAAATTAGGTGTTCGCCCAGAAATGATGCCAGCTCTAGAAAGAGAAATTATTAAACCAAATGGTATGATTCTAACCACTGGTCCAACTGGTTCTGGTAAAACCACCACTCTCTATGCGGTAATTAATCGTTTAAATAAACCAGGCACGAAAATAATTACTTTAGAAAATCCGATTGAATATCAATTGCCGGGAATTAATCAAAGCCAAGTTGATGTTAAGCGTGGCTATACTTTTTCCGATGGTTTGCGTTCAATTCTTCGTCAAGATCCAAATATAGTAATGGTTGGTGAAATTAGAGATTTGGAAACAGCTGAAATTGCTATTCAGGCTGCTTTAACAGGACATTTAGTTCTATCAACTCTGCACACTAATGATGCAGCTGGTGTTATTCCTCGGTTAATTGATATTGGAGTAAAACCATATTTCTTAGTGCCAGCGATTAATGCTGTAGTTGGTCAACGGTTAATAAGAAAGCTTTGTCCTCATTGTCGAGAAGAACATAAATTAGATTCCGAAGAAGAAGAACAAGTAAATAAAATCCTAGCTGTTATTTCTCCTAAAACTGGGATTGATATTCCAGCCGAGCTACCAAAAATGTATAAAGCTAGTAAGGGCTGTGAAAAATGTAGTTTTATTGGCTATAAAGGACGAACTGGTATTTATGAAATCTTCACCATGGATGATGATTTAAAACAATTAACAATTGATAAAGCTCCTTCATTTAAAATCCTTCAACAAGCAATTGAGAATGGCATGATTACTATGCTTCAAGATGGCGTCCTCAAAACCATGGAAGGAGTTACTTCCCTAGATGAAGTCTATCGAGTAATTGGCAACTTTGATTATGTTAATGAATTATATGATATTGTAATTTCTCAAACCATTGGCCGAGGAGTGAAACTAAGAAAAGAAGAAATAGAAAAAGCTAAAGAATTAAGTAAAGATATTAATAAGATTGCTAGTGCTGCCAAAGAAATACCAACCACTGAATTAATTAATCTAGTAATGGCTCTGGCCGTGGTGAGTGATGCTGGTGATATTCATATCGAACCAACCGAAGAAGATGTTAAAGTTCGTTTTAGAATTGATGGTGTTCTTCATGACATTCTTAACCTACCTAAAACTAGTTATTTGCCATTATTATCAGAAGTAAAAATATTAGCTGGAGCCGCTACCAATATTAAACGAGCTACCTTTGATGGTCGCTTCACTATTGGGTTAGAAAAGAATAAAATTGACTGTCGTCTTTCAATTATCACTGGTGGTCACGGGGAAACGATTGTTGTTCGGTTGCTATCAACAACAGCTGCTAAGTTGGACATGCAAAAACTAGGCATTACATCTGTTAATTATGATGCCCTACAAAAAGCAATGAAAAAAACTAGGGGTATTATCATTACCACTGGTCCAACTGGTTCTGGTAAAACTACTACCTTATATAGTATTTTAAATAAATTAAATAAACCTGATACCAAAATAATTACCGTTGAAGATCCCATTGAATATGAACTGCCCGGAATCATGCAAACTCAAATTGATGAAAAACGAGGTTATACTTTTGTTTCTGCTATGCGTTCTTTGTTGCGTCAAAATCCAAATATAATGATGATTGGAGAAATTCGTGATGCTGAAACCGCTAAAGTTTCAATTGAAGCTTCTATGACTGGCCACTTAGTTTTATCTACTATTCATGCTAATAGTGCCGCCGGAGCAATTTCTCGTTTCGCTGGCCTAGGTCTAGAAAGACAGGCTCTAGCTAATGCGATTGAGTTCACTATTGGCCAACGTTTAGTTCGCCGAATTTGTCCTCATTGTAAAAAAGAAACTGAACCTAATCCAGAAACCCTAAAGAAAGCTCAAGAAGCTTTGGGGTTAATAAATAATTCAAAGATAAAAATTCCAGACAAACTCACTTTCTACAAGGGAGAGGGTTGTGATAAATGTAATAGTATTGGCTATAAAGGGCGTCTTGGTTTGTATGAAACTATTGCCATGACTCCTGAAATTCAAAAATTAATTCAAAAGGAAGATGTAACTGATCATGATATCGAACAAGCAGCAATTGCTAACGGTATGGTGACGATGCTTCAAGATGGCATTCTCAAGGCTTTAGCTGGAGAAACCAGTCTTGAAGAAATCTTCAGAGTAGTTTAATAGATTTATGATTAATAAAAAATTTTTAGAAAATCTAAAACAAGATTATAAAGCTAATGAAAGCGAACGCCGACAAATAATTAGTGCTGCTAATAGTATTTTATTTGATTCCAAAAAAACCATTTTCATTCTTCAGCGCCAAGATGAAAAAGAGGCTGAAAAACGTCTTAAAGAAATAGAAAAGAACTTAAAAACTCTAGAAAAACGTTTTAGTTTTAAACGTTTAAACAAAGAAGGCGCCTATCGAGCCGCCGCTGAAGAGTATGTTGAAGCTAAAACTTTCTTTCTAGTTATTAAAAATAAAAAAATTGATGCAGTGAAAAACATTACCCTGGATTATGAAGCCTATCTCGGTGGAATTTGTGATTTAATTGGTGAACTGGTTCGCTATTCCACTAATCAGGCCGCTAAAGGAAAATTTGCCATTGTCGCTAAAAATAAAAAGATTGCTGAAGATATCATGGCTCATCTAATTGATTTTGACATGACTGGCTATCTCCGCACTAAATATGATCAGGCTAAAGGGCATCTCCGTAAACTTGAACAAATGGCTTATGAAATAAAATTAAAAACTAAGAAATAGAGCCATGCTAATTGCAATTATTTCTGATATCCATGACAATGTCGTTAATCTAGAAAAATGTTTAAAATGGTGCCAAGAAAATAAAGTTGAAAAACTAATCTGCTGTGGGGATATTACTAATTTAGAAACTGTAAATATTCTCGCCCGACAATTTCCCGGCGAGATTTTTATTGCCGAGGGTAATTGCAGGCTCTATGAAGAGTCTGATCTAAATCATTTTAAAAATATTACCTATTGTGGTGAAATTGGCATCAAAGAGGAAGATAGTATTAGGATTGGTTTTTGTCACGAAAAAAGAAAAATCATTAAAATGTTAGAGATTAGCCATGATTCTTTAGATTTTATCTTTTACGGTCATAGCCACAAACCCTGGATTGAAAAGAAAAATAATATTACTATTGCTAACCCGGGTAATATTGCCGGAGTCTGGAATCAAGCCACCTTTGCTGTGCTTGATACTACTAATAAAAAGTTAGAATTAAAAATTTTAGCCGAACTATAATTATATGAACAACGAAAAAGAAAAAAGAATAATGATAAAAATGATAAAACAGGCAGGAAAATCTCTCTTAAATGATTACCAAACTTTTAAGCGTTCTCAAGCTCACCTTAAAACCAAAAGAGATCTGGTCACTCAAGCTGACCTTAACAGTGAAAAAATAATTATTAAAACAATCAAGAAAAACTTTCCTGATCATCAAATCCTATCCGAAGAAGCGGGTCTAGACGAAAAAAAATCTGATTATTTCTGGATCATAGACCCTCTAGATGGCACCACTAACTTTTATATTCATAATCCAATTTGGTCAGTAGCAATTGCCTTGGCCTATAAAAATAAAGTCATTCTAGGAGCTGTTTATATTCCTCTCCAAAATGAATTATTTTTAGCTGAAAAAGGTAGGGGTGCTTATTTAAATGGCAAAAAAATAAAAGTATCTCAAGGATCTGTAAAAAAAATAAATACTTTTTGTCATGGTAGTGGCACTAAACATCTAAAGAAAGCTCTTAAATACTATACCTATCAAAAACTTAATTCCTTTGATTGTCGTCAATTAGGTAGCGCTGCAACTGAGTTGGCCTATGTTGCTTCAGGGCGAGTAGAATCCATCCTAATCCCTGGAGCTAAAGCCTGGGATGTAGCAGCTGGCTCACTTTTAGTTACTGAGGCTGGTGGAAAAGTAACTAACTTCAAAAATAAGCCTTGGACAATAAAAGAAGAAAATATTTTAGCAGCTAATAAAAAATCTCATCCTCAGATAATAAAGATAATTAAAAAAATAAAAATATAAACTATCTCAATATAATAAAAAAACCACCTTTTCAGGTGGTTTTTTTATTATAGTTAAAACTTCTAAATAATTTTCTTTAAATATTGTCCCGTATAACTCTTTTTTTCTTTAACTATTTCTTTGGGAGTACCTTGGGCAACTATTTCACCACCTTTATCTCCACCATCTGGACCCAAATCAACTACCCAATCAACTGATTTGATAACATCAAAGTTATGTTCAATAATTAGAACTGTATTACCTTGGTCAACTAACATATTAAGGACCTTAAGGAGTCGATCAATATCAGCAAAGTGAAGACCAGTAGTAGGTTCATCTAAAATATATAATGTTTTACCAGTCGCTCTTCTGGATAACTCCGTTGCTAACTTAATTCTTTGTGCTTCACCGCCAGAAAAAGTGGTGGCCGCTTGACCCAATTTAATATAGCCAAGACCAACCTCTTCTAAAGTGCTAAGTTTTTGGCTAAGAGCTGATTGGCCTTTGAAAAATTCTTTAGCCTCAGTTACAGTCATTTCCAGCACTTCATAAATATTTTTATCTTTATACTTAATCTCTAAAACTTTTTGTTTAAACCTTTTCCCTCCACAAGTTTCGCAAGTTAGATAAACATCAGATAAAAATTGCATTTCTACTTTAATTACACCATCACCAGCACAATTTTCACAACGACCACCAGGGACATTAAAAGAAAAATGACCAGCAGTTAAATTCTTTACTTGAGCCTCTGGTAATTCTGCAAATAAATCACGAATATAGGTAAATAAACCAGTATAAGTAGCGGGGTTAGAACGAGGAGTGCGTCCAATTGGAGATTGATCAATATTAATTACCTTATCAATATTATTCAAACCTTTAATTTCCTTATGTGCTCCTGGCTCAGCTTTAGCACGATAGAATTTTTTGCTTAAAGCAGTTGCTAAAATATCACTCATTAAAGTTGACTTCCCTGACCCTGACACACCCGTGATGGCCACTAATTTACCTAAAGGAATCTTTACATCTATATTCTTTAAATTATGTTCTTTAGCACCAATAATTTCAATTGCCTTACCATTGCCTTTACGATATTTTTCTGGAGATTTAATCTCCTTCTTGCCTGACAAATAGGCGCCAGTTGAAGAATTTTTACATTTTTTTATATCTTGAGGACTGCCAGCAAAAATAATTTCTCCACCAAGGTCTCCGGCTCCTGGACCAACATCAATTAACCAATCAGCTGCCAGCATAGTTGAGGCATCATGTTCAACAACAATTACGGTATTATCATTATCACGTAATTTTTTTAGAGTAGAAATTAATTTATCATTATCTTTTTGATGTAAACCAATTGATGGTTCATCTAGAATATAGAGGACACCACTTAAAGCTGAGCCAACCTGAGAAGCTAGACGAATCCTTTGGGCTTCACCACCAGACAAAGTAACAGCAGAACGACTAAGGGTTAGATAATTTAGACCGACATTTGATAGAAATTCTAAATTTTTAACCATTTCTTTAATAATTGGCTCAATAACTTCAGCTTGACCATTTAAAACTGTTGGTTTTTTCAACCAACCAGCAAAAAGCTTCTTTAACTCTTCAATATTATTATTAGTTACCTCATTAATTGCTAATTTATCAACTTTCACTGCTAAAATTTCTGCTTTTAAGCGAGCACCGTGACAAGTCGGACAAAGACAAACTCGCATACACTTTTCTATTTCTTGCTTAACAAAATTAGATTTTGTTTCTTGATATTTATTTTCTAAAATAGCTAATAAGCCAGAAAATTTTGAATCACCTTTTAGTAATAAACTTTTTGCTTTTGGCTCTAAATCTTTAATAGCGGTTCGCAAACTAAAACCACCTCTCTCTGCTAAACTTGTTAAATCATCAAGTAAACCATTACTAGTTAAATTAGCATGAGATAGTGGCTTCACAGCTCCTTCTAAAATACTAAGTTTTTGGTTAAAAACTAATTCGGGATTAATCTCTGCTTTAGTGCCTAGTCCACTACAATCAGGGCAAGCGCCATGACTAGAATTAAAAGAAAAATCACGCGGCTCTAAACTAGTTCGACGATAATCGCAACTTGGACAAACGAAAGAACGTTCTCTTACTTTAGTTTTTACTTGTTTGCCTCGAATTGATTTAACTTTCTTTTTTTCTTCAGAAATCTTCTTTAATTTCACACTACAAGTAGGACAATAGGGCTGACCACAACGAGCATATAACAAACGAAGGTAATCATAGACCTCTGTAATAGTACCAACGGTTGAACGGGGATTATTACCAACCGTTCTTTGATCAATGGAGATAGCTGGTGATAGACCCTCAATTAAATCAACATCTGGTTTATCCATTAAACCAACAAATTGACGAGCATAAGAAGATAATGATTCAACATAACGACGTTGACCTTCAGCATAGATAGTGTCAAAAGCTAGAGATGATTTACCTGATCCTGATAAACCAGTAATGACGATCAATTTATCACGAGGAATATCTAAATCAACATTTTTTAAATTATTTGTTCTTGCTCCTTTAATTTTGAGAAAATTTACTGCCATGGAAATAAAAGTTAAAAATTATTAAGCTCTATTGTACACTAAAATAACAAAAAAGACAAGACTGAAGTAGGTCTTGTCTTTTTAAATTGGTTTATAACTAAAATATTGGATAGAAAATCTTGAAGAAGGTGATAAAAATTTTATCATACCATCTTATCTTTTTATATCTAGCCTTAAAGGGGGTTGCTTCTTTTTTCCAATCTTCAATAACTTTTCTTAAATCATTAACTAAATCTTTCTGACTAAAAAATACTCCTAACTCAGCCAAAAAATTAAAAGATAATATATCCATGTTCTGAGAACCTATCACTCCTTCTTGATCATCAACTAACATTAACTTAGCGTGATTCATGGTTGGGGTGAGATAAAATTTCACGCCCAAACTAGCGAGACGACAGCAATTTAAATAATTAATTTTATTTATTGGTTTTACATCTGTATCATTGGGAATAATTATCTCTACTTTAACTCCTCGTTCACAAGCACTGGCCAAATGAGCCACTAACCAACGAGGGGGGATAAAATAAGGGGTAACAATTTGAATTGATTTTCTAGCTTCAGAAATTTTTTGACGATAATAGTTATTTAGATAATAAAGACGTTTAGTGCTAGGCCAATTATCAGTTACCCAAGCTTTTATCTTTTGCGACATTGGTAAATTACTAAATTTCAAAATTGATTCTTTTTTCCCTCCACATTTACGATAGGCCTTGGAAAAAGATTTTAAAATCGGCTTTACAATTCGCCCCTCTAATTTAATTTGCAGATCACGCCAATACCTAATTTCATTTTTAATATTAACTCCTCCCAAAAAAGCCACCTTATTATCAATTACTAAAATCTTACGATGAGTTCGTCGTAACCAACTATTGAAATAGATAAATTCTACTCCGGCTTCACGTAGCCCTTTAATTGCAGAAGACTTTAAAGCAGAGCTGCCATAGATATCAGCAATAATAACCACCTCTAAACCAGATCTAGCCTTTTCTTTGAATAGACCAAAAAAATCATGAGTTTTCTTGGTGTCATCAAGACAAATAAACATTTCTAAATAAATAGATTTCTGAGCTGCTTTAACGGCTTTAATCATTCCATCCCAAGCTTTTTGTGAAGTTGTATATAATTTATATTTCATAAGATATATTTTAGCATATTTTAAGGAAATAATTATCCTTTCTATTGACTTAATTTATTTTTTATGATATATTATCATATTCCTTAATAATCAAATAAAATACCAATTTAAAACATTCCACAATGAAAAACCTAACCGTTTATTTTATTATTTTCTTTATTGCCTCAATGTTCGTTGGTTGTAGTTCGAAGATACTACCAACACAAGCACCTCTAATCAATACTAAAGTATGTGACAGAACTCCAGAAGAACAAAGAAAGTTGGACTCAATCATGAGCCTTGATTTCACCACTGATGAAGATGGGGTATATAACTATCCTCCTGATGAGATGGATACATACGATCCCCAGGACTACAACGTTCTCCTGAGAGGCAGAATAATACTGCCTGTCACAGCCGAGGACAGCTTGAAGGGTACAAAACAGTCTTCCATGGAATATAGCTTCATTGAATGGGATGAAGAAATATCAATGAAGTTGCATAGCTTCCAGGGACACTATTCGCTCTATCCCCCTCCAGAACACAGAGAGCCCACTGAACAATGCCCAATACACGTTTTCATGGCTATCAAAGACGTCCTTGAGGGAATATTGGCCTACCAGGTCGATTGGAGTTCCGATGGCGAAATGACTAATATCTGGTTCAAGAGCTTAACATTGCAGAAATACGAAGTTCATTTCTATGGAAAGCCAGATTTGGTCAGGATTCTAAGAATCACTGACGAACTCGAAAATAAACTTGGTGTTATAATCACCAAAGAATACTGGAGCAAACAGAGATAAGGCAAAAAGCCAAAACCAGCTCAACGAGCTGGTTTTCTTTTTGCAGTCCCTAGGGGAATCGAACCCCTGTTTCCAGGATGAAAACCTGGCGTCCTAACCACTAGACGAAGGGACCATTATTTTTGGCAAAAAATAAAAATCTATGTAGCTAGATTTAATCCTATTGTATAGATATTCCTTTGTTCTGTCAACTGATTTGTCTTTTTCCAAAAATCCTCTACAATACTAATATATGTATATATTAGGAATAGAAACAAGTTGTGATGAGACTGCAGCTGCGGTTGTTAAAGCTGGCCCAAATAACAAAGTCAGAGTTTTATCTAATATTATTTCTTCACAAATAGATATTCATAAAAAATATGGTGGAGTAGTGCCGGAAATAGCGGCGCGAGAACATGTGGTTAATATTTTGCCCGTTATCCATGAATCTTTAAAAAAAGCTAAGATATCTGAAAAAAAAATTGATCTAATTACTGTTACTAAAGGTCCGGGACTAATAACTTCTCTCATTACTGGAGTAGAAACTGCTCGTACTCTAGCTTTTGCCTGGCAAAAACCAATTATAGAAGTAAATCATATTGAAGGGCACATCTATTCTAATTTTATTGATCTAAAATCTCCAATTAAATTCCCTGCCTTGATATTAACTGTTTCTGGCGGTCATACCACTCTATTGTTAATGGATAATAAAGGAAAAATAAAAATTATTGGTGATACTCGTGATGATGCCGCTGGTGAAGCCTATGATAAAGCCGCTAAAATGATGAACTTAGGCTATCCTGGTGGACCAATTATTTCTAAATACGCTGAAGATTATAAAAAAA
This sequence comes from uncultured Gammaproteobacteria bacterium, assembly GCA_964466835.1. Classification (GTDB taxonomy): domain Bacteria; phylum Patescibacteriota; class Patescibacteriia; order Patescibacteriales; family UBA12465; genus UBA12465. Next base: position 15,647 of record CAYXNV010000003.1, read on the forward strand.
CTAAAAAGAAAGATAACTTAAACTTTCCCCGACCAATGATAGATAGTAATAATTTTGATTTTTCTTTTTCTGGATTAAAAACCTCCCTATTATACCAACTAAAAAAAGATAAAAATTGGAAAAAAAGAATTCCTGAATATTGTTTTGCTTTTCAACAAGCAATTATTGATGTTTTAATAAATAAAACTATAAAGGCAGCCAGGAAATACAAAGTAAAAACAATAATGATAGCCGGTGGTGTAAGTGCTAACAATGAATTAAGAAAACAAATGGCTAGAGCAGCAAAGAAAGAGCTACCCAATGCTAACTTTATAATCCCTAAAAAAGAATACACAACTGATAATGCCGCTATGATTGCAAGTGCTGCCTATTTTAAAAAGAAATCAGTATCCTTTAAGCAAATTGGGGCTGATGCTAGTTTACAACTTAAATAAGATAAGCTAAAATTCAAATACTACTGGCTCGATGGCGAAGTGGTCTAACGCTGCGGTTTGCAAAACCGTCATTCGTGGGTTCGAATCCCACTCGAGCCTCAACTATTAAAACAGCTTAAGTCTATGAATACCTGGACTTAAGCTGTTTTAATATAACTTGAAAAATCAACTCAATAACTACTATTTATCCTTAAAATCTGTGGATAACTTGTGTTTTCTGTGTACAAAACTAAGTTTTAAGTCTAAGATATCGTGGACTTAAATACTAAAAATGGTATAAATATGGTCTAAATATGGTATTAATTTTAACTAATATTAAACAAATATACTAGTTATCAACAAGTAATAATTGACCCTATTATTAAAAAATGCTATAATTAGAGTAAGTTCTTTAACTGGTTCTACACTTTGCCAACGCTGACGTGGCAAATATACATTGGAGGGTAGGTTAAATAGTGTTAGCCAAAATCAATAAAATTCAATAAAAACACAAAAAGATGTTTTATTTAATTTTATTACAAGCTAACAAATATAATTAAAATAATCTTAACTTACTAAGAGCCGGTAAAGATCCGCTCTTTAAGTCAGCAAAGATGCTTCTTTTTCTACTAACATAACACAAAGTAAAAAAACAAAAGTTATATTAGTAGGAATGAGGCTCAGACTGAGGCCATAAATTAATTTTTATTTATTTTATATAAAAAAGCGGCCCGTTCTGGGCCTCTTTTTATTTTAGCTAATATTAACCATATATTTGATATTGGCAAAAAATGAAATTTCCGCTAATATTAAAGCGTATGTCATTATCAATTGGAATTGTTGGTTTGCCTAATGTTGGCAAATCAACTCTATTTAATGTCCTAACAAAAAATAAGGCTGAAGCAGCTAACTATCCCTTTTGCACTATTGATCCAAATGTAGGGATAGTACAGGTGCCTGATTTTCGTTTAGATAAACTAGCTAAAATCTCTAAACCAAAAGCTGTTATCCCAACCGCAATTGAATTTGTTGATATTGCGGGTTTAGTGTCTGGAGCTCATAAGGGCGAGGGCTTGGGTAATCAATTTTTGGCTCATATTAGGGAATGTAATGCGATTTGTGAAGTAATTAGAGACTTTAAAGATACTAATGTTATTCATGTTGATGGTAAAATTAATCCAGAAAGCGATAAAGAAACTATTAATATGGAGTTAATATTAGCTGATTTAGCAACCATCGAGAAAAGATTAGCTAAAATTAATAAAGAAGCTAAAAGTGGTGATAAAGAAATTATAAAATTTAAAGGAATATTAGAGAGAATACAACAACATTTAGCTGATGGCAGAGCTGTTCGTAGTCTTAGATTTGATGATGAAGAGCTAGTATTAGTCAAAACCCTTAATTTACTCACCATTAAACCAATTATATACCTCCTCAACGTAGACGAAGATCATAGCGATGACGTTCTCTCTGGAACCAATAATCAAGTGGTTAAAATTAATGTAAAATTAGAGGAAGAAATAGCTAAATTACCAGGATCTGAGCAAATTGAGTATATAAAAGAGTTAGGATTAGAACAAAGTGGTTTAGATAAATTAATCAAAAGTGCCTATAATTTGCTAGGATTAGAGACTTTTTTCACTACCGGCCCCGAAGAAACTAGAGCCTGGACTATTAAAAAGGGCACAAAAGCACCTGAGGCTGCCGGAGAGATCCATACTGACTTTATTAAAGGATTTATTAGAGCTGAGGTGATCAATTGGGAAAGCTTTGTTAAGGTTGATGGAGAAGCTAAAGCAAAGGAACAGGGATTAGTTAGAACTGAAGGTAAGGATTATGTAGTAAAAGACGGGGATGTTTGTTATTTTTTAGTTAATAAATAGACTAATATTAAATAAATATAATATAAAAAGAGGTTTAATATCCTCTTTTTTAACACCTTTCTATGTTGACAAATATCAATATATATGATATAATAACATAATGTCAAAATACGTTAATTGCTAACTTCCTGTGAAGTTGCCGTATTAAGACCTTAACAAATACCTTAACAAATGAAAAACAGACTTCTGTTGATTTTTGCCTTTATCGTTATAGGCGGAGCAGTTATTGCTCAAAATAACGACGACACCAATTTCATGGCCATCTATGAAGCAGCCAAAACACTAAACCAGGAACGTTTCCAGGATATCAACGTTATTGATGTTGGTGACACTATTTTCTTCCCCAGTAAAACCGAGCCGGGTGGAATTGAGTACTGGGTTGCTGATCAACCAGACTCAACTGGACGCCATGACTGTGTCTGGCGACTAACTCAGAAGTATTTGGCTGAAGAACTCCCAACTACTCCGATTCCTCCAGAACCAGTTATCCCTGAGCCCGTTATTGATCCTGTTATCGATGACAACGAAAGATCATCTTTCTGGGATTGGTTCTGGATTATCCTTATCGCAATAGTTGCTGCTGGTCTAATAAGAGGCGGGATACATTTTTTACTTAACAAGGATCTCCGGAAAAAATTGTTCAGGAATATGTTTAAAAGGAAAGATCCTGATACCTGGGAACCGATGATTAAGGGAGCTGATGATCTCAACCATAATGACCTGGTTGACGAAATCGTTCAGACCCAGCTCTTTGGTCTCGGAGATAGCATTATCAAATCAGAACAAGGGATTCTGGTAAGAGATAGTGGGCCAAAAAAAATTGAAGTATTGATGGCCTTCGGTGATAAAAGAGCTCGCCAGGTATATATGTTTCCCGGCGAAAAAGCTGTAAGGCTGACCATTAAAGACAAGGACGGCAAAGAAAGGCTTGAATATTACCGTCGTCATTGTGGAAATCTGGTCGGAGCCATTTCTGAAGATCAATTTGAACTGCCTGATGGCTGGCGGTTCGTGGTCGAAGAAACCCTGGACAATCCAATGGACCCAGAAACAATTCAGGTAGATGCAAAAGAGGAAAAGGTTGAAACAATTACTGACATTGATCCGGCTAAAGTGGTTGACTCAGCCATGAACCTGACAGATGTTGCCAAGGAAGCTGTCAGGAAAAAAACCCCAACAACAATTACTATTGAAAAGGGGACGATCAAAATCGAAATCAAAAACGACGAAGAATAATCGGTCGTAAACGATTTTAAGAGCGGGACTTCTATAAGTTCCGCTTTTTCTTTTATATTGACTTTTTAGTTAGAAAGTAATAAATTATATTATTAAACAATGTATTTTAAAAATCAAATATTAACTAAACAATATAGTCATGAAAACACTTCTGTCATTTATTTTATTAACCCTTATCGCTGGCAATTTATTTGCTCAAAAATTGGAATTTCGTGATTTGCCTCATGATAATCCAAACGAACGGAAGGTGGTTATCTTTAAAGAAATTAATCCACCCAACAAAACCTGGGTTAAAGATCGAAAAATATTTACTGAGAGAAGAATAAGGATCTGGGTTGATACTATCCTTGATACTATAATCACATTAAAACACGTTAAAGACACTTGGATTGAAAAGGCCTACCTCTCCCCTGGAAAAGAAATTACGGACGATGAAAAAGATAGAAGGGAAAGAAATTATGGTTTTTTATACCTGAAACATCGAAAAACTATAACCACCTTCTGGAAATCATATCTCTATTCTCCAGGGACAAAATATATTGACTATAAAGAAGGCCATAGTACTAAGCTAAAATATGCTGATCGTACAGACTGGGGTTTAATAATTTTATACGCTATCGCCTTATTATTTCTAGCGTTAAACGAATTTAAATTCGTTCATAAATTACCAAAACAAACCCGCGGTTGGTTGGTGGCAATCTTTATTATTGACGTATTTGCTCTCTGGCTTCATCATTGGCTTTTCTTTCTTTTTGTTGTCGCCTACTTTATGATCAGGGGAGGTATATATATGCTGGTGCAAGCACAAAGAAAAAGGAAAAAATAATGAACTGGGCTCTTATTATTTCATTAATTGTTTTCGTGTGTTTATGTATAATCTATACGTTCCATCTCTACGAAAACTGGTCAATTAAAGGTTATTATTATTTAATGATAATAACCGCAATTGATATCATCGCTCTTTTAATCGCTGAGTGGTGGCTTGGTTTAGGAATTTTATTAACATATTTCAGTTATATGTTTATAAAATGGAAATTCATAAAATAATTGATACAACAAAAGCAGGTCTTGAAACCTGCTTTTTTTATATTGCTAAGTAAATATAGTTATGCTAAAATATCAATATAGCAAGGGTTGAAAATCTTTAATCAAGGTGAAAAGAAAAAGTTCTTTTTAAATAAATCTGCTTCCTCTGGATCTTTTTCAAGATTAGTGGCTAAGGCGAGCAGTGCCGATGCTCTAAGCGTGACTCAAGTGGTGAGAAAAGCTCTGTAGATTTAGCGAGGAAATAAATTTACATCTTTATTGATTTAAAATCTCAACATACAGAGAACAAAAACACGCGGTAGACTTTTGCTTTTTTATAAATAAGTCCTGAATGAACAGGGCTTTTTTATTCTCTCTCTAAAACTACAATTTCTCGATAGACTTTTTGTTTGGGGCGTCCGTAGATGAAAGTATTTCGTTTAGTTATTTTTATGAATTCATTATCAACTAAGTGCTCAGGTAAAGGGTTTATTATTTTAAAACCATTATGATCTGGATTAATCAACTTAGAGCCATAGAAAACTGGCCAAATCATCACTACTCTCCCCTTGGGCTTTAGAACTTTAGAAAATTCTTGGAAGGCTTGAGAATATAATTGCTCCAAATTATCAATTACCTCTTTAAAATCAATTCTTCCTCTTTGGGGGCCAAGATATGGCTCAGTGATAATAGCGTCAACTGAATCATTTTTGATAAATTTAGATAAATCTAAAACATTTTTTACCAACAATTTAATTTTATTGCTCTCTAATTGATAGCTATCCCTAATCCACTCAATATTTTCTCTAGTATTTTCAATTGCTTTTAGAGAAGAGTCGGAACCAACAAGATTTTTATAACTCCCTAACATTGCTTCGCTTAGAACTGTGCCGGAACCACAAAAAGGATCAACAATTAAGTCATCTTCTTTGATCTGAGCTAAATTAATCATCACTTGAGCTAATTTGGGTGGAAGCATGCCAGATAAATCATCACGGGCTGGTCGACCATAGTCTCGTTTAGATAAATCTTTAAATGGTTGTACAGTTACAGTTTCACCAATTAAGACTTTATCATCTGTTTTAATTAAAATAATCTCTATTCCTCTTCTAAGCAACTTATTTTGAGTTACTACTACACTAGAAAGGGTTTTTTCGCGACTAACTACAAATCGTGAACTAATATTTTGCTCTTTAAAGTGTTTTTTTAATTTCAATCCTAAATCTTTTTTATTAAATTCTTTTTGACCATAACTTGAAATACCAAAGTTAAATTTTCCTTCTGGGCTCTCTGCTTTTTTATTACTAGCTAACTCAGTTATTTTTGATAGTAAATCTTTCTCTGCAGTTTCACTTTTAATAATCCCTATTTTAATAATTCCCCCTAAATATTTAATCAATCTCTCAGGATTAATTTCTTCATTAGTCTCTAATATCAAAAAGTCAGGCGCTAACAACTGCGCTGTCTTTAAATCAAGGACTGAATTTAATTCAGCCACCGACAGGGTAGTATTTGTTCCTAAAACAAAAAAGTATTTCATATCGCTATCATATCCTAATAATTCAACTCTTGCAATTTATAATTCTTTATGTTAAATTAGATGGACAAAGAAATATTAATAATATCTTTCCCATATCTTGGTGATTATCAAGATAATTCCGCTAATATTAATCGGGATTAAAGGTGTTCTAAGCCCCAAAGATCTTGGAATACTTGGGGATTTTATTTAATTAGCAGGAGTTTAGAAATTGTTTAGAATTTTGTTAAATAATTTTTAGGTTCCATAAGGTAAAATAATTATGTCAAAAACAAAATTTACTGGATCTACTCATTACGAGATTTTATTCATTGTTCCCAACAAATTCACTGAAGATGAGGCTAAAACTATCGCTGATAACATTAAAAAGATAATTACCGATAATAGTGGCCAAATTACTCATGATGAATATTGGGGAAAGAAACGTTTAGCCTATGAGATAAATCATAATAGTTATGGTTACTATGGTTTATTTGAATTTGACCTAGAAGGGGAAAATTTAGCTAAGATCGATAAAGCCCTGCGTTTATCAGCTGATGTTCTTCGTCACCAGATAGTTAAAAAGAAAGTTAAAACTGGTGAAGAAGTAGAGCGTGAAGAAAAAATTAGAGCTAAAATCGATTCTAAAAAAGCAGCCGAAGAAAAAGAGAAAAAAGAAGCTGAGTCTACTAAAACTAAAAGTAAAACTGAGAAGAAAGTTGACTTAAAAGACTTAGATGAAAAATTAGAAGGCATTTTAAATGCTGATGATTTAATTTAATTAACATATAGTTCTATATCTTTTGTTATAGGCTATTCAAAAAAATATGAATTTAAACAAAGCCATGGTAATTGGCAACCTAACCAGAGATCCGGAGATGAGAACAACTCCCTCTGGTCAAAATGTAGCTTCTTTTTCAGTCGCTACCAACCTGGTCTGGACTGATCAAAGCGGTCAGCAACAAAAGAAAGCTGAATTTCATAATATTGTTGCTTGGCGTAAGCTAGCTGAGATTTGTGGGCAATATCTTCATAAAGGCTCTAAAGTCTATATTGAAGGACGATTACAAACCACTGATTGGACTGGCCAAGATGGAGTAAAACGCTATCGAACTGAAATTGTGGCTGAAAACATGATTATGTTAGATGGTAAAAAAAGTGATGTTGGAGCTCCTGCGGGAGAAGAAGCTGTTATTGAAATTCCTGATGAACCAAGTGATGAACCTAACGAAGAAGAAATTAAAGTGGAGGATATCCCTTTCTAAAAAATAATTAAATAAATATGGTAAACACTAAAAAGAAAAAAGAGTGCTATTTTTGTGTTAACAACTTAGAGGTTGACTATAAAGATACCAGAACCCTAAGACGTTTCGTTAATTTCTATATGAAAATCCTGCCTGGAAAACGAACCGGAGTTTGTGCTTGGCATCAAAGAAAATTAGCCACTGCTATTAAACGTTCTCGCATTATGGCTCTTTTGTCTCACACCCACAGATAATTAATTTAACTGAAAACTATGTTAAATTTTAACGAAATTAAAACTGGGAAAGTTATTAAAGTTAATAATGATCCTTATGTTATTATAAAAGCTGATCATCATCAAATGGGAAGAGGAGGAGCTGTGCTTAGAACTAAATGTCGTAATTTAATTAATGGTAATGTATTAGAAAAGACTTTCCAGGGGACAGAAAAAGCTGAAGAGGCAGAAACTAAAACAAAAAAAGCTAACTTCATGTATAAAGATAAAGATGGCGCCCATTTTATGGATAATGAAAGCTACGAGCAATTTAATTTTCCTTTAGACGAAATCGGGGAAAGCGTCAAATTCCTTAAAGAAGGTGTTGATGCTGATGTCCTATACTTTGAAGGTCAGCCAGTAACCATTAACTTACCTGTTAAAATGGAATTTAAAGTAATCAGTGCTCCACCTAGTGTTAAAGGGAATTCAGCTGGCAATGTTAATAAGGTGGTTGAAATTGAAACTGGCGCCAGCATATCAGTTCCCCTGTTTATAAACGAAGGTGATATAATTAGAGTTAATACTGAGACTGGTGAATATGTAGAAAGAGTTTAAGATAAAATCGCTCCTCAAGGGAGCGATTTTTGTTTGTTTTTATCGCCAGTGATATAATATAAATAATATGACTATTCTAATAATCCTATCCTTGATCTTCTTTCTAACCATAGCGTTAACTCGTTTAGATTTAGCTTTGCTTTTTCTAGTTGCCACTCTACCCTCCTATCTAATCCGCTTTCAAGTATTGGGTGTGCCTTCTACTTTACTAGAAGCAATGATTTTAATTTGTTTTGCTGTTTGGTTTTTCAAAACAATTGCTCCTAAATTTAAAACTTGGTGGGGAAATCGTAAGAAAAGAATTCCCTATCCCTTTTCTTGGGAAATTATATTGCTGATTATTATTGCTTTCATTGCCGCTGGTGTAGCTGGCTTCAAGCCAAGCGCTTTAGGTATTTGGAAAGCCTATTTCTTTGAGCCAATTCTATTGTTTATTTTAATTTTGAATGTTTTTAAGCATAAAAAAGATTGGCAAAAAATATTTTGGGCTTTTTTAGTCTCAGCTGCCACCGTGTCTTTCTTGGCTATCTTTCAAAAAATAACTGGTCAATATATTTTTAATGAATTTTGGGCACAGACAGAAATGCGACGAGTAGTTTCTTGGTTTGGTTATCCTAATGCAATTGGTTTATACTTAGCTCCCCTGATCATGCTCTTTATTGGCTGGTTCTTCTATCTACCAAAACGCACTACTCTGATTAAAGCTCTAAAAAAACTATTAATTATTATTGTGGTCGCTAGTTCAATCTTAGCAATTTACTTTGCTCATTCTGAAGGAGCTTTAATCGCCCTAATTGCCGGTCTAATTATTTTTGGTCTATTCGCTGGCAGAAAACAAAGGATAGCAACTATAATTATTGCCCTAGTAATTGTAACTGGAATAACCATCTATCCTCCCACTAAAAATTATACTGTCAATAAACTCACTTTAAGTGATCTTTCAGGGAAAATTAGACAACAACAGTGGCAAGAAACTTGGCAAATGTTGAAAGATGGTCGTATTCTAAGTGGTACTGGCCTAGATAGTTATCAAGAAGTGATAAAACCATATCATCAAGAAGGAATTTTTTATAATAGTGATAACATGGCCAATTTTGATAGCCGTTTATATGGCAGTGCTGAACTCAGAGCTAAATATTGGCAACCAGTAGAAATATATCTCTATCCTCATAATATCTTTTTAAATTTCTGGAGTGAATTAGGTTTATTAGGAGCTCTATTATTCACTTGGTTGGTAATAAAATATCTATTAATATCCACCAAGTTAGTAAAACATCTCAATAAAGAAAACAAAAAGGAAAAGTATTTAATCCTAGGATTATTGGGAGCAATGATAACTATAGTTGTTCATGGCTTAGTAGATGTCCCCTACTTTAAAAATGATTTAGCAGCCATGTTCTGGATATTACTAGCTCTATTAGGATCATTTAATCTTTATTATAAAAAATCAAAATAAACTTATGAAAAATTCAAAACTATTCCTGCGAGGAATACTAAATTCATTAGGTGTTATCGCCTATGTCTTTCTTTTGGTCTTGGTGATGAACAGTGCTCAAGACATATTTAAAGCAGAAAATGAGCTTATTGCTCCGATGATATTTTTGATTCTTTTTGTCTTCTCAGCCTTAATAACTGGTGCTTTAATTCTGGGGCGACCAATCACCCTCTATCTAAATGGAGCTAAAAAAGAAGGACTTAAATTACTTTTCTATACTGGAATCAGTCTCTTTATTCTTCTCGCAATTGCTTTTGTTGTTTTGTTTCTAACAAAATAAAATATCATGAAAAAATCAATTTTAATCACTGGTGCCTCTTCTGGGATTGGCAAATATTCAGCTGAACTACTAGCTAAACGAGACTGGATAGTTTGGGCTGGCTACAGAAAAGAGACTGATCGAAAAAGACTATTGCAAACTGGGTTAAAAAGAATAAAACCAATTAAAATTGATGTCACAGATGAAAAAACAATCATCAAGGCCAAAGAAATTATTATTAAATCAAAAACACCTTTACATGCTTTATTTAACAACGCCGGAGTAGCTTTGGGCGCACCAGTTGAAGCTCTAGATATCCAAGAAATTAAAAGTCTCTATGAAGTTAATTTTTTTGGGGTGATAAGGATGACTAAAACTTTCTTGCCATTATTAAGAGAGTCTTCAGGAAGAATTATTAACATGAGCTCAATGTCTGGAAGAATCTGCTTTCCCTTTATGTCCCCCTATTCTTCCTCTAAATATGCCCTAGAATCACTGTCTGACGGATTAAGAAGAGAAATAAAGGGACAAGGGGTGAAAGTAGCTATAATTCAACCAGGGATTATCAAAACTGCTATTTGGGAAAAGTCAATTACTAAATCAAAAAAAGCAATTGAAAATTCTGAAATTCTAGACATATACCAGCCAGCCCTAGATAAATTCCTTAACAAATCAGAAAATAATGATAGATATGCTGTGCCAATAGAAAAGCTGGGGAAAGCAATTATTGATGCAGCTGAGAATAAAAAACCAAAAACAAGATATCTGGTAACAAAAAATAATTTAGTTATTAAAATAATGTTGAAAATCTTACCAGACAAAACTAAGGATTTCCTTTTAAAATTAATAATTAACGGTTAAATTAAATAAACAAAAAACCCCTGGTAGAGGGGTTTTTTTGTTTTTATTTCAAAAACTAGATAACAGAAAATCCGAGAAGAGCTAAAACAATACCGATAATTAAAACAATAATTCCTTTAGCCATCATGCCTTTTTTGCAAGAACTAGCCATATTAACCATGGCTTTAGGAAATAGGAAAAGAAGCATACCTTTGACTAAGGATAGCCAACCCAGAATAGTGATGACTAAAGACCAGCTCCATTCCCAAACGTTAAAAAAGGTCACTAGCAAAAAACCAACTACAAAAGCTAAGGCGCCAGCAAAATAAACAGACATTGGCTGCTCAGAAAGGCTAGCCATTATTTTTTTGTAGAAACCTGGGTTTATTAAAATGCCAAGACCAATGGCAAGGTAAGCTAACCCAAAAGCTTGAAAAACTTGTGTTTCCAGCATAGATTTTTTGTTAAATTAATATATTTACGCCTTTATTATACCATAAAATACTATTTCTAACAATTCACGAAGTCTGGTATAATATAAATAGTAAATTTAATAAATTAAAGCATATGAAAAAAATAAATATAGTTTTCTTTGAGACTGAGAAGTGGGAGAAAGAATATTTAGAAAAAAAACTAAAGAATATTAAAAATATATCATATTCTTTCTTTGCTGACTCTTTGAAAGATAAAGATATTACAAAAATAAAGAATACCAACATCTTAGTACCCTTTATCTATTCACAAATAACCAAAGAAGTGATTGAAAAACTACCTAACCTGAAATATATTACTACCATGTCAACTGGATTTGACCATATTGACCTGGAAACATGTAAGGCTAAGGGCATAAAAGTAAGTAATGTCCCCTTCTATGGCGAGAATACCGTAGCAGAACATACTTTTGCTCTTATTTTTGCTCTATCAAGACGATTGTTAGAGTCAGTTGCCAGAACTAACACCGGAAGTTTCTCGCCCGATGGTTTAATGGGCTTTGATCTTAAAGATAAAACAATCGGAATTATTGGCTTGGGCCACATTGGCGCCCATGTTGCCAAAATTGCTCATGGTTTAGACATGAAAATCCTGGCCTATGACCCCTATCCAGATAAAAAACTGACTAAGAAGTATAAAATAAAATATACTACCCTTAACAATCTCCTTAGAAACTCTGATATTATCAGCCTTCACGCCCCCTATAACAAAAAAACTCATCACTTGATTAATAAAACCAATATTAAGAATATTAAGTCCGGTTCCTATTTGATTAACACTTCTCGTGGTGGATTAGTGGATACGGAGGCCTTGTTAATTGCTCTCCAAAAGAATATTATTGCTGGAGCTGGTTTAGATGTATTAGAAGAAGAACATTTCATTAAAGAAGAAAAAGAACTTCTAGCTAAGCCCTTCCAAAAGAAAACTAATCTCAAAACTGTTCTTCAGAGTCATCTTCTGGTTAAAGATCCTCGAGTAATCGTCACCCCTCATAACGCCTTCAACTCTAAAGAGGCTTTGGAGAGAATCTTGGATACCACCGTGGACAATATCAAGGCTTTTACTAAGAAGAAATTCATTAATAAAGTGAAATAGAATTAACATGAAATACAAAAAAACAAGCTAAACACTTGTTTTTTTGTATATATTATGCTAACATTACCATACCTCGTAACCGTTACCTTAGCATCCCCTTGGACGGTTCAATATTATGAGATTATTAGGGGCTTCAAAAAAACAGACCTGAAAGTATCTAGGGTCGCGTAAGAAGTTATTGCTAAATCATCCTGCCCATTATCCTTGAACAAGGGTATTAGCCTGATGTGGGGCAGTGAAAAGGGCCAACGCTGATCGGGTCCTAAACTAAAGTGGGGCTCTTCCAATTTTGGAGCCCCATTTTCCCAGAAAATAACACAACTAAATATCTATCATTTAAAAAAGGAGGGGTTATGGAAAAATCCATATTTCTAGCTGATGATTGCTTGGCCAGGATAGGAGATTTTGTTACCTGGCTCGATCCTGAATCATTTACCTTGGGTTCTAAGAAAAAATTTGAACAAGTAAGTTATATAAAAACTTACGGAGAAAGACCATTCGAGGTAACTGATATTGATGAAAAAGAAAAAAAAGTGACAATTGCTATCCACGAAATGGAAATCGAAGTTGATTCTTTTCGCTTGAAGATCGCTGGTCAGCAACAATTTGCTAAAAAAGGAACGAAAAAAACATTATCGTTCAAACTAGGCTCCCTAGTAATCGCATTCTAGCGGCTCACAAGAGTCGCTTTTTTATATAAACAAAAACCGAGTTATAGACTCAGTTTAATAAATATAAAAAATTTTTATTTTTATTTCTTATTTTGAAAAAACCCTCTGGCAATAAATATTCCGGTGGCAATTCCAATTATAAATAACAACACTTCTGGTGTTTTATCCTTTGATAACAACACTGCAATAATAGCAATTGCTGGTGCAATTCCCATCATTGCTTTTCTGGGAATAACTATATTCTCTTGTTTTGACTTCTCATTTATCTTTTTAGACATTATATTAATTATGATTAATTAAAATCACCTTCGATAATATGTTTTTCAGGGATAGCATCTACTTTAGTCTCTTCAGTAATAACCACTCTTTTATAGCTTGGAGACTCCTGATCTGATACATATTCCAAAATCCACATATTGTTCTCATCTTTGCTCATCACACCAGTTGAGAAAAATTTTAGTGGACTAGGCTGGACTAACCAACCTTCATACTTATTATTATCTTTCGGGTTAGGCATAGAAGCAACTACAGCGTGATAGAGTTGGCCATCTTTTAATAAACGATAGGCTGTGCCACTGGAATTACTGCCATCAACTGCTTTTAAATCAGTTAGTTCAGTAGCATTATCTTGTTTTACCAAATTCAAGACACTTATTTCTTCCTTAATATCACTTTCAACTTCTTCAATAACTTGGCTATTTTCTTGCTCTAATTGCAATGGCTCCCCATCTTCCACTTCTATCCTTGTTGACTCATTATTTCTTAACACCAAAACAACACTTAAAATAACTAGGATGACGATAATTAAAAATATAATAGTTTTCTTCATGTTTATATTATATCAAAAAATCGCCTAAAAGACGATTTATTTAATGCGGAACGGACGGGACTCGAATTGTCAAAAGTGATGATGAGAAAAGTTAATGAAAATGGGGATTTTGTTTAATGTTAGGAATAATATAGAATTATCTATAGTTATCTGTGTTAGTCTAATTTATCTATTTTTATCACTTCTTGGTCTATATATGGTCAACACTGTTGATTTGGCGATATGAGGGGAGTGGTGAAAATATGTTAACACACTTGACAAACTCACTTTAGCTTGATAAAGTGTATAGCATGAATGATATTAATTGGAAAACCAAAGAGAATCAACAACTTTTGTCTGCCTTCTTAATTCCAAAGAATAAAGAGGAGATGAAGTCTTTTTTGCGTGATTTGATGACCGCAAAAGAGATAGAAGAATTTTCCAATCGACTAGAAGCTGCCAAATTATTAACAAAGAAATCTAACTATATCGCAATAACTAAAAAAACAGGACTATCCTCTACAACTATTGCCAGAATATCAAAATGGTTAAACGGATCTCTGGGTGGATATAGGCTGGTATTAAAACAACTACATCATACAAAACTTTCTCGCTTCCGCTAGGAAAGAAAAGTTTTTGTATTGTTATTTTTTCAAAAACAGCTCTCCTTGGCGGGAGAGTTTTTTAATTTACTTATATTATGAACCAAAAAATTAACCAAAACAAAAAATTTCTAATTATAGTCGCAACTCATGGCGATGAGTCTTTTAGCGTGCCTATAACAAAGAATCTCAAAACAAAATTCTCTAATAAATTTGATTATATTATTGGCAATCCAAGGGCGCTAAAAGAAAAAAAGAGATTTATTGACGCTGACTTAAATCGTGTTGCTCCTGGAAAAGAGTTTTCAAGATTATATGAAATCAAAAGAGCTTTTATGATTATGCGGAAATCTAAAAACTACAAATTTGTTTTAGATATACACGGAACAGTCTCACAATCATCCATTTTCACTATTGTCACCAATCCAAGGCCTGCCAATATCAATCTTGCATATTCTTTGCCGATAGATAGAGTTGTTATATGGGGCGGTAGAAATAATGGCAGAAGAACGGGCCCCATATCTCGTTTTGTTAAGTGTGGTGTCGGAATTGAATGTGGCTCTAAAAACTCTAAAGAAACAAAAAATAATTTGTCAGACAAATTAACACAATTCTTAGAAGATGATGCTCAAAATTATGAGGAAATGAACAAAAAAGAATTGTATCAAGTTTTTGGAGAAATCAAAAGGGGAGGCATAAACTCTCAAGAGAAAAAGAGATTAAAAGACTTTGAAGAAATAACAATAAACAATCAAACTTTTTTCCCTCTTTTAACAAAACAACAAGAAAATAAAAATATTATTTGCTATAAAATGAGAAAATTAAATTTCTATGAAAAATTTAGTTTTCCCTACTAAAAAATATGAACAAAAAGAAACTACAAATAGGTGTATTAGGGTGGGCAGGTTCTGAAGAATATCCTTCAGGTGGCCCCACACGAAAGGAACTAGATATGGCTCAAGAGGTAGGCTATTTGTTAGCCAAGAAAGGAACTGCAGTTGTAGCAGGCGGTAAAGGAGGAATAATGGAGTCAGCCGCCAAAGGTGCTAAAGAAATAAAAAATAGCATCACCATAGGTGTTATTACTGGTCCTCGAGGCACGTCAAATCAATGGATTGATGTGGAAATAATCACTGGAGCTAAAATATCTGGGTGGGATGAGGTTTTGCTTCCACTTATGTGTGATGCGGTGATTATTATTGGTGGAGGAGTTGGCACCTTACAAGAAATTTGCGTTAGCTATAGAAACAAAATTCCAATCATTATCATGGAAGAAAGTTTTGGTTGGGCCTCCAAGGTTTTAGCAGAAAAATATCTAGATTCAAGAAAAACCACACCAATTCTATCAGCTCAAAGCCCCAAAGAAGCAGTAGACAAAGCTATAAAACAAGCATATGGAAAATAGAAAAAAATATTTCATCATTATAAAGCATCATAACTCTTTCTTTTTGTAGAGAGAGGTTAGTTGTGCTGTTTAAAGAACATTTATCCCTTCTCTGCAAAAGAGATGAAATAAAAAGTTCTTTAAACAATAAAATACTTATCATGAAAACATTTAATTACACTCAAAAAATCATCACTGATGGACGCGTCATCCTTATTGACGAGCCACTAACAAAAGAAATTCAATGTGAACTACAACAGCTACAAACCAAAGATGGGCAAGAATTAGTTTTTCTAGAAGATCGGATTCTAGCTAAACACCTTGAAGTTTCTCTTGAAAAAATAAGCAAAGAGAACAACAACGTATTATTCGTATTTCCTGGCAACGGATCAAATTATCCTCGCAAAACCTCACAAGTTTGGAGAAAATATCTCCATACCAGTGTTCATGCAAAAAGATTTTGGTCTCCAGGGATGGATCCAATATCAATTGCTAACGAAATTATGCCTGAAAAGTTTTTAGTAACAGACATCAAAACAATTGTGGTGGTTGATGATGTTATTTCATCAGGAAAAACCATGCGAGCACTCTACAAAAAGAATTCATGGAAATTCACTCAAGCAGAGTGGATAGCCACGTCGTGGTTATCACAATCTTTAGATTTTGGAATTAAGGGATATCAGCAGATACATACAGCCTGTGTTGTTAAAAAAACAATACAAGGCAAAGTTCCAATAAATTCTCTTAGCACTCTAAGAAAAAATGAAGAAATCATTAATATTTACTCTCAAAGACATTTCCAAAAACCAAAAAAGTTCATGGATTTAATAAGACGCTAGATAACTAGCGTCTTTTTCATGCAAGCGTAATATAAAATTGTTTGAGCTTATTTAAACCTATGGGCAATTTCTATTTTCTTAACTAAAAATTCCAAAATGTTGCCACCCCTAAACTTAAAATAAAAATTATCTATAAGTTGAATCATGCGTTTAGCATCAGCTATTTGTTCCGGAGAATTAGCCGTGTTATTAATCACTCCATTATATTTACTTACAACATTATCAATATCCCCTGAAGTATCCAACGAGGTTTCTAAGTATGCACGAATCCATTGAGAATAAAATTCTGACAAATTGTCTTTTAGTTTTATAGAATCAATAACATGTGTTGCCGAGACTTTTTTATCTTTTATTTGTTGATACAAGTCTGGTTTTTTCTTTCTCAAGATGAGCAAAAAGCTTAAAAAAATTGGATGTAAAAAATGATTTTCCGGAGTAACCCTAATCACAACCACAATTTGAGAAATAATTTGCTCAATTTCTCTTAAACTAAAGTCAAACAGAGAAAATAATTGGGATAAAGACGCAACTATATTGTCCTTATCATGTTGCAACTCTGGAGATTTGTTCCTGGCATTAAAAAAATCATCAAGCCCATACCTCTCTAATGTAAATTTAATAAAAGCTTCATTGTCAGGCTTAGGGAGATTGTACTCGAAATCAATAAACTTATCTAAATATCCAGGAACATCCATTCCTACTCCATATAAAGTTTCTAAAGAGCATCCTATTTGCTTCTTATCTATTCCTAAAACAAACACCAAATTTTTTATTGAAAAAAGATGCTTGATTTTTTCTAAAACCTGGACAGCATAGTCTGGGCGACATCTGTCTAATTCATCAACAATAAAAACCAACGGTCCGTCAGCAGAAACTTCTTCGCTGAATTTTTCTAAGTTTTTTTTAAAATCTGCTAATGATTCTTTTGTTTTTTCATACAAAACAAATTGCTCCTCTGCTATCTCCTTGGTCATGTCAGATATTGTTTCTTTTGCCACATCCGACATATCCACCAACCCTTGTGTTGCCAGCTTTACAGCAACAGGAATGCCCTTTTTTATTAAGCCATAACCTATTTCTTTAGCTTTCTTTAAATATTTTAAAGCATTAGCTTTTTTCTCTGCATCTATTTCATAGTTTTCTAAATGCAGCTCCATTTCTTTGATAATTGCAATCAAAGCATCGTCATTAAAATCAGTGGCCCAAGCATTAAAATACAAGGAATGAACATTATTGTTTTTTAAGTGAGCTTGCCACATTTGCAAAAAAGTAGTTTTCCCAGTGCCCCACGGAGAATCTATGGCTATAACATAGGACTCCCTGAAGCTTTTGATAAATTCTGTCAAAATTTCAGCGTTTTCTTTTCTTTTTAACGCATCCTTTTGAAAGGTATCTTCGCTATTTATTATCAAAGGTTGTAATTTGATATGCATATTATTTTAAAATTATAAGATACCTATATTTATTATACCAAAAAGCATACGAGTTAAAAATAATCTTAAAAAACGGACGGGTTTTTGGACTAGCAAAAAATATTATTTCTCAATAAATACTAATATTTCCCAACATATTAAATGGCAATATTTATACATTTCCCATCTCGTGGGCAACTGGCGGTCAACACCTATGTTTTAGTGATTTAAAAATGAAATTTCAAAAAGTCATTTTAATACCGTAAAATAAGAAAAAACAAGGCGTTAACCTTGTTTCTATAAATGCGGAACGGACGGGACTCGAACCCGCGACCTCCTGCGTGACAGGCAGGCGTTCTAACCAACTGAACTACCGCTCCATTGTGTTACAAAAAAGGCTATATACCTAGCCACAGGGGAATAATAGCAAAAAGTTTCTCCCTTGTCAAAATTTATTATCTGCGCTATAATTATAGTATAAAACTAGCCATTACGTAGTTTTTTTAATACCGAAATATATGGAAAAAGCCCTAAATGAAAAAACAATTAAAGAGATTAAAGATCAACTTTTAGCCCGGAAAAAGCGGATTGAAGATGATTTAAAGGAATTGTCACGTAAAGACGCTCATGAGGCTGATAATATGACTGCTAAATTTCCTGAATACGGTGATAAACCAGATGAGAACGCTCAGGAAATAAGTGATTACTCTACTAATGTTGTAGCAGAGAAGGTCTTAGAAAAATCTCTAGAAGATATTAATAAAGCCCTTGATAGAATAGAAAAGGGTGTTTATGGTGTTTGTAAATATTGTAATGGCTCAATTGGCGAAAAACGGATGATAGCTAGACCAACTGCCGGGGCTTGTATCACCTGTAAGACAAAACTACAAGAGAATGATTAATTCTATATATACAAGATATTTTAAAAATATAGCTATTTATCTACTAATAGCTATATTTTTTATTGGTGATCGTTATTTAAAGCATTTAGCTGTTAATGATGTTTTCAGCCCGCCAAAAGAAATAATAGCTAATCTATTTTCTCTTAAATTCACTGCTAATTATCAGATGGCCTTTTCTCTGCCTTTTCAGGGTTGGCTCTTAGATCTAATAGTTATTACTGTAACAACCCTATTATTGATAGCTATCATATATTTAGCTACAAAAAAGGAGAGGGATAGAATAAATATTATACTCTTGACAATTATTCTATTTGGTGCTATAAGTAATCTTACTGATAGGCTATCACTAGGTTATGTAATTGACTATCTTGATGTTCAATATTTCACTGTTTTTAACCTAGCTGATGTGATGATTAGTGTTGGAGCGATTATTGTGATAATAAGGAATTTAAAAAAGAAATATGTTTAACTATGATCGTTTAGAAAGATCAACTAATATTGAGAGCTCAGGTGTGTTTCTGGAACATGACTATTTTAAAAGTGTAAAAAAACTTCCCTATAAACAGGAAGCGAATGATAAAATAGATGGAATTGATGAGGTTTCTGCAGATATGAGTCCAATCGAGAGAGCAGAAATGATGATGAAGAAAAAACAAAAAGCTTTAGAAACACCTGATGATTTTTATAAAAATTCTTATTTAAAATATAAGGATGCAATGGAGATAGTTGAAAAATGCCAACCATTTGATCCGGAAAATCCTACTCCCTTTTTTGCTCATCATCTCCACAAAAAAGTTTTAGAAAAATTGAATTTGGATAATGAAGACAAATTAAAATTCTTTACTGCCGTTGGCTCTCACCTTGATCATAATCACGGTGTTGATGCTTTCTTTAAACTTTATAGTAAACATGGAGAAGAAATATCGAGAGCAACAATTGATTTAACTGAAAGAGAAAAAAGAGGAAAGGCTGATATGATATTGATTGTCTCTGATGACGAACAAGAACTCTATGATCCTAGTTCAGATAAATTTAACAAAGAAGAATTTGAAAAAAGATTAGAAGCAGAAGCTTTAAATATAAAAAAGATTTTAGAAATAAATCATAATAAAAATAAAAATTAGTTATTTAACATAAATCAAATATCGTGAGCAAGAAGGAAAGATTAATTGGAGCTGTCGCCAGAAACGAAGGCGAAGGTCTATATTCGGCTGAAAGGGTTGAATTAAAAAAATCATTCAAAAAAAAGAGTACTGTCTGCTGGATGTTTTGCAGTAACCATAATCGCTATTATGAAATTGATTCTGGTTATGCCGACTGGTTATTAAAACAGAGCGGAGCCAAAAAACCTGACGACTGGAGTGAATATTATTTTGAAACTCAAAATATTTGCCGATACTGTCTAATAGACAAAGAGAGAAAAATCCAACTCAAAAAAATCTAACATTAAACGGAAAGGATCCTGATCGGATCCTTTTTTATTTTATAACTATTTCTCTTTCTGTTTCTGTCTTATGTTTAATCTTTATCGTCTTGGCTTGTTTGGATAATAATTTTTTTATCTTCTCTGGCCACTCAATCGCTATTACTGCTTGAGAGTCTTTAAGAAATTCCAAAGCGCCTAAATTTATTAAATCTTCATCAGATTGAAGTCGATAGGTGTCAACGTGATAAAAACTTTTAATTTGTTTATTATCTTTTATTTTATAGACTTTAATGATGTTAAAAGTGGGGCTATTAATCTTTTCTTTAACACCCAGACCTTTAGCTAAACCTTGAATAAACTTAGTTTTTCCGGCCCCTAAATCTCCTTCCAAAGCAAAAATCTCTCCCCCACGGCAAGTTTTTCCTAGCTCATTTCCTAATTGAATTGTCTCCTTTTCACTTTTACTAATTATTTTCTTCATGTCTTTAGTTTAGTTTATTTTCCTTAAAAAATAAAGAAAGGGACAAATTATGTCCCCTTCCAATGTTTTTACTAAACAATTTTTAATACTTTAATCAAATGAACATCGTTATAAAAACTGTCTCCAACTTTAGTACCAAGCAACTTCTGACCCATCCTACTATTAATGTTGCAGACACCTCTTACGCCGGATCGCAGTTCTTCAAGCCGGAAAGTACTTTTATTCCCATCGCAACTAACTGTGATCGTATGACCAAATTCAACTTTTCCATTACTTTTTGGCGTAGGAACAACTTTAAATTTGTTGAAATTTGTTTCTAGCTCATTAAGTCTTTGTTTGGATCTTAACAATTTCTCATTTTCATTTGTTGAAGCAACTTCTTCAGGCGACTGATTATTTCTTCTGTCCTTAATGCCCTCTTCTATGGTTTCAATCTCATCCTCGATACTCTCAATCATTTTTTCTACATGATCATACGTCGCTTGAGTAACTTTAATTTGTCCTTGAATTCCCATTTTTATTAGTTTTAGTTTATTGAATGTACTTTAATCAATAATTTATTCTATAAAATTTGGCTGTTTTTGTCAATACAACAAAAACTATCTGTTTAAAGATAGTTTTTGTTTTGGTGGGCACACGAGGATTCGAACCCCGGACCCCTTCGGTGTAAACGAAGTGCTCTAACCAGCTGAGCTATGTGCCCAATATAGCAAGTGTGGGCGAGAGAGGACTCGAACCTCCACGAGATTGCTCTCCCAAGCCCCTCAAGCTTGTGCGTCTACCAATTTCGCCACCCGCCCAATGCTTTTACTTTACAATTGTTTCTTTTAATTTCTTTCGGTATTTACCACGTAAAAAATAAAGTTTAGCTCGTCTAGTTCTAGCTTTTTTCTTAACTTCTATTTTATCAATAGTGGGCAGGTTAAGAGGAAAGATTTTCTCAACACCAATTCCGTCAGAAACCTTTCTGACAGTGATGGTTCCGCCAGTTTCTTTATTATGTTTTCTGGCAATAATCAAGCCTTCAAAATATTGAATTCTCTCTTTTTCTTCACCTTTAGAGTTTAATTCTTTAATCTTCTGATAAACCCTGACTGTCATGCCTGTCTTTAAATCTGGTATTTTCTCATCCATATAATTAATGAATTTTATAAACGAGATCGGTTAAATCTCGTCTCTGTAATTGCTTATTTAATTAATAAATCTTGTCTAATATTATAATGAATTTTTCCTATTGTCAAGATTTTTCTTAATTTCACTATAAACAGCTTGCCAAACCTCTTCAAGGGCAAGATTAGTTGTATCTAGATAAAAATCGTAGTTTTTAGGATCATAAACATCAATATTATAATACTTTTTATAGCGTATTTTATCACTTTTAACCCTATTTTCAGCACTTTCTAGCACATCAGTCTCTGTTTTTAGATTATCTCCTTCATTTCTGGTATTTTCTTGCTGAAGATGGCCAAAAATCCTCTTTGATCCTTCATTAATATCAACATCTAAGTAGATTTTAAAGGAATGAGGAATAAAATACCAAGAAGTTCGTCCTTCAATGATGAAATTATCCTCAGTTTCCCCTAATTTCCTTTGATATTCATCAACTTCTTGATCAGTGCTAATATCAGTTTCCCCCAATTCATTATACTCAGCCAAAGTTAAACCACGATCCTGAGCAGCCTGACGACGAATGCCACCCATATAATAGCGAGGCCAATTTAATTCTTTAGCTAATCGCTTGCCAATTGTACTTTTGCCTGAGCCTGGAGCCCCAGAGATAGAGATAATCATAAATTTCAATTTGTGTTTTTGATAATAAAAGTTTATTATATTATTATAAAAGAATCAACTAGCTAGTAATATGTATCTCGATAAATTAGAAGTACAAGGATTTAAATCTTTCGCCAACAAAAATAAGTTGGTTTTTTCTGGACTTATCAACGGTGGAAAAAGAGGACTAACCGCTATTGTTGGCCCCAACGGTTCTGGAAAATCCAATGTGGCCGATGCTATTCGTTGGGGTTTAGGAGAGCAAAGTATAAAAACTCTTCGGGGCAAAAAAGGTGAAGATGTAATTTTTTCTGGATCAGACAAAAAGAGTAAACTGGGTATGGCCGAGGTATCTTTGATTTTAAATAATAACGGTAAAGTAAAAAATAAAAGTGATTTTCCAGAAGCAATTGAAAAAGAAAGCGATCTTGATCAAGTTATTTCCAATTGTCCAGAAATAACAATTACTCGTCGACTATTTCGTAATGGTGATAGTGAATATCTTCTAAACGGTAATCGAGTTCGTCTTAATGACATTCAATTGCTTTTGGCTAAAGCTAATTTCGGTCAAAAAACTTACAGTGTTATTGGTCAGGGAATGGTAGAAAACTTTCTCAATACTAGTGCGGCTGAACGAAAAGATTTTTTTGATGAAGCAACTGGAGTAAAACAGTTTCAAATTAAACGTGACTCTGCTTTAAATAAGTTAGAAAGTAGTTATGAAAATCTCCAACAAGTAGAAATGCTATTATCAGAAATTAGCCCTCGTCTCAGAAGCTTAACCCGTCAAGTTAACAAATTAAATAGGCGCAGTGAGATTGAAACTGAATTAAAAACCAATCAATTAGACTATTACCACAACATCTGGAAGGATATCAGCGATAAACTTGATGATTTCAATGCTCGTTATTTAGAACGAGAAAAAATTAAAATTGAAAAAGAGAAAAAACTAAAAAAACTAAATGAAGATTTAAATAAACTTAAA
Source organism: uncultured Gammaproteobacteria bacterium (assembly GCA_964466835.1). Taxonomy (GTDB): domain Bacteria; phylum Patescibacteriota; class Patescibacteriia; order Patescibacteriales; family UBA12465; genus UBA12465. The sequence goes on from CAYXNV010000003.1 coordinate 39,256, forward strand.
ACAACTGATAACTATCAAGAAATTAATGAGCTAAAACCACGCCTACAAGAATTATATAATTCAAAAAATCAATTATTAAAACAATCAGCTAAAATCCAAGCTGAATTAGAAATAAATCTAGAATCTCAAGGTCAATTTGATCTATCCTGGCTTAACAGTAAACAAGCTGATTTAATGGCTGAATTAGAAAAAACTGATAAAGAGCTAAATACCCTTAAAACTAGCCTAAATAACGATGATGAGGATAAACTAAAGACTGAATTAGTTGATATTAATAAAAGAATACAAACTACCAGTGAAAAACTAAAAATGATTAACCAGGATGATTCAAGTCCTCAATACCAAAAACAAAGCCAAGAAGAAATCAAAAATATCATAAATGAATTTTTATCTCATTTAGATAACATTGAAACTGAAACTGATCTGGACAAAATCAAAAATCTACTCCAGGAAGTTAAATCAAACTTCAAAAATAAGATTAAAAACTTCTTAAGCGCTGAAGATTCAAAAAAATTAGAAGAGGTTAGAGAAACTCAAGCGGAAATAATTAATCTTAATGAAAAAAAACAAGAAATAATTGAACGCCTCAACAATCATCAGTTAAAATTTTCTGGGCAGAAAGAAAAATTAAAATTATTAACTGAAAAAAAGAACGATTTAGAAAATGATTTGGAAGAGATAAAAAATAAATTATTTAAAGAGTCAGGATCCCAGGAGACAAAAACTGTTAGAGAAGAAAAAATTAAACTTGATGATAAAACCAAGGAGTTGAATCAAAAAATAAATGAATTAGAAAATAAATTAGAAAAATTAAATCAAGCCAAGGAGGAGGAAAAGAATTTAATCTTTGATTATCAAAAGAATCTTCAAGATTTACAAAATGAAATTAACATTCTCAACACTGAATTAAACGAATTAAAAATTAATGCTACTCGCCAAGAAACTAAATTAGAAGATCTAGAAATTAATATTAGAAATGATGAACTTAGCCTAACTGAAATTAAGGATCATGTTATGCAGGCGAAAGAATTTGATCCAGAAAAAATTCAAAATAAAATTATTAGTTTAAAAAATCAATTAGAACTTATTGGCGGTATTGATCCGGAAACAGAAAAAGAATATAAAGAAACTAAAGAACGTTTTGATTTTTTAAATGGGCAAACAACTGATTTAAATAAAACTATAAAATCATTAGACCAAATTATTCAAGAATTAGACGCGACTATCAAGACTCGCTTTGATAAAGAATTTAAGGTCATTTCTGAAAAGTTTAACGATTACTTTAAAATTCTCTTTAACGGTGGTGATGCTAAGATAGCTCGCATCATGATTGAAGATTTGGAAAAAAATAATGGAGATCAAAAAAATAATGATGAAATAGCCCTAAACCCTGAAGAAGAGAAGAAAAAAGAAACTAATGAGCAATTGAAAAAAATAAAATATTTAAAAAAATATAATGCGGTTGGTTTAGCAGGAATTGATATTCAAGCTATTCCTCCAGGGAAAAAGATTAAATCAGTTGCTATGCTTTCAGGTGGAGAAAGAGCCTTAACTGCTATTGCTTTAATTTGCGCTATTATTAGCGCAAATCCCTCACCATTTGTTGTTCTAGACGAAGTCGATGCTGCTCTAGATGAAGCTAATTCTGAACGTTTTGCCAAGATTCTTGATGATCTATCTCATAAAACTCAATTCATCATTGTCACCCATAACCGAGCTTCGATGCGTCGAGCTAGTATATTATATGGGGTAACAATGGAATCTGATGGTGTTAGTCGTTTACTAAGTGTTAAGCTGGATGAAATTAAAGAAAAGGACTAAATTTTAATTTATAATAAACTATTTTAAAACCGCTTTTTAGCGGTTTTTATATAAACTTCACATATTGGAATAATCGAGCTGTTTTTGATATAATAAAAAGGTACTAAAAATAAATAATATGTATAAAAAAATAACGATTTTATCTTTATTAACTGTTTTTGTTTTAACTTCTGGTTTTGGCTGTAAAATAGCTAGTAAAAAAACCAAAGAAGCAATGCAACCAATTACTCTCACCTATTGGCGAGTCTTTGATGGCCCTGACGCTTTTGCAGAAATCATTGAACAATACAAAGCCCTACACCCTTTCATCACTATTGAATATCGTAAGCTCCGCTACAGTGAATATGAGCAAGAATTAGTAAATGCTTTAGCTGAAGATCGGGGGCCAGATATATTCTCTATCCATAATACCTGGATAAGAAAATATCAATCTAAAATAGTTCCTATGCCTGAAGAAATTACCATGGTTTTCCCTGTAGCCAAGGGAACAATAAAAAAAGAGATTGTTCCCGAACTAAGAACTGTGCGTAGTCTGTCTTTAAAAAGCCTAAAAGACAATTTTGTTGACACTGTTAGCCATGATGTTGTAATTGATAATCAAATTTATGGACTACCACTGTCAGTTGATACTTTAGCAATGTATTATAATAAAGATCTTTTTAATAACGCTGGCATTAGTCAGGCTCCAAGGTATTGGAATAAAGAATTTTTACAAAATATTAAACAACTTACCAAACAAGATCCTCGTAAAGGCATGGTGCAAGCTGGAGTTGCCTTAGGTGGTAGTTCAAATATTGAAAGATTTAGTGATATTCTATCTGTTTTAATGATGCAAAACGGTGCCACTATGATGAGCAGTGATCAACAAGTATTATTCAACACTGTTCCGCCTTTCGCTCAGGATACTAACTATAATCCTGGTTTAGATGCCCTCCGCTTTTATACTGATTTCTCTAATCCAATCAAGGAATCATATTCTTGGAACAATGAACTATCAAATTCATTAGAAATGTTTATCAGTGGTAATTTGGCAATAATGTTTGGCTATTCATATCACCTACCAATAATTAAAGCTCAAGCACCTAAATTAAATTTTTCCATTGCTAAACTACCACAAATTGAGGGTAATCCTCCAACCAATATTAATTTTGCTAATTATTGGGTAGAAGTAGTTTCAAAAAAGAGTGAACATGTTAATGAGGCTTGGGACTTTATTCAATTTATGACTAAGGCTGAACAAGTTCAAAGTTATTTAAATAAAACTAAATTACCAACTGCCCTAAGAGTCTTAATTAACAGCCAAAAACAGGAAAACGAAGAAGTTGATGTTTTTATTGATCAAGTCCTAACAGCTAAAAGTTGGTATTTAGGTAAAAATCCAAAAGCAGCTGAAGATGCTATTAAAGAGATGATTGATAGAGTTAATCAAAATGCGGGCGAAGAACTACAAGAAATAATTAATACTGGAGCGGCCAAGGTACAACAAACAATCAACTAAATAAAATTATATGAAAAAAAGAATTGTCTTTTTAATACTGCTATCAACTCTATTATTACTTAGTTACAATATTGTTCAAGCCCAAGGAATATTACCCGAAGCACATGGTGATGAATGTATAATCAATGGAGTCCCAGTAGCAGATAAATCTGAATGTGGAAATTATTCATTAGATGACATAATGCGACTAGCAGTTAACGCCTCTGGCTTGATTTTGGGTTTAGTTGGATCCTTGGCTTTAGTGATGTTTATCTATGGTGGTATTTTAATGATGACTTCAGGCGGAACAACTACCTCAAGCGATGGGAAGAGTAAAATAAATCAAGGCAAAAAAGTAATTATGGCCGCTATTATTGGTTTAATAATTGTTTTCTGTAGTTATTTGATTATAAACTTTGTTTTAGGATCTCTAGGAATAGAATGGAAAGGAGAAATTGAAAAAATGACATACAATAGCAGTCAAGAAATTAAAGTCTAACAAAAATGACTGGCTTTATTCCAAGAAAACTGAATCCGGAAGAAAGTTTGGGCGAAAAATTACGTCAAGCTAGAAATTTTAAAAATTTAAAAATTGAAGAGATTGCTAAAAAGTTAGGTATTCGTCCTAATTACCTATTAGCCCTAGAAGAAGAAAATTTTGAGGGACTACCAACTGGTTTATACGGTCGTAATTATTTAAAAAAATATGCTGAATATCTGAAGCTAGATTCTAAAGAAATTTTAGAAATTTGGGATAAGATTATGAATACTGATGATTTGACTGACCCCTTTTCTCAAAAGATTGTTAAGAGAAGTAAGTTTATTGTTTTCCCTAAAATTGTTAGAAATATTTTAATCACCATCGCAATTTTAATCTGTTTTCTATATTTAATCTTTTATTTCAAAAAAATTGCTTTTCCTCCATCCCTAAAAGTGACTCAACCAGAAAAAAATCTATTAATTGAAGAAAATTTTATTACTATAATTGGTCAAACCGAGAAGGAAGCTGAGGTAAAGATAAATGGTGAAGTAGTATTAAATAATCATGATGGCATTTTTTCCCAAACTGTAAATCTAAAAGAGGGATTAAATAACATTGTAATTAAAGCAAAGAAGAAATATAGCCGAGAAAAAATTATAACCAGACAGATTCTAGTAGAACAAAATAAATAAAAATATATGTCAGACATGAGAAGAAGCGCCCTATTTAATCTAGATTTTATCTTGCGCAAACTAACTCTTGAGGAGAAGCAAGTGGTGGCTGAGTTGGGTTGTGGAAACTTTGGTTTTTTTGTTTGGCCATTAGCTAGACAGGTTGGTCGTAACGGCGTGGTTTACGCAGTTGACATTTTGAAATCAGCCCTAGAAGAAATAAAAACTCAAGCAAATAAAGATAATCTACCACAAGTAAAAACCATTTGGAGTAATCTAGAAATTTTTAAGGCAACTAATATTGAAACTAGTAGCGTAGATGCTGCTCTATTAGTAAATGTCCTTCATCAATCTAAAGAAAGAACTGCTATTATCAGAGAAGCAGTTCGATTATTAAAAAGGGGTGGACAATTATTAATTATTGAATGGAAAAATGAGGATCTACCATTTGGCCCAGCCCTAGAAAATAGGGTAAAAATCGAACCCCTAAAAGCAGCCCTACCTCGATTAGGATTAGACATTAAAGAAGAATTTGAAGCCGGGCCATATCACTATGGATTAATACTAACTAAACTCTAAAAATATGGAAAATCTATTAACACTCAATTATTGGTTTACTTTAAGACCAGAATCATTAATTCCTGTAGCCATGAAGTTATTTGCTGGCTTTATTATCCTATTGATCGCCATGATAATTATCACCTCAATTGCTAAAAAGAAGGGTAAATTATACCGTCGTTTCTGGCAAAAATTAAATAACTTTGCTTTAACAAATTTTATTCTCGGCTTAGTCTTCATATTTTTCAATTATGAATCTATAGCTTTCTTTTCTGCTCGTTTTTGGTTAGGGTTATGGGTGATAGGAATGATTATTTGGCTAGTCTTCATATTTATAAATTTAAAAACAATCCCCAAGAGAAAAAAAGTATTAGATAAAGAGCAGGAATTTAATAAATATCTTCCCTAGAATAATAATGATAAAATAAAACCCCCTCTCATGGAGGGGGTTTTTGTTAACCTTATTTTTTTATTTTCTTTAATCTATTTTTCAAAATAAATAAATTCTTTATAAACACCCAGCAATCCTTAAACACTTTAACCTTGCTCTGCCTTTCATCATAGCGATTTTCTTGCCAATCAACTGGAATCTCCTTGACTCGATAACCTAAGTATTTAGTAATAACTACTAACTCAGTATCAAAAAACCACTGGTCATCACATAGAAATTGGTTAGCTTTATTAAAAACAGAATGTTTAATTGCTTTAAAACCACATTGCAAATCAGACAGGGAGTGTCCTAGAATCAAACGAGATAAAAAATTATAGGCTTGAGAGCTAAATTCTCGGAAGCCAGAACGAACTGTTTTAGACTCTGATAACAAACGAGAGCCAATTACTAAATCACTCTGATTATCTAACAACGGTTGAATAAGATCAATGATATTCTCTAGAGAAACTGCTAGATCAACATCCATAAAAACTAAAACATCAGCTGAGCTCTCTTGGAAACCTGTTTTAAGAGCTAAGCCTTTCCCAGCCGCCTCTATTGCTTTAAATTTAACTCTTTCGTCTTCTAATTCTTTAGCGATCTTAACAGAAGCATCATTGGAGCCGTTGATGATGATAATAATTTTCCAAGTTATTGGCCAAGATTGAGATTCTAAAAAACTTTTTAGCCTAGCAACATTAGTGGCTAATATTTTTTCTTCATTTCTAACTGGTAGACAAAAATCAACTTGCATAAAATTAATTATTGTTTAGATATATAATTGCTGTTGAATCTTCATAAACTGCTTGCCAATCATTTGACCTCATCAAATAATCTCTTAAATAATTATTTACTTCTAACTCCTCATCTTTAATTCTAAATATTATCTTTTCCCATTTTTTAACCCCTATTTCTTTATCTTCAGCTCTCATCAATATTAATTTTACATCATATTCATTGAATTTATTTAAATAATCAACATCTTTTTTATAAAATGATATATATTCTTCCAGAAAAGTATGCCCAGCAAATTCAATTTGAGGTAAGCGGCCATCAATGAATATTTTTCTTTCTGGATAGACCCAAATCATGAAGTCGCCCCAATTATATTCATTAAAAATATTTAAAGGATCATATTGAGGAGTGGTTTGCAGAAATTCAATTGCACCACAAGGATAATCTTGGCAAAAATCAGTAAACGGTTGATTTATAAAATTAATATTAATTAATTGACTAGCAACCGCCATTAAAAGACAGATGGCAATAAAGAGTTTATACTTAAAATCAAAAAAGGAGCCTAATTTTTTCTTTAGATTAAAGAAGTGAACAATATTTTCAACTAAAAATGGGAAGGAAACAATAAAGAAAAGGGGGAAATGACGACGAGACTGAAAACTAAGAGCAAAAAACAAGACTATTAAAGAAATTGTCCACAAATTTAATTTAGTCTTGCGATTATGAAAAAGATTAAAGCCGTAAAAAGATAAAAATACAACTGCCATTGCCAAATAAGCTAATTGCCAATAGTTAAAGGGGAAATGAAATTGTGATAACCACTCCTGGATATGAGATAAATAGAAAGTATTGCCATACCCTCCCAAGAAAGAATAAAGCTTAAAATAATATGGGGTAAAAAAGGTGGCAACAACTGATAATAAAGTAAAGCTGGAAAAAATAGCAATTTCTCTGTAACTTAACATCTCAGATAAACTTATCCAAAATAATCTTAATCTACTCAAAACTATTTTTTCAAATAATTTAATTAAAATAAAAGCTAATAATAAAAAGAGTCCTAATAAAAATCCGCCATGTAAATTAACCCATAAATAAAAAAGTGGTGGCAAAGCAATTAGCCAATTAAATTTTTTAGTCTTATTGTAGTAATAGATAATTATTAACAATAAAACTAAAAATAAAAGATTAAGCTCTTGAACTCTGACCCCAAAATGAGGTAACGAAGCTATTAGCCCAAAAAGTTGCAAAAAAGCAATTAAAATCCCTGGGGCTCGAGGTAATAATTGTTTAGTAAAAATAGTTAAGATAATCAGAATTAGCACTACTAATCCAGAAAAAATTACATTTAACCCTAAATAACCCCAGGAATCATAGATATCATAAACTGCCCAATTAGTTAGCCATTCATGATCAACCCAATTACCAGTAAAGGTATAATTATAGTGATTAATCTGGGGCACAGTTTGATTTAAAGAAATCTCTTGACCTACTTTCAGATGCCATCCCAAATCTGGATCTAAATAGCTATAAGAGTGCTGAAGAAGCAAGCCAAAGACAAAAAGGTAAAAGAAAACCCAGAAAATTGAAATAAATTTAATTTTTTTCAAAAATTTAAACATAAATATCAAAAATTGCCCACTATTACCTATATTTTAACATAGGCTAATTTATTTGTCTTGTTTTAAATAATATGTTAATATTAGAGATATCAAAGTAAAAATTATCAATAAACTAGAAAGGTGGTGAAATATGAAAAACTTTTATAAATATCTTATTTCGTTCGCTATTATTTGCCTAGTAGTTACGTCTTTGGCAGCTGCTCCGGCTTTAGCTCAGAACGATCCTTTCGGAATTAACTCAGTTAATAATGGTTTGAACAATAGTTTGGCTAGTGGTGATCCTAGAACTATTGTGGGACGAATCATTAACGTTGCTCTAAGCTTCTTAGGTGTAGTAGCTGTAGTAATCATCTTATTAGGTGGTTTCAAATGGATGACAGCTGCTGGAAATGAAGAAAAAGTAACTGAAGCTAAAAAGCTATTAGGGGCTGGAATTATTGGTTTAGTAATCATTTTAGCCGCCTGGGCACTAGCAGGATTTATCATTGATCAAATTTACGGCGCAACTAATGGTTAGTACTATATAGGTGATTCTCATTTATGAGAGTCACTGCTTTAAACGCAAACTACTTTGTGTTTAAAGCAGTGACTAATATTTTTTCTATGAAAAAGAAAATTGTTTTTATTTCTCTCTTATTTTTACTATCCTTTGCTTTATTAATCCCAACCACTAATGCTCAAACTGCTGATCCCACTTTAAACGGATTAAACTTAACAGCTGATCAAGTTGATGCTTTTGATACTGGTGGTGTTTATGATACATTTTTACAAACTCGACTAGGAACAATCGTTGGGGTAGTATTATCTTTTGTCGGTGTTCTTTTTCTAGTATTAGTAATTTATGCTGGTATTAGCTGGATGACTGCTAATGGCAATGAACAACAAGTAAAGAAAGCTAGAGATTTAATAATTAATTCTATAATTGGCGCTATAATCGTTTTTGCTGCCTATGCCATTACTTCCTTTGTTGGCAACCAGATTTTAAAATAATGAAAAGTAAAATTGGACGAAAATTAATTATTGGTTTAATAGGGGCAATTTTTGCCTTTTCTTTTTATGGTATAGCCTCAGCTCAAACTACTGGTGGCGGAACCTATGATTTTAACAATCAAAGTGGCCTAGAAATTACTGCTGATGGAGCTGGTTATACTCAAGAAATTAAAGAAGTTACTATTGAAGAGCGTGTTAGTAGAATTATTAACACTGTCTTGCTAATATTGGGCGTCTTATTTTTAGTCTTAATAATGTATGCTGGAATTACTTGGATGACAGCCTTTGGTAACGAAGAAAAAGTGGGGAGAGCTGTCCAGATCCTTACTGAAGCAATAGTAGGATTATTTGTAGTGTTTGCCGCCTATGCTCTTAGCTGGTTTATATTAGAATATTTTTGGCAATAATTATGAAAAAAAGAAATCTAATTATATTTATATTAACTATTTGTTTTCTATTAGTGGGCACAGTAGCTATGGCCGGATTAAATGAAGCTTTTGACCAAGATAATATAAATTTAGTAGCTGAACCAACCTATGATACAGATGAAACTTCTAAATCTGGTTCAATTGATAATGTTGTTGCCACAATAATTAGATTGGTTATATCAGTGCTAGGCTTAATATTCATGCTAATAATTTTCTTAGCAGCTGATCTATGGATGAAGGCTAATGGCAATCCAGATAAGGTTCTAAAAGCTAAAAAAATGATTAGTCAGTCTTTAATTGGTTTAAGTTTTGTCTTGATCGCTTATGCCCTAGCTTATATCTTGACCCTTATTTTCTCTACTGATCAATTAGGTGGAATAAATTTACTTAAATAATATATGAAAAAAAACATTATCAAATTTACATTTATAATTATTCTACTTTCGTTAGTAATTACTCCTAGTCTAGCCCTAGCTCAAAATACAAACACTAGCGTGCCACTACTAGATAAATTAGAAAATGTCGGTACTCAAGATGGTGGTTATAACGCTGGAATTAGCCCTCCACAAATAATTGGTTTTATCATCGGTGCTTTTATCAACTTTCTAGGTCTAGCCTTTATCGTTCTAGTAATTGTAGCTGGTTATGGCTGGATGACAGCTGGAGGTAATGAGGAAAAAGTAAAGAAAGCAGCTACCACCTTGAAAGAAGCAACGATTGGTTTAGTTCTCTCAATTTCAGCTTGGGCTCTTTGGAACTTTGTCTTTGAAAGCTTGGTTCTTAAAGGCTCACCAACATAAAAATATGAAAAAAACATTAATTATAATTATACTATTAATATTCTCACTAATTATAGTTTCTCCTGTTTCAGCTCAATTAGTGGATACAAATGGTTTAAGCGAAATAAGTGAAGACGTTCGTAAATCAGCCAATCTAGGCACTACTACCTTAGAGATAGTAATAGCTAATGTAATTAAAACTGTTCTCGGTTTATTGTCAATTGTTTTCTTAATATTAATCCTTTCAGCTGGAATTAGATGGATGACTGCTGAAGGTAATGAAGAACAAGTAGCTAAAGCTCGGAAAACATTAAAGACAGCTATTATCGGATTGATAATTGTTCTGGCTGCTTATGCCATCACCTACTTCATATTTGCTAATCTGCCATTTAGTGGCGGAGAAGTTGGTGGAGTTGGTGGAACTTAATTAGAATAATAAACTAAAAATTTAGTTATATAAAAAAGGGCATTGGAATCATCCAAAGCCCTTTTGCTTTTTACTTATTGCCTGATTAATTACCTTCTCTCCATACGCCCCAATGAACTCTCTCACCCAAAACTTTCTTTAATTGGGAGGAAACATTAAATCTATGCTCCCCGACTAAACTCCCCATGATATAAACAGAGCAAATATAGTCTCCCGGAATAAGGTAACATTCTTCTTTCGAGCCTGGTTCTAAAAAAAATGATTCTGGCTCAAAATCATAGTTCGCATCTTGAATAACAAAATTGCAACGAGAAGCTCGAGATAGATTCAGGATCACTCCTTTGTACCCGTTGATAGGATTGGCTATAACAGGAGAGCTTGCTAGTTTGTCCAGAGCGAGCTGATTACGTTTTACATACAAAGCCCTGTTCTTCCTATTGGTTTCAAGAATGGTTAACTCTTCATATCCAGGTTGAGTAGCACGAACATCAAAAATACTATCTTGCTTATCGCTCAGGAAAGCCATTCTAGTCTTTTTCTTCTCGATTTGTTGCTTTATTAAGTCAATGTCAACCTTTCCATTTTTCCGAATATACTTTTTCAAGAGTCTTTGTTTGCTACGAACAACATAACCCAGAGAAACACGGTCATGTTCGGACAAGGTGGAATCATCTTCTATTGTATTCTGGAGTTGTTTTATATCCTCCTCCAAGAATTCAATTTGTTTTGGATAATAGATGTCCGGGAGTTTACGTTCCAATTTGGAAATATCAGATTTCAAGGAACGAATTTCCTTATCCAATTCCTTTATCTGCTTTTCAGATTGGATAGTGATTTGGCTCATGGCTGATACGGTCAGCCCAATTACTACAATTACTAAAAAAATCTTTTTCATGATCTGTGATTTATATGGTTATTACTTAATTATTTACTTGTTAACGAACGGTTTTCACCTTCTTTTTTAATATACTATTATATCATATTTGAATAATTTTGTCAATAATATGTCCACACCCCTACTCTTGACTTTTTTTGTGTAGTGTGCTAAAGTGAGTAGTTATAAAAATCTCTGCTTTTAAGCTTAATTAATAAATAAAGTAGAGATTTTTTATTTAGCTAAAATTAAACAAATATGAAAATATTACAGAGAATAGCTGAAGAAGTGATTCCCCTTAATACTAAGCAAAATATTGGTCTTGCACTAATTATTGTTTTTATTTTTCAATTTGCCCTATTTTACGCTCCTGCTTTAGCTGAAGAAGCAATGGAACAGCTTAAAATCAAGGAAACTGAAGAAATAATCACTATTGGTGACTTCAGAAAAGAAGCTGAAATGGACTCAGAAGCAGCTAAGGTCATTGGAGAAATGGTTGTCACCTCTTCTGTAGATGAGTCTGAAGCAGAGGTGATAGTAAGAACAAGTACTCATGTGATTACTGCCTATAATTCAGAACCTGGACAAACTGATGATACCCCTTGTATCACTGCCAATGGCTTTAATGTTTGTCAACATGGCGAAGAAGATACTATCGCCGCTAACTTCTTAAAATTTGGCACTAAGGTAAAAATCCCTGAATTATTTGGTGATAGAGTATTTATTGTTAGAGATCGAATGAATAAAAGACATGCCAGTCGAGTTGATGTCTGGATGAAAGAAAGAAGTGATGCTATTACCTTTGGTATTAAGGTTGCTCAAATTCAAGTAATTGAATAAATTATAATTTAAAAACCAAAATATAAAACTCCCTGATAATATCAGGGAGTTTTTGTTCAAATTATTCTAATTATTTAAAATAATGATAATAGTTTACGACTTTTTAGTTGAGCTTCTTTCTTTGCAATCGCCATAGTGGTGGGAATAACAGAATCAGAGGTAAGTGAGACACTATCAATTCCTTGTTCTACTAAAAACGTAGCAAAGTCTGGAAAATCACTTGGTGCTTGTCCACAAATTCCAACTTTACACTTATATTTCTTAGCGGTGGTGATTAAATTCTTAATTAAAATCTTTACCGCTTCATTTTTTTCATTAGCTACCCCAATCACTTCTAACGTTCCGCTGGAATCACGATCAATTCCTAGGGTAAGTTGGGTTAAATCATTAGAGCCAATTGAAAAGCCATCAAAAACCTTGGCAAACTCTTTAGCTAAAATTATATTAGCGGGAATTTCTGCCATCACATAAATTTCTAAGTCCTTTACTCCTCGTTTCAAACCATTCCTGGCCATAATTTCTTGGACCTTAATCCCTTCGGCAACTGTTCGACAAAAAGGTACCATAATTTTTAGATTCTTTAAGCCCATTTCATCACGTACCTTCTTTAAAGCTTTGCATTCTAGCTCAAAAGCAGATAAAAAGCTGGAGGAATAATAACGACTAGCTCCTCGCCAGCCAATCATTGGGTTAGCTTCATCAGGTTCATATAATTGACCACCAATTAGATTAGCATATTCATTTGATTTGAAATCACTTAGACGTACAATCACGTCTTTGGGATAGAAAGCAGCACTAATCATAGCTACTCCCTGGGCTAAACGATCAACAAAATATTGGGCTTTATCCTTATAGCCAACAGTTAAATCATCAATTTTCTTTTTTAACGCTTTATCTTTAATCTTCTTATAATTAACTAAGGCTAAAGGATGAATTTTAATGTAATTATTGATAATAAATTCTAACCGCGCTAAACCAACACCATCATTAGGGATAAAGGAATTTAAGAAAGCTAAATCTGGTTCACCAAGATTCATCATTACTTTGGTTTTAGGTTTTTTTAATTTTTTAATATCAGTTTTTTCTATTTCAAACGGTAATTTTCCTTTATAAACAAACCCTTCTTCACCCTCGGCACAACTAACAGTTATTGTTTGTCCGCTTTTTATTAATCGTGATCCATTTTCAGTCCCGACTATGCAAGGAATGCCTAATTCTCGAGAAACAATAGCGGCGTGACAGGTACGACCACCTTTGTCAGCTACAATTGCACTAGCAATCTTCATGATTGGCTCCCAATCAGGGTCAGTCATGTCAGTCACTAACACTTGACCCCTTTTAAAGCCGTGCATGTCTTTTGCATTCATAATGCGATTAGCGGTGCCAACCCCAATTTTATTACCAACACTTTGACCAGAGGTAATAATCTCACCTTTTTTGCTTAGCTTATAACGCTCCAACACTCTCCAATCTTTAGTGCTTTGGACAGTCTCAGGACGAGCTTGTAAAATATATAACTCGTTAGTACGACCATCTAGGCCCCACTCAATATCCATTGGTCGTTTATAATGCTTTTCAATAATCATTCCCCAATCAGCTAATTGAATAACTTGTTTATCAGTTAACGAAGGTTTAATCCTGTTCTGAGGAGAAACTTTTATATTCTTTACTGGTTTAGGCCCCTTAAAATTATAAATCATTTTTATTGATTTTTTGCCAATTGAGCGAGAAATTATTTTTCTGGTTGGTTTAAAAACATAGAATTCGTCTGGGTTAACTTTTCCTTGAACAATATTCTCTCCCAAACCATAAATAGAATTAATAAGAACAGCGTTTTCAAAACCCGATTCAGTATCAATAGTAAACATCACTCCTGAAGAGCCAGAATCAGCTCGAACCATTTTCTGGACACCGACTGAAAGAGCAACAGAAAAATGATCAAACTTTTTATCAACTCGATAGGAAATGGCTCGATTAGTAAATAAAGAAGCAACACATTTCTTAACAGCAATTAATAAATCTTTTTCACCAGTAACATTTAAGAAAGTTTCTTGTTGACCAGCGAAAGAAGCATCTGGCAAATCTTCAGCAGTAGCGCTGGAACGAACTGCTACATCTAAATTCTTTACTTTTGATTGAGCTGATAGTTTACGGTAGGCTTTAACAATCGCTTTAGAAAAATTAGTTGGAAATTCAGCTTCAATAATCATTTTCCTAATCTTAGCGCCCCGGGCCACCAAATCTCTAGTATTGTGAGTATCCAAACCTTTAAGAGTTTTTTTAATTTTTTCCTTTAATCCGCTTGATTCTAAAAAATAATCATAGGAATAAGCAGCGGTAGCAAAACCGTTGGGGATTCTAAGTCCCTTATTGGTTAATTTACGATACATTTCTCCTAAAGAAGCATTTTTTCCTCCCACCTGAGGGACATCCTTGATAGAGAGTTCATTAAAAAATTTAATAAATTTGTTTTTTGTCATAAATATATTTTAGAATAGTTTTATACTTCGATTATATCACATTCTTTACTTTATAAAAATAATCAGATAATATAAAATCAGTGTTATTAACACTTCAAGAAGAGCGGACGTGGCGGAACTGGTAGACGCGCTTGGCTTAGGACCAAGTGGGGCAACCCGTGAGAGTTCAAGTCTCTCCGTCCGCACATTATTATGTTCAACTTTTTACACACTTTTCAGCCACAGTCGGTTTTAATATCATTTGGACCCATTACTATTTATTGGTATGGGTTTTTTATTGTCCTAGGAATTCTAGCGGCTGTTTTAGTTGCTTATAAATTAGCTAAATATTATCAAATTAAACGAGATCTAATTTTTGATCTTAGTTTCTGGTTGGTGATTGGTGGATTGATTGGGGCGAGAATATATGATGTTTTTCTTTTTCTCCCTTATTATCTCAAAAATCCAATCGATGCTTTAAAAATCTGGCAAGGCGGCTTAGCTATTCATGGTGGAATAATTGCTGGAGTAATTATCATTTGGTTTTTTGCTCGCAAGAAAAAAATTAACTTTTGGAAATTAACAGCTTTAATTATTCCTGGGTTAGCCCTAGCTCAAACAATTGGTCGTTGGGGTAATTACTTCAATCAAGAACTGTTTGGCCTACCAACTAGCCTATCATGGGGCATACCAATAAATATAATAAATCGCCCCCTAGAATATATTTCAACTGAATTCTTTCATCCCACCTTTCTATATGAAAGCCTAGGCAACCTATTAATCTTTTTAATACTAATAATAATTAATATATATTTTATCAAAAAGAAGCGCTTAACTAATCATTTTTTTGTTTGGATAACCGCTCTTTATATGATATTATATTCTATATTAAGGTTCTCTCTAGAATTCATTCGTCTAGATGAGACTCCTTATTTTTTATTTCTCCGTTGGCCACAAATTATTAGCTTAATATTAATTACTATCGCTATTCTACTCTTAATTTTTAATCCCCATGCAAAAAAGAAAAAAGAGGAATAGAAATCAATTTCGATTATCAATTACCTATTTTTTAGGGTTTATTTTAGCTATTTCAGTTGCTTTGCCTGCTTATATCCAATCTAATTTTTTAAAGCAATTTGTCAGCTTGGAAATAGTTAGTTTATTCTTTGTAATGGCTAATTTAGCGACAGTAATCGCTATTTTCTTCTATCCACACATCATTAAAAAACTTACCAATTATTTTACCGCTAAGATTATTCTGGTTATTTATTTTACTTCTCTCTTGGCTTTAGTTCTAACTAAAACCCCGATGTCAGCCTGCTTAGCAATAGTCTTATTTAGTATTGCCTCTAATCTAATTTGGATAAATATGGATGTCTTATTAGAAGGATTCTCTGCTAATGCAAGAACAGGGAAAATTAGAACTACTTATCTCACCTTTATTAATCTTGGTTGGGTTTTAGCGCCTAATTTTTCTGGTTATCTGGTAAACACCGGGGGATATTATCTAACTTTTTTAATCTCAGCCGCAATTATAATTCCATTTTTTCTAATTTTCTTAAAACAAGGAAAAAAACTAAAAGATAAAATTAAATATCCTAAAGAAAAGGTAGTGAAGATTATAAAAAAGATGTGGACTAATCATAATTTAAGAGGAGTTTTCTTTGTTTCACTCTTATTAAGTATTTTTTATAGCTGCGCTGTCATTTATATACCTATCTACCTTCATCAAACTTTGGGCATGGATTGGCAAACTTTAGGTATGATTTTTTCAATCATGCTCCTGCCATTTATTCTAATAGAATTGCCAGCCGGAATTATTGCTGATAAATATATTGGAGAGAAGGAAATGATGACTTTGGGTGTAGCTATATTAGTAGCAACCTTATTCCTGTTTTTCTACATAGACACACCAACAATCTGGCTCTGGACCCTGGTTTTATTCTTAAGCCGTATTGGAGCGGCCCTAGTAGAAGCTATGAAGGAAACATATTTCTTTAAAATAGTTAATGCCAAAGATGTTACCTTAATTAATTTTTTCCGAACTACTAATCCTTTGGGGTATGTGATAGGGCCAGCCATAGCTATGGTATCTTTAGCCTTCTTGCCCCTGCAATACATTTTTTTAATACTAGGTATTATTATGATTTCCGGCCTTGGTTTTGTAGCTATAATTCACGACACTAAATAATTGACTTAAATTTTATTATTCTATAATATTAAACAATCTGCGGGTATCGTATAATGGTTTATTATGTCAGCCTTCCAAGCTGAAGATGGGGGTTCGATTCCCCCTACCCGCTCACATAACAAAAACAGCCCTAAAAAGGGCTGTTTTTGTGTATCTGTATATCTCTATTAGCAATGATCCCAAATAAACTTAAACCAAGTTCTATAACAGTTTGCTAGCTCGCTATTTTTTATCACTGCTATAGTTACATCTTCTGAAATGTGTTTTAATGATAATCCTGAAAAAGTTACAATATAATCTCCAAATATATCTATAGCTCCCGTGGTGGAATATTCTTTTGGTAAAAATTTATATTCTTGTCCTAGATTTTTTATAATATCCTGAGCATTTGTCTCCACTTCAGCATCGAATATATGATGTCTTTTTATTTTCTTTTTATCCATTTTTTTAAGAATATTTCCTCGGAAAGTTTTTAGATCCGGGTCTAGCCATCCTCCCTTGGCGCCAATAAAATATATATCCTCTCCTGTTTTTAGGACATCTCTAAGATAATTTTTAAATCCTTCTTTCCCTTTATATACATATACTGCTTCTTTGGTGGTGGTTTTTTGAAATTGCTCTTTTAAATCAGGCAATATCTCTTTTAATTTTTCCTCTTTTTCCCAAATCAATTCTTTTAACTTATCAGGCCCTACTGCTGCATATATATTTTCTTTTGCTCCGGCTATTTGATAGAGCAAGCCTTTTCTTAGTAGTCTCGGAACAGCATCGTATATATTCCTTTTATCTATTCCTGTATGCAAAGAAATAGCAGGAACTGATGCTTTGTTGTGCTTAATCAATGATTCGTAAATTTTAGCTTCATTGGGGGATAATCCAATTTCTTCTAATACTTCTCGATACATAGCTTTATTATTTATTATAGTGGTGGTGTTTGCCACTCATTCTATATAGTATACAATTTTATGAAATAAATCAATTATTTTATATTTTACAAAACTATGAATTTAATTAGTCCACAAGAAGGTTTACTCATTTTAATTGTTTTTGCAGTTATTATGATATCCCTAGTTCATTTTCTAACTAGAAGAAAAAGGAACACAAATGAAAGTTTTTTAGTAGCTGATCGCAATGTCTCTTGGTTAAGGGGTGCCTTTAGTATTGCTGTTAGTTGGATCTGGGCTCCAGCCATCTTTATTGTTTCTTTACAGGCATACACCCAAGGAATAGCTGGTGCATTTTGGTTTATTGTCCCAAATATTCTTTGTTTCTTTATCTTTGCTCCTTTAGCTATTAGACTAAGAAAACTAATGCCAAACGGATACACATTAACTGAGTTTATTCTAGAGCGATACAATAATGATGAAAAGACTCATATTGTTTTCTTAGTAGTGTTTTTTGGATATCAGTTGGGCGCCATTATCATTAATGCTTTAGCCGGAGGGACTTTATTGCACATACTAACAGGTATGAGCTTCAGCGTGGCAGTATTGTCATTATCAGGTATTGCTCTAATATATTCATTGATGAATGGATTAAAAGCATCTGTTATTACGGACGTTGTTCAAATGTTAATTATATTAGTTTTTGCCTTTATTCTTGTTCCCTGGGTATTAGTGGAAGCCGGGGGTGTGTCTTCTATTATTGGAGGCTTAGGAGGAGTTACGGGTGAATTTGGAAACATATTTAATCCTTGGGTGGCCTTCTCATTTGGAATAGCCA
This sequence comes from uncultured Gammaproteobacteria bacterium, assembly GCA_964466835.1. Taxonomy (GTDB): domain Bacteria; phylum Patescibacteriota; class Patescibacteriia; order Patescibacteriales; family UBA12465; genus UBA12465. Next base: position 57,758 of record CAYXNV010000003.1, read on the forward strand.
CTACGATCGGATTAATATCTGGACCTATTGGAGATCAAATGTTTTTTCAAAGAAGTTTTGCGGTAAAACGAAGAGAAATTAAAAAAACATTTATTGCTGGTGGTCTAATATTTGGTTTAGTTCCTATAATTCTTAGTTTGTTGGGATTCGTGGCCGCAAACCCAGCATTTAGTTCACTAATTAATGTAGTTGATCCCCAAATGGTTACTCCATTAACTATTGGGTATTTCTTGCCCAAGACAGCTCTTATGCTGTTTGTTTTCATGGCTTTTGCTGGGCTATCTTCAACTTTAGATTCAGCATATTGTGCTATTAGCTCTCTAGGAACAATTGATATTTATAAAAAATATTTTAACCCAAAAGCAGAAGACAAAAAATTATTAACAGTATCTAGGAAGTTTATGTTGATAATGGCCGTGATTGGAACTGGGATTGCTTTAATGCAACCAAAGTTATTATGGGTATTTTTGATTTACGGAGCCTTAGCATCAGCGGGATTATTTCCAACTATACTTAGTTTATCTGGAAAAAATTAAACTCTAAAGGGGCGTTTTGGGCCGTTGCATTGTCATTAATCATAGCTACACCATTGTCAATATATGCCAATATTACTGAAAACAACAACCTAATTGTGTTAGCAGCAATTCTCAGCATAGTAATTGGTCTAGCTGTTTGCTTAATTGCTGGGTGGAGTAATAAGGGCGCTAAATATATTTTCAATAAAAATTTATAACTAAACTGTGATAGAAATAATCTAAAATCAGCCCTGAAAAGGGCTGATTTTTGTTATGTCTAATCAATAAAAATATTCTTATATATTGACATAATTACTAAAATATGCTAATATAACATAACACCTTAATAACCAAATAATAACCCCAAAATACCAATAAATGTATATTACTATTGAAACTGTTACTGACAGAACTTTTATCTATTCGGTTCTTGTTAATGTAATTCTTTTTGGAATATCATTTCTCATTTCAGAAGAATTATCCCTGTCCTTTTCCTGGATCAGATCCGGAACACTAGTTGCCACTGCCGCAACATTCATAGTTTTTGGTTTGTTTAATGAAACATGTTTTAAAAACTATGGTAAATATATCGCAGTATGTTTATGTGCTGCTACCGTTTGTTTTTTATAAAATAAGCCCGTCGTTAAAATAATTTAGCGACGGGTGTTTTTTATTCTATACAGAATTTAATATATTATTTTTTTCTATAGCTAGATAGCAAGACTATAATGATAATTAAAAAAGTAAAATGAAGGAAAAAATCAGTGGGGTTAAGATTATAAACAAATAGTTCCTTGGCTTGATAAATAATTTCTCTCCCATTGATTATTAAACCAATAATTAAAGCGGTAATTAAAAAAATAGTAAAAAATATTAAAACTTTTTTAACATACTTGTTAAACAACAAAAGAATTCCGCCAACAATTTCTAAAATTATAATTAGCCAAGTAAAAAAGTCTGGTAAATGTAGCTCTATCATTTCCAGTTTAGCTAATTCAGGATTAAATATCCGAAAAATCCCTGCGGAAAGAAAAATTAACCCGAGAAATATTCTGAGAACATTATTTTTTTGGTTGTTTGCCACCCATGTCATAATTCATTATTTTTCTTCTTATTCTTTTATTAAAAATAGTATACCGAGCCATATACAGCCACTGCAATGTTCCTTTTATTATCCCTTCTTTTTCTAAACGACGAGAAGAATATAATATTTTCTTAGAGCGAATCATCCTAAATTTACCTAATTTAGCCGCTCGACAACAATAATCATAATCTTCAGCTACAAAAATACTAGTATCAAAACCTTTAATTCTCCGATGCACTTCTTTTGTCGCTAACATACCGGCACCAACTGAGGCAGGAACATAATACTGGCGAAAAAAACAAAAAGCATTATAGAAAAAGGCATAAATACTGTATAGAAAACAATTGGGATTGAATTTAAAATATGTCCCAGCTACAACTAAATTTCTTCTTTTAAACTCATCAACTACTAGAGTTAAAAAGTTGTCTGGCAAAACAGTGTCTGCGTCTAAAAATAAAAAAATATCTCCTTTGGCTATTTTGGCGCCATTGTTTCTTTGAAATGATGGATGTCTATTTTCTTTATCAATCACTGTTTGACAATTATATTTTTCAGCAACTCTAATAGTATTATCATCTGAGCCTGCATCAGAAACAATAATTTCATAATCAGAAAAATCTTGTTTTTTTATTGACTCTAATAAGCGAGGTAAATATTTTTCCTCATTCAGAGTCGGAATAATAATAGATAGCATAATTAATCAAAAATAGTACGAGCTAATTTCCAGTATTCCGGATTCTCATTCTGATACTGCCAATACCACCATTCCACCCCCCAGAGATAGGCTTTATCAAAATCAACATTAATTGCATATTGTAAGTTAGCCTTGAATTGTTCTAAATTAAAAGATTTTGTGGCCTCTTGTTCAGGTAAATAGGCAATACTGCCATAGGGCACCCAGGGCTCAGCCTGGAGCTCAACAATAATCCTCTGACCAGCAGGAATACCAGCTAACCAGGCCTTTAATTTATAGAACCAAGCTGGGATAGGATAGCGAACATAGCCAGTCCAAGGCCCCCAAACAACTCGATAAACAGTACTACCAAAAATATCAGACAATCTAGCTTCCTTAAGCCAAAAACTTAACTCGCCAGTAGCAGAAATAATGATAGGACGATCATCTAATTCTCTAACTAACTCTAACTCTTTTTCAAAAAACCATTTATCACTCGGGGGGCAAACGCCGAAAGCATTAAAAAAGGGTTCATTTTCTAATTGCCAAGCAATAATATTATCATTATCCTTATAATGCCCTATTACCTCTTTTAACATCCTAGTAGTTTTAGCCTGAGTAATTGATAAACTCTTTTTTCCGGTCCATTCGGGAGCGTGACATTCGGGCCAACGGGGTAAACGCCAACCAATATTAGCAATAAACTTAACATCTCGCTTAGCTCCCTCTTCAAAAATATAATCATAGTCAGTAAAATCAAAAACATTTTCTTCTACTTCAATTTCGTCCCAATAAATCGGCAGTCTTATTTCTTTTACCTCTAAATCATCTAAAATAGCTAAATAAACCTCTTTCCAATCCAAGCCAATTTCAGAACAAAACTTTTTTGAAAAAGTAACACCAAAAAATCCTGATTTATAATTCAAATCTTGTTTTAAGGGATAATTATTAGCTACCTTAAAAAAATAAACTAATAAAAATATACACAAAAGTGCAATTAATATCCAAATCATTGTTTTTCTTCTTTCTTTATTCATATTAAATCATTATAAAATATAAACCCAGGGCAATAAAAATGACAGCGACTGATTTATGCAAAATTATTCGCCAAGAAAAAGTCTCTTTTAATAATTTTGGTGCCATAAAAGCTAAAATTGCACTTAGGATTAACAGGAAAGCATATTGCACTCCTTGTAAGGCATTGACTAAAACAATTGGTCCCAAGAAAATAGCATAATTCTGTAAAATAAATCCACTTGCCCCTAGACCCTGATTGAAAACCACTAAGAATTTATGTTTATTCTTCTTAGGCTTCCTGAAAATAGCCATGATTCTTTTTCTGTCTTTAACTCTAATTAAAAATAAAAGGACAAATACGGCTGCTCCTAGACGATTCCAAATAAAAGCGCTAGCAAATGTTTGTTCAATATAAGTATATTTAGATAACCAAAAGAAAACAGCATAGGCTAAAGCAGAAAAAATAGCTATTGTCAGCCCGCCTGTTCTATTTTCTTGAATAATCTTGAACTTCCTTAAAACACGGGCACAAAAACTACGTGGCTGAGGTAAAAAGGCAATAATAAATATTCCAATCAATAGAGTAGCAATGCCAATCCATTGGCTAGAAGAAAATTGTTCTTTGAAAAATAGGGAAAAAATAGCTGAAAATATTGGCGTAGTACCACCAATAATAACTAAGATGCGAGCGGCCTCACCACGACGGAGAGCCTCATATAATAACCAAAGAGCAATCGCAAATATAAAACCAGCCAGGATGTTAAGGGAAAACAAAAAAACTCCTGGCCATTGTAAAAACCAAGGAGCACCGATAATGACAATTCCGCCCATTAAACAAACAATAAAAGTATATGCTTTACTACTAGTAATAACATTATCAACTAAAAATTTATCTATTAGATTAGCGATTGCCAGGAATAGATAAGCTAAAATTGCAATTAATAACCAAGACATAAATTATAATAATTGAATATCAGAATCTTCTATTATATTTTTACCACGTAAAATTAAATCTTCGATATGATAAGTGCCCATTTTTGGTGCATCCAAAAATCCTTCCATAGCCGCTTCGGCTAGCCAGCCAGAATTAATCCAATCAAATAACCATTCATTAGTATATTCTGGATCATCACTGTCTAGGCCAGCTCCAATGGCAATTAGCCACTGACGATTAAAGTCTTCTTGAGAACCAACTGGGTCAGACATAATAATTGGCAGACCTAGACCACTATAAAAAGTAAGTTCAGAAGGTTTAGTCCAAAGTATATCAGTTTTTCTTAAACATTTATTAAATAATTTAAAATATTCAACCTTATTAGGGTTATATATTATTTGGACATTCTTATTATTCTTTAAACCATTAGTCTTAACAACTTCTTTGAAAAATTCATTAACATCTTCACGGCTACCAGCAATTAAATTTAAGGCAATTTTATTTTGTTTTAATGAATTTTTTAAACTTTTCAAAATTGTTGCTCCTAAATCACGTTGAGCGCCAGCTCCACCAACTGCAAATGTTACTGTTAACAAGCGTCTATCATTTTTTTCTAAATCTTTACCTAAATGTTCTTTTAACAAGCCTTTATATTTCTTATGATAAACTCCTTGAGGGTCAAGTTTCTTTAATCTAACAGCCAAATCCTTTTTTACGATTTCTTGTTTTTCTCCTACATTCTCTTTGGGCAAAGGGAAACCAGTAATTATAATATTCTCCTTTCTGACACCATACAATTGCAGTCTTTCTTTAACTCTTTTATTGGGGGCTAGATAAATAACTCGACTAGTCTTGGGTTCAACCGGGGCCCAAGCTCGAGAAATATCAGCATCACAAACTATACAATATATATCACCAGCATAACCATGATATTCAGCAAAATAAGCGGGGACAAAAAAGGTGGTGAGCATAGGAAGGGGGTTTTTATTGAGTTTTTCGATTAAATCTTTGCCCAAACCTTTTTTAGTTTTGCGATAAAAGTATAATTGTTGGGAAGATTTTTTAGATAAATCACGACGAGGATAAAAATGATCAATTTTTTGGAAAGAATCCATAATTGAAAAAACTAAATCACCAAGCAAAGGAGTCTTTTTGAAATAAGATATTTTTTCATAGGTCTTTTGCCCACTTTCCCAGCTTTTTCTTTCCTTATCAGGAATGCCCTGGTAATTATTAATCGTAATAATACCCTCTTTGCTGTCTTTCAAGAAGGGATAAGCAGCTCGTTGATGACCATAGCCCATGTCAATTGCCACCACATGCATTTTATTTTTTTTATTCATATAAATAAAGATTATTCTTCTTTAATTATACACTAAAAATCTTCAACTATAAACTTATTTTTTGTTTTCCTTAAGTTGAATATATTGATAGGCGCTAAGAACAGCCGTGGTTGCCTGTCCCATCGCAATTGTAATCTGTTTGAACTCAGTATTAGTAACATCACCAGCCGCAAAAAGCCCTGGAGTTTTAGTTTCGGCTTTGCTATTAACAATAATCTGATCACTGTCATTGCGATCAACAAATTCAGCTACTAAATCCGTGCTAGCAATCCGGCCAATTTCAATAAACACACCATCAAGAGTAACTTCTTTCTCTTCATTCGTTTTACTATTTATTACTTTCATCTTTTCTACCTTTTGTTCACCTTCAATGCTCTTTATTTCTGTATCAAAAAGTATTTCTATGTTGGGTCGAGCTTTAACTTCATCAACCAGGGCTTCAAAAGCCCTAAATTCATCCCGACGATGGACTAAATAAACCTGGCTAGCAATTTTAGACATAACTTCAGCTGCATCTAGGGCTGAATTTCCCCCACCAATTACTGCTACTGTTTTGTCTTTGAAGAATGGGCCATCACAATTAGCACAATAGGAGACTCCTCGTCCATTTAATTCAACTTCTCCGGGAACAGCTAAACGTCGAGGAGATAAACCCATGGCGACAACAACTGTTTTAGTTTCAAATTTATCACGGCCAGTATAAAGGATAAAAGTTCCTTCATCTGTCTTCTCTATTTTCTTTACTTCATCTTCTTTAAGCTCTGCCCCAAAGTTAAGGGCTTGTTGTTTTATCTTCTGAATTAACTCAAAGCTTTTAATACTCTCAAAGCCGGGATAATTTTCAATCTCACTAGCCAAAGCGACTTGGCCACCGACTTCCCTGCCAATAATTAAAGTTTTCATCTCACGACGAACACCGTAGATAGCAGCTGTCATTCCAGCTGGGCCAGCACCAATAATAATCACATCATACATAATTTTAATATAAGAATAACTATCCTCATTTAATATGAGTTTAATAATCTTAAAAATATTAATTTATACTACTATTATAAATCCTTTTGACACTAAAGGCAAACAGGGGACTAAAGAAGAATTTATAATTATTTTATCTTTTATTTAACTTTATTTTAGCTAAAATTTATCTCTAATAACAAGTTTTCCACAATTTGTCTAAATATGGTATTTAACTAATATTAGCTAAAATAAAAAGTTAAGTCCACATTTTTGTAGACTTAACTCACTGCCCTGTTGATTATTTTTACAAGATATTTATTTAGCAATTTTTAGTACTGATTCAAGGGTGGAAGGCAACTCTTTTGGACCTTCTTCGCAACCGAAGTGTTTTTTATCATGTTCAATAATTATTTCTGCATTTAATCTTTCTCTAAACAATTCAGCATCACTAACTGGAACATAGGGATCATTATCAGAAAAAATAGCAATCATTTTTTTACAACTTGCTTTTATTTTTTCATAATCCATTTTAGTTTCCAGTCAAGGTTTTGCTATTTCTCTATCTTCTTCGTTTTCATATGTTTCTTCTGTTAAGTTAAACCAACCAGCTAATAAAACTGCTCCTCCAATCTCTATATTATCTAAAGTCTCTAAATACCTCAAAATTGCTTGTACACCAATAGAATGACCAATTAAATAGGTGTTTTTATCAGGTTTTTCTATTATTTTAGCAATAAAATCAACCCAATCTTTGATTTTGGGATGATTTCCATTAGGCCTTAATGGATATAAAACATTACAATTCTCTTCCTCTAATTTTGCTTTTAACCAGGGAAGTC
>CAYXNV010000004.1:0-37563 GCA_964466835.1 uncultured Gammaproteobacteria bacterium
TCTGCCTTTATAAACAATACTTCCCTTAATAACATCTGTTTCTTCGCTTTTATTAAGATGGTTCTTTAAAAATATTTCTTTTTCTTTGCCAATTAGCACACGTTCTTTATTCCCCTCTCTAAACAAAACAAAACCTTGAGAGCGTTCGTCTAGAATCTTTTTAACTGGAATCTTATTTAACATCACCTCTGAATAAGTACAAGCTAATAGTTGTTTATAGCTTATTTTTAAATCAGAAGCTAACTGTATTAATTGATCATGATAATCAAAGATATGTTTATTGAAAATATCAGTTCGATGAGTGCGATAGTATACAAAAAATTGCATTATATCTACATAATGTTTTTTGTCACCAAGCAGTTGCTTAGATCTTTTAACTGCTTTTTTTATCTTTTCTTTTTCTGTTTTATATTTTTGGAGATAAGCTTCTTTTTTTAAGCTATTCAACATATTGCTAATTTCTTTTCGACTATAGAATTTATAGCGACCATAACGTGAAATTATCCAAGAATACTTTTTAATTATTCTATCTATGCCCTTAGCACCGTCTTTTAATAATTCCAGCTTCATCTTGATATTAAAATTATCTTGTAGAGGAATATTTATTTTATTCATTAATTCATTCACTTCTTTTAGTGATGTCTTTTTTAATAGGGATTTTCTTAACTTATCTTCAATAAAGTCATCACAAGTATGATAAATACCTAAAGTGGGGACATAATATAGTAGAGCTTTAAAAAATTCTTTATAATCTTTTTTCTTAGCTTCTATAAATCTCTTTTCAGCTAGAAGGGTTTTCTTTTTTATATCTAAAAATACTTTTTCATCGGCAAACATTTTATCGGTAACTCTCTTGGGCAAATCATGTAAATAACTATTAGGGTAATAAACGTCAGCATTAATTATTAAGAAATTTTTTAAAGAAAATCTAACTGGCAAAACAGTTTTCCAAATCTTTGCTTGAAAAAAAGCATGATTAAATAAAGACATAACCAAAACTGGATATGGCCTAGTAACTGATTTATATACAATTGAATCATTTATTTTAATCATATATAATTATTTTCTTTCTATTATTTTAACCACTCCTTCATCAGCATTTACCTCCACTAAATAGTCATCTTTTAACACTTCAGTTGCTATTTTTGTTCCTATTATACAAGGTTTTTTCATCTCCCGGGCAACAATAGCAGCGTGACAGGTTAATCCTCCTTCGTTAGTTACAAAAGCACTGGCCTTTTTCATGGCTGGAAGAAAATTAGGTTGAGTCATATAAGTAACCAAAACATCACCTTTTTTGACTTTGTCCATTTCTGAGGGAAACATTATTATCCTAACTCTTCCCCGATAGACACCTTTTTGAGCAATATTTCCCTTTATTTCATCATCATCTTTATTTTTATTTTTCGAAGTTATTTCTAATGGCTCTAAGGAAAGATATGCTTTATCTTTATAAACTAAATAAGCAAATCTTTTTGGAAATCTAAATGGCTCTCCTTTTAATAGGCTATAAATATCATAACGTTTAATCTGATTAAAAGGTATTTTATAATGTTTGGCAACTACGCGAAAAATTGGACGAGCTAAAAATAGAAATTCATACAGTACATCCGTTCTTTTAGTTCTGAGATAAACGGATTCCTGCGCTTCAAAAAATATTTTCTTTAGAGAAGGGGGGATTACTGGGTATTTATGTTTAATTTTTTTCTTAAGATTTTTAGCATATACTTCTATCTCATTCTTGGCATAAGGAGGATCAAACCCATTTCTGGATTTCATCCAGGCATATTTTTTAACTATTTCATTAATACTAACTCCTTTTCTTATCTCATCCTCCATTAACTCTAAAGCGTTTTTTCTGGTCGGGAAAGAAGCATCGCCAATAAATTTATTAATATCTCCCTTAATGTATTTAGCTGTCTTTTCTTTTAGCTGTGGCAAAAGTACATGTTCTATAATATGGGCTCCCCAAATATAGGCACTAAGTTCTTCGCAAATATTAACTATTACTTTTAATTTCTTAAAGGTGTCTTTTTCTGGTTCTTCTGCCATTTTAATAATCTTTTTTCTATTCTTTTCATAGAAAACATCTAATTGATCATTAAGTTGAGAAATGGAATTATTTTTTAGCCATTCATTAACTACTGGGGTAACATGAGTATAGACTTCAGGTGCATGATAATAGGCGCCATCGTTAAAAACTGTAGCCACTTGTTCCCAATTAGTTAAGCCAATTTTTTTAAAATTAGCTTTTCCGCCTCCTTTATAAAACATCGGTAGAACAATTCCTGAAAAATCGCGTTCTAACCATTTTTCCCAAGTAAATTCTTTTAACACTTTGTCTTTTATGCTTTTCATATGTTTTATTTGCTCATTTCTTTCTCATTTTTAATAAGGTCAAATAACCTCCCTGCTTCCCAATAGTATTCTCTCTTTTTTAAACCTGTATCTTGATTCAACATTTGGTATAGCCTGAAAGTAAAATCAGGATATTCTTTTTTTATTTTCTCGCCAGCATTTTTAAATTGTTCTAAATATTTAATTTTGTCATCACTATAGACAACCGTATCATAACCTTCTTTTATTTTTTGTGATAAATATTTAAAAAACATATCTTCATTTTTAATATTTGTCTCAGCAAAATCAAAAGCAGAATTAATTTTCTGAAAATACTGCCTAACATCAAAACCGACCAATTCATTTAAATATTCCGCTCGCCAATCAATTTGTTCAACCAGGCCGGAAGTGAAGACTTCGTTGTATTCTGATAATATTAAAGCCTCTTGAAAGCCAGGTTTGATATCTACGTTAAAATGCCACCCCTGGCGATAGGGGATTTCACACATTTCTTCGTATTTACGAGGACTAACTTCTGATATAGCTACCCCCAATTTGTCTTCTATCCAGTCATCAAGGCTAGCAAAACCAGTTTTTTCTTCATTCCAAATTTCATTAAACAAAGTTTCAGCTAAATCCCACAGATATAATGTTTTTTCTTTAGACATATTATTTTTAATTATCTTAACAATACCTTTATTAGCATCTACTTCCACCAAATCTCCGTCTTTAAGGACTTTAGTAGCATTTTTAGTGCCGACAATACAGGGCACGCCTAACTCACGAGAAACTACAGCCGCATGAGAAGTAATTCCACCATCATCAGTAATAATAGCTTTGGCTTTTTTCATTGCTACTACATAATCAGGGGTGGTCATAAGAGCAACTAGAATTTTTCCTTCGGGAAAATTGCTTAATTGCTTATTATCACATGCTAGCTTAACTTCTCCCCTAACTTTCCCTGCTTGAGCTACAGTACCTTTAATTTCTCCTTTATTTTTTTGGATATATTTATTCTCAAATATATTCAAAATCTTATCTACATCTTTAGTATAAAATTTTCTTTTTTGTTTGCATAAAACTACTCGACATTGTTTACTCCTTAAAAATAATTCATGTAAGTCTTTTTTATCTATAAAATAATCAATCTCTTCCCAGCTCATATAAAGAGCTTTATCTAAATCAATCTTTAGGATACCTGCTAAATGCTGATATAACCTATTGAGGCGATTAGTGGCGATTAATTGTGTCTTCTTTCTTTTGTCTTGAAGATATGCTCCTTTCTGAGTTATTTTGGCCAAGCTAACTATCTCTTCGTCTAAATTATATTTTTCAACAATTTTTTTAAATTGATTTTCAGTATCTTGATAATAATTTTCAAAGAATATAATTTTTTCTTCTGTTCCTTCCTTGATTAATTCTTGAAGACGCTTTTCAAAAAAACTATTATCAATTTCTTTAACTCCATGATAGCCATTGAGAAGCCAAGAATAATTCTTTATATGTTTTACTAATAAATCTTTTCTTAGATCTGAATCTTTTTCTCTGGCTATCTTCAACAGCTCATATTCTTCCTTCATAATGAAAGACATTTCTGGAAAGATAGTGAGGTGAGAAATTTCCTCCGGACTGATATCATTATGTTTTTCAGATAATTTTTTCTCTAAAAGACGACTGGAGGCATAGGCGACAAATTCAGGTACAATCCCTACTCGCCAAAGAGTGAACGAATAAAAATCAAAAAAATCTTTCCATACTTTTTTGAATTGATCATTGTCAAGACTATTCAAATCTATCCTATCCAGTTCTTCCAATTTTTCATGTAGTTCGGAAAAAGCATCATTATACTCTTGATAATATTCCTCAGAAAAATCATCTTTATTATCATTTAAGCGATTATTTATATATTCTTGGCCACTATTATCAATATCAATCCAATTGTTGAACCAGAAACAATCTGTGCCAATGAAGAGAATCTCTGAGTCTGGCCAAGATATATCAGGACTAATTGCTCCAATGCAAGCAGCAGTAATAAAAGCAGGATAAGCTGTTACTTTCCAGCGAAATAAGTCTTTTTTGGGGTCAACTATTAATTTGTATCTTTTTTTAGCTATATTTAGCATAATTATAACTATATAATTGACATTTATACTAATTTATGATATAATAGTATATTAATAATGATCTTTAAAATTAGTATAAACCAAAACTTTTTATCATGAAAGTAATCGCTATTATTGTAATTTTAGCCTTGCTTTCTGGTAATAAGGAAGCAATAGGGCAAACAGAAATTGAAGTTAAACCAAAAACAAATATAGAAATGGAAGAATTAGTAAAACTAGTAAAGGGATACAATGATTATCTTCTGAAAATCAGGAGGCATATTCATCAATATCCTGGAGTACGTTTCTCTGATGAGGAAACCAAAACCTTAGATTTCATAAGGAATGAGCTTAGAGTTATAAAAGAAAATAATCCTGATTCACACCGGCTCGTATGGATGCTACTTGACGGAGGATTGGTTGCTGACATGAGAGTTAATGATGACTACGATATCATTCTCTTCCGAGCTGATGTCGACGCTTTGTCCATGAAAGAAAAAACTGGACTATCATTTGCTTCAAAAACTCCTGGAGTATTTCATGGTTGTGGTCATGATATTCATGCCGCTATGCTCCTGACTGCCATCAAAGCTATGATGGAGAATGATTTGCCGTTAAAGCATAATCTTCGCTTCGTTTTCCAGCGGGCAGAAGAAAATCCAATTGATGGAACTTCTGGCGGAAAAATGTTAGTGTATGAATCAAAAGTCAATAAGGGGGCAAGTGAAGCCTATGGCTTACATGTTTGGGCACATGAACCCGGAAAAAACGGTTCATTCATGTCCCGCCCTGATTCCATGTTGGGAAATAGTGATCGGATAAAGGTGGACATCACTGCTCCTGGTAACCATGCTGCTTTCCCTTATGACAAATCAGATGCTCTGACAGTAGGACTGGCTTTCTGTGAAAAAATGAATCAGTTGGCTAATACACTGGAAAAATCAAATCCTGGTGAATATTCATTGGCTCCAACAGAATTCCATTCCGGAGAAAGCAGTAATGTTCGCCCCCAGGAAGCTGAACTTTGGTTTGCTGGCAGGAACTATTTACCTCTGGATAAAAGAGACCAGTTCCACCAAAAAATCAAAGAGATGGCCAAAAAAGTAGAAAAAAATTTCCTTGATACCGAAATTAAGGTAACACCGATCTACGGCCACCCAACTTTGATCAACACTCCTGAAGTCTATGATGATGTCAAAAAACTTCTAGACGAATCCGACTTGGAAACTGAATCGGTCAAGAGACAACTCGGAGGTGAAGACTTTGCTCATTATCTCAATGAGGTGCCGGGCAATATGTGGCTGTTAACGGCCTGGCAAGAAGGTTGTGGTGATCACCACACTTCAACTTTTAACCCGGACGAATCCGTATTCTGGAAAGGTGTCCTCTTCTGGCTCCTATTGGCAACGAACTAAAAAGCTTAATTGCTATTCAGCCCATTTCTAATTAAATTAGAAATGGGTTTTTTATTTACTAAACATCAATACCTAAACAATATGAGATTGCGGCTGCACCAACTTCAATCCAAGGTTCTTTTTTAGAATAGACTGCTCGAGGATCACTATCAACGTCTCTTTCTACTTCGAAAATTAATGGTTTTAACATGAATAATACCGCATCCTCACGCATCTTCTTCATATGTTCGGTATTAATTGGTTTATAACTCTTCAAAATTATTTCTTCTTTTTCTTTTGGGAATTGTCCCTCAGGAATAATTCCCTTTTGTAGTCCGCGGGTGAGAATAAGGACATCAACATCACCAATAAAGTTATCTAATTTATCATACCTAATACTTTTAATTCCATTAGCTTTAGCTCTGTCTTCAACTTCTTTTGGTAAAGGAAAGTGTCCTAAATCATCAATCACTAAATCAATTCCGTAATAACCAAATAATGGTACTAGGGCTTTAGTAACTCGATTGATTTCTGGAGTTCCGTAGACACCAACCTTCATGCCTTGAAGTGGCTTCTTGGCAAAATGTTCCAAAAAACAAAGCATCAAAGGAGCACCAACTCCATGTTCTTTAGAACCACTACCACCATTAATAGTTGGCACGAAAGAGCTTTCTTCTACTCTTTCAGCGGCATCGTCGTCAGGATGACGTGTAACAACTACGTCAACCATACCACTAATATCTCTAACTGTGTCTTCTAAGGATTCCCCCTTGGAAACTGAAAGACCGTCACTGCTCATTCCCATCCAACCACCGCCTCCTTTTACCATAGCTGATTGAAATAGCCCCATAGTGCGGGTTGAGGGTTGGAAGGCTAAAGTAGCCGCTACTTTGCCTTTAAAAATGTCTTGAGGGATTCCCTCTTTGACAAATTTATGAAAACGACGAAGAATATCGTCACAGATCTCTTTATTGAGATCTTTAGAATAAATAATACTTGGCATAGATTTATAATTAGTTAATTATTTATATTAATTTAATATTTTAATCACTCCTTTATCAGCGTCAATTTCTACTAAGTTGTTATTTTTTAACATCTGGGTAGCAATCTTGGTACCAATAATGCAAGGCTTACTAAGCTCACGAGCAGTGATAGCAGCGTGACAGGTTATTCCCCCATCATCGGTAATAATAGCTCCAGCTCTTTTCATGATAATAGTATAATCAGGCATGGTATGACGAGCCACTAAAATCTCACCCTTTCTCACCTTAACTAAATCTTTTTTAGAGAAAACTAATCTAACTCTTCCCTTATGTTTACCTTTGAAAGCAACCACTCCCTTTATAGTCTTTAACGACTTATTAGACAAAAAATGATTTTTTATTCTTTTTACCTCTTTTTTATCTGTAATTATATATGATTTATTTTTCAAATAATCATGATAATAAACATAATTACCTGGAGTTCTCTTCTTGACTTCATTATATTCAGGAACATCTCCTTTAGCTAAGAAGTTAATTATTTCTGAGTTTAATAAGGCAACAACCATCTCTAAATTCCATTTTCTATTACTAACTCTAGTTAATCTTCTAGCCATTTCCTTGAAAGCAATTAATTGTTTGTACTGAGTCATCTTCCAAATATCAACTCGATCCGTTCTAAGATGGACATAAGTGTTAATGATTTTGGTCATTAAAGAATAATAGGGATTTTTAATTTTTTTCTGATAGTAGTAATATTTTTGCCGATTTTCTTTTAAAGTATCTTTGATTTCCTTTATTTCTTGGCGAGCTTTACTTTTGTTTAATTTCTTTATTTCTCCAAGAAAATATTTCCTATCCAAAGGCTTTTCTAAATAATTATATATTGAACGCCAAGAGAAATTATCTATTAGATTATCAACTGAATGTAATTTAGGAGAAATTACTGCTCGACATATTTCTATTCTCATCTTTTGGTACAGTATCATCTTTCCTAAAGATGAAACAGCCGAATATATTTTTTCGTGGTTAGTGAAATTATTGATTAAAAAGTTATTATAATCTGATTCTAAATAATCCTCAATGAAAAACGGGAAGGTTATATAATCCGTATTATCATCCATTAATTTCCAATTCTTTTTTATATAATTTAAGAGATATTTATTGTTGAACGAAACTATTGTTTTCTCTGGGGTTTTAAAATTTTCCAAAACTCTTTTCCTTAATTTTTTATAATCTAATAAATGTTTTCTCCAGCCAGATTTATTAATAACCTTCTTCCTCAGATTATTATATGTTTTTTCCAATTCTAGTGAATCTATTAATACATTGTGATTTTGACCTTCTGAGTGAACACAAAGACCAGAGGCAAGAAAAGAAGATGACATCATTTCATTTCTTTGCATGCTTTGAGGACGATTTGCTAAGTATCTAAATCGTTTCAATTGTTTTTGGCTGATAATCATTTTATTTCCTTAATTCCTTTAAAAGATTTTGATAAAATTCTAGGTTGTTTAAACTAGCCAGTTTCTGGCCTAATGATTCCTTGAGTCTGAAAAGGTGATGGAGGTAGGCTTTGGTGTTATTCTTTAGTTCGACTATCCGGCTGTTTTTGTTAATAACGGTAAAATCATTAGCAAACTTAGAATTATTAATATTGATTACTTTATTCTTAGAAACAAATAATCTACCATGTCTTCCCTCTCGGGTAGGAATAACACAATCAAACATGTCCCAGCCCATAGCTACACATTGTTTAATATCCTCAGGAGTACCAATCCCTAAGGCAAATCTTAATTTGTCTTTAGGAATAAATTCAGCTGTTTTTTGCAAGACCTCTTTAAGAAACCTTCCCTGCTTATCAACTGGACGGGCACCAAAACCATAACCACCAAAACCAATTTTTACCAACTCTTCCGCGCATTTCCTTCTTAGATCAATTTCTGCTCCTCCTTGAATAACTGCAAACAATAATGGTTGCTTAGATTTAGTTAGCTTTCTTTTCTTAATCTGCTTTTCATATTCCACCTTACATCTTTTAGCCCAAGCAATTGTTCTATTAACTGCTTTCTCTAAATCTTGGCGATTAAATTCATTGGGTGGACAATCATCTAGACAAACCATCATATCTACTCCTAAATCAAATTGAATTTGGATAGACTTCTCTGGTGTTAGTTCATGTTTAGATCCGTCTAAGGGTGATCTAAAGATAACTTTCTGGTCACTAATCTTGCCCATCTTTTTATCACGATAGATAAGGGAGAAAACTTGATAGCCACCACTATCTGATAATAGTGGCCCATCCCAATTCATAAATTTATGAATACCACCAGCTTTCTTGATAGTTTTTAAGCCTGGCTGGAGATAGAGATGAAAAGTATTAACTACTAAAGCCTCGGTGCCAGTCTGTTTAATTTCATCATTATTAGTTAATTTAATATAACCCCGAGTAGCATCAGGCATAAAGAAGGGGGTATTTAAAAAACCGTGGGTAGTCCGAAGAATACCCACCCGTTTGTTTTTAGATTGTTTCTTTATCTCAAACATTGTCTTATTCTACTCGACCCGAATTATTTAAATTAGCAATATCATCATCTTCTAGTTTAGTAGTTTTAGCTTTAGTTTTTTTGATAATAGAGTCTTGGGTTTCTGTATCAGTCGCGGTAACAACTGAACCTGGTGATAATACTAATATTTTATTTAAATCAGATTTACCAGGAGTAATACTAATACCAAATTCTGCTTCAATTTGATAGACAGAAACAGGCAAACGACCAACATCCCAAGTAACTTGATGAGTGGCATTACTATAACTAAGACTACCAACATTGGTAGAGCTTTTGCCATCCCAAGCAACATAACTAGGGAGATCAATAACCGCCTTAACCCCACTCAATTCATGAAGATTGTTTTTAATCGTCCAATATACTTTAAAACCACTCTTTTCCCCTACTTTTGGCGGCAAAGGACCAGAACCAACTGGAATATTGTCATCATTAAAGTACCTAATCTCTTCAATTAAATCTAAATCACTATTAATCTGGCTAGTAATAGTATTGCTTTTATTTTCATCATCTTTAATTTCTTTATTGTTAAAACTATATTGAGCATAGGAAACAATACTTAAATCTTCTCCTAGATCATCATCCTGGAAGCCTCTCAAGTTGATAGAGAAAGATATTCCTCCGCTCTGACCTGGTTCAATTTCCTCAAAAGCAGGAATTTCTTCCTTAGTCCAAATGATTGAGCCATTATGGGTTTCGCCTTCGGATTGGCTCTTAAAACTACTCCAGTCCAAGAAATCACTATTTAAAACAGCCATAACAACTACATCTTCAAAAGAGTTCTCTCCTTGATTGCTATAGTTTAAAGTATAATTTAAAGTTTGACCAAAACTGGTAGCACCATCGTTCTTAGAGCCGTTAAGGAAAAGGATTAAATTTAAATCACTCTTCACTAATTCAGGAGAAATAGTTTTTTCCCAGAAAGTATAGGCTTGTCCATCTTCCATTTTCTTTTCCAATCTAACAGTTAAGTCAGCTGTTTCTGCTTCTTCACTGATTTTAAAGATGATAGGGACTTTCTGACGATCTATTTCTTGGCTTAGACCACTGATTTGCCAATTTAAACCTCGACCCTGACTAATCTCTAGTCCTTTTTTCTCTACTTCCTCTTCTTCCTCTTCTTCTGTATCAATATCTAACCAAGCTTCAACTCCTTCAGGTAAATTAAAGGTGAGATTAAAATCACCAAAATAATTATTTTCAACTTCAGATAGAGTTAAGGACATTTCATTTTCTTGATTGATAAAGGCAGTATTGTTAGCATCAAGGCTGACTCGAAAACCAACCCCATTAACCGTGGTTGAAGATGAGGCTTCCTTTTTGAAATTACTAGAAAAATTAACGGGGACATAATTTAAGCGAGCCGAAATAATATTAACCGAATCTGGAGGAGAAATTAATTTACCAGTAATTGTTAGAGAAGCTCTTTCATTAGCTTTCAGGTTTGGTAGGTTCCAACCATAATTACCACTTTCCGGAGTAATTGAGCTACCAACAAAAACAAAATTATCTGGATATTGTACTTCTAAACGTATTTGCTCTAAGGTAAATTTACTGGGATTAGAATAATCAATAGAATAGGAGAACTCTTCACCAGCAATTACTTTTTCTGGAGCAATAATAGTTAATTCTAGAGCACTAGAATCATTGCCACGACCAAAGAGATATAGATAGGCGAAATAAGCAGCACAAACAATAATTAAAATAACCAAAATCTTGCGGAGCCAACGAACTAGCCACAAAGGATGACGTTTAACATTCATCTTTTTAACATTAATCATCTTCCCTTCTTTATCACGATAGATTTCGGATAAATTGGTCTCAATTTCTTCATTACGAGCTTTCTTTTTTACCACTCGTTCAAAACTAGCTACCTCTTTTTCAGTTGGCACTGGTCGTTCAATAAACTTAGACAACCCTGATTTAGCTTGTTTTCTAACTTTAATTTTCTTATTCTTTTTTTTACTTTCAGGCATATTAATATATTTATTTATTTTTTATTAACTAAAATTGACCAATATCGATCAGAGTTTAATTGATCTGATATTTCCCAGCCTTGTTCGCCAACTAAATCATCAGGATGACGCCAAAAAACCGTTAGACTGCTAGGCAGAGTTAATTGACTAGAGAATTGACTTGGCTTAGCTCCTGGCTGTTTCTGAGCTAATAGGGAGTAGGATAATAGATCAATTTCATTAGGATTAAGAAATTCATTTATTCTATTAAGCCAATTTTCTTTATTAGTTTGTTCAAAAAAATTAAATGGTAAACGATATTTAATAATTATATCGATTGTTTCGCCAGGGTCAACCATTACCCAATTAGCAAAAACTGTTTTATCATTCTCTTGATAAATTTTAGTATTGGAGCCAGAGTGAATCTTAGCCTTAAGTTCATTGGCTAAACGATGATTATCTTCCCAGTCAGCCTCTGGTTTTTCGGTTAGATATTCTGGATCTGGTGCCAAAAAGCCATCAGCTTGAAGTAATTGACTACCTAAGGGAACATAAATTCTAAGCCAATTAACATTGCGAACACCAAATAATGGTTCTCGTTTAACACCAGTATGAGTTTTAGTTATTCTAACGGTGTTAATAATATCACCATTCACTGTCACTTCGCTTTGGTGTTCAATCTTTTCAATCATTTTTTTATCTGATTTTTGGCCAGCAATATTTGTATTAACCACCATTAAATAGTCACGATTGGAGTGGCGAATTTCTCCGGCCCAATTACGATCAGCAATTTCTGCTTGGAGATTAGAGTCAGTGAAATAGAAAAGAATCTGTTTTTCTGATAGGCTTTGTTCAAATAGAGAAATTATTTTAATTAAACTATCTTTATCTAGCTTCTGTGGTAAAACTTCTAAAATCTTAGCCATTAGATCACCGATAATCTTTTTAGGTTTGTTAGCAGTATTAACTTCTAAGCCTTGTTCTAGAGGAATAGTTGATTCAATTGGTTCTGAATCTTTTTTAAAATCTACCATTGCCTCTGGTTTGAATTTAGCTAAATTTTTATCTTCAACTACTTTTTGAACAGTTTCCCAAAAATTATTAGCATCAATTACTAAACCATATTCTGTCATAAGGTCAATTGGACCAGTTACCTCTAATAATCTTTCTACTACTGTTGGAGTAATACTAATCACTCCATCAACTGTTGGTCCATTACTCTTTTCATAGAACCACATTAAATTTTCAGCGGTAGTGGGCCAATCTGGCCACCAATTAGCATCCCAAAAATGCCATAGAGGATTAACTAACCATAATGGCTCTGGTGCTTTCACCAACACACTCATGCCTGCCTCAGTATCATATGAGCCACCTCCAGGCACCTCTAAATTGCGTATTTGTCCTTCTCTGAGATCAACTAAGGCATAACTACCTAGAAATCCGCCACTAGCGCGTAATTCAGCATTATTTTGAAAAACTAATAAATAGCGTTTATCTTTGCTCAATCCCAACACTTCCTTTAATTTTACCCCCATATCAACAAAATTTTCTAAACTATCCACCAATAAATTAGTTTTATTCTGCAAAGATTCGAACTTTACTTGATATTCAACTGGTAGATTATTAGGATCAATTCTTTTTATTTCTTTTTCTAGGTCTTTAGCATCAGCTACAGCTAAATTACCAAAATAGGCAAAACTATTTAAAGCAGCTGAAAATTCTCCTGCTTGGCTGTTAAATAAGCTATCAGTAGCGGAAACTAAGTTATGACCCAAAGATGAAACCAAAGCTCCTGCTGTTAAAAACTTTTTGCTTTCGGCTGCTAATTTTATTTTAGGATCACTAGAGATGGCAGCCAAAGCTAAAATAGAATCATTAATACGATCAAGTTCATCTTGAGCAGCCAAGAAATTCTGACTAGCATTTTGAAATTGAACATCAGCTGTTTTAAAATCCATTTTATTAACCGAATCCGTCGCCGCCATTAAATTACTAAGGGCTGATTGGGAACGGCTCATAATCTTTTCTTCCAGACTTTTGATATCTAGAAATTGAAAATATGACAAAATCTTTAGAGGAACAATAATTAGAATCAAAACAATGGCAAAGGAGAATAAAGAACGATACCAAGTCACTTTTCTTTCCGCCTGTTTGATTCTTTGCTTATTAGCCCTGACCTTAGCTGGTCGATTTAGAATTTTCTGTTTTTCAGTAATTGCTTTTCGCCATATCTTAGTTTTGAAGCGAGATTTAGTTAATTTTATCTTAGGCCAAAAAAAATATTTTTTATCAGGTAAAAATTCTCGTTTTAATAAATTGGGTTTTATTTCTCTGATCTGACCTTTAAGTTTAGCAATTTTCTTTTTTATAATAATGTTCTTTTTTTCCTTTTTCTCTTCTTTTTTTCCTTCTTCTTTCTTTGTCCTTAAATCAACCACAAAATTAGAAAGTCTTTCTCTTTCTAATTCCCAACGACTAATTTTATTTTTTTTATTTACAGACATCTTTATAAACCGCTAAGGTTTGGCGAGCACATTCCCACCAATCATATTGCTTAATCAATTGTTTACCTTCGGAAATAACTTGTTCCTTTAATCTGGCATCATCTAGGGCTAATTCAATTTTATTGAGCATATCCTCTTCCTTTTCTGGGTTGAAATAGATAGCAGCCACCCCTAACACTTCAGGTAGACTAGCTCGATCAGAACTAACCACTAGACAACCCTTGGCAATCGCTTCTAAGGGGGGTAAACCAAAACCTTCATAAAGTGAGGGGAAAACATAGGCTCGAGCTTCTTGATAGAGAATTTCTAATTGAGCATCAGGAACATAGCCGGGAAATATTACTGGACTATTAATATTATCTTTTTGCCAGAGATTAAGGGAGCGGGCATATTCTTCTACTCGAGAATAGAAATAATCTTTCTTTCCCACCAGCACTAAACGTAATTCTGGTCGATTTGAATGTAATTCGGCAAATACTCGGAGTAGAGTTTCTAGGTTTTTATGGGGATAAGCATTGCCAACATAAAGAAGGAAATTCTTGGCAATATGATATTGATCCAGAGTCTCTTGTTTGTCTAGTTTAGCAACAAATAAAGAATCTTGCCCCTTACTGAGATTAGCTATTCCCTCATAGGTAACAACAATTTTCTCTGGCTTAACTCTAAATTTTCTTAAAATATCATTTTTAGTAAAATGAGAAACTGTTATGATTTTTTCAGCCCGCTTAACCGCTAATTTAATTACAATCTGATAGGCAAAATTTTTAAGACGATAAAAAATGGGATTAAGGGTGGTGGCTCGAACAGTTGGAAAATGGGTTAAAATCAAATCATGAATAGTGACAACAAATTTGGTGGGGGTAAAAATGGGAACATTAAAATGAGGAAAATGAATTAAATCTATCTTCTCTCGTTTAATATAGAAAGGCATTAAAATTTGTTCAGCCAAACTATACCAAGATATTTTTAATAAAACTTTTTTCACTTTAGGGTTATCTGAATTGAATTCATCAAAATTATCTTTGCTCAAAAAGATTACATAATTAAAACCAGCGCCAGCTTCGGCGCTCGAAATTCTCATAATATTATCGACAATCTCTTGAGTATAGCGACCCAATCCTTTACCAATCGGGCCATAGAAACGAGCGTCAATACCAATTGTGTGTTGAGCCTTTTTCTTTCTAAACATGGTAAATTATTTTAAACTACCGGTAAATTGTCTGGTGGGGTAGTATCTTTATCATCTAAATCATTGCTTGAGGCACTATTTTTAGTTTCTTGATCTTTGAAAATATTATTGGTGAAAATATCCGGTGGTAATTCAGCCATTTCTTCAGCCATTGGCAAAGAGGACGGAGCATCAGCTTTACGACCAGGAGCTTTTTGCACTAACGGTGCCTTAACCACGGTTTCAACTGGAAAATGCCACAGGCTAGCTAATTCATCAATGGTAAATACTTTGGCTTTACGACCGCCAGTGCCACTACGACTTACATAGTAATTAAAAATTCTTCTCTTTCGACGATTTAATCTTGGCCTCTTCCTGAAATAATGAGCCCGAGTCATGGTTTTGGTTAAATCTGGTTTAAGGTTATTTAAATCAAGTGAAGCAAATTGCTTCATATAACCAACTGTTCCATTAGCAACCTTGGCTTTGTTCATCACCTCTTTTTTAGCAATATATACTATTCTAATCTTAGTTTCAAAACCAAGTTTACTAGCTTTTTCATGAATACCTTCAACCTGACGTTTCTCTTTGGGGGTTAAATCTATCATGCTCTTAGATTTCTTTTCTTGCTCCTCTTTATTTTCAATGTCTCCCCAAATACTAAAGACTGCCTCACTAGCTTCACCTAAAGCTTCAACCCCTTTGGTGGTTAAACCTTTTTTGGTTTTCTTTTTGCGCTCTAATATCTTATCAATCTCTTTTTCTGATTCATCAGGCCAATCAAAGCCAGTGGGAATAACAATTAATTGCATCCAAAAATATTCATCTTTCCGTAATGAACCGCACAAATCCATTAAGGAAGCCATTGGGTCTTTAAAGTGGGTTTCACTAGGTCCTAATTGGTGCTCAAATTCTTTATAGGTTTTGATGGGATAGGCTGGCTTTTTAGCTTGAATAAATTCTGTTCCCCAAATATCATATTCTTCATCAGGCCAGGTTTTAGGAACAACATCTGTGTAATCATCCACTTCAGTAATTTCCGCGTCTGGATATTGAGAATAGATTGAAGATTCAATTAAATTACGGAATTCAATTGGGGTTCTGATTAAAAATTGAGTATAACCCTCTAAACTAACAATCTCGTAACTAAAAGATTTTTGATATTGACCTTCAAACCATTTTTCAAAGAAGTTGTGAGTACCATGAGCTCCACCAAGATAGGTAAACATATTCTCAACTGCTTTAGGTGATTGCTCATTCCCCTTGGGCACATCAATTGCCAATATGACAAACTCATGATCTTTGCCCCACTGAGTTTTTAACCATAATAAATACATGCTTTTTACTCCAATCAAAAAAGCAATGGCAATTATTATCCAGCCGATATTAGCAAAAAACGCCCAAAACATTTGTTCGGGTGGTAAATTTAAAAACCGCTCAATACCAGCAGTATTAATAACAATATCCATATAGTTTATTTACTTATATTTTAGCATATTTTCGTAAAAAACAAAAAATCCGATTAGTGAAAATCGGACTTTTTGTTTCTATTTGAAAATTTAACTTATTTTACCATTTTTTAAGGCCATAGGTGCCTCGGCTAACCAAGGCATAGCGATCATCTAGAATCAATTCATTATGAACAGTAGCAGCATTAGCAGTCTTTTTATCAAACTTCATTTCATTAATTTTGTTAGCAATTTCAGTAAAGTGAAGTGGCTTACCTTCATGCTTTAAAACTAAATAAATCTTATCATTAACAGTTTTAGGCTTAACTTCTTGCCAATCAGCTTTACCCCATTCACCATAACGATTACGTTCTAAATTTTTAACTGCCTGCATTAGGGAATATAGAACCTTTTCGCTATTAATTGTTTCTGCTTTATCAGAGAAAACCTTGCTTTTGAAGATTGGAGAAATATCTGGGCTTTCTTGGCGATTAAGTTTTTCTTGGTGTTTATTATAACTATCTAATTTCTTTAGTAAATCAATTAACTCTTCAGTGGTTAAAGTCTTCTTTAAGCCATCAATTTTTGCTAGCAAGTCAACTGCTAACTCTTCTAAGTGATTGATTTCATCATCTTTTAGCTTAAGAGAAGGAGTAAAATGATCATGACTATTAACAAAATCTAAATCATCATTAAAAAGTTTAGAAATTAAAAAGTCAAAATGGTTACGATATTTTGAACGACTTTGTTCATAATCAGTATCATCATAATTAATATCTTTGTTAAGTTCCAGAGCTAAGACTGTTAAAATATCAAGCAAATAGTCACGTTTAATCAAGCCACCATGCTCTTCTAATAGATGACGAACAGCATCTTTTAAAGTAGAAACATTACTTTCTAGGCTTTCTAGTTTCTTAATCTTTTTAATACTAGCAGCTTCAATTTGACGAACTCTTTCACGAGTTAGTTTATGTAAACTACCAATCTTTTCTAAAGTCTCGCCTTTATCACCTTTTAGACCGAAACGTCGGATCAAGATATCTTTTTCTCGATCTAACAAATCAGAAAAAAGTGACTCAACGATGTTGATAGCGTCTAAACGCGCTAATTCTTCAGATTTTTCCTCTTTAATTATTTTTGCTAATAGATTTTCCATATAAAAAAATAAACTTTTTAAATTATTTAAATCACTCTCTAATCTATCACATTATTTTATATTAGTCAATACTTAAATTAACTTTAATAATTTTGGGTATTGTTTTAGGAGAAATTGCTCTAATATAAGAGAAAAAATAAACATTGACAAAACTCGAAAAACAATCTTTATTTTATTGACAAAATTTTGTTTTTTCCAATGTTTGACAAAAATAAGATGTTGGTTTAGAAACGACCAGGAACGGATATTTTGATCTTTTTGGCGACGATTAACAATATCTGACCAGAATCCTGCCCCAGAAGAGGCAATTGTGCGGTCATGATAGATAATTGCCTCAGGAACTAATTGGGAAGAATATCCAGCTAAATAAAGACGATAGCTGAGATCACAATCTTCCTTGTACATAAAGAATCTTTCATCAAAATATTGGCCATTCACCCTTATCTTCTTTAAAGCCTTGATTCTGAATAAGCCAGCCGCCCCTGAGGGACCGAGAATATTAGTTTTATCAAATTGTCCTCTATCTTCTTTGCCCTGGCCTAAATCAGAGAATATTAAACCAGGATGAATAACTAAGCCACAAGAATCAATTTTATTGGTTTTCTGTCTATTAATAAAATCCCAGCTTAGAATCTTGGGGCTAACTGATCCTAAACTTCCCTCTTGATCTAAGGCAATTATCATTTTTTCAATGCTTCCTTGTTCTAGGCAAGTATCAGGATTGATAACTAAAAAATATTCACTTTTATCCTTAACTGCTTTTTTAATCAATTGGTTATAGGCCTTGGCAAAACCAAGATTCTTATCTTCAGTAAAATAATTAATTGGATTAGTAGTATTTTGATTAAATTGTTCAATTGCTAAACGATTACCCGGATCTTTATCACTATTATCCCAAACAAAAACCTGATATTCACTATCAGGTAAAAATTCTAAAGCTTTTTTGAGGCTAGCCAAGAAGTCAGCCAAATACTTAGTGGTTAAATTGTTGTAGGTAATAAAACCAACTGTTAACTTCATAAATCTTTAATTAGATTTCCATTTTTCCAACCATTTTATCTTTAGCAAAGTTCTGAGCCTTTAAAAGACTGTCAAAAGTACCGGCATCTAACCACTCTCCTTTAACCAACCCTACTTCTAACTCTCCTTTTTCTAAATAATGACTATTAACATCAGTAATCTCTAACTCTCCTCGATCACTTGGTTTCATATTTTTAGCAATCTCTACCACTTTATGGTCATAAACATAAAGACCAGTCACTGCATAATTACTGAGATATTCTTTTGGTTTCTCAATAATCTTCTCAGCTTTCATATCTTCATTAAACTTTACTACCCCAAATCTTTCTGGATCTGATACTTCTTTGGCAAACACTTTAGCGCCGCCTTTAAAATTCTTAATATCTTCGGAAAAATCATCTTCAAAAATATTGTCACCCAAAATCATTACTACATCTTCATTGTCAATAAAATTCTCACCAATGATAAAGGCCTGGGCTAAGCCTTCTGGCTTATCTTGAATTTCATAGGTAAATTTAACACCAAACTCTTTTCCACTTCCTAGAAGATTTAAATAATCACCGGCTCGATCAGGAGAAACAATAATTAGAATCTCTTTAATTCCTGCTTTAATTAAAGTATTTAGAGGGTAGTATATCATCGGTCGATTATAGATCGGAAGCAATTGCTTGCTAGTAACTTTTGTTAAGGGGGCCAAGCGACTGCCTGAACCGCCAGATAAAATTATACCGCGCATATATATTCTTTTAAAGCTTCTTTCCAGCTTCGTAATTTATTAACTTTAGTATTATTTAAAACCGAAAATTTAGGTCGTCGAGCTAATCGAGCTAGATCTTCACTCCTAATTGCCCTGACATTAACTTTTATCTTCTTTAACCTTAATAATTCAACTACCCCTTCATGCCAAGTGACTGGTCCGGTATTAGTCAAGTGATAGATACCAAATTCTTGTTTAGTAGCTAGTAATTTCTTAGTAGCTAAAGCTAAATCAGGAGTATAGGTAAAACAACTTAATTCTTCATTAACAACTGTTAACTCTTCTTTATTTTGCGCTAAATTTAACATTATGTCAAAAAAACTAGGCTTAGCTAATTTACTCTTTCCTTGCGGGCCAAATAATTTAGAAGTTCTAATTAAATAATATTTTAATCCTTTGTCCTCTCTCTTCAATACTTCTTGTTCACCCAGAAACTTGCTCTCCCCATATTTATTAATCGGATTAGGGGTGTCTTCTTCAAAAAACTCCTGTTTTTCTTCAACTCCACTGAAGACGTAGTCAGTTGAGTAATGGATTAAAATTAACTTTAACTCCAAGGCGATATTAGCTAAAACTCCTGGTAGATCACGATTTAGCTTTAAAGCTAATTCATAATCTTCTTTATTCTCGCATTTATCAACCGCATTATAGGCAATAGTATTAATAATAACTTCGGGTTTTAACTCAGCTATCTTTTCCTTCAATAATGGGAAATCAAGAGCATCAAAATCCTCTTTATCCCAAGAAACAGTCGCAAAATCATTATCGTTAAATACTTTAGTTAATTGCGTGCCCAGGTTTCCCTGACCACCTAAGATAAGAATAGTCATATATCCAGTATAGTATAAAAAGAATAAAATTGACAATTATTGATTAAAATATTAAGATAATATAATTCTTTAATAATGAAATAATTAATAAAATACAGTAAATAACCCCTAACGAAAGGAAATCATGGACTTAACAGAATTAATGTCATTGAATCCAAAAAGATTCGAAAACAAAGAGCTTTTCCCTAAGGAAATTCTTGCTTTTTTTGATCTTTGTGATGCTTATTGGCAGCACAATGGTGACCCCAAAAATCCGCATGCGGAGCTAACATCGGGAAACTGTAGTAACGGTTTCTTTAACTGTCTTGAAGTATTGAAATATGTCAACTTGTCAGAAATTCTGGCTAATCAATTAGCCCGTAAAATCAGGCAAGAGATTGAAAATGTAAATATCGGCTGGGTAATTGCTTCACCAATGGCCGGAATAACTTTTGGTCATGATGTTGCCAGGGCTCTAGGAGCACAAGTAATGTTTTTTACCGAAAAAGACCCAAAAGAAAAAGGAAAAATGCTCTGGAACAGAGTACAAATTCCTGAAGGTGAAATTGTGCTTCAAATCGAAGAACTTATCACTACTGCCAAAACCTTGAATGCCGTTCAGGAGGCAGTTGATGTTGGTAATAAAACTCCAGTTAACTGGCTACCAGTTATCGGCTCCTTGGTGCACCGCCCAGAAAAACTGGTCAGTCATTATGGTGATCGCAAGGTTATCTCTCTGATCGAAACAGAAATCTGGAACAAAAAACCGGAAGAATGTCCTCTTTGTGAAGCCGGATCGAAACGTCTTCGTCCCAAGCTGGACAATAACTGGAATATCCTAACCGGGAAGATATAAATAAATCGATTGTAAAACTTAAAACAAAAATCATGTTAGAAGAAAAAGATGGCTTTAGAAAGCGCTTAGCAGATAGGCAGAAAAAAATTCAATCACTAGTTTGTGTTGGCCTTGATCCTCTGCCTAGTAAGATGCCTGAATGTCTCAAGGAAAATAACGGAAACGAAGCTGACATTATCGCTGACTGGATGATTCGTATTGTTAATGCGACCACTCGTTATACCGCAATGTATAAACTACAGCGAGCTCATTGGGAAGCAATTCCTGGAGGCGAAGAAGCTCTACGAAGAGTTATTGAATATATTCGGACAAAATACCCTCTTGTTCTCATCTTTACTGACTGTAAACGAGGAGACATACAACGGACTCAAGCTCGCTACCGTGAAGCTATATTCAATCTTGACAAAACTCAGGGAGCGAACTTTTCGCCCTACATGGGAAAAGATTGCATGGAGTTTCTGGTTGATCCTGAACACAAATACCGGGCAATTGTAGGACTATGCTATACCAGCAATCCCAAAGCCAGAGAAGTCCAGGATGTTAAATTGGAAAACGGTTTAATGTATTGGGAATTCATTGCCCAAAAAACCCTGGAATGGTCTCAACAACTGGACATAACTGAAAATGCTGGCCTGGTAATGGCGGCTGCCTATGAAAACCCCAAAGGATCAGGAAATGTATTCAGTGAACACTTAAGCCGTGGCCGAAAAATTGTCGGAGATAAACTCTGGTATTTGATCCCAGGAGTGGGTACCCAGGGTGGATTTGTTGAGCAAACAGTGAAAGACGGTTGGGCTGGTTATGGTTCAATGGTTATAAACTCTTCTTCAGGCATCATTTTTGCCAGCCAGGGAAATGATTTTGATGAAGCTGCCGGCAAGGAAGCTGAAAAACTCCAGAAAGCAATTTATGAAGCTATGAAAAAGTATGATTATTGCTAGCCATCCCATAGCTAGATTCAAAGCCTCGATATAATCGGGGCTTTTTTATTACTTTAAAAATAAAACAAAGCTTATTAAAACCCCTTAACAATTTAGTTAAGGGGTTATTTTTATATTTAAATCTTATTTTATTTATCTTCCCATTCTTTTCCTTGTCTAACTAATAGTTCATTAGCTTTTTCCGGCTCAGCCATTATTTCCTTTACTATCTTCTCCATCCTTACTCCCTGTGATCCTTTCACTAGAACAACATCACCAGCCTTAATCCTGTCCTCTAGAAACTTCCCTGCTTCTTCGGATCTATCAAAATGAAATATATAATCTTCATTCATTTTAGCACTAGTAGCTCCTCGAACAATGTCTCTAGCTTTTTCACCAACAGCGATTAAATAATCAATGTTTTGTTTTGCTACTTCTTTGCCTACTAATTGATGTCCTTCTTCAGTATAATGACCAATTTCTAAAATATCACCCAAGACAGCATATCTTTTAGCGCTTTCATCAATCTTGATTTGACTGAGAGTGTTAAGGGCGACTAGAGCTGATTTTGGAGAAGAATTATAGGTGTCATCAATGATAAAAGTATTTTTTATTCCCGGCACAAAACTCATTCTACCATTTGGCAATGAAAAGTCTTTCAGAGCCTGAGCAATTTCCACTAAATTCATTTCAAAATAAATGCCAACTGCTGTAGCTGCTAAAGCAGAATAGAGAGCGGTTTCAGACATAATATTGTCCATTGTAGCGGGCACAATTGAACCATTATTATTTAATTTAAAATTAATACCAGTTAATTCATAATCTCCTTTGGTGTAATTAAAGTTAATATCTTGAGCACAAACATTGGCTCCTTCTTTTAGGCCAAACGTGATTACCCTGGCTTTGCTAATTTCACTCATTTCCCGGCTTAACTCATTGTCATAGTTAAGGATTGCTAAACCTTTACTATTCATCTTTTCAATCAGAACCTGTTTCTCTTTTTTAATATTCATTACACTACCAAAATATTCTAAATGAGAATGGCTAACTCCAGTCATTACTCCAACATCAACTGAGGCAATGGAAAGAAGATATTTCATATCACCAGGGCGATCAATTCCCATTTCTAATACTAATATCTCGGGATAGTTTTTATCTTTTATTAATATAAGGCGAATAGCTTTAGAAAATATTGCTAACCAGCCAAATAGAGACCGACCAGCTGACTCTGTGCCAATGATGGTCAAAGGCAAACCAATTTCATTATTATAATTCTTATAACTAGTGCGAACGTTAAATTCAGACTGCAAAACCTTATAGATTGCCTCTTTAGTACCGGTTTTACCAACTGAACCAGTAATACCAACTACTTTGGGTTGATATTTATTTAAAATCAATTTAGCCAGTATTTTTAATTTTAATTGTAGTATTTTTTTCATAATTATTACCTAGTTTTGGGAACATGATAGTATTTAAGGATAAAATCAGCAATATCATGCCATAGGGGCACAGCTGAAGCTTCAGCATATTTAACCCCCTGAGGGTTATCTATCTTAGTTAACATCACAAAAGCAGGATCGTCAATAGGGGCAATACCAATAAAAGTATGAATATATTTATCCTCACTATAACCACCGGCAATAGCGGTTTGGGCAGTTCCGGTCTTGCCACCAATATAATAGCCGGGAACAGAGGCTCGTTTAGCATGACCTTTCTCTACTACATTAACTAACATAGCAGAAACAGTATTAGCAGTCTTTTCTGAAATTACACGATCAATTTGTTGAGGGGAAATATCTTCTCGCTTATTACCATCGCGAACAATAGTTTTAACAACATAGGGTTTCATTAACATCCCTTTATTAGCAATCGCTTGATAGGGCATGATCATTTGCAGGGGGGTGGCGGCAATTCCCTGACCAAAAGAAGCAGTGGCGGCATCAATCTCTTTTACTCTCGATCTAAGAAGATTATCAATATCACCAGAACTTTCTGAACCTAATTCAACTCCGGTTCGTTCACCAAAACCAAATTTCTTCACATACTCAGCAAATACTTCTGGGCCAGCTTGCTTCATAACAAAGATAGCTCCTGTGTTTAGAGATTCCTCTAAAACTGTACTCATATCAACTGTACCATGGGGACCATGGCTACTAAAATCAGCATTCTTAATTGGCTTAGGCCAACCCTTAATCATAATTTTACCTTCGTCATGATAGAGGGTGTTAGGTGAAACCTTATCTTGATCAATTGCAATCGCCATAGTAACTGTTTTGAATACTGAACCTGGTTCATATTGATAGAAAGTGGCCGGATTATTATAGACCTTAATGTCATCAACTTCTTTATAGTTATTGGGATCAAAATCTGGCACTGAACACATCGCAATGATTGCTCCAGTTTTAGGATCAATAGCGATTACTGATCCACCTTCAGCTTGATGCTTTTTAACTGATTTTTTAAGCTCCTCACAAACCTTGAATTGAATGTTGCGATCAATTGTTAAAATTAAATCACTACCAATTTTAGGTTTGATATACTTGCGATCATTAACAATCATAATACTACTAGCTCCACCCTTCTCTGATTTAACTGAACCATATTGGCCAAAGAGTTCTTCATTGAAAAATTCTTCTAAACCATAGCGACCATGTTCTTCTTCGTCAATATAACTAACAAAACCTAATAAGTGAGAGCCGATTTCTTTTTCTGGATAAAAACGGTATTTTTTTAGATTAAAACCAATGCCAGGAATTTCTAATTCAGCCCCCCCAAACTCTTTTTTATACATTACTTTTTCATTCTTGAGTTCTAGGTTTTCCCAGACAACTGGAGTATTAGTGGAGTTAGCTAAAAAAGCATAAAACTGCAAAAGATTTTCATCACTAACCTTGTTTTCTAATGGTTCATAGGGATCACCCGGCTTATCTACTTTTTTTAAATAACCAGCTATCAGCACTTCTTTATCCTCTTTGATTCTGTCTTCACGAAATAAATCCATTGCTTCGGGGTCAGTAGTGGGTGGATTTTGTTTAAACTCTTGATCAATCTTTTCTAATAATTGCTCTTGATCAAAAAATTCATAGAACTTTTCGGCCATTACTTCTGGTTCTTCAATATCCTTGGGGACAACATAAACAAAAGCAAAATTTTTATTAGTTGCTAAAGGATATAATTTATTTTCACCATTAGCTCTCTCACTAAGGAAAATTCGTCCTCGCTCTGGTTTAAGTTTGCTATAGATTTGATGCTGAGAAGAGGCTAAAGCAGTATACCAATCACATTGTTTAATTTGGACATTAAATAATTGATACACTAGCGAGCCGATCAATAAAAAAATAACCGCCACGACTAACCGCAAACGGCTATTACTAATTTTACTCTTTTTTATCTTATTTTTTTTCCTAGAGTCACGCCACATAAGGGATAATTAAAAATTACGAATTGCGAACTAATTTCTAGTGACGGTAATTCGTAATTCGTAATTTTTAACTAAGTTATTATTTTTTAGCAACTACAGTGTCTGATAGAGCTAGATATTCAATATTTCCAACCGCCACCATGTTTAATTTTTGTGTTCTAGAATTAAGGGAGTAATAGGATTGTAATGAATCAATTTTTTCTTCATTACTTCTTGTTTCACTAGCTACTGAATATGATTGAGCTTTTAGCTCTCTAAGAGCAAAACCCTTAACAGTTAAATCACTGACATTAATCAAATAAAAGGCTCCTAAGGTTAAAGCAAGAATAAATACGCTTATATTAAAAGCTTTTAGGCTTAAACGCCAACCTTGAGAAACATTTGATTTTGGTAGATAACAACTAACGATTTTAGACATAGATACCCAGAGAATTTATATTAATTTAAAAATTATCTAATTTTTCAGCCGAGCGTAACTTAGCACTTCTCGCTCGGGGATTCTCTCCAGTTTCAACCTCGCTTGGTGTTAGGGGTTTTTTAGTTAAAATCTTCAAACTATCTTCACTTTTAAAAAATCTTTTTACTATCCGATCTTCACCGCTATGAAAGGAAATAACTACTAGTCTTCCTCCGGGTTCTAGTAATTCAGTAGCAACTGGAAGAACCTCTCTAAGACTATTTAATTCATCATTAGTTTCTATCCTTAGAGCTTGGAAAACTCTAGTAGCGGGATGAATTCTGGTTCGGAAGCGAGCGGGAATAACTTTTTCAATTATAGTGACTAGATCGGTGGTTGTTTTGATAGGATTAGCTTTTCTAGTATTCACAATTGCTTTAGCAATTCGATAGGCTTGACGCTCCTCACCGTATTCCCGAAAAATTCTAGTTAAATCTTCTAAAGAGTAATTATTAATAATTTCTTCGGTAGATTTTTCGCTGGAACCAAAAGCCATATCAAGGGGACGATCTCCTTTAAAGGAAAAACCACGGGTCTCATCAGTTAATTGAGCGGAAGAGAGACCAAGGTCAAGCACGACACCGTTAAACTTGGTCTCAGCCGCCATATTATCAGTAACAATAGTTTTTAGATTTTTAAAGTTATCAAGAACAAGAATTATGTTATTTAACTTTTTCTCCTTAATTTTTTGTTGAGCATTTTCAATCGCTAATTGATCAAGATCAATTCCTATCACTTTCCCCTTTTTTCCTACTTTCTCTGCTAGTGCGAAAGTATATCCGGCCCCACCCAGAGTACAGTCAATGAAGTGGTCGTCAGTTTTCGGATTTAAATATTCAAGTACTTCTTTTAACATCACTGGAATGTGCTGATAAGTCATAGCAACAACTAGATTCCTAGGTCAGCTAACTCCTCAGCAATAGCATTACTATTTCTCTCAGAATCACTTTTATATGAATTCCAAGCTTCTTCATCCCAAATTTCTAAATGATTATATAAACCAGTAATGATAATACTTTTTTTCAAACTAGAAAATTTTCTTAAGTATTCAGGCAAGGTAACCCTGCCCTGATTATCAAATTCCACGTCCATTGCTCCGGCCAACATATGACGAGCAAAAGCCCTGGCCTTAGCCTGACTAATTGGTAAAGCAGCAAACTTCTGAGCAATTTCCTTAAATTGCTCTTTAGAATATAAAAATAAACAGTTGTCTAAGCCTTTAGTAACAACTGCTCCTTTTTTTAAAATAGCACGAAACTTGGCTGGAATAGCCAAACGTCCTTTATCGTCTAAATTGTGATTATATTCGCCGATAAACATAGTTTTTTCACCTAAGTTCCCCACTTTTCACCTTATACATATAATTATACACCACTTACCCCCTAAGGTCAACCCTAGATAATCAACGAAAATAAGCCAAAAAATCAACTAAAAAACTACTTATTCACAAGTAGTTTTTATATTACAGTAAAATTTGCCAAATTTGTCTAAAAGTTTTCAACAATTAATACACAGGCTAATAAAGTCACTTTTTTGGCTTACCAACGGCTGGTTCACGGTCATATAAGGGTTCAATAATTTTATATTTAGAGAATTTTTTCACCTTTTTCTTGTTTTTTATCTCTCCTTCAATGGGAATTTTCAAAGCATAGGCTAGAGCATTGGCAGTAATTACTCCAATTCTAAGAGAAGTAAAGCTACCCCCTTGATTGGCAACCATAACTTTTTTTATTTGATTCAACTTTATCTTTTTAGCTGTTAGAAGTTTATCAAGCTCTGGTAGCAATTTCTCAGCTTGACTGCGTGAAGCTTTAAACTTTTTTTGAGCAATTATTTTACTTCCCTGTTTTATTGTCAACTCCACATCTTCATGAGAAGCAGTATTAATATATAGAGTCATATTTATCTTTTTCTTAAAATCTTTTTTATCTCTTTAACGCTTTCCACTTGCACTAATCTCTCTCTTAATTTTTTCGCTCCTCGAATTCCTTGCATATACCAACATAAATGTTTTCTTAATTCAATGATTCCAGCTTGACCTTTTTTCTTATAAACTGATTTAGCCTGTTTAAGAATAATCTTAGAAATATTTTTTAAATCTAAATCAATGCTTTTATTCTTCTTTATCTCTTTAAATAACCAGGGGCGGCTTAGGGCACCGCGAGCAATCCCTAAGCCATCAGCTTGACTTGCTTGCAAAGCTTTCTGAGCACTTTTTAAATCATTAATTCCTCCATTGGCTAAAATTATTCCTTTAAAATATTTACGAGCCTCTTTAATGATTTCAAAATCTGGCTCACCAACAAAACCCTGGTTAAGAGTTCGGCCATGAATCATGATAGCTGAGACTGGTAGATCAGAAATCTTTTTTAAAAAATCTAAAACACTAACTTCACCAGACTTAGCTCTCACTTTAACTGAAACTGGTAGATCAGTATTATCAGTTACTGCTTTGATAACTGCATAAGCTTTATCTAAATTTTTCATTAAATCAGCTCCCGCTCCCTGTTTAACTATTTTCCCTACTGGACAACCAAAATTAATATCAATTCCGGCTGGCTTTACTTTTTTAGTAATAAATCTAGTGGCTTGAGCAAAATGATCAGGATTAGAGCCAAATAATTGGATTACATAGGGTCTTTCTTTGGTGGGATGAAATTTTAATAATCTTAAAGTTGATCTAACCTTACTCTTCTCTTGATAATATAAAGCAGTAGTAGAGGCCATTTCACTATATAAAACATCCGCCCCGAACTTTTTACAAATCTGGCGGAAAGATGAATCAGTGAAGCCAGCCATTGGCGCTAGAGCCAAAATTGGCTTTTCTAATTTTAACCAAAAATTTTTACTCATGTTTTAAGAATAAATTTTTACACCATCATCAGTATCTTCAATTATATAGCCCATGTCCTTTAATTCATCTCTTAATCGGTCTGATTCAGCCCAATTTTGCCCCTCTCTGGCCTTATTCCTCTGTTTGACCAAGTCTTGTACCTCTTTGGACAAATTCTCTAAATCTAGACTTCTTCTAACCATTTTACTAGCTTTATCTAAGCTTAAACCCAAAACCTTATCAAAATCTAAAATAGTGGCTAATTTATCTTCTTCACTTAAATCTGATTTTATAACAGCTGAAACCAAAGCTAAAGCTTGAGGCATATTGAGATCATCATTGATTACTTCCAAAAATTTCTTTTTAAACTCTAAATTAATCTTGCCTTCATCATCACCCAATAGAACAATCTGGTTATAGAGGCTATTTAAGCCTTCCTGAGCCTGTTTAAAGCCTTCTTCGCTATATTCCATTGGTTTACGATAATGAACCTGTAAAGCAGCGAAACGATAGGCGAGGGGGCTAATTCCTTTATCAGCTAAAGCATTCTCTAGGGTGAGAAAGTTATCTTCACTCTTAGCCATTTTCTTGCCCCCGCTAATATTCAAAAAGGCTCCGTGTAGCCAATAATTGAAAAACTTTTTGTCAGTCGCTGCCTCACTTTGAGCAATCTCATTAGTGTGATGGATATTAACATGATCAATGCCACCACAATGAATATCTAATTGGTCTTTCAAATATTTTAAACTCATGGCTGAGCACTCAATATGCCAACCAGGAAAACCAACCCCCCAGGGAGATTCCCATTCCATTTGTCTTTTAGAATCTTGGGGAGAAAATTTCCAAAGAGCAAAATCAGTTAAATTTTTCTTTTCTTCATTCTTCTCTACTCGCGCCCCCTCTTTCAGGTCATCCAATGGCAGATGGCTCAATTTGTTATAGTCCTTTATTTTGGAAGTATCAAAATAAATACCATCACTAGTTTTATAGGCATAGCCCTTCTTTTCCAGCTTTTTTATTAAATCAATTTGTTCAGGAATATGATCAGTCGCTTTGCACCAAATATCTGGTTCTAAAATATTCAGAGTAGTAATATCTTTTTTAAAAGCTTCAGTATAAAACTCAGCTACTTCATGAGCAGTCTTGCCTTCGCGACTTGCTCCTGTTTCCATTTTATCCTCACCCATATCCCGATCACCAACTAAATGGCCAACATCAGTAATATTCATCACCTGTTTCACTTTGTAATCATTGTATAACAGAGTTCTCTTAAGAAAATCTTCAAAGAGATAGGTACGAAGATTACCAATATGAGCTTGGTTATAGACAGTGGGGCCACAAGTATATAGACCGACTTCACCAGGTTGGATGGTTTTGAATTCTTCTTTTTCTCGACTAAGTGTATTGTATAGAAATAATTGAGCCATATATTTATTTAAACTTTACTGGCACTCTAAATAGAGCATCCAATTCCCTTAAATCAGAGGGATTATTTTTTTCAATAATTAAATAACCTTCAGTAGCGGTAGTGTTAAAATCTAGAATAGCTTTAAAAGGAATAAAATCCTCTGTCATCCATTCACTATCGGTTTGGCCATAGCTAGATAGAATTACATTATTGTCTTTATCAACTAATTTAATTGGAATAACTGCTTCAAAAAACCAATTCCCTTTAGCTTCTCCTTCAGCTATCAATGGAGAAGTGACTAAATCGTTAAACTGAGGTTTTTCAACTGTAATTTCACAGCCTTCTTCCCAGACTCGCAGGCATTTTTCTTTAGCTTCACACCAGGTATAGCCAGCTGGGACTAAACAGCCATGTTCATCACGATCACCGCCAATTACTGGCTCATTAGGTTCTTTTTCTAAATCAACTTTTGCTCCTGGGCATAAAGTAGTTGGCTTATCAGCATTAGGATGACCATGCTCTATCCATTCACCATCTTCACATATCCAAGTATCTTCACTGCTGGTTAATCGTAGGGCAACAGCGGCAATAATTATTATAATAACAATAATTAAAAGAAATTGTGCTTTTTTCATATGTTTATTTTATAAATTTTCTTCTTCCCAGTCTTGTTTATATTTTGGTTTTTTATATTTAGGATTCTGATGAACTTGTTCACCAGTGGAGCGACCAACTTGCTTTAGTTCCCAAACTGATTTTTTCAAATTCTTCACAGTTAATTTCTTTAGATCCTCTTTTTTTAATTTAATTGTCTGTTTTTTAGTAGCCATAACTAAATCTAAATTTATCTCTTATTTACCCCTATATTTTATCACATTATCTCTAATTAAACATATCCCCTTGACAAAATATTGATAATAAGCTATAATGGTCTCATAGTTCGTTGGTGATTAAATTCACCTATTTTTTAACAAAAA
Organism: uncultured Gammaproteobacteria bacterium; assembly: GCA_964466835.1. GTDB lineage: Bacteria > Patescibacteriota > Patescibacteriia > Patescibacteriales > UBA12465 > UBA12465. Next base: position 31,067 of record CAYXNV010000004.1, read on the forward strand.
ACCCGTAATCATGAAGATCTGCACCCGATGTCGCGGAACACCGACAAACAACCATCATTACAGGACTTTTTGAAAAACCCGGCCTGCCCCTTGTCTGATGGGGCTCGAAAACAAACCACCCTAAGAAAGTAAATACGGGTGGTACTATATATATCAGACCACTATCCCCCTCGTCATAATAAAACGACCTTGACGAGGGGTTTTTCTACCCCTTGACAAAAAATTAATAATGAGTTATAATATAACATACTTAATAGTACATATATAAATAAGAGTATCTACCCAGAGGGATGTTTCAAAGGTTGTACCGTAAAATTGAATGATTTCTGCTTTATCATGTTATCAATGAATAAACCTTTGTCCCTCCCCGGAATTCCCCCGGGCAAACATAAAAGGGCTAGCATTATGATGCCGGCCCTTTTTTCTTTGTCAAACTAATTAGGTTTTCTTTTGTTTTAAGAATCTTTCTTCCCAGTTAAACAACTGATTAGCCTTTTGATAAGCATTGTGATAATCACTATTTAACGGATCATGGAAACAACTAGTTAACATAACAAAAGTATTATAATAATATTTTGCTATTTTTTCCTCTGATGCATTAAACATTTCCCAAATTTCCTTGCCCTGAAGATTATAATCTTCAACTAAAGCATCAAGATTATATGCTTTGCTAGCCACAAAAATTATTTGACTGGCAAACCTCATCTTAGGAAATTTTTCTATCATCTCATACTTTCGTTTTGTCCAGGTTTCCTTCTTAGAGCCACTTAATTTATCATTCTCACTTAATTCTTTCACAATTTGAGCAACCTCTGTCCCAAATTCTGATTCTAAATGATTATAATTATAATCTGCTGATTCCTTTAAGGCATCGATTAATAAAGCGGCGGCTAATGTTTTTTTATTTTCAGTGTGTTTTTGTAAGATGCAAAAAACTGAAAGTGGATAAACAATAAAGGACGATCCACTAATTTTTCTTTGCTTACCATTATACAACCAGCAAATACGGTTAATTGCCTTTAAGATTAAATCTGCTTCCATGCTTTTATGTTTTTAGTTAAAGAACGATTATTTAATAGTATAGTTTGTCATAAAAAAATTAATTTGTAAATATGGTATAATATAGCTATGTTAGATCTAAAAACAGAAAAAGAATATTTTGACCTGGGCTATAAATTAATCGGTGGAATTGATGAAGCTGGACGTGGCCCCCTAGCTGGTCCAGTGGTAGCGGCCTGTGTGGTGGTGGATAAAGATTTTAAAATTGATCATGAAGATTTGGAGTTGATCACTGATTCTAAAAAACTCACCGCTAAAAAACGAGAAAAATTATTTAAAATAATTAAAGAAAAAGCTTTGGCAGTTGAAATTGGGATTGCTGATAATGAAGAAATTGATAAAATAAATATTCTTCAGGCTAGCTTTTTAGCTATGCGGAGAGCGATAAAAAAACTATCAATTACTCCTGATTACATCCTTTTAGATGGCGCCTTTAAGATCCCTAAGCTAAAAAAGCCCCAAACAGCTATTATCAGGGGTGACTCCGCTGTCTTTACTATTGCGGCTGCTTCAATCATTGCTAAGGTTAGTAGGGACTATCTGATGACTCAATTTGATCAAGATTATCCCAACTATCTATTTGCTAAACATAAAGGCTATGGCACTAAAACTCATATTGAAAAAATGAAAGAACATGGTCCCTGCCCTATCCACCGTTTTAGTTTTAATCCCCTTAGAGACTTGCTAAAGAAAAGAAATAAATAATAAAAATGATAAAAACAAAAGAGAGCTATTTATAGCTCTCTTTTATATTATTCTTTAATTAGTTATCGAGTAGCACCGGAATAAGCAATGGCGCGAACAATATCCCAGGCAGTAGCTGAAACTGGATCATAGCCATAAATATGTCTAAAACTCTTAATAGCTGCTTTTTCACTATCTAGATTTCTGTCAGCTGGTCGTAAACCATAGGCAATAACTACTACGGCCGCATCATCATGAGGATTAGTACGATCAGGTGCTCTTAGGTATATCTTTTTAAAGGCGGCTTCAGCATTAGCTTCACTGGTGGCGTTAGTTTCACCAGGCCAGCGACCATTACCAATCTTAATAACATCACTCCATTCACTTTCAGTTTTAGGTAGCTTCCCAAAAGCTGATTTGTATGAGTTAACTACACCCGCTCTTTCACCTGCTCCTAGTTTCTTAGTAGTAGCGGTACCATAGACAATAAAATTATTCATAGCTTCTTTTTGGCCAGTAGTCATCTCAGCTGTCCCCACAATCTTATCAGTATATTTACCCATGCCAGCAGTTTCCTGTTCCTGATTTCTAGTCTGACCAGTATTGGCTAGGAGATTGTTAACCACGCCAGAGCTAACAACTACTGATTCTGAGGCAATCGCTTGCACATTTTGATCAGCCGCTGAAGTGGTTGTGGTTGTTTCAGTGGTAGTTGTAGTCTCTGTAGTAGTTGTTTCAACTGTTGATGTCATCGTACAATTTTGTTGAGCAGCTAATTGTTGGCTGGTGGTAAGAGTACAATTGTTTGGAGTTCGAGTTAAAATACTTCTAGCTTGTAAACTACCAATACAGGTTCCCCAAGAGCCATAAACAACTGAGGTACAGAAAGTGGTGGAACCACCGCCGCCACCGCCGCCACCGCCAGTGGTGGCACTAATAGTATAGGAATGGCTACCGACTGAACTAGAAGAGCCATCGCTATAACAAGAAATTGCTTTTAGAGTAGATGAAGAACTAATAGAAACGGCTGAACTATAAACAGAGCCAGTAGTACAAGTGGTTGGCGTAGCACAAGCAGGTGTATTGCCATCCGTGGTGTAACAAATTGCAGTTGAACCAGCTGCAGTTAAAGTAACACTTTGGGCGGAAGTATAGGTGCTAGCAGCCGGAGAAACACTTGGGGTAGCAATAACAACCCCGTCCATACTGCCGATTCCGCTCTGAATACCAGTGTTAAGGGTTCCTGTTACTTCTGAAGCGTTAGTAGATAAATAGAAACTGAAACTAAAAACTAAAACGAGTGCGAACAAAATTATAAATGATTTTTTTGTCATATTTTTATACTTTTTAATAAATAACTAAATAATAATTAATCTAGCCTGGGGAAGAAAGATTTCCCTTCTTCCCCCAATAGACTAACTATATTAAATTAACATGATCTATTCAGAGTAAGCAGCGTAGGCGGTGGAATATGAACCACCAGAAGATCCAGCTGGGACTTTAGCTTCAACCGTGACCAGAATTTGGCGACCAGCCGTAGTAGCATCTAAATCACTAGACAATGTCATGCCAGCACTATAAGTGCCAGAGGCAGTTATGCCAATCGCATTATCACTATCAACAGCAGTCGCAGCCTGAGCAGAATAGAATCTCATATTGCTAGCAACTGCAATGGTATTAGAACCACTAATCCAATCATCAAATTTCATCTTAAAGGTGGTTTCAGAAGTAGGTACGGTGATATAGAAACTCCAAGCCCAACCATTAGCATAGGTGCCATCAGCAGTAGCATATGATTGAGTAGTGGAGATGCTAGTGACAGCTAAACTACCATCAGCTTGAGCGGCAGTAGTAAATGAATTACTACCCACAAAGTTAGCGGCTATATTATTGCCAGCTGCGTCAGTAACGTCAGTAGTGACATGGATGTAGTAGGCGGTGGCATAAGACAAGTTAGCAACTGGATTAATAGTAGCAACTGTATTGTCGTTGTTTAAAGTAACAGTGGCTGAAATTGCGCTAGCACACTCATTAGCAGCACTACTACTAGTGGTGATACAAACTGTACTTGGATTTATCGTACCAGGAGCAACTGCTTCAGAGAAAGTAACAGTTGGACTAATAGTAATAACACTGCCAGTTACAGCTCCGGAATGATCAGGAGTTGTGGAATCTACTGTTGGGGCAGTAGTGTCAGAAGAATCAGCTACAGTAGTAAATGAATTACTACCCACAAAGTTAGCGGCTATATTATTGCCAGCTGCGTCAGTAACGTCAGTAGTGACATGGATGTAGTAGGCGGTGGCATAAGACAAGTTAGCAACTGGATTAATAGTAGCAACTGTATTGTCGTTGTTTAAAGTAACAGTGGCTGAAATTGCGCTAGCACACTCATTAGCAGCACTACTGCTAGTGGTGATACAAACTGTACTTGGATTTACTGAACTTGGGGCAACTGCTTCAGAGAAAGTAACAGTTGGACTAATCGCAACCGCACTATCAGTTACCGCCCCAGTATGGTCAGGAGTTGTGGAATCTACTGTTGGAGCAGTGGTATCAGAAGTACTAGTGTAGAAGTCTTGATCAGCTTTAGTGTTATAGGCACTAGCTAAGGCATTCTCACCACTAGATACATCTTTAACACCAGTGGTAACTTCAATATAATAACGTCCATTAGCACTTAGAGCTGTCTGTGGTTGAATTACAGCAGTAGTACCACCATTAGTTAGATCAACTAAAGCAGTAACAGCTACTTCAGTGTCATAATCTTTAAGTAGAACTGTGCTGCTGGTAATAGTACTATCATTCATAACTTCACTAAAGACAATATAAGGATTCACATTAACTGAAATTCCGGTAGCACCATTAGCTGGATATTGAGAACTAATGGTTGGCGCAGTGGCATCAGCAGTATAGGTAGTAGCATTAACGCCAGAACCATCAGTAATGGCAGTTACATCATTACTAGCTAAATCATTAATTAAGGTTGCGCCAATTGTTATATATGATGATCCTTTAGCCCAAGCTAATAATGTATTAGCCTTAATTGCATTTAAGTCAGCCGCAATCATGGTTATATCAATCTCAGTGCCATCAGTGCTGGCAGTAGTTCCACCAGTTAAAGTTCTAGTACCATAAGAGGCGGTAGCAGCGTCTTGAACAGTTATTGCTGTAGCATCTAAAGTACTAGCATCAACTGGTTCACTGAAAGTAAGGACTAAATGACCAGTATTCATGTTAAGAGTCCAACTTGATAGAGTTGGAGCAGTTGATTCAGCAGTAACACCAGCGGCAGTATAAACCTCAGAACCTGTTTCAGCATTACCAACTAAGTCAGTAACAGATGAAAGGGTAACGCCGATATATTTACTAGCTGGGATATAAGCTAGGTCAGTGGCTTCATCTAGAGTAATAGTAGCGATTGTTTTTCCTGTCCAAGCAACAGTAGCATTAGTAGTAGTAATATCAGCTTGGTTAGTATTACCAGCGTCATTAGAGTAGTCTAATAAGATATTTGAACCAGCTTGTACAATCGCAGTGGTAATAGTAGTAACATCCATTGGCTCAGAGAAAGTAAGAGCAATAGTATCACCAGCATTATTAACTGAAGTACCAACTACTGTGAAAGTAGGAATAGTAGATTCCTTACTTACACCAGCGGCGGTATAGATTTCAGTAGTAGCAACTGTATTACCAACTAAATCAGTAATACTTCCGTCAGTACTAGCACCAACATATTTACCATCTGGGATATAAGCGCCATCAGTGGCTTCATTTAAAGTAATGGTAAAGATTTTTCCAGTCGCATCCCAAGAAGCAGTGGCGTTAGTAACTGTAAAGTCAGCTTCATTAGTATTGCCAGCATCATCAGAGTAGTCTAGAGCCAAAACTGTACCCGCTCGAACATCAGCTTGAGTTAGAGTGCCCTGGGCAACCGCTTCATTAAAGGTTAAGACAATAGTGTCACCAGCATTAGTAATAGAAGTACCAGCGACCGTAAAGGTTGGAGCCGTACTTTCTTTACTAATTCCAGCGGCAGTATAAACCTCAGCTCCAGCTTCAGCATTACCAACTAAGTCAGTTACTGAAGCTAAAGTAACACCAATATATTTACCATCGGGAATATAAGCTAAGTCAGTTTCTTCATCAAGGGTAATAGTAGCAATAGTATTACCGGTCCAAGCAACAGTAGCGTTGGTAACAGTAATATTGGCCGCATTAGTATTACCAGCATCATCAGAGTAGTCTAGGGTTACATTGGTATCAGCTTGTAAAATTGCATTGGTAATAGTAGTAACATCCATTGGTTCATTAAAGGTTAAAACAACTGTATCTCCAGCCGCATTATTAGAAACAGCCGTTACAACTACCGTTGGAACATCGCTTTCTTTGCTAACACCAGCGGCGGTGTAGACCTCAGAACCAGCTTCAGCATTACCAACTAAGTCAGTAACAGATGAAAGGGTAACACCAACATATTTACCATCAGGAATATAAGCACCGTCAGTAGCTTCATCTAAGGTAATGGTCGCCACTGTATTATTAACACTCCAAGCAACCGTAGCATTGGTAGTAGTAATGTCAGCTTCATTAGTATTAGCACCATCATCATCATAATCTAATAATATATTTGAACCAGCTTGTAGAATTGCATTAGTAATGGTAGTAGGATCCATGATTTCATTAAAAGTCAAAGCAATAGTATCACCAGCATCATTGACTGAAGTTCCAGCCACGGTAAAGGTTGGAACATC
>CAYXNV010000004.1:37663-41724 GCA_964466835.1 uncultured Gammaproteobacteria bacterium
TAAAGTAATGGTAAAGATTTTTCCAGTCGCATCCCAAGAAGCAGTGGCGTTAGTAACTGTAAAGTCAGCTTCATTAGTATTGCCAGCATCATCAGAGTAGTCTAAGGTTATTACTGATCCGCCTTGGACATCAGCTTGAGTTAGAGTAGCTTGAGTAATTGCTTCATTAAAAGTCAAAGCAATAGTATCACCAGCATCATTGACTGAAGTTCCAGCCACGGTAAAGGTTGGAACATCGGTTTCTCCGGTAACACCAGCAGCAGTATAAATTTCTGCACCGGCTTCAGCTACGCTAGCCATATCAGTTACTGTACCGTCAGCAGTAACACCGACATACTTACCATCTGGAATATAAGCTAAGTCTGTTTCTTCATCTAGTGTAATAGTCAAAGTTTTGCTGCCATTACTCCAAGTTGCAGTTGCATTGGTGGCAGTAATATTTTGCTGATTAGTATTACCAGCGTCATCAGAGTAATCTAGAGCTAAAACTGATCCGCCTTGGACATCAGCTTCAGTTAAACTAGTTTCATCCATTGGCTCATCAAAGGTTAAAACAATGGTATCACCAGCTGCATTAACTGAAGTACCAGCTACTGTGAAAGTAGGAGCAGTGGTATCAGCAGTAAAAGTAGTAGCATCAATACAAGCACCATCAGTTACATTAGTTAAATCAAGGGCAAAGCCAGCGTCATCAGCAATTCCACTACTAGCTACTATTTCTAAGAAAGAAGTGATTGTGGAAACACCTAAACCTGAATCTAATTTAATAGCGTTCTTATCAGTAGTAGATAAAGTAACTAATAAAGTATCACCATCAGACCAAGCTGAAGTACTATCAGTTAAGGTATAAATTTCCCCAACTGTATCGGTATCATTGCTTTGTTGAACAGTAATTTTTGTTTCATCAACATCAACACTGGTATCCATGGCTTCACTAAAATTAATAGTCATAGTGCCAGCATTCATGTTCATAACCCAGTCATCAACAACAGTTGGAGCAGCGGCATCAATAGTTTGAGTATTGGAAACTCCCTCAGCTACATCGCCATTGGCTAGGGCAACACCTGAACCCATAGTAACATCAGCTCCTAGAACAATATTTTGAATAATGGTTTCAGCATCAGAAGCAGTATCAGCTAAATTATAAACAACCCAAACTTTAGTAGTGCCATTTTGAGCCACCTTAATACCACCAGTAATGGTAAAGTCCTCTTTGGTATCATTAGTACTAAAAGTGGTTGGACTTGAAGTCAAAAGATTATCAGAACCATCAGTTTCAAAAGTGTCATCACCATCGTCAATATAGAACTTAACTGAAGTAATATCAGTTGACTCATCAATAGTACCAGTTGGAGTAATACCAACTACTCTAACTGTATCACCAGCGCCTGTGCCAGCAGCAGCTTCAGTAATGTCCCACTCTTGAATAGCTAAGTTAGAAGCATTCTTCAACACTTCAGCAGCAGCTGGTTGTCCAGAACCATCAGAGAAAGAGATATCTGGATCGTCAGCTTCTAAGGTATGAATATTTCCAGAAGCAGTACCGCTTTGAGTGTCATCCCCTTCAACTGTGAAAATAGCCCCAGCAAGAACATTCAATCTAAGAGTGTCTCCATCAGCTGGGTCAGCGGTTGCATTTTTACCCAAAACGATGACATTGTGCTCAGTGGCAGCAGAAAGACTTAAGTTGCTTGAAAAGTCAAACAATTGAGCATTACCATTGGTAGCTGTCAAAGTGGTGTAAGTTAAAAGTAAAGAATCACCATCTGACACGATTCCATCATCGTCTACATCAGAATAGAAAGCCAATGAATAATCATTTTCTGCTCCTGTTCCGGTGTAAATCGGAGTAATTCTTACACCATCCATTGTTTCAGCGCCAGTACTATTAAAATAGAATTGTAATAATACTTCGTCTTGAAAGACATTGTGAATGGTTTTGGCAGCTGGATTGGCTCCACCAGCAGCTACCGTGATTGTGCTAGCAGCAGCTGAAGCAGGAGTAACTAAAGAGAAACTCCCAGCTATGAATGCTAGTGCCAGCATGATTGCTAACGGAAAAGCGATCATTCGTCTCTTTGTCCGTTTTTTCATAATATTCATAATTTTTGTTAACCACTAAAAAACTCTTATCCAAACTAAAAATGAATAAGAGTTGCCCTCCAGTGGTTGTTATTTATTATTAAATTTAATTTTGACCGCTGAATTTTAATATTCATTGGTTTAAATATTTACTTTTTCTGAGCATCTGTTATAATATATTGTTTTAAATATAACAATAGATGCTATAGAGTGGAACACGAAAAGGGATCCATGGCAAGCGGTTGAAAAGCATCACCATATTCTCTTTCGTGTTTCACTCTGTAATATCAATTGTTACTCAATTAAACACCAAAAAAAGCATCACAAAGAATAGCTTCAACCGCTTTTATGATGCTTTTTTTAGTTTTAAATTCCTCCTTAAAACTGAAGGTACTCGCATGGGACATGTTTCTGATCATAAAGTTTTATTTCTGACCAAAAATATACCTAATGTTAAAATATTTTTAAATTAAACTTAATTTAATTTCTGTGTATATTATAGAACTTTTTAAAAGAAAGCGCAATACTTTTTTAAGCAAGTCAAAATTTATTTATATAAACACCTAAAAATTTATTTAATCTTAGAGCTTTTCTTCTTTTTCTTCCCCGCTTCTCATATCCTTGATTTTGTAGATATTTTTCTTTAATTCATCTTTTCCTAAAATTATTACTTTATTGATATTTTTTTTGTTAGCGAAATCTAAGGCTTTGCCAACTTTTTGTTCTTCTAGGCCAACCAGGATATTTAGCCCCCGTGATCTTAGCTCTTTGGCTAAATGACTAAGCTCTTTAGTTATCCCTTTATCTAATAAAGGAAGATAATATTTATCAACTGGTTGAGTTAATATTCCCTCTAACAAGTCCCAACTTTCCAAAAATAATCTAATGGTTTCATCACCAGGAGCAATACCAACAGCGGGAAAATTCTTGGCACCAAATATCTCAGCTAAACCATTGTAGCGACCACCACCAAAGAGAGTCCGACTATTCCCTTTCTTCTGATCATAGACTTCAAAGACTAGACCATCATAATAATCAAAACCTCTAATTACAGTTGGATCAAATTGGATCCAATCACCATAGCCTAACTCTTCTAATTTTTCTAAAGCAGTAACTACTTCCTTTAACCCAGGATTATTTTTTAATTTAGGTAGAGCTTGAGTTAATTTATCTAGACTATTACTAGACATGAATTTGTTTAGAACAGTAAAAGATTTTTTATCCAAACCAGTTTCATCTAAACGACTAGCTATATCTGCTTGATCTAATTTTTTCCACTTATCTAAAGTTCTAATCACTAAAGTTTTTTTATCTTCCTTTAATTTATTAGCTCCAGCTAAATCTAAAACTGCTTCAATTAATTTTCTATTACTAACCGCGAGCACAAAAGAATTTTGAGGAGGATCAAATTCTAGCATCAAATCTAAACTCAATTGCATAATCTCAACATCAGCTTCCAAAGAATCACTGCCAAAGACATCAGCATTTAACTGCCAAAACTCTCTATTCCTTCCCCGCTGTGGTTTTTCATTGCGCATAAAGTTGGCAATGGAAAAATATTTAAGCGGTTTAGGGTTTTTATTATACACCTTAGTTACCATTCTAGTAACCGAAGGAGTCATCTCAGGACGAATTGACAGTTCTCTTCCTCCTAGATCCATGAAAGTAACTAATTCTTTCCCGCCAACATCTTCGCCAGACTTAGCTCGATATATTTCTGCGCTTTCTACTAAGGGAGTGAGATATTCTTCAAAGCCATATTGCAGACAAACTTTGCGCCAAATATCAAAAATATATTTTCTAATTAAAAATTCCTCCGGTAGCCAATCCCGAGTTCCTTTTGGTTCTTGATTTGATAAAACTTTAGACATATTTTTTCATTTTTACCATTTTATTATACTATTTCCGACTATTTTTAGCAAATTTATTTGTTTATTTTTTCTTTACTTGAGAGGCTGTTATTGTTAAAATCACGGCCA
>CAYXNV010000004.1:41734-55579 GCA_964466835.1 uncultured Gammaproteobacteria bacterium
TTAGTTATAATATAGAAAAATAATTAAAGAGAAAATTGAAAAAATAATTTTCAATTTCACTCTAAAAAACTATGAAAATTTTAATCATTGATGATGAAAAAGACATCAGGCAATTTCTTAAAGAAGGTCTAGAAGCACAAATGTTCACTGTTGATACTGCTGCTGATGGTGAGCGCGGTGCTTTCTTGGGTCGCACTGGCGAATATGATCTAATTATTTTAGATTATGTTCTGCCTAAACTAAGTGGGCCTGAGGTCCTTCAGGAAATCAGAAAAGAAAAAAGGCACGTGCCTGTTATTATGTTAACGGTCAGAGCAGAGCTAGGAGATAAACAAGAATTATTTGATTTAGGGGTAGATGATTATCTAACTAAACCATTTTTATTTGAAGAGCTTCTTCTTCATGTCCAAGCTTTATTGCGTCGGCCAGCTAAATTGGAAAAAGAATTATTTAAAATTGACAATCTAACTCTTAATCTAAGCTCTAAGATAGTGAGGAGAGATGGACGTGAGCTTTATCTAACTCGACGTGAATTTGCTTTGTTAGAATATTTAATGCGCAATCGAGATAAAATACTTTCTCGCAATCAATTATTAGATCATGTTTGGGATGTTAATGCTGATCCTTTCTCTAACTCAATTGAAGCTCATATTGCTAGTTTGCGTCGTAAATTAAATTTTAATGGTAATCGTAATCTAATCCACACCTTTGCCAGTCGAGGTTATAAATTAAGTTTAAAGAAGTTCCAATAGCTCATCAATATACTCTCGATTGTTAGCTAAGCGAGGCACTTTATTCTGCCCCCCTAGTTTATTCTTTTGCTTCAACCAGTCATAAAAAAGATTAGAGCGAACCTTAGTAATATCTGGCGGACCTAAAGTAATATCTTTATAACGCTTAGCTTCGTAATCAGAGTTTAATGATTGCAAGGATTGATCTAATAAATAACAAAAGCGATCAAAATCTTCTGGCTCTTGATCAAACTCAATTAACCATTGGTGGCATCCCTTAGTTTTCTCAGACATAAAAACTGGAGCAGCGGTATAATCTTTAATACTAGCACCTGTTTTTGAACAAGTAATTTCCAAGGCTTTATCAGTATTACCAACCATTAACTCCTCTCCAAAAGCATTAATATAATGTTTGGTGCGACCACTAACTTTAATACGATGAGGGGTTAGGCTAGTAAATTTAATCGTATCACCAATTGAATAACGCCAAAGACCGCCGTTGGTAGAGATAACTAAAGCATAATTTTTACCTAACTCTACTTCATTTATCCCCAATGTTTTGGGGTTGGGTTTATCAAATTCCTCCATGGGAATAAATTCATAGAAAACACCGTAATCCAACATTAATAACATATCGTCAGCCCCCGGATGTTCATTAACAGCAAAGAAGCCTTCAGAAGCATTATAGACCTCCAAATAATTCATTTTGTCAGAAGGAATTATTTTTTTAAATTGTTCACGATAGGGCTCAAAACTAATCCCACCATGAATAAATAATTCTAAACCAGGCCAAACCTCTGAGACACTATTCTTCCCTGTTTTTTCTAATAATTGACGCAATAAAACTAACATCCAAGAAGGAACACCCGTTAAACAAGTGATATTTCTTTTTTTAGTGGCAGAGATAATTTTATCTATTTTGTCTTCCCACTCTCCCATTAAAATTAAAGCTGTTTCTAAATTCGGTGCCCTTACCAATTGTACCCAAAGAGGAAGATTACTCATTAGAATAGCCGAGAGATCACCACAGTAAATATCATGTTCACTTTTTTGTTGAGTTCCTCCCAGACTTAATGTTTTGCCTCGGAATAAAAGACTGTTCGGACATGATTTACGATAGAAATAAATAACATCTTTACCACCGCGGTAATGACAATGTTTGAGAGCTTCATCAGAAACAGGAATAAATTTACTCTTAGCTGAGGTGGTTCCAGATGATTTAGCAAACTTATTTACTTCGCCTGGCCAGAGAATATTAGTTTCTCCAGTTTGCATCCTTTCAATATAGGGCCAAAGATCTTCATAGCTTTGCAGAGGAACTTGCTGACGAAATTCAGTCACTGTTTTTATATTTGAATAATTATAAAGTCGCCCCCATTCAGTTTGGGCGGCTTTTTTAATTAATTTTTTAAATTGTTTCTCTTGTGCTTCAGCTGGATTCTTCTTGAAGAATTCAATTTCTCTTTTGCGACGAGAAAATGAGAGAGTAATAATGGAATTAAATATGGGCATATTATAGAAATTTTTTTCCTTTAATTTTGTCGGGTAAATATTCTTGCTGGCTATCATCTTCTAAGGGAGTATATTTATAATCTTTACCATAATCTAAATCTTTCATTAATTTGGTTGGGGCGTTTCTCAAATGCAGAGGCACTGGCAGATTACCACTAGTTTCCACTTCTTTACGGGCTCGAGTGTTAGCTTGATAGGCAAGAATACTTTTAGCTGACTTAGTTAGATAAATTACACAATGAGTAAGATTAACTGAGCACTCTGGTAGACCGATTTTTTTGCAAGCTTCATGAGTAGCAGTTGCTAACATTAAAGCACTATTATTAGCTAAACCAATATCTTCACTAGCAAAACGAATTAGGCGTCGAGCAATATAAAGCGGATCTTCGCCCGCTTCAATCATTCGAACTAAATAATAGACAGCCGCATTGGCATTACCGCCCCGCATTGATTTATGGAGAGCAGAAATTAAATTATAGTGCTCTTCCCCGTCTCTATCATATAATAGATTAGGTTTATTAATTATATTTTTAATTAATTGTGGACTTATCTTAATATTATTTTCAACTGCACTTTCAAGAATATTTAAAGCTTTACGAGCATCACCATTAGCAAATTTAGCAATTAGTCCTTTTACCTCCTTACTAATCCTAACCTTTAGTCCTTTAGCTGCTCTAGTAGTAATGGTCTCTAAATCATTAATTGATAAAGCTTCTAGTACTACAACTTTAACTCTGGATAACAAAGCACTATTAACAGCAAAGCTAGGATTCTCAGTAGTAGCGCCAATTAAAATAATCGTACCATTTTCTACCTGAGGTAATAAAGCATCCTGTTGAGCTTTATTCCAACGATGGATCTCGTCAATAAAAAGAATGGTTTTTTGTTTTAATCTTTTCCCTTCTTGAGCTCGTTCAATAATCTTTTTTAAATCTTTAATCCCACTAGAGGTCGCACTTAATTTAATAAACTCCGCTTTTGTTTCTTTGGCAATAATAAAAGCTAGGGTAGTTTTTCCACTCCCAGGTGGACCCCAAAAAACCAGAGATGGCACCTTGTCAGCTTTAATAGCTTGATAGAGCCAACTCGTTTTACCAATTATTTTTTCTTGACCAACAAATTCCCCCAATTCCTTGGGACGAAGATGAGTAGCCAAAGGAATTTCTTTTATCATAACTATTCAATTCTATCCTTTTTTTATGTTTTAGGAAATATTGACATTATCATGATATAATGATTAAATAGACTATTACCTTAAAAAATAATAAATAAACCAAAGGAGGTTGTTATGATTAAAAATAATCGATTCGTAGCTTTAATGATATTTATCATTTTCTGTCTATTCATAGCTGCGTTAACAGTTTCATTCTTTTCTACTCCGGAATGGTCAATCAGATGGTATTATTTTGCTGGCTTCATTAGCTTTTTGTTAATTGGGGCAGCAGTGTCGGCCAACACTTCCGTTGAATTCTCCAGAAAAATGACCATATTTACTGGTGGTTTAGGTATAATTATGATATTGTTATATTTTGCACATTTTCTCAATATCTTTAACCACACTTTCCAGGTTATATTTAACTGGCCAATCTTGGTTAGCGGAATAATTCTATGTCTTATCTTTGTCTTTGAAGCTTTTGTTAAAGGATTTAGGGATACTAGTGTGATAACTTAATATTAAAAACAAAATCAAACCCCACCTAACTTTAGGTGGGGATTTTTATATATCTATTGACAAAAATATAAAATGGTTGTAGTATAAAATAATTAATTAAATTAGTTAAAATATTGTATCTTCACAAATAAATATTAACAGGAGGAATCATGAAAAAATTCTTAAAAAAATTAATGTGGATAATTATTATCTTTGGCGGAGCAATTTTTTGGGGACAATACGCTAATTATGCAACAACAGCTCATGTGTATTTTTGGGCTGGGCTAATTAGTTGCATGATGATTGGTGGCTTGTTCGCTAATACCTCTGTCGAGAGTGAAAAAAAGAGGAACAAGTTATTTTCAACCATTGTAACCATTATCATTGTTTTGATGACAATTGCCTTTTCTTCATCTTTTTTCAACTGGCCAGGAGTATATACACTACAAATACTACGCTGGTCAATTGCCATCGGATTCACTTTTCTCTACATATTATTATGGTTTGAAATTAGTGAAAGTGCTGGTGATGAAACGCGAAAAAGAGAGGGAAGGTTAGAATACCGATACATAGCTATTAATTTTTTTATAACAATCGCTGTTATAATAGCTCTGTACAAAGGCATTGCAATGGATCAATTTGGTTTAACGTGGAGGATATCTAATATATTTATTATTAGTTATCTCCTGTACATGATTGTTGCTTATTTTATCTCCGAATATGCAAAAGAGGCTTATAGTAAGTTTATAAAACATCTAACAATGACCATAGCTTTAATAATATTATTAGTGTTTATAGCCTCTTTTATCAACATCTTCAAAGATTATCTACTAACAATCCGATGGTGGAGCCTGGCTGGTAGTATAATACTATTTGTAGCTCCCCTTATGGGTAATAGCCGAAATGCCGAACAAGCTGAACAGAAAAAAATTGAAAGAGAGGGGTGTTACACATAAAACACTCTTCCAACAAAACAAAAAACCCGTCTATATCAGGCGGGTTTTCTATTTGTCTAAATTATCTTTAAATTATTCTTTCTTTTTCTTCTTTTCTTTAGAGTAGAGGATGAAAGAGTAGATAGGCATGGCGAGAGCAATTGAAGCTATTGCTAAAATAAATAAAACTATTTTCCAAGTAGTGGTAACAAAAGCAGTGGCTGCCAACATAATTCCAGCAATCATTAATATCTTGCTACTAAGCTTATGAGTCTTTTTCCAAACTTCTTCTGATGATAATGTCCAGGGAGTTCTAATACCCATGAACCAATTCATCTTTATCTTATTCAATAAAAATCCAATCGCGATAAATAGGAGTCCGATTAAAATTGGTACCCAAAAACCAATATTAACAGTATAACCAATTCCGTTTAAACCAGTCATTATAAATATAATAAACAGGAAAACAACTAATAAATCTTTAAAAGCGTGAT
Organism: uncultured Gammaproteobacteria bacterium; assembly: GCA_964466835.1. Classification (GTDB taxonomy): domain Bacteria; phylum Patescibacteriota; class Patescibacteriia; order Patescibacteriales; family UBA12465; genus UBA12465. The sequence goes on from CAYXNV010000004.1 coordinate 47,058, forward strand.
AGGCTTTTCTAAATTTAGCATATTGATCTTTCTTGGGATCAAGATAGGGGATGAAAAGAAAAATCAAATAAGCCACTAAAGCTATTAGTGGCATTAAGAAAGCCGCTACCAATGGTTTACTATAACCATCAACTTCTCCTTTAAAATTCCAGTGAGTCGGTACTTGATCGGGAAAAGCTTGATAGAAATAGAATCCAGCAACAAAAGCTAAAACTATTAGGGCAATTGAAAACCACTCTGTTTTAAAATTAGGTTTAATTGGATTAGACATATTATTTTAATTTATTTTAATTATTCAAATAACAACTTTATTACAAACATGATAGCAATACCCAAAACTATGGTCATTAACTGATAGAATGATTTTAACAATGATCTCTCTTTCTTTAATTCAGGAATAAAATCAGCGATAGCAATATAGATAAACCCACCAGCCGTTATAGGGATAATAAATTGAGAAAAACCTTCTAAATTATTGTTAAATAATATTGCTACCAATGCACCCAAAGCAGCAAATAGGGCAGTAATGAAATTTAGAAGTATGGCTTTCCGCTTGGTGTAACCCGCATAAAGCAAAACCCCAAAATCAGCAATCTCCTGGGGAATTTCATGAGCAATAACAGCGACAGAGGTGGCAATCCCCAGGGGAATACTCACCAAGAAAGAGCCAGCTATTACTAAACCATCAAAAAAATTATGCAAGGAATCGCCAATTAGATTCATCTTTCCTAAATGATGAGGATGTTCAGGACAAGTAGGGATATGACAGTGACGCCAATGGATTAACTTTTCTAAAACAAAAAAGATTAAAATGCCAATAATTAATCCTATCCAAGTATCTATTGAATTAGCACTTTCTTCAATTGATTCTGGCAAGAGGTGTAAAAAAGCGTCGCCAATTAAAGTGCCGGCCGACAAACTAACTAAAAATAAAGTTAGTTTTTTTAATATTTTCGGAGAAAGAGATAAAAAAACAATTCCCAATAAAGCAATGATTGAGATTATAGCAATGCTACCATAGATATATAAATATATAGACATAAATGATGATAAATAATACTAACTAAACTGGTCTTATTATAATTATGGCATATTACCACAAAAATTCAATTAAAAAAATATTTATTTGAAATTGATTAAAAATCGCTTGACACCACCTCAGCCCTAAGCTATACTTTCTATACCTACCCCCCAGGTATGGATAATTAAATAATTTAAACATATGACCGAAGAAAAAAAGAAAATTTTAATTGGTTTTAAAAAAGTAAAAAGTCTTAGTGAAAAGCTCATCACCATGCTAGAAGAGGGTGAGTATTGTGTTGATATTATGCAACAAAATATGGCTGCGATTGGACTTCTAAAATCTGCTCATCAAATGTTAATGGAGAATCATTTGAATACTTGCTTTAAAAACGCTATGGCTTCTAAAAACGAAAAGATTAAAACAAAAATGGTAGCAGAAATTCTAAAAGTTAATAAACTAGCTAATAAATAATATTATGAAAAAACTTGTCGTGCCTATCTCGGGCTTGCATTGTAAAGCTTGCGAACTTTTAACCGAAGATAAATTAAAAGAGATTGATAATATAAAGAAGGTTAATGTACGCTATAAAACTGGACTGGCAGAAATATTCTACCAAGGAGAAAAACCAAGTCTAGATAAAATCAAAGAACATCTAGAAGAAATTGGTTATGGGGTTGGTAAATCTGACTCTGAGCCAGTGGCGAAAAAATCTGATCAATTCAGTCAATGGTTTTCAATTTTTGCCGCCATAATTATTATCTATTGGTTAATTAATAAAATTAATGTTTTTGATTTAAGTGGATTACTCCAAGGAGGCTTTTCTTGGCCCCTAGCTCTATTAATAGGTTTAATCGCTGGCGTTTCTACCTGCTTAGCCTTGGTTGGAGGATTGGTTTTAGGTTTGGCAGCTAATTATTCAAAGAATCATCCTGAAGCCAGCAAAAGAAGAAAATTCATTCCTCATATATTATTTAATATCGGTCGTGTTGGTGGCTTTTTTATTTTAGGAGGAATGTTGGGTTTAGTTGGATCTGCTTTTCAGATATCAGTTCTAGCTAATAGTATCATAACTATTATTGTGGGATTTGTGATCCTAATTTTAGGTTTAAAACTACTAGAGGCCTTCCCTGCTTTGAATAAAATTGATTTTGCTCTCCCTAAAAGCTGGGGCAAAAAAATAAAAACCAATAATCCTTTTCTTCTTGGTGCTCTAACCTTTTTCTTGCCTTGTGGCTTTACCCAGGCAATGCAGATCTATGCTTTAGGTAGTGGAAATTTCTTTCAGGGTGGATTGATTATGGCTCTCTTTGCTGTTGGTACTGCTCCAGGATTGTTGGGTATTGGAGGAATAACATCAGCCTTGGGTAGAAATAAATCAAAAGCCTTTTTTAAAGTAGCGGGAGTAGTAGTTGTTGCCTTTGCCTTATTTAACCTTAATAACGGCTATAGATTACTCCAAGTATCAACGTCTTTTGGTGCTTGGCCAAACTTCAGTACTACCTCTGATGTAAATAACAATTCTTCTGCCAAGATAGAAGTAGAAGGTGGGGTAAGAATTATTAGAATGACCGAATCTGGACGAGGTTATTCTCCTAATCGATTTACCATCCTTAAAGATCAACCTGTTCGCTGGATAATCCAAGCTGATGCTCCATATTCCTGTGCTAGTGCCTTAGTTGTTCCTTCATTAAGGATCCAAAAACAACTGAAAGCAGGAGAAAATATTATTGAATTCACTCCGACTAAGGTGGGCAATATTCCTTTTTCTTGTTCTATGGGTATGTATGTAGGAAATTTCCGAGTAGTCGCCAGTGAAAAAGAATTAAGTTCAGTAGATGATTCAAATATAATTAATCAAGCTCAAGCAGCTGAAGGAAATAGTGGAGCCTGCGGTGGATCATGTGGTGGTGGTAGTTGTGGTTGCGGTTCAAATTCTGGAAGTGGATCTTGTCATTAAAAATATGAATAATAAAGATATAAAAAATAAAATAACTGTTGGCGTAACCGGAATGCATTGTGCTTCCTGCGCTAAAATAATAGAATCTTCTCTAAAAAAAGCTCCTGGCGTTGAAACAATTAGTGTTAATCCTCTAACTGAGCAAGCGGAGATGATTTATAATCCAAATTCTTTTAACCCTAAAGAGATAAATAGTTTAGTTAAAAAAATGGGTTATTTTTTCAACTTCCCTGAAAAAGATGATGAATTAACTAACTTGAAAAATCAGAAAACTAGTGAATTAAAAAAACAAAAACAAAAACTAAAAGTATCTCTGCCAATCACCATTTTAGTTCTAATTGTTATCTTCTGGAATATATTTGTTAAACAAGAATTGATTCAAGCTAATATTTTTGCACCAATTGTTTTTGCTTTATCTACTTTAATCCTCTTCTGGATTGGTCGGGGATTTCTAAGGGCTGCTGGTCGTTTTTTTGTTTATGGTAAAGCTAACATGGATACATTAATTGGAATTGGTACTGGCACTGCTTATATATACTCTACCTTAATCCTCATTTTTCCAGCCCTGAGAGAAACCTTTAACCTAAGAGAAATGTTCTTCTTTGATGTTGTAATTGTGGTTATCACTCTTATCTATCTGGGAAAATATTTAGAAAGCAAAGCCAAACTAAAAACTAACGAAGTAATTGAAAAACTAATTAATCTTCAGACTAAAACAGCTATCGTGGAGAAAAATGGACAAGAAAAGGAAATTCCTCTTAGCGAGTTAAAGATAGATAATATTGTAATTGTGAAGCCAGGCATGAAAATACCAGCCGATGGTATTATCGTTTTTGGTAAATCAGCTATTGATGAAGCTTTAATTACTGGCGAATCAATGCCAATTGATAAAAAAATTGGTGATCAAGTTATTGGTACAACTATTAATAAACAAGGGGTTTTAAAGGTAAAGATAAATAAGGTAGGCAAAGAAACAGTTTTAGCGACAATTATTAAAGCAATTGAAAGAGCCCAAAATTCTAAGGCACCAATTCAAAAATTAGCTGATAAGGTGGCCGGAGTGTTTGTTCCAATTGTTTTAGTGTTAGCAGTAATTACTTTAATCTCTTGGCTAACAATTGCTCCGCAATATTTAGTCTGGCCAACTGTCGTAAGCTTAGCTATCACTAGCTTTGTTAGTATTTTAGTAATCGCTTGCCCATGTGCCTTGGGTTTAGCTACTCCAACTGGTATAATGGTTGGCTTGGGTTTGGCTAGTAAAAATGGATTGCTAATAAAAAATGCTTCTAGTTTAGAAAAATTTGGTAAGACGAAAATAATTGTTTTAGATAAAACTGGCACTATCACTAGTGGGCAACCAACCGTCAGTGATATAAGCTACAATAAATTAAATCAACAGGAAATATTGGAAATCGCTGCCTCTTTAGAAAAAAACTCAGATCATCCCCTGGCTCAAGCAATTGTTGATTCAGCTAAAGAAAAAAATATAAAGATGAAAGAAGTTAAATCATTCTCTGATTTTCCCGGTCAAGGTATTAGTGGAGAAATCAATGGAAAAAAATATTGGATTGGTAATATTAAATTAATGAATGAATTGAATATTACTTTGCCTAGTGATAAAATTACTGAATTATCTAAACAAGGAAAGACTCCTGTAATCCTAAGCAATGGTCAACAAATTTTAGGAATCATCGCTATCGCTGATGTAATCAAAAAAAATGCCATCAAAGCAATTAAGCATTTTCATAAATTAGGTATTAAAACAATTATGCTAAGCGGAGATCATCAAGAAACTGCCCAGTATATTGCTAAACAAGCTAACATTGATGAAGTAATTGCTAATGTTTCTCCTTTAGAAAAAGCAAAGATAATTAAAGATATAAAAAAACGAGGCGAGGTTACCGCCATGGTAGGCGACGGCGTTAATGATGCCGTTGCTTTAGTAGAAGCTGATATTGGCATTGCTATGGCTGATGGTTCAGATGTAGCAATTGAATCAGCTGATATTACTGTTCTTCATGGTGATCTAACTAAGATTGTTAAGGCCCTTAAAATCTCTCGGTTAACCATGAGAAAAATAAAACAAAATCTCTTTTGGGCCTTCTTTTATAATATTATTGCTATTCCAATTGCCGCTGGAGCTCTTTATCCCACCTTTGGCCTACTCTTGAACCCTATTATTGCTGCTGGAGCAATGTCACTATCATCAATCAGTATTGTCTTTAATACTTTATTAATGAAAAGAGTAAAAATCTAATATATTATATTAAAAAAACAGAGCGTTTATTATACGCTCTGTTTTTTATATTTACATCTAAATATTAAATTATCTCTGTCATAAAATCATTAACATATTCAAATGACCCATCATCAAGAATAATAATATCATAAGCTTGCTCAAAGCCATCTAAATTCTCCTTTACATTATCATTTAGAAATCCAATTTTAATTATATTATCATAATCAAATCCTCTGGCCATATCAGCATCTCCCAGGGTATCACCCAATAGAATAATATTCTTCTTATTTTTTATTTCTTCAAGACGAGAATAATTTTGTAGTAAAGTTTCATCTTTGTTAAAAGTGTGAACAATCGGTTCCTGGACGCCAATTGCTTTTCCGGCCTCGTCCCAAATTAAAGCGTTAGAAATAATATGAATATTATCTTTTAATTGATTAATCTCTTGAAGAAAAAACTCAATACTTTCCGATCCTAAGCCATTGGCAGACATAATAACTAAAGGAATTTTCTTTTCCTTTAAACTTTCTAGAAATTCACTCACCCCTTCTCTTAATTTAACACCACTAAACTTCATTGCTTGTTCAACATCTTTTCGAGTAAGTTTAGATTCAACTAGTAATTTAAAATGTTGTTGCCACCATTCTTCCATAGCAATTTTCTTCTCTTCCATAGAAATAAGGGGATCAATCTCAATTGGATAATATTTATCAGCCAAGGCTTGAGCCTTATCGGGATAATCAGGAGTTAAATATTTTTGTTCCCGTAAAATAGCAATTAGTGACGGGGCTTTCTTGCCATTAATAAAAAATTGGGTAAGAGTACGATCAAAATCAGCTAAAATTTGTAAGTGCTCAAAACCTTGAGTCTTGATCACCTCTTTTAATTTATTAAGCTTATCTGGATTGGGAATAATTATATTATTTGGCATAACTAAAATTTGAACTTTAATCTAGACACCCATTTTCCTGTTTCAAACACTAAAATACTACAAATACTATAAATAATCACTGGAACCCAATCAATTAGATCCAGAGGAACTGTTCCTAGTAATTTATTTAAAAATGGTAGATATACAGCTGCCACTACAAGCAAGACGCTCAACGAGGTGGCTCCCAATAAAAACTTATTAGAAAAAGGGTTAATTCTAAAGACAGATTTTTTTAATCCTCTCACCGCATAGATATAAACCAGGGTGCTTAAGCCAAGAGAAGTAAAGATGATTGAGCGAGCTAAATCTAAATCTCCTCCTATTTTCCAATAATAATAAAAGAGAGATAGAGCCAAAACATCCATCACAATTGCATAGAAAGCAATTACTTTTTGGAGATCTTTAGTCAGGAATGGTTGTTTTTTATCCCTTGGTTTATCTTTCATCACGTCTTCTTCAGATTTATCAAATGATAAACTAGTAGCTGGTAAAGGGTCTTCTACTAATTTAATCCATAGAACTTGAGCTGGCAGAATCGGTAAAGGCCAACCAACTAACACTGCTGTACCAATAATAACCAATTCCTCAAAACAGTCAGTAAAAAGATAGAGGATCACTTTTCTAATATTATTAAAAGTAACTCTTCCCTGTCTAACTGCTCTGACAATTGTCATGAAACTATTATCTAATAAAACTAAATCAGCTACTTCTTTAGCTACATCAGTGCCATTACCAACTGCTACGCCAATGTCGGCTTTTTTAAGAGCCGGGGCATCATTAATGCCATCGCCAGTCATAGCGACAACCTTGCCAATCTTTTGCAGGGCAGTTACTATCCTTAATTTATGACGAGGATCAACTCGGGCATATAGTTTTATTTCTCTCACCCTCTTTTCCATCTCCTTATCATCCATTTCATCTAATTCCTGTCCTTCAATATAATTTTTAGGAGAAATTTTAAAATCCAATTCACGAGCAATTGCTAAAGCGGTTTTAGCATGATCACCAGTGATAATAACTAAATTAATCCCCGCTTGGCGACAAAGCTTAATTGATTCTTTAACATCAGGACGTACTTTATCTCGGATGGCTAATAAGCCAACTAAAGTTAATTCTTCTAAATCATCAACCTTAAAGCTTTTTTTGCGATAACCTTTTTCATATTTACGATAAGCCATTGCAATCATTCTTTGGCCAGCATTAGTTAGCTTATCCATTTTTTCAATTAGCTCGTTCCTTTTTGCTTCCGTTAATCTAATTTCTTCACCTTCAACATCAATCTTAGTAGCTAAGGCAAAAATTCTTTCTGGTGCTCCCTTAACATAAATTATTTCTCCCTTATCCTTAGATTTATGTCTGGTCGCCATCATTTTTATAGCTGAAGAAAACTGAATTTCATCTAACCTCGGTTCAATTAATTCTAAATTAGATCGAGAAAAGCCAGCCGCTGTCCCTGCCAATAGCAAGGCTCTTTCAGTCGGGTTGCCATCAACTTTCCATTTATCAAAAGATTCATCTGGATTTTCAACAATCGCATTATTAGATATCGCTCCTATTTTAAGAGCTAACCAGGAACTTTTATTAATTAATAATCTATCTCCTAATTTATCTTCTAAATCAAAAACTTTACTACCCTGATGAGTAATAATACGATCAACTAACATTTCTCCTTGAGTAAGAGTACCAGTTTTATCAACACAAATCGTTGAAACAGAGCCCAAGGTTTCAGCAGCTATTGCCCTCCTTACCAAGCCTTTATTCTTAGCTAAACGTTGCATGCCGATAGCTAAAATTATACTCATGGCTGGAATTAATCCCTCAGGTACAGCTGATACTACTATAACAATAGAAATCATGAACATCTCAAAGATAGGGCGGCCTGATAATACCCCAACAAAAAAGATTGCTATATTAATAGCCACTAAAAAAATACCTAAACGAGTACCAAATTTATTAATTTGGTGCTGAAGGGGGGTAAGGTTTTCTTTTGTTTCCTTAATTAAGCTCGCTACTTTTCCAATCTCAGTTTCTTTGCCGATCGCAGTTACTACAGCTAGACCAGATCCTTCAGCTACAACTGTGCCCTGATAAATCATATTTTCTCTATCTGCCAAAGAAGTATCTAGTGGTAGTTCATCAATTTGCTTTTTAGCAGGCATAGATTCACCAGTTAGGGCTGCTTCTGATACTCTTAAATCTTTAATCTTAAATAAATGAGCATCAGCTGGAATCATATCACCAGCTACAACTTCAATAACATCACCATGAACTAATTCTTCCCGTTTTACTATCTTAATCTTGCCATCTCTAATTACTTTTACTTTATAGACGATAATGCTATTAAGTTGAGATAAAGCTTTATTGGCTTTTC
>CAYXNV010000005.1:0-52643 GCA_964466835.1 uncultured Gammaproteobacteria bacterium
GAAAGAATTAATAAATTAAAATAAATATATGTTTACACTACCATCATTACCATTTGAAAAGACAGCTTTAGAGCCTCATATTTCTGCTAATACTTTAGAGTATCACTATGGCAAGCATCATCAGGCCTATATTGATAATTTAAATAAATTAATAGCAGGGACAGATTTAGAGAATAAAAGCTTGGAAGATATCATTCTTGAAGTTAATGGTGATTCAGAAAAGATAGCTATTTTTAATAATGTTGCCCAAGTATACAATCATACTTTCTTTTGGAATAGTTTAAAACCCGGAACAGAAATGTCAGGGGAAATGAAGAAAATGATAGATGATTCTTTTGGTAGTTTTGAACAATTTGTTGAAGAATTTAAGTCTATAGCAGTTAGTCAATTTGGTAGTGGTTGGGCTTGGTTGGTAAAAGATGGAGAAAAGTTGAGGGTAATGAAAACAGCTAATGCTGACACTCCTATTGCTCAAGGCCTAAAGCCACTATTAACAATTGATGTTTGGGAACACGCCTATTACTTAGATTATCAGAATCGTCGGCCTGATTTTGTTGAAGCAGTGATTAGAAATTTATTAAACTGGGAATTTGCTCAGACTAATCTATAATTATGTATAAAAATCCCTACATAAAAATTAAGCCCAAGACTAAACGTCCCTATACAGAGGTTTATTTAATTCGTCATTGCCACCCTGATTATTCCCTAGAAAAGAAATTAGGGGAACAAAATATGCCTTTGTCAGCCGTGGGAATAAAGCAAAGAAGATATTTAACTAAAAGATTATTGGGAATGAATATCAATTCTGTTTATACCAGTCAGATTGTGCGGGCTAAAGAAACTGCCACCTCTTTTCTTCGTCAGAGCAAGAAGAAAGAAATTGTTGATGAACGAATTAATGAAATTGATTGGCAACATTGGTATCGAATTAAATATTTTCACATGACTGAGCAGGAGAGAGAAAAAAAATTAAAGCGTCATAAATTTTTAGATAAGGAGCTTGATAAGATGCAGGTAGTAGCTAGAGAAGCTCTAACTGATATTTGTCAGAGTAATAAAGGGAAGCGAATAGCAGTTTTTTCTCATGGTAATTTTATCAAAGCTCTTTTAACCGGTATCCTAAACGCTGATGTAATTGGTTTTCTATCTTTAGAAATATTTCAGTCTTCAATTAGTAAAGTAGTGGTTGATAAAGAGGGGTATGTAAAGATTAGTTATATTAATGATGTTAATCACTTACCTCAACCACCAACTCGTGATATCTTCATCACTCTATTAGACGATTAATATGTTCAAAAAAGTTATACAATTTAGCTTGCTATTCTTGATTATTACTGTTTTTAGTTTTAGTCCCGGATTTATTGGCTTAAAAGAAGTCCAAGCCATCCCCAATCTTGATGGTCGTATTCTTTTACAGGTAGAAGATAAAGGACAGGCTTGGTATGTTAATCCCGCTGATAGCCAAAGATATTATTTGGGTCGACCTGATGATGCCTTTAATCTAATGCGCCAATTTGGTTTAGGGGCGAGTAATAAAGATATTGATTATTTTTTAAATTATAAAGCTCCTAGTCGTTTGGCTGGTCGTATTATTTTACGAGTTGAAAGCGAAGGTCAAGCCTATTACATTAATCCAGTTGATTTAAAATTACATTACCTTGGTCGACCAGCTGATGCTTTTGAAGTCATGAGAACTTTGGGTTTGGGAATAACTAATACCAACCTAAACCAAATTGCTGTATCCAATAATAGTAATGAAACCAAAAGATTTGATTTTAAATATCAGAATGATAATTATTATTTAATAAAAGATCTGTCTGTTGCTCGTTATGAGGAGTATAGTAATTCGCCCAAAGTCTATACCTATAAAGTTGGTCAAAAGCCAGATAATCTACGTGACGCTTTCTATGGTATGCTTTTAAATACTAAGAATGATGATAATTCTATTTCTGAAATAATTAGTCGCTTTAGAGAGATAGTGGGGAACAAGGGTTGGACCGAAGATCAATTTACAGAATTTATTTTAGCTTTTGTTCAACATATTTCCTATGATCAAGCTAAGTTAGCTGCTGGCAATACTAATCCATATTATCCCTATGAAACCCTTTATCTCCAAAAAGGAGTTTGTTCTGATAAAACCTTTTTAGCTGTTCAATTTTTACGTGAATTAGGATATGGAGCCGCTATTTTAGATTTTCCTGATATTAATCACACCGCTGCTGGAATAGCTTGTCCAATTGAACATTCAATTAATAATTCTGGCTATTGCTATGTTGAAACTACCAATTATTTTCCTTTAGGAATTATTCCTCAGAATATTAATGGTCAGGCTGAAGCTAATACTGATGATTTTGATAATCTATTTAACACCAATGCTCTCGGTAATATAGAAATACTACAAACTACATCAGGGAAAACATATCAAGGCATAGCTCAAACTAAAACCACTATTCAAGAGCTAAAAACAGCGCAAATTGATTATATTAACAGATTAGCTGAGATTAATAGCCTAGAGACTGATTTAGAGACTCAGGAAGCTAATTTAAATACTATTAAAGCTCAATTAGATACTTATTTAGCTAATGGGCAGACTAGTGAATATAATGCTTTAGTGATTACCTATAACGAAGGAGCTAATCAATATAATACTGATTTAGCTGTCTACAGCACCAAAATAGAAGAATATAACCAATTAATTACTGAATTTAATCAAGATATTGATGTTTTTTATCAACGCTAATTCTTGACAAATAACTCAAATTGCTCTATCTTTAAAACAAGAGGAAAACAGCCTCTTTTTATATTAATCATCATGTTCCTGAATCATTTCTTCCTCTATTTGAGGTATAGGAACAGACGTAAAAAAGAAAAATATGGTAAAACTACCTAAAATTGAAGACATGCTTAAAGCAGGCATGCACTTCGGCCATCGTACTAATCGTTGGCACCCAAAAATGGAACCGTACATTTTTACTTCAAAAAACGGTGTCTATATTATTGATCTTAGAAAGACTTTAGAAAAACTTGAGGAAGCCTTGGAATTCATGGCTAAACTTGCTAGTGAAGACAAAAAGATTCTATTTGTCGGCACTAAGAAACAAGTAGCTAAGCCAATGAAGGAAATGGCTTTAAAGATCAAACAACCATATATTGTTGGTAAGTGGTTAGGGGGTTATCTCACTAACTTTTTTGTTGTCAAAAAGTCAGTTAAGAAGTATTTAGATTTAGTGGAAAAGAAAGAAGGTGGTAAGTTAGATAAGTATACTAAAAAGGAAAGATTAGAATTTGATCGTGAAATTGAAAAATTAGAACAAAGAGTTGGTGGACTAACCGACCTTACCAAACTACCCGATGCTCTATTTGTTTGGGATATTAAGGAAGAAGCAACTGCTGTTAGAGAAGCACGACAGAAAAATATTCCGGTAATAGCGATCTGTGATACTAATGTTAATCCAGAAGAAGTTAATTATCCCATTCCCGCCAATGATGACGCCACCAAAACTATTAAATTAGTTTTAGGCACTATTGAAAATACAATACAAGGGGCAAAGAAATAAAAAATATTAAATTATAAAAATATGGAATTAATAAAAAAATTACGTGAGATGACTGGTGCTGGCATGGTTGATTGTCAGAAAGCTTTAAAAGAAGCAGGCAATGACCTGGGTAAAGCAGTAGAAATTCTACGTAAACAAGGTATTGCCAAAGCCTCCAAAAGAGTTGGCCGTGAAGCCAACGAAGGAGTTATTAAAGTTGGCACTAATAATGAAAAAACTGAAGGCTATGTTTTTGAAATGAACTCTGAAACCGATTTTGTTTCTCGTAATGAAAAATTTCAAGAATTTGGTGATAAAGTTCTAGAGTTGGCTAAAACTAATAAACCAACTGACTTAGAAGGTTTGTTAGCCTTAACCATGGAAAATGGTACAGTTCAAGAAAATTTAGATAATCTTAGTGGTACCATTGGTGAAAAGATGGGTATTAAATCTTTTGAAATGGTTGCTGGCGCTACTGTGGCTGCCTATTCTCACTTAGGTGGGAAAATAGGTGTTCTAGTGGCTTTAGATGCAGCTAACCAAGAAGAATTAGCCCTAGATGTTGCTATGCAAGTAGCAGCTGCTAATCCAAAATATTTAGTTCCAGACGAGGTGCCAACCGAAGAAATGGATAAAGAAAAAGATATCTATCGTGAACAATTACTTAAAGAAGGTAAGCCAGAAAATATTATTGATAATATTTTGAAAGGTAAAATGGGAAAATATTATTCTGAAGTTTGTTTAGTTGAACAAGAATTTATCAAAGATGATAAAAAGAAAGTAAAGGATCTCCTGGGTGATACTAAGATAACTAAATTTGTTAGATATTCACTTTAATTATTTAATAACCCCGGATTTACTCCGGGGTTGTTGTTCTATATATGTTAATTGCTCAAGTACAATTTGCTCCCTGGGATAAAGTCTATAGCTTCTCAACCAATTCTTTAGAGCTATCAACTGGTGATCAAGTAATCGTTGATACTGAATTAGGTAATGAATATGGTAAGATAGTAGCTTTATTTGAAGAAGAATTAGATGAAAAACAGATTAGCGAATTAAAACCAGTTATTCGTCGTGCAGAAACCAAAGATTTAACTAGGTTAGCTGATTCTGATAAAAAAGAAGAAGCTTTAAATGTTTGTCGGGAGTTAATCCAAAAACATGATTTACCAATGAAGTTGGTTGATGTTCATTTTTCTTTTGAGGGTAATAGAATAAATTTTGCTTTTATTGCTGATAATCGAGTGGACTTTAGAGAATTAGTTAAAGATTTAGCAACTCATTTTAATGCCAATATCCGTTTAACTCAAATTGGTACCCGCGATGAAGCTAAGATTTCTGGTGATTGCGGTCCTTGCGGACGTCAATTGTGTTGCCGTAAACATTTAAATGAATTTTCTTCTATCACCTCTGAAATGGCTGAAACCCAACAAGTAGTTCATCGAGGTAGTGAACGTATTTCTGGTATGTGTGGTCGTTTAATGTGTTGTCTTTCTTATGAATATGAGGGCTACAAAGAAATGGCTGGCAAACTACCACCAATAGGTACTAAAGTTAATGTTGATGGGGTCAGAGGAGTAGTAGTTGGCCACCATGTTTTAAAACAAACCGTTGATGTGAAAGTTCCTGGTGAAAAAAAAGGTGATAATGATGTAGTCATCTCTGTTGATATCAATCGTAATAAGAAAAAGAAAGATAAATAATTAATTTAAAATTAACCCTGGTTGAAAACCGCTTTTTAGGCGGTTTTTTGGTGCTTGAGACTAAGCATCTTTCTTGCTATAATATTTATCACCTCATTCAGATTATATTTAGAAAAAAGTTTATCTTTTGTTCATCACCCAGAAGCTATAATTAAAACAGTATAATTAATTATAGTTTCTAACAATTCCTATTAGCTATTAATATTATTGCTGGAAACCAAGAATTTATGAAAAAACCCAGAAAGAAAAAACAAAATTTAAGTAAAGCGCTAACTCTAGCTGAAGCTAAAGAACATTTTGCTAGCAAACAAGACTTGGAAGATTATAAAAAAGAAGCTAAGGCCCATTTTGCTAGTAAACAAGATCTGGAAGATTATAAAAAGGAGGCCAAAGCCTATTTCGCTAGCAAACAAGATTTACTTGATTTAGAAGATAGATGCTGGAAACATTTTGCCAGTAAAGAGGATTTAAAGACTGAAATTCAAGCTTTAAGAGAAGATATGATGACCAAGAAGGATAAAAATGAAATTATGACCCTGCTTGATATTATTGTTAAGGATATTAAAGATATTAAAACTGAATTAGTGGCCAATATAGCCGCTCATCAACGCTATGATGATTATGGTCGCCGGATTGAAAGATTGGAATATTGCGTTTATTAATTTCAATTTTAGATAAGTAAACACGCTAGTTAGCGTGTTTTTTATTATCCTCTAAAATATGTTATAATATTTACAGAATAATTTAATAATTATTTATATTTTCTATGAAAAAAATTAATATTGCTATTAATGGTTTTGGCCGGATTGGCCGAGCCGCTTTCAAGGTTATTTTAGAAAGATTTCCCAATTTAAACATTGTGGCGATCAATGATTTGACTGATCCCAAGACCTTAGCTCATCTTTTGCAATATGACTCTAGTTATGGCAAGTACAAGCGTGATATTAAAGCAACTAAGGATTATTTATTGGTAAAAAATAAACGAATTCCAGTTTTTGCTTTTAAAGATCCTGCTTTGTTGCCCTGGAAAGATTTAAAAGTAGACGTAGTTTTAGAGTGTACTGGAGTATTTAGAACTAAAGAAGGGATGAGACTTCATCTTAAAGCTGGTGCTAAGAAAGTCATTCTTTCGGCTCCGGCTAAAGATAATACCAAAACCATTGTTTTAGGGGTTAATGAAAAAAAAGTTAAGAAAACTGATAATCTCTTATCCTGTGCTTCTTGCACTACTAATTGTCTTTCACCAGTTACGGCTTTAATCAAGGAAACCTATGGAATCAAACGAGCTTTCATGACCACCATTCATTCCTATACCGCTGACCAGAATATTGTTGATGGTCCCCATAAAGACCTAAGACGAGCTCGAGCAGCTGCTATTAATATTGTCCCGACTACTACTGGGGCAGCTATTGCTACCACTGAAACTATCCCGACCCTAAAAAACAAGTTTGAAGGAATGGCTGTCAGGGTGCCGACCCCATTAGGCTCTCTTTGCAATACTGTTTATTTACTAAATAAAAAGACTACTGCTGATAAGGTCAACAAAGCGATTACCAAAGCTTCAAGAGGGAAATATAAAGGCTTAATTAGTGTCACCAAAGAACCATTAGTATCTAATGACATTATTGGTGATTCTAGTAGTGCTATTGTTGACATGTTATCCACTCGCGTACTTGGTGGTGATTTTTTGAAGATAGTTTCTTGGTATGACAATGAATGGGGCTATGCTAATCGTTTAGTGGAATTAACTGATTATTTAAAGAAGTTTATTAAATAATTTCTATGGATAAAAAATATCCCCGGGTTGGCATCGGTGTAATGGTGATGAATGACAAACAAGAAGTTCTGTTAGGGTTGCGTCAAGGTTCACATGGGGCAGGTGAATGGAGTTTTCCTGGCGGGCATTTAGAATTTGGTGAGACGGTTTTTACCACTGCTAAAAGAGAAGTAAAGGAAGAAACTGGGCTAGAAATTAATAATTTTTCATTAATATCAGTAGCAGATGAAATGAGATATATTGAAACAGATGGTAAACATTATTTAAATGTAGGAGTAAAGGCAGAATATAAAGGTGGCGATCCCAAGGTAGAAGAACCAGATAAATGCTTGGAATGGAAATGGTTTAAATTGGATAGTTTACCAGATAAGATATTCGAAGGAACTGAGTTGATGATTAGGAATTATTTAGCTCACAAAATCTATCAGCATGACTAACAATATTATTAAAAAAATTCAAACAGCTGGCTTAGTTGGACGTGGTGGTGCTTGTTTTCCCACCGCCAAGAAGTGGCAGGCTGTTAAAGCTAATTTAACCGGCAAGAAAACCGGTTATATTGTTATTAATGGCGCCGAAGGTGAGCCAGGGGTAAAAAAAGATGGCTATATTTTAGAACACTATTCTCCCGAAGTGATTAATGGCGTTTATCTAGCTGATAAGTTTTTAGGTTCAAATAAAATTACTAAAATCTATTTTTTTATCAACCAAGAATACTATAATAAATATGGTGCTAGCATAAAAAATATTTTAGCGGCTAAAAAATATTCTGCTTTAAATAAAAAAATAGAATTTATTCTTAAGCCTAAAAAGTTATCATATATCAGTGGGGAAGAGTCAGCTTTATTAAATTTTATTGAAGGCAAAAAGATTGAACCAAGATTAAAACCACCTTTTCCCACCAAGAAAGGATTATTTAATAAACCAACTTTAATAAATAATATAGAGACTTTTTATAATGTCAGTTTAGTATCTAAAGGAAAATATAATAATTATCGTTTTTATACTATTAGTGGTGCAGTTAGAAGGCGCGGTGTCTATTATTTGCCAGCTGATTTAACGATTGAACAAGTGTTGTTAAGGACTAAAAATGCTCCACCGTATAACTTTTTTGTACAAGTTGGTGGTGAAGCAAGTGGTGAGGTTTTAAATTCGGAGCAACTTCAACAAGCAGTTAGTGGGGCTGGTTCAATTATGGTTTATGATATTAACCGAACTGATGGGGCAAAATTAATTAAATATTGGCTAAAATTTTATTATAATCAAAGTTGTGGCAATTGTACTGCTTGTCGAGAAGGCACCTATCGATTATGGCAATTAGTTAATGCTAAAGAGTTTGACGAAAATTTATTTTGGGAATTAATTGATAATTTAGAAGATAGCAGTTTTTGTGCTCTAGGATTTTCATTGCCAATTCCAATTAAAACTTATTTTCAAAATATATTAAAACAATAATTTTATGGCGACAGAAACAAAAACAAAAAAACTTACACCTGTCTTTTCATTGACTGAGGAGTCGATAAAAGTTTGGTGGAAGAATTTAATTAAATTTATCGGTGTTTATCTTTGGGGACTTCTTTTTTCTTTAATTCCTTTAATAGCCGTACTAGTTATCTATCTATTAGCTAATTGGCTCGGCGTTGATATTAAGGCAAACATTGGTTTAAAGATTATTGGTATAGTGGGTGCTATTATATCAATCTACTTTTATATCCGCACCTATATTGCCACATTTCTTTTAGTGAAAGAGGATTATAAAGGTAAGGAGTTAGATATTTTCAAGGCTAGTTATAAAAAATTCTGGTCTTATTTTGGTCTAGTACTTCTAACCACCATCTTTATTCTTCTTTGGACATTATTATTAATTATTCCTGGTATTATTTTTTCTGTTTTCTATAGCCTAGCTGTCTATGCCTTCTTTTTTGAAGATAAAAAAGGAATGACAGCTATTCGTCGTAGTATTCAATTAGTTAAAGGATATTGGTGGCCTGTTTTTGGACGCTTTTTATTTCTAGGTTTATTAATGTGGATATTTACCCTTATTATTTCTACTCCTCTTTATTCGGTGGCCGAAGATAGTACCTTTGCTTTTATTTGGAATATAGTTGTTCAAGTGGTTAGTCTTTTAATTGGCCCTATTTCTTTATTATTCTGTTATCAAATTTATAAAGATTTAGTAAAGATAAAAAAATAATGAATCTCAAGATAAATAACAAAAAAGTTGTTGGCCAACTCGGTCAAACAATTTTAGAGCTTGCTAAAGAAAATGGAATTAAAATTCCTTCTTTATGCCATCATCCTGATTTATCAGTTAAAGCTAACTGTCGGGTTTGTGTGGTAGAAATAAAGGGTTATTGTCGTTTAATGACTGCTTGTTCTACTAAAATTAAAGAAGGCATGGAGATATATACTAATAGCTCCCGAGTCAAGAAATCTCGTAATTTAAATTTAGAATTATTATTTGCTGAGCATGCAGAAAAATGTGGTGACTGCTCTTTACGCTATAATTGCACCTTATTAGACTTAGCTAAAAAATATAAAGTAAAAATCAATCGTTTTCAGGATCGTAAAGGTAAACGCAAAACATATACTTTTGCTAACGCAATTGAAATTGATGGTAGTCAATGTATTGATTGTCAGAATTGTGTTGAAGCTTGCCATGATATGCAAGGAATCAGTTGTTTAAAAATAGAGGGTGAGGGAATTAATCAGGAGGTTAAGCCAGCGGAGAACAAAGAAACAGCTTGTATTTATTGTGGTCAATGTACACTTCATTGCCCAGTAGCGGCTGCTCAAGAGCAATCAGAATGGCAGGCAATAGAAAAGGTTTTAAAGGATAAGACAAAAGTTGTAGTGGCTCAATTTGCTCCTTCAATTCGGATAACAATTGGCGAAGAATTTGGTTTGCCATTGGGAACTGATTGCACAGGCAAAACCGTTACCGCCCTAAAGAAATTAGGTTTTAATCAGGTATTTGATGTTAATTTTGGAGCTGACATTACTACGATGGTAGAGGCAGAAGAATTAATTGAAAGATTAAATAATAAAAAAGCAGTTTTTCCCATGATGACTTCTTGTTGTCCTGCTTGGGTAGCTTATGTTGAATTTTATCACCCTGAATTAATTCCTAACTTAACCACGTCTCGCTCACCTCATATTCATAGTGCGGGGGCGATTAAAACCTATTGGGCGAAAAAGAAAAGGATTGATCCCAAAAAGATTATAGTTGTTTCAGTTATGCCTTGTACGGCTAAAAAATATGAAGCTAAACGAGCAGAGTTAAAAGTGAAAGGTTTAAGTCCAGTTGACTATGTCATTACCACTAGAGAGTTTTCTTATCTACTTAAAAAGAATGATATTAATTTAAAGAAGTTGGCTCCAGGCAAGGTGGCTAAATTATTCAATGATGGTAGTGGAGCGGCTGCTATTTATGGCTCTTCCGGAGGAGTAATGGAGTCAGCCCTACGAACCGCTAATGCCTTGGTTTGTCAGGAGAATAAAGACCCTATTTGTTCTAGTCGTTTAGAATTTCAAGAAGTGCGTGGTTTAGCTGACCTAAAAGAAGCAACAGTTAATTTGAATGGTAAAAAATTAAAAGTAGCAGTAGTTAATGGTTTAGGTAATATTAAGAAGATTATCAAAAAATTGAATAAATATCATTATGTTGAAGTAATGTCTTGTCCGGGTGGCTGTATTGGTGGTGGTGGGCAACCATTACATACTAATTCCGAAGTCAGAAAAAAACGAGTGGCTGGCTTGTATAAAATTGATCAGGGCAAGAAGATAAGGAAGGCTCATGAAAACAAAGAAGCTTCAACAATTATAAATTGGTTAAAGAAAAATAAATTAGGTCATAAAGCTTTGCACACTAAATATAGTCGAACTAAAAAAGCTAAGCTGAAAAATAATTTCTTTTTTGACACTGCTAAGAAAAAATAATTATATGATTGATAATAATATTAATGTTAAAGCAGAGGCCTTAACTAAGGTTAATGTTAGATGGTTAACTCAATTTATTGCTTTAGCAGCAGTAGCAGTTATTTTACCATTTTTTATTCACTTACAATGGATTACTGGACCAATAATTAATGCTATTTTAATTCTAGCTTTAATTATCGTTGGTTTTAGGAGTGCGCTATTAATTGCTTTATTGCCAAGTTTAATCGCTTTAGGTAGTGGACTATTGCCAGTCATCTTAGCGCCAGCTGTGCCTTTTATCATGATTAGCAATGTAATTTTAGTGTTAGCAGTTGATTATTTTTGGCAGAACAGAAAGAAAGACTTTAAAGCCTATTGGCGGGGAGTTATAGTTGGAGCTGGCTTGAAATTTATTTTTCTTTTCCTTAGTATAGATTTAATAGCTAAATTATTAATTAAACAACAATTAGCAACTGCAATTGCTCAAATGATGGGCTGGACTCAATTTGCGACCGCAATTGCTGGCGGAATAATTGCTTGGTTAATTCTTAAATTCCTTAGATTTGTTAAATAATTATGAATATTCCTGGATATGTGAACAAAACAGTGCTGAAACTACAGAAAAGTGGTTTTGAAGCTTATATTGTTGGTGGTTGTGTTAGAGATTTATTAATGAAAAAAGAGCCAAAAGATTGGGATATCACTACCAACGCTAAGCCAGAAGAAATTCTGAAGATTTTTTCTGATGCAAAGTATGAAAATCATTTTGGTACGGTTTTGTTGCCAATCAGAAAAACACCCAAGGGGGAATTGGAGGCTGTTCTAGAGATTACTACCTATCGTAGTGAACAGGGATATTCTGATCGTCGTCATCCTGATAAAGTTAAATTTGAAACCGAATTAGATAAAGATTTAGAGCGACGTGATTTTACCATCAATGCCTTAGCTCTTGATCCGATTAATGATAATAATATAGTTGATCTTTTTGGTGGGCAAAAAGATATCAAAGGGAAAGTAGTTAGAGCAGTTGGCGAACCGATTGATCGCTTTAAAGAAGATGCTTTAAGAATGCTACGAGCAGTTAGATTTTCTGCCCAATTGAAATTTGAATTAGAACCTAAAACCCAACGGGCAATTGTGAAGATGGCTGGCAGTTTAAAATTTGTTTCCAAGGAAAGAATTAAAGATGAATTAATAAAAATATTAGCCTCTGATCAACCAGCAGAAGGTATTATGTTGTTACAGAAATGTAAACTACTGCAATATATTTTGCCTGAGCTAGAAAAAGGAGCTAAAGTTTCTCAAGATCGTCATCATACCTATCCAGTCTTAAAACACAATATTCTATCACTAAAATATTGTCCTAATCCTGATTGGCAGGTTAGGTTTGCCTCTTTATTACATGATATTGCCAAACCAAAAACAAAAAAGATAATCAAAGGAGTAGCTACTTTCTATAACCATGAATATTTAGGGGCTAAAATGACTGACCGAATTATGACCCGACTTAAATTTTCTAATGAAGATAGATTAAGGGTAGTTAATTTAGTTAAAAACCACATGTTCTATTATAATGTAGGTGAAGTAACAGCTGCTTCAGTTAGGCGATTAATTGCCAAGGTTGGAAAAGAAAATTTAAAGGATTTAATTGATCTTAGGGTAGCTGATCGTTTAGGCTCAGGTACGCCCAAGGCGATGCCATACCGTCTTCGTCATCTCCAATATATGATGGAAAAAGTGCAAAACGATCCAGTCTCAGCTAAGATGCTAAAAATAAATGGTGACGATTTAATAAAATTATTAAAGATTAAGCCTGGTCCAAAAATTGGAGCGATTCTTGATGTAATGCTAAGTGAAGTAATTGAAGAACCCAAGTTAAATGTAGCTAAAAGCCTAAAAGAACGAGCCAAAGAATTAAATAAATTAGAATTAAAAGATCTTCGGGCTAAAGCTAAAGAAGTAATTACAGAAAAAAGAAAGGAAGATGATCGTAAAATTAAAAAACAATATAAAGTATAATGAAAAAACTATGAAGAAACTAATTTTTCTTTTAGCAACTGCAGTGGTTGCTATCAGTGTCTCGGCCTGCACTACTGCCGAACGCAAAACAGAACAAGAGGGAGTTAAATTAACTATTCCCACAACTGATCAAAAAGATAGTCCGGTTAAAGACAATGAACCTGACTCAACCATTGATCAGAATAAAAAAGAAATAACTAAAAAAACTATGGATAATGAAGTAAAAAGTCCTGAAAATCAGGCAGATCTAACTAAAGATTATTCTGGAGCAGTTATCAAGACTAACCTAGGTGATATTAAGGTTAAGCTTTATAATACTGATTCACCAATTACGGTTAATAATTTTCTCCACCTAGCCCAAGTCGGTTTCTATAACAATACTAAATTCCATCGGGTGATTAAAGATTTTATGATTCAGGGCGGTGATCCAAATAGTAAAACCGATAATGTCGCTACTTATGGTACTGGGGGATCTGATTATCGTTTTAATGATGAGTTTAATAGTCATAAATTAGTAGCTGGCAGTCTAGCCATGGCTAATGCTGGTCCCAATACCAATGGTTCTCAATTTTTTATTGTCACCGCTGAATCAACTCCTTGGTTGGATGGTAAGCACACCAATTTTGGTGAAGTAGTTGAAGGTATGGATGTAGTTAAAAAGATTGAAGCGGTTGAAACCGCGACTGCTGATCGTCCCGTAGAACCAGTAATAGTCAACAGTGTTGAATTAGTGAAATAAAATAGATATTAAACAAATAAAAAGGGCCTGATAGTTTCAGGCCTTTTTGTAATCTTTTATTACTACGTTTGATGGGATCTTTTTTTCCTTATCCTTTCTATGGTATCCGCAAAGACAGAGAACAATAAATAAGATATCACACTAATAGTTAATGAAACCGGAAAGACAATAAATGAATCAGTTTCATTATAAAGAAGGTTAACCAGGAAGGTAAACATAATTAGCATAATAGTTAATCCGTTTTTCTTTATTCCTAGTATTTGACTTAAGGTTTCAGCACAACCAGGCATAATTAATCCAATTACAGCAATGCCAATTATTCCGAAAAAAAGAATTGGAACCACAAAGTCGATCCTTATTGCGGTAGATAGATTTGGGATCACGGTGATTATGAAGATAATCGAAAGAACCACAGTTGAGATGATCAGTTCTCTTACTTTCCGATTCTCTTCGTTGATTTTGATTAAGGTTATCAGTGGCAACAACAGTAATAGAATAAACATCAACATTGTTGTCCAATCAACACATAGTCCGGGTAATAATGTGAAGGTTTTCATTTTTAAAGGGTTTTGTTGTTTTAAGGTTCAATTAACTTTTGTTTAACAGATAATATTATAATTTTCTTTTATTTTTGTCAATTGTTTTAATAATAGTTAACAGTATTAAATTTAAATAATTTTTTCTTTTAAAAAACGCTATCAGATAAAACTGATAGCGTGGTTTATATGAAATAATTTAATTTTTCATATAAGCATTGTAAGCGGCTCTTAAAAGCCTTTCTTCTTCCGGGATTATGCTTCTCAGGTTGTACCCCTGATCATCTGAACGGGTATCATCATCTTCAATATACCAATATCCGCTAGAATTTTCTGCCCAAAAGTCGAATGTAGAATCGTTAGTTGTAAGTCTAACAAGTAGAGTTTCGCGGTTCCATTTCGGTATATAGTTCATTGTGGCATAAAACTCGAATATTGAGTCCTGAGTGAAAATCGTTTCTTTTCCATGTGGCCGTTCACTGCCATCTTGCACTTCATTCCATAAATAGGATAGAGCATCGTGATGGTTTTTATATTCTTTGCTACATGAACAAAGAGAAAAAAATATTGCCACAACAACTAGGGTAATTACTGATTTTTTCATTTTTAGTACTTTTTTTGGTTATTTAATGAACAATTATCTGTTTTAAATATTAAAGTATTATAGCATATTATTATAATCTTGTCAACTATTTTGACAATGTAATAAAATAGATTATAATGGATTTATTGTAAAAAATAAGCTAAAATTGAAATATGAAAATATATTTAGATAATGCTGCTACTACGAAGCTAGATCCTCGGGTATTAGCTAAAATGAAGCCATATTTGACTAATAGATGTGCTAACGCCTCCTCTATTCATAATCCTGGTCAAAAGGCCTATTCCGACCTAATTAAAGCTAAAGAAAGAGTGGCTAAGATTATTAATGGTCAGGCTGATAATGTTATTTTTACTTCAGGGGCAACTGAGGCTAATAATTTCATTATCAAAGGAGTCGCTTTAGCTAATCGTGATAAAGGTAATAAGATTATTGTATCAGCAATTGAACATCCTTGTGTGATGGAATCAGCTCGTGAATTAAAACGAGAGGGTTTTGAAGTTATTTATTTGCCAGTTAACAAAGAGGGAATAGTTGATCCTAAAGACTTAAAGAAAGCAATTGATAAAAAAACAATCTTAGTTTCAGTAATGATGGTTAATAATGAAATTGGCACCATTCAAGATATTACTAGTCTAGCTAAAATTACTCATGATCATAATGCCTATTTCCATACTGATGCGGTGCAAGCAGTTCCATATCTAAAAATTGATGTAAAAAAGATGGGAATAGATTTCCTTAGCCTATCAGCTCATAAATTCTATGGACCCAAAGGAATCGGCGTGGCTTATATTAATCAAGATATAAAGATTAAACCGTTGATAGTGGGTGGTGGTCAAGAAAACAACCATCGTTCTGGCACTTATAACCTTCCTGGTATTATTGGCTTAACCGAAGCCTTGGAATTATCATACAAAGAAAGAACAGCTTATTTAAAAAAGATCAAAACTTTACGTGATTATTTTTGGCAGAAGTTAAAAAAAGAAATTCCTGATGTTAAATTAAATGGCAGCTTAAGTAAACGAGTTCCAGCTAATCTAAACGTTATGTTTGGCAAAGTAGAGGGCGAGGCAATTTTAATTGACCTATCATTTAAAGGTATCTATGTTTCAACTGGCTCTGCTTGCTCAGCGGTTGATTTGAAAGCCTCATATGTTCTTAAAGCAATCGAACTTGATAAAAACTTTTTAAATAGTAATATTAGATTTTCTTTAGGAAGATTTAATACTAAAAAAGAAATTGATTATACGATTAAAGCCCTTAAGGAAACAGTAGAGAGGCTAAGGAGCTTTAGCCCGATTAAATAATTAAATTAAATATTTTAGAAATAAAAAAGGAGCTCTAGGGCTCCTACTTTTTATAAGTAAATTTTGTGTTTATAACGTTTTGTCATCAATAAGAATATAAGGAAGGGAATTAGTCCCCAGCTTATTCCACCAGGAATTGAGAAAACGAAAAAGGATGTTTCCGGGTATGATAATTGTGTATTAATAAAAAAGACAATTAAAATTGAAGAAATGAGACCAAGAATGATTAAAGTAATCGCCATGATTTCATAGTTTTTCAAGTTTAATTTATCTTTAAAACCAATAACTATCCCGGTAGTGATTGCTGCTATTAATATTCCAACTATGGAGAAGAAATAGATGATTAATCCACTAGGAATTAATACCGCCAGAAATAACCATAACGGCCAATGTCTGAGTAATTTTTCAATTGTCATTTTGCACCACCTTTCCATTTTTTAATTTACCTTTTAAATATCCAACTGCATAGCTGATAAAGTAAAAAACAGTATAGGAAATCAATCCAATTGAGTAATAAATTTCTTCTGTGTTGATCTCCTCTAATCCAAGCATTGCCTCAATGTTTACCGGGTGATAGTTAATTAGATCAATTAAATAAATAGCTAAAACTATCATTAGTAAAACAGCAATAAATATAAACGATTTATTGTTAACAGGCAAATCTACTCTTTTTTGGTTTCTATAACCAATGATTATCCCCACAGTAATAGCACCGATGATTAATCCCGCAGCGGATAAAGAAATAATTAATAACATGTTTCCAGATACAATCATGATTGATATCAAAAGGATACGCAACCATGGTTTCTGAGCACTCTCAAGTTCTTTCATTTTTTATATGATTTTAGTTTGTTAATGTACAAAAATTTATATTCTATCGTATCATTATGGGCTATTTCTGTCAATATTTGCCAAAATATAGCATTCTGGTTATAATTAGAACACTATAAATTAATTTAATTAAAATATGTCACTTAATTATACTAAAAAAACAGTAAATCATTTTCTTAAGCCCAAGAATATCGGTGAGATTAAAAAGCCAGATGGCTATGCTCAGATTGGTAATATGGTTTGTGGTGACCAGCTAGATTTTTATATTAAAGTGGAGGCAGGGAAGATTAAAAATGTTAAATTCCTTTCTTTTGGTTGCGCTTCTAATATTGCCACCGCCTCAGTTATGACTAAGAAAGTGAAGGGAATGACCATTGCTCAAGCTAAGAAATTTGATTGGAAAAAGATTATTAAAGATTTGGGTGGACTACCTCAACAAAAAATTCATTGTTCAGTAATGGCTGTTCAAGGGCTTAAACAAGCAATTGCTGATTATGAAGATAAACAGGCAAAGAAAAAGAAAAAGGTGGTAAAGAAAAAACCTGTAGCCAAGAAGAAAGTTAAGAAATAAATATATAAAAAAACACCCCCGTATGGGGGTGTTTTTTTATTTTATCTTTGAACCGAATTAAAATTTCTTTTCTAGAGGACGAGCTTCGTTAACTACTACTTGGCGTCCATCTAATTCTTTCTCATGATACATTTCGATTGCTTTATCAGCATCAGCATCATTTTCCATTTCAACAAAGCCAAAACCTTTAGAGCGACCAGTCATTCTGTCCTTGATGATAACGGCAGAAAGAACTGTACCAGCCTTAGCAAAGGCTTCAGTCAAAGTTTCTTCGGTGGTGTTAAAATTAATACCACCAACAAATAATTTTTTCATTTTGTTTGTCTGCGAATTTAATTAATTGTAAGACACGACCTTTTTATTCTTGATAGAATAAAAAGCGGTCGGTAGATATTATTTCTTAATGAACCAATATCTACCGACCGCTCTTTCACTTAAGAATGCTTACCTGGATATCACTATACCCTTATTATAATAAAAAGTCAAGTTAATTTATTTCCACCTTAATTCCAGGACTCATTGAAGAGGAAATGCTGATATTACGAAGGTAAATACCCTTAGAAGAGGCTGGTTTAACTTTTTTAATATTCTCTAACAAAGCTTCGTAATTTTCTAAAAGTTTTTGATTGTCAAAACTTATTTTACCAATTACAGTGTGGATGTTAGAAGTATCATCGTTCTTAAAATTGATTTTACCTTTTTTTAATTCTTCAACTGCCTTAACTGGATCATCAGTAACCGTATCATTTTTAGGTGAAGGCATTAGGCCGCGAGTACCTAGAGTTTTGGCAATTACCGCTAAGTTTTTCATTAAAGCTGGTTCAGCGATAGCTACTTGGAAATCAGTTTTTTCAGTTTTTTTAATTTTAGCAATTAATTCTTCGCCACCACAGAAATCAGCTCCAGCAGCAATAACTTTTTTTTCATTTTCTGGTGAAACAAAAGCAGCCACTTTAATATCTTTACCAGTACCATGAGGCAAGCTAACTGCACCTCTAACTTGTTGATCACCTTTTTTAGGGTCAATTCCTAAACGAAAATGAACTTCAACTGAGGCATCAAATTTAGCTTTATTAAGTTGTTTAATTAATTCTAAAGCCTTTTCAATTGGATATAACTCGGTTGGATTATAATCAGGAGCTTTCTCTTCTGATTTTTTTATTTCTTTCTTTTTTTCTTTAATACTTTCTTTCTTTACTGTAGGTTTTTCTTTTTTTTCTTCTTTCTTTGTTTCCTCTTTTTTTGTCATAAATTTCGTGGTGAAGCGTTGAATAATTAATAATTAATTCAACTCCCACAATATTAATTATTATTTAATTTCAATTCCCATTTGACGAGCTGTGCCCGCTACAATTTTTTTAGCAGCTTCAATGTCATTAGTATTTAAATCAGGTAGTTTAGCTTCGGCAATTTCCTTTAATTGTTGTTCAGTGATAGTGCCAATTTTCTCTGATAATGGTTTACCAGAACCCTTTTTAATTTTAGCGGCTTTTTTAATTAATTCAGCGGCTGGGGTGGTTTTCAAGATAAAATCATAACTACGATCTTCATAGACAGTAATTTCCACTGGGATAATATCACCCATCTTATCACGAGTCTGGTCGTTAAATTTTTGACAGAATTCAGAAATATTTAATCCATGTTGACCCAAAGCAGGGCCAACTGGAGGAGCCGGATTAGCTTGACCACCAGCAATTTGTAATTTTATTTTAGTTAATTCTTTTTTTGGCATAAATTTTATTCAGAGTGTAGAAGCGTCACTCTTTTTTAATCATTACATTTTTTTGATTTGTAGGAAGTCTAATTCAACTGGTGTTTCTCGTCCGAAAATAGAAACTGATACTTTTACTTTACCCTTAGCTTCGTCTACAGCGGTAACTTTTCCTTCCATGTTTTTGAAAGGTCCTTCATTAATACGAACACTAGAACCGACCTCAACATCAATTTGGAATTTAGGATCTTCAACGCCCATTCTTTTCTGGAGGGATTTTACTTCCGCTTCGCTAATTGGAGTAGGGATAGTGCCAGTACCAATAAAGCCGGTAACGTTGGGGGTATTACGAACAATATACCAAGATTCATCAGTTACCATCATTTCTACTAAAATATAACCAGGGAAGATTTTTTCTTCTAAAACTTTACGTTTACCATTTTTAATTTTAATCTTTTTTTCAGTTGGGATCAGAATGTTAAAAATTTTATCTTCCATATCTAAAGATTCTACTCTTTGCTTTAAGTTCTGAGCAACATTTTCTTCATAACCAGAGTAAGTATGGATAACATACCAGCGTCGGCCTTGATTTAAAAGTTGTTTGGCCATAGAATTATTATTTAATTAATTATTTACCAAAGAAAGATTGAAAACCCCAACTAAAAATATAGTCTAGGGCACCAAGAAAAATAGCTACTGCTAAACTAATACCAATTACTAAAAGGGTGTATTGTCGAGTTTCTTTTTTAGTTGGCCAAGTAACTTTTTTCATCTCTTCAGCTGACTCCTTGACGTATTTTGTAATTTTATTCATATTGTGTAAAATAGGTAATTAAAAACAGCCTCGTGGGCCACCTTTTATCTATTAAAATAATACATAATGAATTAAGGTCTGTCAAGGGCTGAATCAGTTGCTTTTTGGCAATAAACAAGATACAATATTATTAAGCTATAATTTAGTTCAATTTTCTATATGGTTAGCCCAAATTTAATAAAAAGACGTGATGAAGGCCCAAGTGTAGAGATTAATGAGAACACTAAGAAGTTATTTCAAGTGATCTACAGTGAGCAGAAGAAAGCTGCTGAATCAGATGATGATGTTCCCAGAATTAAGGTTTCTGCTTTAATTTCTAAGGTGGCTTTTTTCTATGAAAAAATTAGGAATGCAGTTGACTATGATGAAGAGCATTTG
The DNA here is from genome assembly GCA_964466835.1 of uncultured Gammaproteobacteria bacterium. Taxonomy (GTDB): domain Bacteria; phylum Patescibacteriota; class Patescibacteriia; order Patescibacteriales; family UBA12465; genus UBA12465. The sequence goes on from CAYXNV010000005.1 coordinate 20,439, forward strand.
TTAAGGAAAAATGCTATTGATCGAATCCTTCGTCGTCAAGTGATGATTGAAGGGGTGGTTAAATCAACTGACAGCGAAGAAATTGCCAAGAACCTCATTACTGAGCTTATTCGTGGTAGCTATCTACCTAATAATCAAATTCCAGAAACTAAAATAAAAGAAATCGCTGATTTATTGGAAAGATATATTAGATTAAAAAATCAAGCTGTCTTGAAGATAAATTCCGAATTAGATTTAAAAGAAGATATTAATAAAGCCAAAGAATTAATTAATGAGAAAAATAGAATAGTGCGTTGGTTGCTCACTTTAGCTGCTTGTGAAATTGAAGAGAATTTAGGTTTTGATAAAGTCAAGCAAGTGATTGTTAATAATATGTTCTCAGTTCTAACTAAGAACATTCAATTACCAAATGATTCTAAATATAAAGACGATTTAGAAATTCAAGTTTATTTAAGTATTTGTCGCACCTTTTTAAAGCTTGATCGAAGCATGCTAAGTTTAGTCCTATTTAAATATTATAATAGTGCTTGGTTGGAATTTAATAAGAAAAAATCTTTGGGGGCAGAAGAAGAAAAAAAGATCAAAGCAATTGCTCAAGACATGGGTGGATTAAAAGATTTAATTGATGAGCAATTAAATCACCCCCTAGCTAAGCAATTGAATAAAATTGTTCGTCTCTATTCTTTATATTACTCCATTTTAGCAGAAACAGTTGAAGAAGATCCCACTAAAGTCTATACAGATCTGCAGGTTAATGATAAGAATTTTATTACTTCAATTCGTAAAGTTTGTAATCGTAAGTACAAGAAAGCGAGAAAGAAATTATGGCGCGCTTCAATTAGAAGTATTATTTATATTTTCTTAACTAAATCTTTATTTGCCATTGCGATTGAAATTCCAGCCATTAAATGGTTTGGCGAAGAGCTTAATGGTCTTTCTTTAGCCATTAATATTGCTTTTCCTGCTTTATTATTATTCTTTATTGTTCTCCTTACTCGTACCCCTAAGAAAAATAATACTGACAAGATAATTGAAGGAATTAAAGAAATTTCTTTCTTAGGCAAAGAAAAGAAAAGGCCAAAAACACTTCGCCCATCTTTAAAGCGAAAATGGCTTATAGATGGTATTTTCCATTTAATTTATACGGCCTCTTTCTTTATCTCTGTTTATTTTATCATTTGGGTTTTGGGCAAGATTGATTTCAATTGGGTCAGTATCACTATTTTCCTATTCTTCCTAGCTTTTGTTAGCTTCTTTAGTATCCTAGTTACTAAAGGAATCAAGGAATTAATGGTTATTGAGCGCCGAGAAAATTTAATTACTTTCTTGATAGACTTATTCTACATGCCAATAATTATTGTTGGCCGTTGGTTGTCACGTAACTTTTCTAGAATCAATGTCTTCATCTTCATTTTTGACTTTATCATTGAAGCTCCATTTAAGATTTTAGTAGAAATTGGAGAGGACTGGACTAAATATGTTAGAGAGAGAAGAGAGAAAATGGAAGGTTAGTAATATGAGAACAGGAAAATTAACAATTGTTGCTACTCCGATTGGCAATTTAAAGGATATTACTTTGCGAGCCCTAGAAACACTAAAGGAATCTGACTATATTCTTTGCGAAGATACTCGAGTGACTAAAAAATTATTAAGTCACTATCAAATTAACATTCCCACTATTTCATATCATCACCATTCAGGAAGCTTGAAAATAGATAAAATTATTTCTTTACTAAAAGAGGGAAATAAATTGTCCTTAGTTTCTGATGCTGGCACACCTGGTGTATCTGATCCTGGTGGTAAATTAGTGAAAGAGACCAGAGAAAAGTTGAGTGATACTATTATTGAAAGTATTCCCGGTCCTTCAGCTCTAAGCGCCACCCTGTCAGTTTCGGGTATTAATACTGATCGCTTTCTTTTTTTGGGGTTTCTGCCCCATAAAAAGGGAAGACAGACTATGATTAAAGAAATTATTGATAGTAAATATCCAGTTGCTTTATTTGAATCAAAACATCGCGTTATTAAATTATTAGAAGAATTAATTAAAACTAAAGTAAATTTAAATATTTTTATTGCCAGGGAATTAACCAAATTACACGAAAGCTATTATCAAGGAAGTCCGGCTGAAGTTTTAGCAGATTTAAAGAGTAATCCCAGTAATTTAAAAGGAGAGTTTGTGTTGGTGGTAAATAAAAAAGGAACCAAATAGGTTCCTAATTAATGAGGTTGAATTATTTAGACAAATTGAAAACAATTTATTATGATTTCATAGTTTTCAATTTTATCGATTTCAATTCCCATTTCCTCCTACATGTTTTTATCAACTTCCAGTTTTGATTTTACATATCCTGGCAATGCTTTAACCTCTTCTTCAGGTTGTAGTACCTTAACTTTTGAAGGAAGAGGCCTGGAAAGACCAAATTGCTTTTTTTCTCCAGTTTTTTTACTCTTTAGAGTAAAAAGAATTACTAATTCAGTATATTTCATGATTCAATTTTTAAATTACAACATTAAGTTATTATAATATAATTATATAAAATTCAGATTATGTCAAGAGATAAACATTTCTATATTACTACCACTTTGCCCTATATTAACTCAGAGCCCCACATTGGTTTTGCAACTGAGATTATTAAGGCTGATGTAATTGCTCGTTATCAGCGTCAGCGGGGCAAAGAAGTCTTTTTCAATACTGGCACTGATGAACATGGTTTAAAGATTTATCAAAAAGCTCAAGAATCAGGGATGGAAATAAATGAATATTGTGATACCTATTCAGCTAAATTTTTACCTCTGAAAGAAAAGTTAGATCTTAGTTATAATACTTTTATTAGAACCACTAACCCAGACCACAAAAAAGCAGCTCAAGAGTTTTGGCAGCGCTGCGAAGCTAATGGTGATATTTATAAAAAGAATTATAAAGTTAAATATTGTGTTGGCTGTGAAATGGAAAAGACTGATTCTGAATTAGAAAACGGTCGTTGTCCTCTTCATCCTAATACTGATTTAGAAGTAATTGATGAAGAAAATTATTTTTTTCGCTTCTCTAATTATCAAGATAAATTGTTAGAATTATATAAAAATAATCCTAAATTTGTTCTACCATCCAGTCGTTTAAAAGAAATAACTGCCTTTGTTGAAGCGGGCCTACAAGATTTTAGTATTTCTCGTTTAAAAGAAAAAATGCCTCATGGAGTAGAGGTGCCAGGCGATTCAGAGCAAGTAATGTATGTTTGGTTTGATGCCTTAGTTAATTATATTTCTACTTTAGGTTGGCCTAATAATTCAGATAACTTTGAAAAATATTGGCCAGGAGTTCAAGTTTGCGGCAAAGACAATCTTCGTCCCCAAAGTGCTATGTGGCAAGCGATGCTAATGTCAGCTGGCTTACCTAGTTCTGAGCAAGTGTTAGTCTTTGGTTTCCTAACTATTAATGGTCAGAAGATAAGTAAGAGCCTGGGTAATAGTGTTGATCCTTATGAATTAGCTGATAAATATGGTTCTGATCCTTTACGCTATTATCTATTAGCTGAAATTGCTACTTTTGAAGATGGTGATTATTCTGAAGAAAAGTTTCAAGCCCGTTATAATGCTGACTTGGCTAATGGTTTAGGTAATTTAGTTGCTCGAGTTTCCAATCTATTAGAAAAGAATGAAATTACTACTAATTTAAAAGTTAATTTGAAAGATAAAGGCATATTAGAAACAGTGAAAACTTTGACTGAAAAAATGGAAGATTATCGTCTCAATGAAGCTTTGCAAATAATTTGGAATAAAATTAGAAGTTGTGATGAAATTTTAAGTAAATCAGCTCCCTGGAAAATGAGTGATAAGTTAGAGATTGAAGCAGTTCTAAAGCCCTTGGCTCAAGATATTATTAATTTAGCTTATTTAGTTGAGCCATTTTTACCAACTACTGGGAAAACTATTCAAGGACAATTTTCAGTTGAACAGATTAAAAAGGGTGAACCATTATTTCCACGATTTTAATTATATAAAAATATATGTCTATTTTTGACATCAGTTTATTAGTAATTTTAGCAGGCTTTACTTTTAATGGCCTCTTTAAAGGTTTAATTCGTTTATTAGGTCACATTGTTAGCTTGATTGTTGGTGCTTATATTGCTAGCCATTACTATCTCTTAGTATTTGAGTGGGGCCAAGATTTAGCTAAAGGACATGACAATATTGGCAAGGTGGTTGCCTTCATTATTTTATTTATCGTTGTGACTAGATTGGTTAATTTATTATTTGTAGTGATAGAAAAGATTTTTAAATTTATTGCCTTTATTCCTTTCACTAAATATATTAATAATCTTTTAGGAGCGGTTCTGGGCTTTATTGAAGGATCTTTATTCTTGGGTCTAATCCTCTATGTTATTTCGCGTTATACTATTATTGGTAATTTCTTTGGTGATCAATTAGCTAGTTCACAGGTAGCACCATTCTTACTTAAATTTACTAATATTATTTTACCCCTTCTTCCGGATACCCTAAAAGCTTTACAATCAATAATTTAATGAATTATATAGACATAAATTTAAAAACGATCAAGCCGGCTGAGATAAATTATATCGCCGGCTCTTTTCAAGCCGGAAAAATAGTAGTAACTCCAACCGATACTATCTATGGCCTAAGTTGCTTAGCCAGCAATCAATCAGCGGTGAAGAAAATATATCGCCTTAAGAAGCGTGACTCCAAAAAACCAGTTTTGATTTTAGTTAGTAGTTTAGCGATGTTAAAGAAGTATGTTTATCTGTCATCCCAACAGGCAAATTTATTAAAGAAAATTTGGTCAAAAACAGCTCTTCCAACTACAGTAATTTTAGCTAGTCGTCAGATTTTACCCAAAAACATCGAAGGGAACTCTGGTTCCTTGGCAGCGCGTTTGCCTAAAAGTGATTTTTTAATTAAAATACTAAGAGTGGTCAAAGAACCATTAGTTTCCACTAGTTTAAATATTAGTGGTCAGAAGAATATTAATGATTTAAAAAAGATAGATTATTATTTTCCTCAAAAATCGTTGCAACCAGATTTAATTATTGATGCGGGCAAAAGTCGCAAACGAAAACCATCGCGATTGATTGATCTAAGAGAGGGGAAAATAGAAGTAATTAGAAAATAATATGAATCAAAATAATTTAAAAAGAATAGGCCCTTTTGCGGTAGCGGTTGTTTTATTGATAGTAATATTTTTTGGGGGTTTTTATTTGGGTAAAAATAAAGATAGAAATAGTAATTCAAGCAAAAAGGGAATTGCCTATTCTGAGGAAGCTAAAAAATTTACCTTCACTGATCCGGATGAAGTTTTTGACTTTAACCTATATTGGGAAGTTTGGGACGCTCTAAAAGAGAATTATGTTGAAAAAAACATGATGAAAGACAAGGAATTGTTCTACGGCTCTTTAGAGGGCTTAGCTGGAGCTACTGAGGACCCCTATACAGTCTTTTTAGACCCAAATGAGACTGAAGAGTTCTATGATGACTTATCTGGCACTTTTGAGGGTATTGGCGCTGAAGTTGGTATGAGAAATGATGTGGTAACAGTAATTGCTCCCTTAGATGGTATGCCAGCCCAAAAAGCTGGTTTATTAGCTGGTGATAAAGTATATGAGATTAATGGTGAGTCAGCTATTGGCCTTACTTTATATCAGGCAGTGAAGAAAATAAGAGGACCAAAAGGAACGGATGTTACCCTGACAATTATTAGAGATGGTGATAAACCACAAGATATTACTATTACTCGAGGAGTAATTGTAGTGAAGAGTGTAAAAACTAAATTAAGGGATGATAATATTTATGTAATTAAAATTAGTCATTTTAACGATGATACTCTGAAATTATTTAACAAAGCAATTAAATTTGCTCTTTTAAATAATCCTGATGGTATTGTTCTTGATTTAAGGAATAATCCTGGTGGTTATCTAAGTATGGCAATTGCAGTGGCTAGTGAATGGATTGAAGCCGGACCAATTGTGGCCGAACAATTTGGTGAAAATAGACGCGATGAACGTTTTTCCAATGGTCAAGCTCGGTTAAAAGATTTTCCCACTGTAGTTTTAATTAATGAAGGAAGTGCTTCGGCTTCAGAAATTGTAGCGGGAGCATTAAGGGATTATAAAGAAGCAACTCTAGTTGGCGCAACTACATTCGGCAAAGCTTCCGTGCAAAATCTCAAATCCCTAAGTGATGGCTCCGCCCTAAAAGTTACTGTCGCTAAATGGCTAACTCCAGCTGGTGATTATATTGATGAGAAAGGTATTGTCCCTAATGTTGAAATTGAAATGACCAAAGAAGATGTTGATAATGACAGAGATCCTCAATTTGATAAATCGATTGAAATATTAAAAAATATAGATAGATAAGACAAAAGGCGATCAATATTAAGATCGCCTTTCAAGTTTTTTGAAATTCTTGGTTACCATTCGCTCATTGCTTCAACTCCAATGTTTTGTTTGGCTATTTCCAGAGCCGCAACTATTTCCGCGTGTTCCATGGGGCGCAGCTCTTTTAGGGCAACAAGGTTGTTGCTTTCAAAATCTTCTAAGACATCCATGTCATCCAAAGCAATTAATTCTTTGGTAAAGTCTGGCGCTTGTTGAAGACTTATTATTGTTGAACCTCCTTTTTCATCAGATAATCTGAATTTGGCACCATCGTACCCCTTTGACGTTTTGATTTCCAAGTGCATAAATTTTCCTCCTGGTTTTAGTTTTAGTTAAAAGTACATATATACATATATTTATAACATAATAATATTTAAATGTCAATATTCTATGTCTTCAGTTAAAAAAACAGTAAAAAAAGATAAATTATTAGCCAAATACATTTTTGTAGTTGGCGGGGTTATGTCAGGAGTCGGTAAAGGAATTACCACTGCTTCAATCGGACAAATCCTTCAATCTAGAGGTTATAAAGTTAGCGCTATTAAAATGGATCCCTATATCAATGTTGATGCTGGCACTATGAATCCAGTTGAACATGGGGAAGTTTTTGTCACCGAAGATGGTGACGAAACTGATCAAGATATTGGTAATTATGAAAGATTTTTAAATGAGAATATCTATCGCGAAAATTACATGACCACAGGAAGGGTATACCAAACAGTGATTGAAAAGGAGAGAAATCTAAAGTATAAAGGGAAATGTGTGCAAGTCGTTCCTCATATTCCAATGGAGATTAGAGATAGAATTGAGAAGGCAACTGAAAAGACTGGAGCTGAGATAATGATTATTGAAGTTGGTGGTACAGTCGGTGAATATGAAAACCTATTATTTTTAGAAGCAGCTAGAGTAATGAAGCTATATGATCCAGAAAATGTTCAATTTGTAATGGTCTCTTATTTACCGATTCCTAACAAAATTGGTGAGATGAAAACCAAACCCACCCAACATGCGGTGAGGAATTTAAATAGTGCTGGTATTCAACCAGATTTCCTAATTGCTCGCAGTGAACAACCAATTGACATGGCTCGGAAAGAAAAAATCTCTATCAATTGCAATGTCGCTGTTGATGATGTTATTTCTGCGCCTGATGTTGATTCAATTTATGACATCCCACTTAACTTTGAAAAAGATAATCTTAGTGAAAGAATTTTAGCTAAATTTAATCTATCATCACGTCGTAAAGCTGATAATCATGAATGGAAGAAAATGGTGGCAAACTCTAAAATTTCTTCACCTAAAGTTAATATTGGTATTGTTGGTAAATATTTTGCTACCGGTGATTTTTCTTTAGGTGACTCCTATATTTCAGTGATTGAGGCAATTAAACATGCCGGAAATTATAATAAATGCAAAGTGAAGATTCATTGGTTAGGGGCGGAAGAAATAGAGAAGAAAGGAGTTAGTGTTCTTAAAAAAATGGATGGTATTATTGTTCCCCAAGGTTGGGGTAGTCGAGGTTCAGAAGGGAAGATTAAAGCTATAAAATATTGTCGTGAAAATAAAATACCATATTTTGGTCTTTGCTATGGTATGCAAATGGCAGTAATTGAATTTGCTCGCAATGTGGCTGGGTTAAAAGATGCTAACTCAGCTGAAGTTGACCCTAAAACAACTAATCCTGTTATTCATATTATGCCTGATCAAGAAAAATTGATTAAAGAAAAAGGTTATGGGGGCACAATTCGCTTAGGTGGTTGGCCTTGTAAATTAAAGACCGGCACTCATTTAGCTGAAGCCTATGATAAACTTGGTAAAAAGAAAACAGTTTCTGAGCGCCATCGTCATCGCTATGAATTTAATAATGACTATCGCACCACTTTTGAAAACTTAGGACTTACTATCGCTGGCACCTCACCAGATAATAAAATCGTGGAATCAGTGGAGATTAGTGATCACCCCTTCTTTATTGGCGTTCAATTTCATCCTGAATATATTTCTCGCCCCCTAGATCCCCATCCTTTGTTTGTAGAGTTTGTTAGAGTTTGTAAAGGAAAGAAATAAATATATTTTAATAAAAATAAAACCTTTGTATTCCAGGGGTTTTATTTTTATTTATATTTAATGTTATAATTTGAATATGTTTAAATTTATTAAAACTTTTTTTTGGTGTTTTCTCTTATTTTTCTTTATTATTACGCCAACAGCTTCTGCTCAAGATGAATTAAATGATGTCTCGGTTTTTAAAGCTGAGGTAGTTGAAGTTTTAGTGCAAACAGAAGAAGTAGTTGAGGATGGTTCAATTTTTATTAGACAAAAGCTTAAATTGAAAGGATTAGAAAAAGAATGGAAAGATGAAGAAATTATCTATGATAATAGTGATTATGATTTATTATCTGCTTCAAGTTATAAGGTTGGAAATAAGGTTTTAGTTAATTATAGCCCCAGTACTGAAGGCGAAGATAATTTTTATATTATTGATCATGTGCGACAAGGTTCTTTATACTGGTTGATAATCATTTTTGCTTTGGTGGTTGTATTAGTGGGACGTTTAAAAGGTGTTAGGGCTCTAGTAGTTTTATTTTTAACCTTTTTAATTATTCTTAAATTTATAGTTCCTCAAATATTAGCTGGGAGTAATCCTTTATTTATTACTATCCTTGGCTCTTTATTTATTCTTCTTTTAGCTATTTATATAACTGAGGGGTTAAATAAGGGTTCAACTATTTCTATTATTTCTATACTTATTGCTCTTATCATCACTGGACTCCTTTCTGTTCTATTTACTGAAATGACCAAGCTGAATGGCTTTGCTAGTGATGATGTGATGTTTCTTATTGGCTTGACCGGCTCAACCATTAACATAAAAGGTTTATTTTTGGCAGGAGTAGTAATTGGTTCTTTAGGAGTTTTAGATGATATTGTTATTGCCCAGGTATCTTTAGTGAAGGAGTTAAGGACGGCTAATTTGAAATTGAAGGATAGTGAAATATATAAAAAATCAATGAAAGTGGGAATTGCTCATTTAAGTTCAATGGTTAATACTTTATTCTTAGCTTATGCCGGTGTTGCCCTGCCACTTTTTATTATTTTCACTTTAAGATCATCAGAAATTGTGGGACAAGGACAGATACTTAATAATGAAATAATTGCAACTGAAATAGTTAGAACTTTAGTGGGTAGTATTGGCTTAGTTCTGGCTGTCCCTATTTCTACATTTTTAGCTACTAAATTTTTAAAGAAAAAGAAATAGTTATTAATGATTTATATATAAAAACAACCTCCTTTAAGAGGTTGTTTTTATATTAAAATAAAATAGTTTTATTTCTGAGGAATTACATTTACAATCTTAGCACTCTTTAGAGAGTTATCATACTTCCTTAGTTTTTTGGTGGTAAATTTAACCAAACCAGCCTTAACTGCAAAAAGAGTATCATCTTTACCCTGTTTTACATTTCTACCTGGATGATATTTAGTTCCACGTTGTCTAATAATGATAGCGCCGGTTTTAGCCCATTCACCATCAGTTATTTTGACGCCTAGACGTCTGCCGGCCGAATCTCGGCCCAGGGAGGTTGAGCCACCCGCTTTCTTATGTGCCATATAATATAGACAAATAAAATGCCAGTCTTAGGACTCGCATTACTGTCCTTACTTACTTTTATTTCCTAAATATAACAAAAGCTTTTATATTTGTCAATAAAAGAAAAACCCGAATAAATATTCGGGTTTTAAATTGTTTTGTTTCTTTTACCAACGTCTTTGGTATTTTCTTGCTTCGCCAGTGAAACAAGCACCACCAGAGCATTTTTTTGCAGAATAATAGTTTTTGCTACCAGTGGTTACTCTCGTTTGAATTGAGCAGGAGCTCAACGTAACAGTAATGATGATCAGGCTGATCAGCAGGAAAGCGACTTTTTTCATGATTTCGGTTTTGGTTGTTAATGATTGTCTTTTGTTGTCTTCTTGTTTTTCTAACGTCTTTGGTATTTTCTTGCTTCGCCAGTGAAACAAGCACCGCCAGAGCAAGTTCCTCCAGCAGAGAAGCGAGAAGAGGAGTAATAAGTGGTGGCCGGAGAGAATCCTGATTTAACAACATTTTTATGAGCGCGTTTATTAAAACGGATTTTTTCTCCGGTTGCTTCTTTGATAAGATCAGTCATCTCTTGGCGAGTCAGATCTTCAGTTGACACAGCTCTCACGATGGAATCAATTACTTTTTGAGTTTGTTTCATCTCTTGATTTTCGGCCATCATTTTTTTAGCAGAGGCGATCTGATGCTTCACTGAACAGGAGCTCAGCATAATTGTAATCATAACCAGGCTGGTTAATAGGAAAGCGACTTTTTTCATGGCTTTTGGTTTTGGTTGTTAATAACTACTTTTTTCATTATCTGTCAATATAATATCATATATTTATCTTTTTGTCAATAGATAAAGATAGGGAAGAAATGAGTGTTTTTTAGCTTAAATTTAAACTATTAAAAACAATTTTAATTTTCTCAAAATATGGTATAATAAATACATAAAAAATAAATAAAATTTAATAAAAAATTGTATGGTAAAAGTGGACCAAAATAAATGTATTGGTTGTGGTTTGTGTATTGGTTTATGTCCAGAAACCTTTAAACTTAGTGCTGATCACAAGTCTGAGGTTATAAACAACCAAAGCACTGATTGTGCTAAAGAAGCAGCTGGTAATTGTCCGGTTGGCGCAATTAGCGCAGAATAAATATATGTCTAGTGAAAAACTAGTTGAAAAACCAATTTCCAAGAGTATTAAGGCAGAAAAAATCGTAGATAAAGAAAAAGTTGAACTACCTGATAAACAATTTGAAAAAACTACTCCCTTGGTTGAGAAAATCAAGAAAAGTATTCAACCTTTAGAAAAAAGCGGTGAGGGTGATATTGTAGCTTCTTCTCAGGCTCAAGATTGGCAAAAGCAAAGAGCTCAAGCAATTGATTCCATCTTAGCTGAAGGTTTAGATGAGGTTTTTTTAAATCTAAAACCAGAAAAACAGAAAGAGTTTAAGGAAAAAGGAGAAGAGACAGTAAAGAAGATTAATATTCTTTTAGGTCAAACTAAAGTTAAGGTTAAAAAGATTATTAATTTAATCAGGGCCTGGCTAAAGATTATTCCGGGAGTTAATAAATTTTTCTTAGAGCAAGAATCAAAAATAAAAGCAGATAGAATAGTGAAAATAAAAAATAAATTTTAATTATGGAGGGATTTTTAAATCAAACTCTAATTATCGGTAGTGCCAATTTCAATTTTGGTGATATTTTTATGTTGTTAATTGGTTTGATTATAGTTGGTGTTATAATAATTGGCATTCTCCAATTAATTAGAGCAATTTTATCAAATCGTAATTATTTTCCTCATCAAGTTTTTCTAGTTCGCCTACCCAAAGAAAAACCTGATGATGAAAAGAAAGAGGATTCAGTTCAAAAATTAAAGGAAGAGATTGCTAAGGGGGAAACTATTTTTGCTGCCATTGGTGGTCTTAGAGCTCAACGTGGTTTTAGGCATTGGCTTTTAGGCCGGACTGATCATTTTTCTTTTGAGGTAGTAGCTAATCATAATAAGATCGCTTTCTACGTAGCTGTTCCTAAACGTGAAGCTCGTTATCTTGAACAACAGATTCACGCTCATTATCCTGAGGCAATGATTGAAGAGGTTGAAGACTATAATTCTTTTAATCTAAAGAGTCAGGTAGTAGCTGGTTATCTAAAAACTACTAAAAGATTTCTTTTCCCCCTTAAAACATATCAAGAGATGGAAATTGATCCAATGAATTCTTTGATTAGTGTTCTATCAAAATTAGACAAAGAAGAAAGTTTAGCTATTCAATATGTAGTTAGAAGTGCTCGCAGTTCTTGGCATCGTAAGGTTCGTCGAGCTGTTTATCGAATTAATCAAAAGAATTCAGTTAATGAAGGTTTACGCTATAATTGGTTCCATATTATTTGGCCATTTTTTAGTGATATTTTTCATTCAAGTAAAAAAAATAAACAAGATTTAAAAACAACCCCAGAAGCACCTAAAAAATTAACAGCTATTGAGGAGGAAATGTTGAAAAAGATTGAAGAAAAGAACTCCAAAGCTGGTTTAAATGTTAATTTACGGGTAATTGCTTCTGCTAAAACTAAGGAGCAAGCTAATGTTTATTTAGAAGATATTGCTAGTGCTTTTAGTGAATATAATAATTTTACCTATGGCAATAGTTTTTCTCGGGTTAATAAAAAAGCACCAGAGAAGATTATTAATGATTTTATTTATCGTCGTTTTAAAGAAGGAATTAGTTTCTTATTAAATAGTGAGGAGTTAGCTAGTATCTATCATCTTCCTCTTAGTTCAACAGAAACACCGAATGTTCTCTGGCTGACTGCTAAGAGTTCGGCTGCTCCAGCCACTATTCCGAATGAAGGAATATCTTTAGGAGAAAATGTATATCGTGGTGTGAAAAAAGAAGTGAGAATGAAACGCGATGATCGTCGTCGTCATACATATATTATTGGTAAATCTGGCACTGGTAAGTCAGTCCTATTAGCCAATATGGCGGTTCAAGATATTCAAAACGGGGAAGGTGTTTGTGTAGTTGATCCCCATGGTGATTTGATTGATGATATTTTAGAAAGAATTCCTCCTGAAAGAGCAGAAGATGTTGTTATATTTTCTCCGGCCGACCTAGAAAGACCAATGGCTTTGAATTTATTAGAATATGATCCGAAATATCCTGAGCAAAAAAGTTTTGTTATTAATGAAATGATTGGTATTTTTGATAAGTTATATGATCTTAAAGCAACCGGTGGACCAATGTTTGAACAATATATGCGTAACGCCATGTTATTAATTATGGATGATCCGGAAAGTGGCTCTACATTAATGGAGATTCCTAAAGTATTAGCCGATGAAAAATTTAGAAAATTAAAATTAAGTCGTTGTAAAAATAAAACTGTATCAGATTTTTGGCACAAGGAAGCAGAGAAAGCGGGCGGGGAAGCGGCTCTAGCTAATATCGTTCCTTATATTACTTCTAAACTTACCTCGTTCATCTCTAATGATATGATGCGACCAATTATTGGTCAGCAAAAAAGTGCTTTTAACATTCGAGAGATTATGGATAAGCAAAAGATATTATTAGTTGAATTACCAAAAGGCACAGTCGGAGAAATGAATGCTTATCTATTAGGAATGATTTTGGTTGGTAAAATTTTAATGTCAGCTTTATCTCGAACCGATATACCCGGTGATCAACGTAAAGACTTCTATCTTTATATTGATGAGTTTCAGAATTTCACTACTAACTCAATTTCCCAAATTTTATCTGAGGCTCGTAAATATGCTTTAAATCTAATAATTGCTCACCAATATATCGGCCAGCTTAGCAAAGGACAAGATCATACTATTAAAGATGCTGTTTTTGGTAATGTTGGTACTACTATTAGTTTTAAGGTTGGAACCGAAGATGCTGAGTTTTTGACTAAGGAATTTGCCCCAGTTTTTAATGAATATGACCTTATAAACATTGACAAAGGCACAGCTTATATTAAGCTGTTAGTAGATAACAGTCCGACTCGACCATTTTCATTAAAGACTATTTGGCCAATATTAGGTAATAAAAGACCAGAAATGGCTGAGAAAATTAGGTCATTAAGTCGTTTAAAATATGGTCAAAACGCTAAATTAGTTGAGGCGGAAATTAGCCGTCGTAGTAATCTAAAATAAATTTATGCCCACCCTATACCGAGACTATCGTCCCCAAAACTTTGCCGAAATTTTTGGACAAAATCATATTAAAGTAACCCTACAAAATGAGATTGAAGCTAATAAAGCTTCTCAAGCTTATTTATTTTGTGGACCACGAGCAGTTGGTAAAACTACTTTGGCGAGGATATTAGCCAAATCAGTTAATTGTTTAAATCGAAAAGATGGTCAACATGAACCTTGTAATAAGTGTGATAGTTGTCAAAATATCACGGCGGGCAAAAATTTAGATGTAATTGAAATTGATGCTGCTTCTAACACGGGTGTTGATAATGTTAGAGAGAATATTATTGCTTTTTCTCGTCTTGCTCCGGCTAATTCTAAATTTAAAGTTTTCATTATTGATGAAGTTCACATGTTATCTATCTCCGCTTTTAATTCACTCCTTAAAATAATTGAAGAACCACCTCAATATGTAATTTTTGTTCTCTGCACCACTGAAGTTCATAAAGTGCCAATGACAATTGTTTCTCGTTGTGAACGTTTTGATTTTCAAAGAATTAGTATTTCTGATGTTGTAAAGAAGCTAGCTCATATTGCTAGCTCAGAGAAAGTAGAAATTGATAAACAAGTATTAGAAGCAATTGCTCGACGTTCAGGTGGTTATTTACGTGATGCCGAAAGTATACTAGGACAAATATTTTCCTTGGGGGAAAAGAAAATAACCTTAGAACAAGCTGAGTTAGTTATCCCTCATTATAATAGCAATGAGGCAGTAGAGTTATTAGAACTTTTAGCTAAGAAGGATGCTGCTAAAGCAATCACATTAATTAATAGTTTAGTTGATAGTGGGGTCAATATTAGAAGTTTCACTAGTGAAATAATCAATCTTTTACGCAAGATGATGTTGAATAAATTAAATCCAACCCTAACTGAAACTTTAGGTTTAAATTTAGGAGAGAGTTTAGAAATCAAATTAAGCCAACTTGGTAGTGAGCTTAGTTGGGAACAAATTTTTGTCTTTACTCGTCGTTTCATTCAAGTCTATAATGATTCTCGGGCACCACTAATTTCTCAACTACCATTAGAGATAGCTATCGCTGAAATTTGTTTTAATGTACAAAATATTTATACAGAAGAGCAGGAAGAATTCAATCCTCCAAAAGATACTCCTAGTAAATCAATTAAACCGACTAAAACGATAAAAAATGAGCCAAAAACCCCTATTAATAAGGCAATTATTAACCTAAGTCAAGAAGAAGTATTAGAGAAATGGCCAGAATTTTTAGTAAAAATAAAGAGATATAATCACTCCTTGTCCTTTGTTCTTCAAAATTGCCAACCCCAGAAGATAGAGGATAATAAGCTTTGCTTAATTTTTAAATATAAATTTCATCAGGATAGAATCAATAATGCTGCCATTAAAAGTATTGTTGAAAAAACTTTAGCTGAAGTTTTTGGTTCAGCTTTAATAATTGATTCTAATGTTGATGAGAGTTTGGAGATCAAAAAAGAAGAAGAAGTTGTTGAGACAGAGAGCAATAATTCTGTCTCGATAGACAAAAAAGAAAAGCCCGAGGGTCTAATGGGTGATCTCTTAAAAACTTTTGGAGGGGAAATAATAACTTAATTTTATGTTAGATTTAAAATTCATTCGTGATAATTTAGAACAAACTAAACAAGCACTGTTAAAAAGAGTGCCAGCTGATAAATTAAATTTAGAAGCAATTATCAAATTAGATGATCAGCGCAAAGATTTAATTCAAGAACTGGAAAAGCTTCAAGCTGAACGTAACAAGCACTCTAAAACAAAACCTACTCCAGAAATTATTGCTGAAATGAAAACAGTTGGTGAAAAAATTAAAAAATTAGATGATAAATTAATTAAAATTGAAACAGAGTTAGAAGAGAAGTTAGCTGAACTACCAAATATTCCTAGTGATGATGTTGTGGCTGGTGGAAAAGAAAATAATGAAGTTATCTACACCTTTGGCAAACAAGCAAAGTTTGATTTCAAAGCCAAGGATCATGTTGAATTGGCGACTTCATTGGGAATAGTTGATTATGAAAGAGGAGCTAAGATGTCTGGCAATGGTTTTTGGTGTTATAAAGGAGTTGGAGCTTTATTAGAATGGGCTCTATTAAATTATTTTATTGATTTTCACACCAAGAATGGCTATCAATTTATTCTACCCCCATTTATGCTAACCGAAAAATCAGCTTATATTTCTGGTCATTTACCTAAATTTAGGGATGACCTTTTTTGGACCGAAGATCAGCTTTGCCTGAATGCTACCAGTGAAATGATGATGGGTAATTATCATCGTGATGAAATACTAAAAGAAGAGGAATTACCATTAAAATATTTTGCCTACTCTCCTTGCTTTCGCCGAGAAGCTGGTAGTTATCGCCAAGAAGAGCGGGGAATGATCAGGGGACATCAATTTAATAAAATTGAAATGTTTGCCTTTTGTAAGGCCAAAGATTCTTGGCCAATATTTGCTGAATTAACTGAAAACGCTAAGAAATTAATGGAAGGCCTAGGATTACATTATCAGGTTTCCAAGCTAGCGGCTGAAGATTGTAGTGCCGCTATGGCCAAAACCTATGATTTAGAAGTTTATATCCCTAGCATGGGGATTTATAAAGAAGTGAGCAGCGTCTCAAATGCGCTTGATTATCAAGCTCGTCGAGGACAAGTTCGCTATAAAAACAAGGAGGGAAGTAAAAATGAATTCGTTCATACCCTCAACGCTTCAGGCTTAGCCACTAGTCGAATTCTGCCAGCTATTCTAGAACAGAATCAGCAGGCTGATGGCTCAGTAGTTATCCCTAAGGTTCTTAGACCTTATTTACCAAAGAAGTTGAAGGTTATTAAATAACGTCAACATGAGAAAGTTTTTTGGAACACTGTTAATTATTTTCCTCTTAGCCGGGCCGCTTTTTAGTCAAGCGGCGGTTTTGAAAAGCACTTATCCTCGTCTAGCCAATTATTTCCTAAAATGGGAAATTAGTAATGAAGAAGCAGAAGAATTAGCTCAATGGGATTTGTTGATTTTAGATATGGAAGTGCAGGAGAATAGCCCTGGGCAATTAGAAAAAATACGTGAACTTAATCCTAATGTTATTATTCTGGCCTATATTACCTCTCAAGAGATTTTTAATAATGTTAATAGCTATGACAAAGTTAGCCTCCGACAACGTTTAGCTAATAGAATAATTGAAGGCTGGTGGTTGAAAGACGCATCAGGACAAAAAATTTCTAATTGGACTGGTACTTCAATGTTGAATCTATCATCTAAGGCGCAAACCAATTCCAGTGGCGATCGTTTTAATGATTATCTACCAAAATTTGTTGCTCAGGAAATTCAATCAACTGGTCTTTGGGATGGGGTTTTCTATGATAATACTTGGGGAGATATTTCTTGGTTAAATAATGGTGATTTAGATTTAAATAATGATGGTCGAGTTGATACAAAATCAGTTGCTGATAGTTTATGGTCAGCTGGGTTCAAAAAGATGTTAGAGAGCACTAGGAAATTAACAGGAGATGATTTTATTATTGTTGGTAATGGTCGTGTTTATGATGGCTATCAGGCTATTCTAAATGGCATGATTTTTGAGGATTTTCCTTCTGCTTGGGAAGCGGACGGCACCTGGACTGGCTCAATGAATAGTTATCTAGACATACCGTTGTTGAATCATTATCCCAATATTTCAATTATTAATGTCATTGATAAAAACCAAGAAAACTATCGTCATTTCCGCTTTGGTTTAGTTAGCACTTTATTGGGTGAAGGCTTCTATAGTTTTGATTACGGTATTAGTAATCATGGTCAAACTTGGTGGTATGATGAATATGATGTTAATTTAGGGCCAGCTGAGTCTAAACCTTATAATCTTTTAAAAAAGAATAGTACTAAATTAGAGCCAGGCCTGTGGCGCCGTGATTTTAAGTATGCTTCAGTTATTTTGAATTCTACTGATAAAGATCGTGGTTATATTTTTTCTAAGGAAGAAATGGAGAGAATCAAAGGAGTTCAAGATTTAGAAATAAATAGTGGTGAACGAATAAATTATTTACGTCTATCTCCAGAAGATGGAGTTATTCTTCTTAAGAAAACAAGTTTAATTAAAAATAATGCTTTCACCAATGGTTATTTTTTCCGTGTCTTTGATAGTCAGGGCGAGCAATTACGTAATGGATTCTTTTCATATTTTAATAATTTTCCTGGCGGAGAAGAATTAATTATTGCTTCTGGTAGTAATGACGAAGAACAAAGTGTTAGTTTAGCTAGTAAAGATGGAGAAATAGAATTATATAAAAATGGTAATCAATTAGTTAGTTTTAACCCCTATAACAATCTTTTTCATGGACAATTAAGTTTAGCAGCTGAAGTTGATGATGGCTATGTCAGAAGAGTTGTGGTTGGCCCTAAAGCTGGAGGAGGACCACAGATATTAGTATTTACTCTAGATGGAAAAATACGAGCCAATTTTTTTGCCTATAATAAAAAATTACGTGGTGGTTTGAACGTTGCTTTAGGTGATGTTGATGCTGATGGTGAGGATGAGATTGTAACTGGACCGGGTAGGGGAGAAAAACCATTAATAAAAGTATTTTCTCTAGAGGGTGATTTAGAAGAAAGTTTTCTCGCCTATAACAAGAATTTTAAAGGTGGGGTTGATGTGGCGGTTGCTGATGTTACTAATGATGGCAAACAAGACATCATTACTGGCCCCCAGGCTGGCGGAGGGCCTCATATCAGAGTTTTTGACTATAAAGGACACCCTCAGGCTGGTTTCTTCGCCTATGACAAGAGTTTTCGGGGCGGAGTAGAGGTAGCTACTAGTGATTTAGACGAAGATGGTCAGATTGAAATTTTAGTTGGTATTAAGAATTTTTATTAAAAATATATGTTTAAATTAATGAGACGTCACTGGCATTGGCGTCGAAAACGTTTCTATATTAAAAATCGTTGGCATTTAGTTTTAGATTTAGCGTTAGGAGTAGTTATTATTCTCCTAATCACAGTGGTTTTGACTATGCACTATTATCAACCAGATCTAAGTCGTTTACTTAGTTTTCGTTTAGATAATACCGAAAGAATTGATTTGAATAACCCACCCCTAAAAGTCAATTTCTCAGTAGTTGATCGTTCACTTAATATTGGTGATGGTATTTTATTCAAGGTTGATTTGGAGAACACTTATTCTCGTAAAGTTAGTAATGTAAAGATTGATTTAGAACCAATTAATAATTTTTCAGTCACTAAAATTGAACAAACTGGAGCAGGTTCAGATTTTGAAATTAAAGACAAGAAGATAATTTTAGATTCGTTGGCTGCTAATCAAGATGATCAAGCTGATTTTAGAGTCTATTTCAAGTCTGGTGCTAGCGGACAAAAAACCATTAATTGGCAAGCTGAGCTGGAATATATAGTTAAGGGGCAGGTTGTTAAAGAATCTTTTCCTTTAACTAGCTTAAACATTGTTTCTGATTTAAGTGTCAGTTCGGTCGCCTATTATAATAGTCCTCAGGGTGATCAACTTGGCGCTGGTCCTTTACCACCAATCGCTTATCTACCAACTAATTATTGGATTTTTTGGAATGTAGTCGCTGATGGTAATTTTGAAGATTTTGTCATGACCGCTCAATTACCAATTGGTGTTGAATTAACTGACAGTCAATCACTATTAGCCGGGGAATTAAATTATAATTCTTCATCACGGAAAATAATCTGGCAGGTAAATGAATTAAAAGATCAAATAGATAATTATCGAGTTGGCTTTGAAGTTCAATTAGTTCCCGAAGAAGAACAGATTGGCAAAATCCTTCCTTTGATAAAGGGAGTTAAATATTATGCTAATGATAAATTAACTAATAAAGAAGTAGCTGAACAGATTGGTGATCTAACTACTAATTTAGACTTTGATAAGATTAACAAAGGGCAGGGGAAAGTTATTGACCAATAATTATGTTAAATTTTTTAAGAAAATTATTAAAACCAAAGTATAATACCCTTAATCTGGTTAGGATTAGAGCCAGCAGTATTATTAATAATTTTAATTATTTAAAAAGCTTACAACCAACTGCAGAAATTTTTCCTGTTCTAAAATCAAATGCCTACGGACACGGCCTAAAAGAGATGTGCATGATTTTAAATAAAACTGATGCTCCGATGGTAGTAGTTGATTCTTTCCCAGAAGCACAAATTGTTTATCGCTATTTTAAAGGCAAAGTTCTAATTATTGGTGAAATGCCTTTAAAGGCCTATAATTATTGTCGTTTAAAAAGAACTGAATTTGTTATCTATAATGAAGAAACCCTTCGCTATCTTACTCGTTTTGGCAAGAAGGCTAAAATTCATTTGTTTGTTAACACTGGCATGAACCGTGAAGGCATTAAAGACTTACCTAGATTTATTGAAAGAAATAAAAGATATTTAGATAAGGTTGAGGTAACTGGTTTGTGTTCTCATCTAGCTTCATCAGCTTCCACTTCAAATTTAAATAGAGTCCAGGAGAAGAATTTTAATAAAGCCTTAGACATTATACGAGCAATGGGATTTTTTCCTCGTTGGATTCATTTAGGTAATTCAGCTACTTTATTTACTCTAGATAATAAGATTCTAACTGCTTTCCGTCCTGGTTTAGCTTTATATGGCTATAATCCTTTTGGTCGTGATGAAAAAGATAAGTTTCTTCAACCAGCTCTTAGTATTTATTCCCAAGTAATTTCTATTCAAGATATTGAAGCCGGAGAATCAGTTTCCTATAACGAAGATTATCAAGTAGTTCAAGCAACTCGGATAGCAGTTATTCCTTTTGGTTATTTTGAGGGCTTCTTTAGGAGTCTATCTAATAAAACTAAGCTTTTGTTTGAGCATAAAAAAGATACTTTTTGGGCACCAGTAGCTGGTCGAGTTTGCATGAATTTAACTTGTTTTGATGTTGGCCAGAATGAAGTTAGGCTAGGTGATTCAGTTCAAGTTATTTCACCAAACAGGGAAGACCCTAATTCATTAGAGAACTTAGCTAAACTAGCGAAGGTTATTCCCTATGAATTTTTAGTAAAGATACAGGGCAATATTCGTCGTGAAGTAGTTTAGGTTAATACAATATTATTTAAAATATGTCAAGGAAGGGAAGAAAAGGCCTTGGTGTCCGCCAAGACTATAATCGAAAAAAACTACAAAATCCTTTTTTTAAACACAAAAAGGGAAGAGGTAATAATCGCTGGTTTAAGTGTTTATTGCTAGGAATTTTTATTTTAATTATTTTTTTAGTTTGGTTTTTTCTAGCTTCATCAGTTTGGAGAATAAAAGAAGTAAAAATAGAAGGATTAACTCGTTTTTCTGATTCAGATATCAAAAATTACGTTCTGAATCAAGCTGATCAACGTCGTTTAGGTGTATTTAGGCAAAATAATATCTTTTTATTTAAAAAAGATATTATTGCTCAAAAGATAACTAGCAACTATAATTTTTCCAATTTAGAGGTTAATAAAAAACTACCAAACACGATTGAAATTATCATCAAGGAACGACCCTATGCTTTCATCTTTCAAGCCTATGCTTTCATCTTTCAAGAAGGAGATGAATTATATTATTCTTCACCTGATGGCTATGTCTTAAGAGAGACCTCGGTGATAGATGAGGACAAGGAGAGATATTTTATTTTAGAAAATAAAAATGAGAATAGTTTAATTGATCAATGGGATCGGATTAATGTTGAAGATGGTTACTTGAGTTTTGTCTTGAATCTCCATGGGTTTTTAACTGAACAGCCAGAGTTGTTAGTTGATAAGTTTATTATTGATCAAGAATTCAATACAATTAAGGTTGATTTTAAAGATGGTCCAATTGTTTTCTTTAACACTCGTTCAGAGGTAATTGAACAGGTTAACCGCCTAGTACTTGTCAAAAATGAAAAAATAAAGGATAATTTTAGTAGGACAGATTATATTGATTTACGTTATGGTGACCGTATTTTCCTTTATCCGCCAATTAATTAATATTTAAATAAAAATATGGAAGGAGTTTTTAAATTTTTCTTTATCTTAGCAGTGATTGTATTTTGTTTAGTCGTGATTGGAGTTTTTCTATTGATTATTAAAATAATTTTAATGTTTGAACCCCAGGTACATCTAATGGGGTTAATTATTTCATAGTTTTTTACATTCAAATATAGGTTAATGAACTTCTACAAAAAGATTAAAAAGAGCGAAGGTTGCAGTATAAATGTGGTTTATAAAAATGAAGTTTGGAAAACATTAGGGTTAGTTTTGAGAGATAGTTTATTTTCGCTTTTAAAATTAACTAATCCTGAGAAAATAATTACTATTAAAAAGAATAGTAGTACTAAAAAAGTTAAAATAACCGAACTGACAACCACTACAAATTATCGTTTATAGAGAGGAGGTATTCAATTAGGGCACTTTGAAGTGCCTTTTTTATTTGCTTTTATTTATAAGGTATTGTATATTATATATAGGTTTATTAATATACATAACAAGAAGTAAATATAAACAAGAAAAAAGCTAATATAATTAAATATTGAACACTTCTCTGTTGTGAGAGTAAAAAATTAAAAAATATATTAAGTTTTTAAATTTTATGCAAAGATCAATTCAAAAACCAATTAGGAAGTATTTACCAGATTTTTTAGATTATTTAGAAATTGAAAAAGGATTATCAGAAGCTACGCAAAAGAATTATGTCAGGTTTTTAGGTAATTTCTTTATATGGTTGGATAAAAATGATTTGTCATCCCTGTCCCCTGTTAATTTAAACGATGAACACATTTGGAAGTATAGGGTCTCTCTATCTCGCTATAAGAGTCCGAGAACCAATAAGGTTTTAGAAAGAAGTACTCAAAATTTATATCTTATTTCCTTGCGAGTTCTTTTGGAATATTTTGTAGAAAAGAATATCACTTCCCTTCCTCCTTCAAAAGTGAAATTAGCTAAGGATCGAGCTAGTAAAAAAATAAAATTTTTAAATCTAGAACAAGTAGAGAGATTGTTATTATCTCCAGATACAAAAAATAAAATTGGTTTACGTGATCGGGCTATTTTAGAAACCCTCTTCTCTACTGGTTTACGTGTTCAAGAATTAGTAAATTTAAATCGGAATCAAATAAAAATGCCCAAAACAAATCAAAATTTAGAGTTAGTAGTAGTGGGTAAAGGAAAAAAAATCAGAACTGTTTATTTTTCTGAAAGAGCTTTGTTCTGGCTTGATAAATATTTAAAGACTCGAACTGACTTTGATGAGGCTTTATTTATCAATTATTGGCGGCCAGCTCAAAAAACTCAAAGCTCCCGAAGATTAACGGTAAAAAGTATGGATAGCATAGTAACAAAATACGCCGGAATAGCTGGATTATCTGTTTTAGCTACTCCCCACACCTTACGTCATTCTTTCGCCACTGATTTATTGGCTCAAGGAGTTGATCTAAGATTAGTGCAAGAATTTTTAGGACATAGTAATATAGCTACTACTCAGATATATACTCATGTTACTAAAAAGCAGCTACGAGATGTGCATCGTAAAGCACATGGTGGGGCAAAAATAAAAAATTAATATGACTTGGCAAGAAACAGAAAAAAATATTCAATTATATATTGATTTTTTGAGAGAAAATATCGATGCTTCTCCTTTTCATCAAAATGATCCGATTAAATGTCCTGAATGCATATTAAGGCAAATTGCTTTAGCAATATTAACAAGAAACATATCTATTAAAAAAGTAAAAATAAATAAGAAAATAAAGGATTTAGTTAAAAATAAGAATATTAAAGCTCATGGATCAGGTTGGCATAATAATTTTATTTTAGTCATTGAAGAATATCTTAAAGAGCGGAGCGTACAGTCTATACGAGAAGCCAACCTTTATTTCGGTAGATCAGACGTCTATCTTCCCTCTTTAAAGCTTTATTTAGAGGTTGGCACGATTAGTCTATATAAATTATTTATTAATATATTAAACATGAAAGACTGTTTAATTCATATTATTCCGAATGATGAATATTTTTTAGAAATTAAATTATGAATAATATAATTATTAACAACTTCATTAAAACATTATCAGATCAGAAATATAGTCAAAGCACTATTCAATCTTATCGTTTTGCCTTAGAAAATCTAAAGAAATATTTGGATAATAATAGAGTCGAATTGAGGGGCTTAAATAGTGTAATATTAGGGAAATATTTAGATTATTTACAAGAGAATAAAAGACCTCAAACGGTGAATTCAAACATATCAGCTATGAAGAAGTTTTTTGATTATATATATAAGGAATATAAAATTAAAATACAATACAATTTAACCAATTTAAAGGTTGTACAACGAAAAAATATTAATTTAATCAATATAAAAGATGTTCTAGATTTTTTTAATCATGATTTACCCATTATAAATGATCGCAATCAGTTATTATTTTTAATGATTTATGAGACTGGTTTAAAAACTAAAGAAATTTTAAATTTAAAACCAAGTAACTTTTTAGATGATAAAATAGTTTATGAAGATAAAGATATTTCAATTACCAGGTGTTTGCGAGAGAAGGTTCAACAATATATACAAGAGTATAATTTTCAAAAAAATAATTTTTTATTTTTTACTTATGCTAATAAAAAGATAAATTTTCAAAGACATTTAACTGAAAAGAGTGTGCAAGACTTATTTAATACTTATAAAAAAATGAAGAAAGGTGATAATATCAGCATTAGGGACTTAAGAAGTTCTCGAGTTTTATTTTTTAAAAAAGAATTATTTAATCCAGAGGCAAAATTTAATATAAAAATGATTGACTATCCTGAAAACTATATAGATTATTTAAAGAATATAATAGTTAAATAATATAAATTAAGCAAAAGAAAAAACACCGCCTCAATTGCTGGTGTTTTGTTATATATAACCTTTTTTGAGGTTATTTTTTAAAGATCAGGGTCGCTTCTTCATTTTCCTCGGGGTCATCAATAATAAATACATGTTCACTGACGTTACCGAAAAATTTTACTACACGAGGAAGATTTAATTTTATTTCCCTAATTTGGAAGCTTCCATGCTTATCCGCCAGAACAATTTTATTGATAATAAGGGTGGTAAGCAACTTTGAATTTAAACTTTCAATCTTCTCCACCTGGCAATAATGAAGAAGATTTTCAATTGTTAGTGGCATGCTTTCTGTAGTTATGTCATAATCTATTGGCATGAAGCTCGCCCCGTCATTTGTGGGCCCTCCTGGTTTTTTAAAACTATAATCTCTGTCAAAGAACAGTGTGAATGAGTTATTTATGCCATTGAAGGCTATTGAATTCTCAGTTAAATGTATAGCTTTAACTGTAAATATTGTTTGAACTTCCGTTAGAATTTTAATCCTATCAATTAGCGGCGCTAAATCAGATAAGATTAACTGTTCTGATATTGGTTTATTGATAAATGGTATTCCCAAGAATTTAAAGAGATTCTCGACTGTTAGCTTAGTTGGCTTCATAATTATATCGATTTTGTTAATATTTGATTGTTAATGTAATGTATAAGTGTACTGTTTTTAATATTTTTTGTCAATATAGAAAAGCAGGACATGATCCTGCTTTCGTTGTTTTAATATTAGACAGCTTCTTTCCTGTTTATATAACCCAAGCTTGCCTGATAGCCTACTTTGGTTAAAAATTCATCAGCTGTGGGCTCAAACTCTCGGAGTGTACAGATTTGAGGTAAACCATTTTTGTGTCTGAGGTAGTCAGAATAACTTATCCATTTTTTTCGAACTTTTACCATAGTTATCTGATTGATAATAAAATCAGATAAGTTATGATTTTCCTCATCATTAATTCCCAAAGCTTCAAAAATTTTTTTTACGGTTTCTATGGCCGAGTCAATAAAAGGTTTGTTTTGCTCCAAGAAATAACTGAAGCAGATACAATTGTTCTCTTCAAAAAACATTTTAGGGTTTAAAACATCAGTAATCCGACTAATTACTTCTGCCGCTATGTTTGTATCTGTTCCCGAAGGAGTGCTGATATACATTTTTATCACTCCTGTACGATCATACCGGGAAATAGCCGAAAGGTTTTTTAAAACAGCATCGCTGATAATTCCCTCTTGTCTATCTTCTTCATTTTTAAAGCAAGATATGTTTGTTCGACAGCCATTAATGTATTTCTGACTTAGATACCACATAACTATAGTTTGATTCCATCTTTTCATGATTAATCCTTTCTTTAAAATTGAACTTAATTTAATATAAGCGCCTAGTATTATTGGTCTAGGTCTTTTGTATAAAGAACTGAAATCATATTAGATTATCATGATAATAAGTTTATGTCAATTAAAAAACAGGGTGGTTCCCTGTTTTTTTATATATTATTATATTTATTTTTTAATTATCTTTACACTTTGAACCTTCTTTCGATTAACCTTATCAATTTCAATAATAATATTTCTTAGGTATATTTTTTCACCTTCCCTGGGGATGCGTTGCACTTTATTGATGATAAAGCCAGCAATAGTGTTAAATTTCTTTTCTTCTAGATTGAGATTTAAAGCTCTATTTATCTCTTCAACTGATGTTTCCGCTTTAGCTTTAATTAACTTATCATTTACTTTTTGGATATTAACACTTGATCGTTTACTCTTATCAAATATTTCACCAACAATTTCTTCTAAAATATCTTCAATCGTTACCAAGCCAATCACTTCTCCATACTCATCTACCACAATCGCCATTGAATCTTTTTGTTTTTCAAACTCAGTTAATAGGTCATCTATTTCTTTAGATTCAGGAACAAAATAGGCATCACGAGCAATTTTCCTTACTTTAACATTTAATTTATTATCTTTAGCTTTCTTTAGGATGTCATCAACATCTAAAGTACCAATTATTTCATCATCATCTTTAATATAGACTGGATAGCGAGAGAATGGAGACTTAACGACAAAATTAATAATATCTTTTAGTTCAGCGTCTCCATCAACCATTTCCACTTCTGATTTAGGAGTCATGATCTGAGTTACTTTAGTGCCTTCAAATTTAAGGACATTATTCATGATACGAGCTGATTCCCTGTTCAATATCCCTTCTTTCACCCCCACAGTCACCATTGCCCTTAATTCCTCTTCTGACAGCTCTGCTTCGGGCTTAGAGCCTAGGAGACGGCGAATAATACCAGAAATAAAGTTAAATAACTTTACCACTGGCAAAAGAATATAGGTTAATATTTCAATGGGGCGAGCGATTAGAAGAGAGATCTTTTCAGCATTTTGAGTAGCTAAAGTTTTTGGAGTTATTTCCCCAAAGATTAAGATCATGAAAGTCATAATACCAGTTGCTATTCCTAATCCACTAGAACCAAAAAGATCGGTAAAGACAACTGTGGCTAATGAGGCTGAACCAATGTTAATTAAATTATTACCAATTAGAATGGTAATAATTAATTTATGAGGATCTTTCTTAATCCTTTGTAAAGCTAAAGCTCCCCTTCTCTTTTGTTTGACCAGGGCTTTCACCTTGATCATACTAAGAGACATAAGAGCGGTTTCACTGCCGGAAAAGAAACCAGAAAGGAGTATCAGGACTCCTAAAATAATAATTTGGGTTGTTAGCATATATTTACTATTATCTTAGCAAAAATATATTATTTTTTCAAAAAAGGATTAGGGTCACTAAAAGTGATTCTGGGGATATCATTATCAATTATTTCTTTAGGCACACCATATTTATTCTCATATAGAATGTCTACAGCGCAAAATAGAGCCTTTTTATAGTCAAAGCCCAACTCTTCACTTATTTTTTTTACTATCTCTTCAGATTCCCCCTCAATTTCAATAAAAGGCTCTAGATAGGGCCATTCATCAAGACATATTTCTACATTTTTATACATCCAGATTTCTCTTTTAGTTTCTTGATAGGCTTTTTGATCACAACCAATTGCATTTAAAAAAGATACTGCTTTGTCATAATCATCTATTTTTAAACAAATTTCTTTTTGATGATGGATTTCATTGCCAGTAATCATTTTAAAGCTCATGGTAATTTTATCACCCTCATCTCTGACTCTAGCCCAGGTATCACCGCCCTGATGTGGATTTTGTTTTGGTAAATTAAAAGTAGTTCTTTTCATAAAGAACTCTGGTTTAATTAATTTTGCTCCTAACTTTTTTAATTTATCTCTCACCTTATTTTTATTGATATTAGTGAAAGTAGCTTCAAATTCTGTTTCCATATTTATATAAAAAACAACCCGATTAGGGTTGTTTTGTTTTAATATATCTAAGGTAAATAATCTAAAGGATTAACTGGCAAACCATTTTTTCTCACTTCAAAGTGGAGATGAGGTCCAGTAGAGAATCTGCCGGCGCCTGATGTTCCTGGAGTACCAC
Source organism: uncultured Gammaproteobacteria bacterium (assembly GCA_964466835.1). GTDB lineage: Bacteria > Patescibacteriota > Patescibacteriia > Patescibacteriales > UBA12465 > UBA12465. Next base: position 48,922 of record CAYXNV010000005.1, read on the forward strand.
CAGTTCGACCAATTGCTTGTCCCTGGCGAACATATTGATCAGATGCAACATAGACAGCCGAAACATGACCATAGACAGTAGCAAGACCATTATTATGAATAATCATGATATAGGCATAATTACTACTATTTTTATTGAATTTTACTCTAGCAACATAACCATCAGCGGCTGCTCTCAAGGTAGTTCCTTGTCCTGCCCTGACATCAATACCTGAATGCTCACCAATAATACGACGATAGGGGTAATCAGGATCATGGAAGGTGGAGACAACATAATTCTTTGGTACTGGCCAATAGATAGTGGAATTACTAGCACCCAGGAGATTTCGCTCCTTTTCTGACATTTTCTGTCTAATCAATCTTTCCGCACTAGCAATATCGGCCTCAGCTTGAGCTTGTTCTCTTTTCGCCTGTTGAAGAAGTTTTTGATAGGCTTGTTCAGAAGAACGTGTTTGATCTAGAATATAGTTTTTATTTTCTTGTTCATAACTTAGAGCATTTTTCTTTTCTTCTAGTTTTCCTTTCAGAACACCTAATTCATCATTTTTTTCATTTAAAGTTAATTTATTATCTTCCAATTGAATCTTCTGTTGCTTTAACTCTTCAACACTTTCACCAATCTCTTTATTAGCATCTTCTAAGTATTTAATTTGGTTTAGGAACTCAGCCAGAGAATTATTTAACAGCAAAGCTTCTAGAGTGGAGATTTGATCTTGTTCATAGACCAGGCGAAGGAGATTAGCAATATGATCCTTTTGTTTATCAATCTCTTTATCTAAATTATCACTATCAATTTCAATCTTCTTTATCTCTAAATTAGTTTTATCAATCTCTAAATTAGTCTTTTCAATATCTAATTGCGCTTTAGCTAAGCGATCTTCTAAAATTGATAACTGATTCTGAAGATTAATACTATCTCTTCTCTTTTCGGCAATTTGTGATTGCAATGCCTCTTGACGAGACTTCAAATCACTAATTTGTTTCTTTTGATTCTGTATTTTTACATTCAAAGATTCAATTTCTTGATCTAGGGTGCTATAAGAGACGGCGGTAGATTGTTTTACGCCGGTGACAATAAAAAAACTAAGACAGATAAGGATTAATAGTTTGAATTGTTTATTTTTCATCTTATAATTATAACACTTTTTAGGTGTTTTGTAAATGGTGTTTAAGTTTACAATTTAATATTAGCATACTTTTTGTTAATATAGAATTGGAGAAATAAAAAAACAGACCCGAAAGCCTGTTTTGGTGTTAGTATATTTTTTACCTTGAATGCTTTATCCCTCTTTAAGATAATCTTTTCCTCTTTGAGTTACAGTCACAGCCTGTTGTGTTCGGTAGATATAAGCTCCATCTACCAGGTCTTCCCATGTGGATCCACTGCCCCATTCTTTTAGCGCCTCCTCTAATGTAATCGGTTGACCTTGTTCTTCTGCTGTGAGTAATTGTTGCAAAATATTTTTAGCTACACCAGGTAATAGCATAATAGACCTCCTTTATTTTAATGATACATAAATTTTAGAATATTGAAAAAGCATACTACGTAAATATGTTTTTGTCAATAGATAATTAAGGAAATAAAAAAGCTGATGGATTTTCTAAAATGGACCGTTAAAGTTACGGCCGCCGTGCACTGGTTAATCCAGCACCGGGCACATCCATCAGCTATGTTGAAAAGTTATAGTTTATAAATTGTTTTGTCAATACTATTTAGAAAAATAAGCTAAAGCTAAAATTAAATTTGTTTAAATAATAAAGCATATTCTTCTGTGTGCGGAACCAAATCAGGCTTTCTTTCTTTAACCCATTTTTTAAATTCTGATATTGGCACCCATTTTAATGCTTTTAGCTCTTCTTTTTGAATATTTAATTGATTAATATCTAAATCTAGTTTAACAAGATATATGTCATTAAATTCATTATCAAAATATGTTCTATTATTCAAAGTTAATTTAATTTTAATTTTTCCGATTAATTTTAAATCAGTAATATCTAAATCAACTCCAATTTCCTCTTTAACTTCCCTCAACGCTCCTTCTTCCGGAGTTTCTCCGCTCAGTATGTGTCCACCCACAGAAGTATCCCACATATCAGGATCATTCTTTGCTTCTTCTGATCGGCGTTGTAAAAGAATTTCATTTTTTGAATTAATAAACCAAACATGCGCAGTCAAATGCAACAATCCCTTCTGATGAATTTCATCTTTTGTTTTAGTAACACCAGTTTTGTTTCCTTTTTCATCTAAAATATCTATTAATTCCATAGAGATAAAAATTAAAACATCCCCAAAGCCTTGTTAATCCTTATTAAGCTCTCTTCTTTGTCTAGAGCCCAAGCAACCTCAAAGGGGCTGGGGCTGTTCTTTAGGCCAGTTAGGGAGACTCTTAGTGGCCAGAGATAGTCTCCATTCTTTTTGTTATTATCTTTAAGCCAAGTGATAATATTCTTTTCTAGGTATTCTGTAGTCCAATCTTTTTCATCAATCTCTATTAACTTTTTCTTCATCTCTTCTAGATTAGTTTTTATTTCTTTCATCTCAAGATCTTTCCATTGTAATAGGTCTTGTTTATAGTTAGGTAGAACAAAAAGAAAGTCAGTCATTTCAACTACATCCTCTAACTTCTTCATTCTTTCTTGAGCCAGACTGACAAATTTAGTTAATTGTTCTTTGTCATTGATTTTTCTGTTAGTTGCCTCTAAGAATGGCAAACAAAGTTCAGTTAGTTCTTCTTTTGTTTTTTGTCGGATGTAGTAGCCGTTAAAGTAGTCTAGTTTTTCTAAATCAAAGATAGCCGGACTAATACCAAGGCCATTAAGGTTGAAGGCTTTTTTGAGTTTATCTAGAGTATAGATTTCTTGATCATCTTTAGAGTGCCAACCCAAGAGAGCGCAGAAGTTAATAATTGCCTCTGGTAGATAGCCTTTTGTTTTATAATCCTCTACAAAAACATCTCCTTGTCTTTTACTCAACTTCCCTCCTTCTTTGTTTAAGATTAAGGGTAAGTGAATAAATTTAGGGACGGTCCAGCTAAAGGCTTGGTATAGTAGTACATTTTTAGGGAAAGATGGTAGCCATTCATCCCCTCTAGTGATATGAGTTATTTTCATTAAGTGATCATCAACAATATTAGCGAATTGATAGGTGGGGATATTATCTGATTTTATCAAGACATGATCGTCCAAATCTAAGGCTTTAAACTTAATCTCGCCTCTTAGCTCATCTTTTACCGTTATCTCCCCTTCTAGAGGCATTTTTTGGCGAATAACAAACTTCTCACCGATCTTTATACGCTTCTCTATCTCTTCTTTGCTTAGATTACGACAAGCTCGGTCATAGCGAGGTGGTTGTTTCTTAGCTTCTTGATCAGCTCTCATTTTTTCTAATCTTTCTTCAGTACAGAAACAACGATATACTTTATCTTGCTCTAGTAATTGTTTAGCTAATTTATCATATGTTTCTAAGCGTTGAGTTTGGATATAGGGGCCATATTTTCCGCCAATATTGGGACCTTCATCAAATTCAATCCCAATCCACTTCATAATGTCCAGCAATTTATCAACCGCTCCCTCCACTTCTCTTTTTTGATCAGTATCTTCTATTCTAAGGATAAATTTTCCTTTTAGGTTTTTGGCAATTAGATAGCCAAAAAGAGCGGAACGAAGATTCCCAATATGAAGGAAACCGGTTGGTGAGGGGGCAAAGCGTAGTCTAGTTTTATT
>CAYXNV010000006.1:0-50668 GCA_964466835.1 uncultured Gammaproteobacteria bacterium
AAATTAACTTATAGATATATAATATCATATAATTAGAGAAAAGTCAATACAAAAACAACTCCTTACAGAGTCGTTTTTGTTTAGTGAGCGGGTAACGGGAATTGAAACAAAGAGAATAAAAAAGACAATAGCCCAATATATATGGATTATTGTCTATTGTTAGGTAATTATTGTTTAATCAATATTTATCTATACCAACCCCAATTTATCTACTTTTATCACTATCTGGGCAACATATGGTCAACGCTTTATAGCGGGGCAATACAGTGTTTGGTGGTAAATAGATTTATAACTTCTATTTAGTCTAAATAATAGTATATCTGATCTAGACAAAGAATGGCCTGCAATGCCCTCTCTTTTGTATATTCTGACTCTTTCGCTACTCCATGACCAGAACTGTGTCTAGATATATCAATGTCATTTTTTTTCAAATCAAAATTTTTAAAAACTACTTTTTTTAAGTATTGAAGAAAAGGAATTGGTAAATACAAGGAATAATCCGATCCTGATTTGTTTTTTCCCTTATCAACAATAAAGTCTATTAATTCACTGGCTTTCATCTTATCATTTTTTGTATCATTAAAATATTTTATTCTAATAATTCCTTCTATTTCAGATAGTAAAGTTTTTATAGAATTAATATATCCTTTATTGTTGTTTAATAGATATGCCTCTATGCCAGCTTCTAAAATTTGCTTTTTATCTTCATATAACGTTTTTGACCACCATTTTGAAGTTAACTTTGATAATCTATTTTTATCAAATTTATTTACCACACTAGCAATTATTTTTTCTTGATTAAACTTGTTATTAACATACAAATTGCTTATTTTCTTATATTCATCTCCTAATATTTCTATAAAAGGAAACCATCCGTCCTTTAACAGTTCATCAAATTTTTTATTAGATTCTAATATATTATAGACATATTGAAATTCTAAATATCTGTACAAACTTCCAAGTTCGTTATAAATATCATCAATATTTAACTTTTTCTTATTATTAAAATCAAAAAATAAACCAAACTTCCAACCAACTTTAAAACAAACAATAATTTTATCTGTTTCTTTGATGTTAATATTTTTAAATTTTAAGCTTTTTATATCCGCTATGTCATTTCTGGTTATAGCTTCGCCCTTTTTAATATCTCTCTTAGGACTTATATTCAACAGTATCCCCAAATCATTTATATGAACCTCGGCAGTGTTATCTTCGTGGACTAATGCCAGAAAGTTAGATATATAATTTATACCACCTATCTGACCTAAAAAAATATTTGAAATTTGCTCTATATACTTATAAAAATTTAACTCATCAGAGGTCATTGAGTTTCTTGTCACCAACTTTACTATTGCCCCACCCTTTGGAACATTCTCTGTAACAAAGCCGGATATTTTTACTTCTTTTGTTAAATTAATTTTTGTCATGTAGATATAAATTTTAACCAATAAATTATCTAAAATTTATTTTACCAAAATCATCTTCTGAATAGTCTGTATCACATTTTTTACAAAATATTCTCTCTATGCCATCAGTTTTCTCTTTATAGACTGTTAACTCACTATCTTCTGGAGATAAAGAGGCCTCATGAAAAATAATTTCTTGGATATAAAAATCTGCTCCACCGCATTTTTTACACTTTTTTATTTTCATAATTTTATTTCAACTTATATTTACCCCTATCCAAAAACTCTAGATACCCTTTATCTCTCAAAAACTGTAATTGTTGTCTAATTTTATCTTTTACATGCTGATTATTTGGATGTTTGTTTTGTAAGTATTCTTCAAATTGATAAACTTCTTGTAAGCTAAATTCTTTTTTGCCCAACTTATCAATACACTTCATCACATCCAATATCCAACCTTTTAATTCTTGATTTCTGGTCTCTCTCAAAAATAAAGTTTTTTGCCAATTAGAAACAATTATTTCTTTACTTTCTGGTTTACCATTTTTGATATAGAATATTTTCCCACTATCGGGAATATCTTGAAGTAAAATATTACACCCAATCCAACCAGCTCTTCTTGCTGTTGAAGACAACGGTTTTCTCTTTTCTATAATTTCAGGAGTAAAAAAATGTTTAGGGATAACTATAAAATTTAACACTTCAAATTTTATTGGGTCATAATTAAGAAAAAAGAAATTTGGATTATCGCTACTATTTAATCTTTCAATCATTGTTCTGTACGCACCATCAACTATCTTTTTGCCAATAAAATCTTTTTTACTTTTTAATTCATACTCTTCGCCACAATTAGGGCAATAAAAGTCAGCAACTGGCCTATTATTCTCATAATTACTGATATTCGTTCCGCAAGCAGGACAAAAAACTTCTTTATCAACCCAGCCTTCTGTTAAAACTCTTATTTTTTGAGAAGTGCTTTTATACGCTTCTGCAACTTTTGTGTCAAATAAAATTTTCATTTACTTTTTGATGTTGTCTAATATTTTATATGACAAATTAATATCCAAAGGGGTTTCAGAAACTACTTCAAATTTATTTCCTTTTTTTTGAGATATTCTATAAAAATATTTTCCGCTTTCTGTTATTTGTATTCCTTGAATATTTGTTATACTTCTCAACCTCTTATCTCCTTTTTTAGACTTTAAAGTATTAGAAAACTCATTTAGAGCCTTGCCTGCGGGGTCAATGAGCTCCAATTTTATATCTGATGTATTTTCTTTTGAAAAATCGTCTATAGTCCAGAGGCTCACAAGCTGTAAATTAACAGGAATAACTAGCTTATCACTCTTAGGCATTTTAGATTTATCTATCTCTAACTTCATTTCTTCTATACAGTTAAACAAACTTAATGAGTTAGTTTGAGAATCTATAGAAGAATTACTACAAATTATTGACCAAACATTTTTCATATTTTTAATTATTAATTAATAAAGAATTTAAAGACAAGGTTTTGTCTTTTTCTTTTACGCTATAGCTAGCGGTATTACTTCCAATAAATGAAATTATATATGGAGTATTAAAGTTAAAAACTCTACCCCAATTTTCATGATCAAATCCTAAAACATCTGCTATTCTATTTAACAAAGAAAAGCCAACATTGACATCACCATTTTCAACTCTAGAAATAACTTTTTGAGTGGTTTCCGCTTTTTTAGCCAGATCCTGTTGACTAATTTTTAAACTTTCTCTAGTGTTGTGAATTTCAACACCCAGCTTAATTCTTTCTTTTGCCTCTTTTGAATATTTATTAAAATATTTTCCCTTTCTAGCTTCAGCTATAGGATCAATATTTATTTTTTTGTTATTCATATTTTTCATAACTTTTTGGATTTAATTTAAATATATTTAAATATTTTTCACCAATTTGATTTTGTTTATCAACCTTTTTTCGTTCTCTTTCCGTATCATAATTAGCAGGCTTTTCAAAAGCGTGAAGAAGAACTACTTTGTCTTGATGTCTAAAATAAAGAATTCTGATTACCGTCTTTGCATCTTTTGGATTTAAGATTTCAAAACAACTATACCCATGTAATGGCTTAGAAATTGGGGGAGCAGGTATTCCTCCGCTTTCTCTAACATGATCAATTTTAGCATCAATATCAGCTAATATTTTTTGCTTTCTCTGAATTGTTTTTTCCTTGTCTTTATTTATTGGTAAATATTGTTTTAAATATTCTTTTACTGGACAGTATTTTGAATCTTCATCATAAAAATAAACAACCTCCATATAAAATTATATTTTATGTTATACAAACATATTATATCCTATTGGATATAATTGTCAATAGCTTCTCTTTTGTTTGTAATCATTTTTTTAAAAATTACCCCAAATTCCCAAACTTTTTTAGCCTATATTAGTCACACTAAAAAGTTACCCTAAATCTTCCCCGTAACTTAGGGTAAACTCATTTTGCTATGGTGCTGACAGAAGCTACTTTGACATAAATTTGATTAGTTTTAATCAATAAATATAGCTCTTGTTTAAATTGACCTAAATGTTGACGTCAACTTTCGTCAACATGCTCATGCTATCTTTATTTTACTCTTCTTTAAATAACATTTGGTTTATAGATAAAGCGATATCTTTTTTCGGCGATTGCCCACGCCGAAAAAAGATTGCTTATTAAACTAATGTTTTGGGAATAAAAAAAGACCTCTTGATTATCGAGGCCTTTGAGTAATTTAATGTGATATGCCTGGCTTTAAGTCTTTCTTGCGAACTGGCAAGTTATTTTCCTTGCAGAATTTTTCAAGAAAGTCATAGAATTTTTGCTCCTTAGGAAGCCAAACACTAACTTTTACATGATATCCGTTAGGATGATAGTTATAGCTATCAATCTTAGCAGGAACTCGTCCATAATGCGTATCATCACACGCAAATTCTTCTCCAAAAGCTAGGGCGAACGTCCATACTAATTCTTCAGGAATAGTCACAGTAAATTGTATGCTTTTCCAATAAATGATTACTTCGCGATCTTTACTCATGACAATGAATGTTTAATGAACAATAAAAATGAATTATATTAAATTACCACAGCAAGCCCAAAAAGTCAAAGGATCCCTACATATCTTAACTTGATTATAACCACACATCTAACGAAAACTATTCTTGCCCAATAGTAATGTTAGATAAAAAACATAATTTTTGTTGTAAAAACTAAAGGATGTTGATAGAGTAATATAATGTTGTTTCAGACTTTCACTTGAAAGACACTGTATTGCTCTTTAACAATTAATGATATGACTGGTTTAAATACTCTTGAATCTCTATACAACATAGATCAAGTATCCTCTGCTTTAGGAATATCTAAAATCACTCTATATAGATTGGTAGAATCTAGAAAAATACCTTTCTATAGAATAAAGGGGTGTATTAGATTTTCTGAAAGAGATATAAAAGATTATCTAGATAGTATTCGTATTGAACCAGTCTAAATAAATATATGAGTGTAAGAAAAATACGAAACTCTTGGTGGATAGATTTCAGATTTAATAACTTTAGATACAGAAAAAGAAGTCCTGTTAATTCTAAACAAGGAGCTAAAAACTACGAGGCCTTGCTTAGACAGAAACTATCTAGAGGAGAGAGCATAGAAGAAGAAAAATCTGAAAGCAAACAATTGTTTTCTCAATTTGCTTGGTATTGGTTTGATGTATATGTGAAAACTAATAACAAATATTCTGAAATTATAAACAAAGAAGGATTATTAAGAGTTCATTTAATCCCCTTCTTTGGTAAAACTAAATTAGATTGTATAAACAATCAAATGGTTGAGAAGTATAAACGAGAAAAGCAAAAAACAAAGCTGTGTAATAAAAGCATTAACAATCAGCTAACTATCCTCAGAAAATGCTTAGACACGGCTGTAGAGTGGCAAATATTGGAAAATATGCCAAGAATAAAGCTCCTCAAGACTCCACCAAATAAGTTTGATTATCTTAATGAAGAAGAATGCGAAATATTATTAAATAATAGTTCTGGCAATCTTCATGACTTAATACTATTAGCTCTCAATGCTGGTCTTCGCTTTGGCGAATTAATTGCTCTCACATGGAAAGATGTTGATTTCAACAAAAAGATTCTTTCTATTAACAAGGCAGTAGCTAGAGGTAGACTAGGAACAACTAAGAGTAATAAGAATAGACATATTCCTTTAACTAATTCTGTCCTAGAAATGTTTCACAACAGAAAAAGAGACAATGAATTAATATTTTCTGAAAATGACACTTTTCTAGTTCAAGCTAAATACGTGAAGAAGATACATAAGCTATGTAAAGACTTAGAATTTAGAAGAATTGGTTGGCATGTGCTTAGACACACCTTTGCTTCGCACTTAGCGCAAAAAGGAATATCTCTAAAAGCAATCCAAGAATTGCTAGGCCATAGTGATATCCAAACCACTATGCGTTATGCTCACCTCAGCCCTAAAGAATTAAGACAAGCGGTAGATGTTTTAAGTTTTGGGCAACAGGTGGTCAACACTCCTAATTTCAATCTTAATCTACCTATTTCATATAATAATGGGCAAAGTGATTTAAGCCCATTAACAAAGCAAAAAGCAGAGCTTTTAAACTCTGCTTCTTGCTAAATTATAGTGAGCGGGTAACGGGAATTGAAACAAAATATAATATGCTCATATAATATTTTTTCTTCTAACCAATTTTATCCAAGCAATAATTTGTTCTTTATACAGCCTACTACTGATTGTTATGTTGCCCACTCCATAAGACAATCTTTTTGTAGGGCATTTCCCTTGAATATAGCTACTCCCCATAAACTTATTTAGAGATAATCCAACCTCCTTTGACCAATAATTTTTACATTTATTATCATCCAAATCTGGGTATAGAATTAAATAAATTTTAGCTTTATGGCTTATTTTAGGTAAATATTTTTGTAAAAATTTATAAAACAATTTGATCATTAAAGGGTCTGTATTAGCCACCCTTATCATGCCATTTTCTAACTTGCTGTCTCCTTCTCCCCAATATATCATTAAACCAGCAATAAATAATTTATCTTTTACAAATTTTTTAAATTGATTTTCGGCTATAATTTTTTGTCTTTTATAATTTTCTTTCAATTCGTTTCGTCTTTTATGACTAATTATCATCATCCTTTTTCTAGCATTTTCTCTGGCCATTTTTGATAAATTACTCTTAGTTTTTTCAGACCATTCAACGTTACTAAACCAATTAGATAAAGTACTCTTGGGGATATTAAGAAAATCAGAAATATACTGATAACTTTTACCTTTTTTTCTTAATTGTATTGCTTTTGTTTTGTCTTGTCGCATAAATTGAACTATTGATATTACTTATACTATATCATATAACAGTATTAAGTAAAAATTTTACCAATAAACAAAACAACTCTATAAAGAGTTGCTTTGTTTATTGAGCGGGTGAGCGGAATTGAACCGCCGTCTTATGCTTGGCAAGCATACGTACTAACCATTGTACTACACCCGCATATTATGTGGTCCAGGTGGGAATCGAACCCACATGCCTTGCGGCACAGCATTTTAAGTGCTGCGTGTATACCAGTTCCACCACTGGACCTACTATATTGTGGAGATGATGGGAGTTGAACCCATGTCCAACAGGCTTAACTAAACACATTTACAAGAATAGTCTGATTTATTTTAATTCATCTTAAACATCAAAAACCAAACAAAAGCGTTCAAGACTATCTTTCACTTGCTTCAATACTTCTTCAGAAAGAACAAAGAAGTATCTATCTTCATGAAATGACACCAGTAACCAACTATGAAGACTTGTTGGACTGATGGTTACGGCTCAAATTTTAGGCCATAACAGGAGCATAACTTGGAGTCTTCCAAGTGAATGCTTTTGCCATTTTGGCAGTTATGTTTGTTAGGTTATTTTTACGTTATAACTTAAACACGTCTCGAATGTTTAGAAAAATTCCTACTGTCGATTCCTGGCATCCCCAATTTATTTTCTTTTTGTTAATGACCGCAATCGTCTATCTACTTCTCTTTTTTTAATAGACTCGCGTTTATCATATTTTTTCTTACCTCTAGCTACTGCAAATTCCAGTTTCAAAAAACTATGCTTAGTATATATTTTGAGAGGGATCAATGTCAAGCCTTGTTCTCCTGTTTTACCTAATAGATGATTTATCTCCGAACGATTTAATAATAATTTTCGTTCTCTAGTTTGATTATAATCAACTAAGGTGCCAGCTTGTTTATATTTTGAAACCTGACAATTAATTAAATATAATTCCGTCTTCCCGTCCTTAGTTCTAATGCTAATATAACTTCCTTTAAGGCTAGCCTGACCAGCTTTTATTGCCTTAACTTCATGACCATACAAAACGAGCCCAGCTTCATGAGTATCTAGGATTTCATAATCAAATTTAGCTTTTTTGTTTATCGCTAGGGTTGGCATAATTCCATTCTTTGAGCTTAGCGATTACTTTTTCGTTAGTCAAAATATTATTTAAATAATGATGATAGCTTGGTTCATTAATCATCTTTGAAACCTCTGGATTACCTTCATACATTTTTTTAAGTTCAGCAATTTTATTTTCAATTTCTTTTTTCTCAGGAGCAATTTTTTCTTTGATGGCTAACTCTCTGATTATTAAAGCAGACTTCACTCTTTTTACAGCGTTAGACATCATCTCTAACATCAACTCATCCTTAGTCTTTTTCATGTGACCAAGATAATCTTCAAATTTACCTCCTTGACGAACAACTGATTGTTCTAATTCAGCCATCATGTTTCGGCTTTCGCTTTCAACAACTGTTTCTGGCAAATCACCAAACTTAGTATTATTCATAATCTTTTCTAACATAGCGGCTTCATTGCGACTCTCTGTTTGTTTTTGTTTATCAGCTTTAATATTATCAGCAATTCCTTTTTTTAATTCTTCCATGTTCTTTAATTTAAACATCTCAGCAAATTTATCATTCATTTCAGGAAGTTTTCTTTCAAATACTTCTTTTACCTTTACTTCAAAATCAACTTTTTTGCCTGCCAAATCTTTCTTATGATGATCTTGAGGATATTCTAATTGAAACTTTTTTTCTTCACCTTTTTTACTTCCTAAAATATTTTTATCAAAACCAGGAACAAAATAATCTTTACCAATCATAATTGCCAAATCTTTACCACCACTCTCTTCTAGTGGCACCTTGTCTAATAGCATTTTAATATCAACCATAACCTTGTCACCGTCCTTTACTTCTCTATCAACAGCCGCTTCAGTCGCTCTCATTTCCCTGAGATCATTAAGAGCCTTTTCAACCTCTTTATCATCAACCTTAACCTCTTCAATTTTAATATTTAAATTCTTATATTCGCCCAAAGTCATTTCTGGTAGTAACGGAACGACAACTTTATAGACGAAAGGGTTATCTGGAGCTAATTTAGTAATATTAACTTGAGGTTGACCAATCGCTTGTCTTTCCTTGGTAGTATTTTTCTGAATAACTTCATCAAGAGTACCATTAACAGCAAAACGACTAGCTTCTTCCAAGATAGCCATTTCTCCTACTTTTTGCTTAATAACTTCATAATTAGCCTTGCCAGGACGAAAACCTTCAATTTTTACATCTTTAGAAACTTTTTCTACTCCTTTATCAATATAGGGCTTAAACTCATCTAGGGTTAATTCAACAGTGAGCTCAATTTGTGATTTTTCTAAATCTTTTTTAGATACTTGCATAGTTTAATAGTTATTATAAACAGGTCCAAAGACCTGCTTTTTATTATTTATGAGTTTATATTGTAGCACTTTATTGAGAAAAATCAAGGCTTAGATATAGTTATTATTGACAATATAAGGAAAACATTATAAAATAATATATTCTTTTACAATTCAATAATTAATTAAAACTACTAAAATGAGCAAAAACGAATACCTGCCGTCTCATAAAAATATTGTTCCTTTTATAGAAGATCAATTTAAGAGTCATTTAGAAAATAAACTAAAAAATGATGGTCGTGATATCGCCATTGGTGCTATCTATGGAGCACTTATGATTTTGAAAGAAAGCTTCGTGCCCAAAGAAGATATTAAAACTTTAATTTCTAGCTTAATTCTTTTACAGCAAAAATATGCTAAAAAATATTCTCAAATAACAGAAGAAGTTAATCCCCACTTCCTTTTATTAGATTCTGTTTTTACCGAAGCAATTAAAGATCTTCAAAGTCGATAAAAGAAATTTATCAAATTAAAACACCCCTGTGTTACAAGGGTGTTTTTTATATCCAAATATATTCTTTAAATTATATTAACAAAGCAACAATAAGGAGGGCGACAATATTAAGAACCTTAATCATTGGATTAATGGCTGGGCCAGCTGTATCTTTATAGGGATCACCAACTGTATCACCAGTCACAGCTGCTTTATGAGCATCTGATCCTTTGCCACCATGATTACCGTCTTCAATATATTTCTTGGCATTGTCCCAGGCGCCACCACCAGAAGTCATAGATACAGCCACAAAAATACCAGTTACGATTGAACCAACTAATACACCAGCTAAAGCTTCTAAACCATGACCGACAAAAGCAAAGCCAACAATAATTGGAACTGCAACTGGGATTAGAGCTGGAACAACCATTTCTTTAATAGCTGACTTGGTGACAATATCAACTGTGCGACCATAATCTGGTTTTTCTGTGCCCTGCATAATTCCCAATTTTTCCTTAAATTGTTTTCTCACATCTTTTACTACTGCACCAGCTGCTTTTCCAACTGCAGTCATTGATAGGGCAGCGAAATAGAATGGTAATAGACCGCCAATAAATAAACCAATTAAAACATAGGGGTTGTCAATCATAAATTCAGCATTACCACCACCAGTAATAATCTTGTGAGTATAGTCAGCAAATAAAACCAAAGCAGCTAAAGCAGCTGAGCCAATAGCATAACCCTTGGTGACAGCTTTAGTAGTGTTACCAACTGCATCTAATGGATCAGTAATATTTCTTACATCTTCTCCTAGCTCAGCCATTTCAGCAATACCACCAGCATTATCAGTAATTGGGCCATAGGCGTCCATAGTAACAATAATACCAGTCAAAGAAAGCATAGCCATAGCAGCAACGGCAATACCATAAAGGCCAGCAAAGAAATATGCTCCTAAAATAGCAATAACAATAACAATGATTGGCCAAGCAGTTGATTTCATGGACACTGCCAAGCCAGCAATAACATTAGTACCATGACCAGTTTCTGATGCTTTAGCAATATCTTTCACTGGTTTAAATTTAGTAGATGTATAATATTCAGTGATGATAACTAATAAGGCTGTTACTACTAAACCAATCAAACTAGCAAAGTAGATGTTTAAGCTCATGGCTGAATCAGTAATTAATCTTTGAGAAATAAAATAGAACGCTACTGCAGCTAAAACTCCTGCTACTGCTAATCCTTTATATAAAGCCTTCATTATATTCTTCTTCTTTCCCAAACGAATAAAGAAAATACCGATGATTGAAGTAATAATAGAAGCTGCTCCTAGAACTAGCGGATATAAAATAATATTAGGATCACTAGAAAAAGTTAAAGCTCCTAAAATCATAGTAGCAATGGAAGTAACAGCATAAGTTTCAAATAAGTCGGCGGCCATACCAGCACAATCACCAACGTTGTCACCAACATTATCAGCAATTACAGCTGGATTTCGAGGATCGTCCTCAGGAATACTAGCTTCAACCTTGCCTACTAAGTCTGCCCCTACATCAGCTGCCTTAGTATAGATACCACCACCTAAACGAGCAAAGATAGAAATTAATGAACTACCAAAAGCAAAACCAATTAAAGCTTCTAGATTATGTTCAAGCCCCATTTCTTTACCAATAAAATAAAAGCCAGCTGTACCTAATAAGGCTAAACCGACCACTAACATGCCAGTTACACTTCCGCCTTTAACAGCCACCCTCATTGCTTTTGGCAAACCTTTGCGAGCTGCTTCAGTAGTGCGAACATTAGCTCTAACACTAACATACATACCAATATAACCAGTGAGACCAGATAAAATTGCGCCCAATAAGAAGGCGATAGCGGTTGGCCAATTTAACAAAAAGCCAATTACTAAAAATAAGATAATTGCTACAAATGCCACTGTCTTATACTGACGATTAAGAAAGGCCTTGGCACCCGCTTGAATAGCACTAGCAATTTCTTTCATCTTTTCATTGCCACCTGGTAAACGAAGGATAGAAGCGCCTACTAAGATGCCATAAATGATAGCTAAGATAGCGCTTCCAAAGATTAATATTGTTGTGTACATACTTTTCTTAAATTATTTATAATTATTTTTTAGTAGTTTTCTTTTCTTTTTTTACTTCTTCCTTTTCTTTTTTCTTGGCAGTGGTTTTCTTCTTAATTTCTTTTTTTTCTGGTTTTTCTTCATCTTTATCTTCTTTTTTCTTAGTAGTCTTTTTTTCTTTCTTATCATCCTTCTCTTTAGTTTTCTTTTCGGTCTTTTTTTCTTTTTTTTCTTTTTCTTTAGAATCATCTTCTTCTTCATCACCTTTAATTACCTTTTTTTCTTTGCCATCCTCAGTAGCTTCAATGATATCAATCTTCCAACCAGTTAATCGAGCTGCCAAACGAACATTTTGACCATTTTTGCCAATTGCTAAAGATAACTTATCAGAACTAACCTTGACTACTGCTTTTTTTTCTTTCTCTTCTAGATCAATGTTAAGAATCTGGGCTGGTGCTAGGGCGTTAGCGATGAACCTAGCTTGATCTTCATTATATTCAATAATATCAATTTTTTCACCACCCAACTCATTAATAATGGTTTGAATGCGAGAACCGCGTTGGCCAACACAAGAACCAACTGGATCAACATTTTCTGCTTCAGTATAAATAGCTACTTTAGAACGAGAGCCAGCTTCACGAGCAACTGCTTTAATTTCAACTAAACCATTGGCAACCTCTGGTATTTCTAAATAAAATATCTTTCTAAGAATCTCTTCAGAGCGACGGGAAAGAATAATTTCTGGACCTTTATGTCCTTCTCGCACTTCTTTTATAAATACCTTAACTCTTTCGCCGGGGTTATAGCGTTCACCATATATTTGTTCTTCGGCTGGCAATAGACCAATTGCTTTACCTAAATCAACAAAAACGAAACGACCTTCACGACGTTGAACAATACCACCGACAACTTCATTTTCCTTGCCTTTAAATTCATCAAAAACCATATCTCTTTCCATCTCTCTTAACTTCTGAATAATAACCTGTTTGGCAGTTTGAGCAGCCATGCGACCATAACTTTCGGGGATAGGTAATTCAGTAGTAATTTCATCGTCAATCTTAGCATCATGTTTAAGAATAACCGCTTCCTTTAATTGAATATCTGTTTTGGGATTGAATTTTTTTACTTCTTCCTCTCCTTCTTCTTTTCTTTCTATTCTTTCTCCTCTAATCTTTTCTTCTTCCCTAATCTCTTCTTTTTTTATCTCTTTAACATCAGGATTATATAAATTCTTCAACATCTCAGCCTCTTCTTCTTCGGGAAGATCCTCAACTACTGTTTTTACATCAAAAATTTCTGATTCTCCAGTCTTGGGATCAAATTTAACCCTAATATTTTGATTGCGTTCACCATAGTCTTTGCGATAGGCAGCTGCTAGAGCCATTTCAATAGCAGTGATTACAGATTTATAATCCAGATTCTTTTCTTCGCAAAGTTGCTTAATAGCATTGCTTATATCTGACATATTATTATTTATTAATATTTAACTTAGATAAATAAAAAGCTAATTGTAAAAACAACTAGCTTTGTATATATAATAGCATATTTAGGATTTTTGTCAAAATTCTTTAAATCGGATACCAAGGGTCAACTCTGTTCTCTACCGCTGATCTAATTCGGAGTAAAACCCAACGAGAAATTGCCCAAGCACCCATGGTGACCATTAAACCAATAATTGCGTTTCTAATTTGAGTAGTTGAGTATTTAGTCTTCTCCTCATTACCGCCAGCCATCATATAACGATAACCAGCAATTAATAACAACACTAAAAAGACAATTGCTACAAAACCTAAAATAATATTAATTATCTTAGCAGCGATTATTCTTAAATCAGTTTTTTCATTCCCAAAAACCTGCCCAATTTCATTTAAGCCAGTTTGAGTCTCAAGCAGGGTTTCTGTACCGGCTGCTTGTACTGAAGAAGTTAATGGTAATAGTATAAAAGCTTGACTTAAACAGAAAAGAGATAGAATAATAAAAGAAAAAATATGCTTTTTAGTGATTTTCATAAATATGATATAATTGTCTTAGATATTAATATTATATAGAAATACTACTAAAAAAACAAGAAAATGAACCTAGCTGCTGCCGTTGCTAAAAATACTTTCATCCAAATAATTGGCAAAATGGTCTCCACCCTTTTGGGGATTTTTTCTTTGGCCCTAATGACCCGCTACTTAGGGCAGGATGGTTTTGGTGAATATACAACCATAATAACCTTCCTCACCTTCTTTGCCGTAATTGCTGATTTAGGTATCACCTTGATAACTGCCCAAATGATCGCTGGTGAAAAGGATAAAATCAAAGAAAGGAAAATATTAAATAATCTTTTCAGTTTACGCTTAATTTCAATATTAATCTTTCTTAGCTTAGCGCCATTATCAGTCATCTTTTTCCCTTATAGCGCGGCTGTTAAATGGGGTGTGTTAATTGCTGCTATCTCTTTTGTTTTTCCAGCCTTGAATCAAGTTTTAGTAGGTTTGTTCCAAAAAAAGTTAAGCATGGATCGAGTTTCAATTGCTGAAATCGCCAGTCGAATAGTATTAATTATCGCAGTTATTTTAGCAATTGATTCAAACGCTGGTTTAAATGGAATTTTATTCGCCACAATTGCCTCGGCAGCGATTAATTTTATTCTCCACTATTTTTTCTCCTTTAAATTCGTTAAAATAAAATTAGAATTTGATTTTTCTTTATGGAAAAAAATATTTACTAGATCTTGGCCCCTGGCGGTAACTATTGTCCTTAACTTAATCTACCTTCGAGCTGACACTTTAATATTATCTATTTTCCGTGGACCAGGAGAAGTGGGATTATATGGAGCCGCCTATAGAATTATCGATGTCCTTACTACCCTACCCTTTATGTTCGCCGGAATTATTCTGCCAATCCTAACTATGTCTTGGTTGGATAATAATCGTGAATATTTTAAAAAAGTGTTACAAAAATCTTTTGATTTTATGGCAATGATTGCCATCCCTCTGGTAGTTGGAGCTCAATTTCTAGCTGATCCAGTAATGTCATTAATCGCCGGTCGTGATTTTATTGCTTCGGGAGCAATCTTAAAAATTTTAATATTCTCTGTAGCTGCTATATTTTTAGGAACAATTTTCTCCCATGCTGTTATTGCTTTAAACAAACAAAGGGAGGTGATCCGTTTCTATATTTTTACTAGTATTACCGCTTTAACCGCCTATTTTATTTTTGTCCCTAAATATTCCTATATCGGGGCTGCCAGTGTAACCATCTATAGTGAAGTAATGATTGCTATCTTTTGTATCTACTGTGTCTTTAAAAACAGTCATTTTCTGCCCCGCCTAATAGTTAGTTTAAAATCAATTCTATCTGCTGGAGTAATGGGTTTAGTTATCTATTTGTTCCCCATCCAATACCAATCTACTTTAGGGGGACTAATCTTTATTATTGTCCTTGCTGCTCTAATATACTTTTTCTGTCTCTATTGTTTCGGAGGGATTAAGCCAGAAGATTTAAAAATGATTTTAAATAGAAAAGATAAGGGTGGTAATCGTCCCACCTATGAACCAGGAACTAATTTCTAAAATATGAATAATAATTTTCCAGAGATAATTTTTGAAGATGAAAACTATTTGGTAATAAACAAGCCAGCTGGCTTAGCTGTTCACCAGGGTGGGAATATCGCTGAAGAAACTTTAGCTGATCTTTTGCTTGAAAAATATCCCGACATTGCCCAGGTTGGCGATGATCCGGTTCGTCCTGGCATAGTTCATCGCCTAGACAAAGAGGTTAATGGACTAATGGTAGTTGCTAAAAATAATAATAGTTTTCTTGATTTAAAAGATCAATTTAAAAATAGAGAAGTTTTCAAAAGTTACACTGCCTTAGTCCATGGTCAACTAGCTAAAGAAGAAGATAAAATTAATTTTACTATTAAAAGATCAAGTAGCGGTCACAAAATGGCAGCGATGCCATTAAATACCGAGGATTTATTAACCCGTCGCACTCCCCAAAGTCGTGATCGAGGCAATATTGAGGGAGTCTTTAAAGCTAAAGAAGCAATTACTGAATTCAAAGTGATTAAAAAACTAATAAACTACACTTTAGTAAAAGTAAATATTAAAACTGGACGCACCCATCAAATTAGAGTTCATTTTTTCGCCTATGGTCACCCCTTGGTCGGTGATAATCTATACTCAACTCGGAAAACTAAAGAAAAGAATAAAAAAATAGATCTCAAAAGAATTTTTCTAATTGCCGATGAACTAAGTTTTAAAGACCTTGATGGAAAAAAGAAAAAATTTTCTTTAGATTTGCCAACTGAATTGCAAGCTATTTTAAAGGAATTAAAATAATAATAATTATCAATCATTATTTTAGCTTTGACGCTATTTTTTATTTACATTATAATAAAATAAGTTAATAAAAATCTAATTATAAATTTATGAAGAAAAAATTTAATAAACTAGTAAATTCTAAATCATTTACTCGTATTATTCTACCAATTATTTTAGTAATTGTTTTAGCTTTTATCGGCTATTCATCCCTTAAAGGCCCGGGCAAACTATTGAACAAAGAAGAGGCGATAGTAAAAGCGGAAGAATTCATTAATAACTTCCTAATGCAAAGTGGCAATAAAGCAACTGTTCAAGAAATCACTGCTGAATATGGCTTATATAAACTAAAAGTTGATATTGTTAACGATGTAGTTGAATCATATCTAACTAAAGACGGGAAATTATTCTTTCCTCAAAGTTTAGACATTGATGAAATTACCGGCAAGCAAACTACCAATAATGCCAATCCTGCTAATATCGCAACTAATGTTCCCAAAAATGATAAACCAGAGGTAGAGCTATTTATTATGAGTTATTGTCCTTATGGTACTCAGATGCAAAAAGGAATTCTGCCAGTTTTAGAAACTTTAGGAGATGAAATTGATTTTGAACTAAAATTTGTTGATTACATTATGCATGACAAAAAAGAAATAACAGAAAATTTAGTTCAATACTGCATTCAAGAAGAAGAGCCAAATAAATTAAATGATTACCTTAATTGTTTTTTGAAAGATGGTCAAAGTGATGCTTGTTTGACTGAGACAGGAATTAATCAAAGAAAATTAAACAACTGTACTGCTAAAACTGACAAAAAATATAAGATAACCGATAACTATGAAAACAAAGTAGGCTATCGTGGTAGTTACCCTGGATTTGATGTTAATAAAGAAGATACTACTGAATATGGAGTTAATGGTTCACCAACTCTGATTATTAATGGCCAAGAAATTAGAAGTGGTCGTGATTCTGCTAGCTTATTAGGTACAATCTGTAATGCTTTTGAAGACCAGCCAAGTGAATGTCAAACTGAACTACCAAGCGCCTCACCAAGTCCTGGTTTTGGTTTTAACACCACCACTAACAATGCTGCCGCGACTTGTAATTAAATAGATTTATTTAATAGAACAAAAAGACCAGCTATATAGCTGGTCTTTTTTATATAAGAGATTCCATCTTATATTAAAACCTTAACTCCGACCACGATATTTTTCAGCTGTTAGTATTTTTTTAACTGCTAAAATATAGGCAGCGGTTCTTAAAGTAATTTTTTTC
The DNA here is from genome assembly GCA_964466835.1 of uncultured Gammaproteobacteria bacterium. Taxonomy (GTDB): domain Bacteria; phylum Patescibacteriota; class Patescibacteriia; order Patescibacteriales; family UBA12465; genus UBA12465. The sequence goes on from CAYXNV010000006.1 coordinate 17,306, forward strand.
TCTTCTTCAATATATTTATAGTAGACTCTTTGCCAATTAACTCTCATTTTCTTTTCTAGCAATTCCTTTAAATAATCTTGATCAAGAATTTGGCCGGTTCGATTCTGTGCCCATTCAAAATAACTAACAATTACTCCACCAGAATTTGCTAGAATATCAGGAATAACTATTTTATTATTCTGAAAAAGAATTTGGTCAGCCTCGTGGGTAATAGGGCCATTAGCTAGTTCTACAATATAATTGGCCTGAATATTGTTAGCATTCACTTCAGTAATTTGATTTTCTAAAGCAGCCAACACTAAAATATCAACTCCTAATTCTAATAATTCTTCATTACTAATTTTATTACCTGATTGATATTCAATCACTGATTGTTTGCTATTTTTTAATTCAATTAATTCTTTAATATCCAGTCCTTCATTGTTATATACACTACCCTTACTATCAGATACAGCCACTATTTTATAACCATCATTATATAATTTTTCAGCCATGAATAGGCCAGCATTGCCAAAGCCTTGAATAGCAACCGTAATATCTTTTTTATCTGGTATAAAATTGGTAATCATTTCTTTAGTAACGATATAGCCTCCCTGAGCAGTAGCATCACTGCGAATAGTAATTCCCCCTAATTCAATTGGTTTGCCAGTAATCATGCCTGGCTCATGTTTATTATTTTTCTTTTCAAATTCATCTAACATCCAAGCCATTATTTGGCTATTGGTATAAACATCTGGTGCAGGAATATCTTTATCTTGGCCTAAATGCTCACTAAAAATATTGGCATATTGACGACTCACTAACTCTAACTCCTCAACATCAGCTTCTTTGGGATTAAATTTTACTCCTCCCTTGCCTCCGCCATAGGGGATGTCAGCTAAAGAGTTTTTTAAAGCCATCCAAAAAGCTAAAGATTTGACTTCGTCTTCACTGACATCAGGATGGAATCTAATTCCTCCCTTACCTGGACCAAGGGCACGATTATAGACAATACGCCAAGCAGGATATTTTTTCCCTTTAATATCTAGCTCAACATAATTAATCTGAGCTGGTTCTAATAGTGATTCCATCTCTTGGTCACTAATCTTTTCAATCGCTTGAACTTCTTTTAATCTTTTTAAATTATCTTCAAAAATACTCATATATTATTTCAATAAATTTTCTATTTCTTCTTTTAGCGTTTCTTTGTTACGCAAACCAATAATTTCACCAACTACTTTCCCTTCTTTAAAAACCTTCATATTGGGGATGCTTTGAATTTGATATTCCATTGCCAAATCTTGATTATTAGCATCTTCAGTGTTAACTTTCACAATTTTTATTTTATCAGAGATTTCTCCGGCTAACTCATCCAAAACTGGAGCCATCATCTGACAAGGTTGACACCAAGGCGCCCAAAAATCTACTAAAACTGGTAATTCACTTTCTAAAACTTCTGACTTGAAGTTTTCCTTGGTTAATTCTAATGCTTGAGACATAAATTTATTATTTTTATTCATCTAAAAAAGAAGAATAAAAATCTAGTTTATTATTTTTTAATTATTTCTTTAAATATTTTTTCTAATTTATCTTTGTTGCTTGCTTTTTCGCTAACTAAACAATGATCTAGTTCGGTTGCAATTGTTTTTTCCATTAAAGAAGCTATAGCTGATTTGATTGCTTTCATTTGAATTAGAACCGAAAAACAATCTCGTTGTTTATCACAAGCCATCTTTTTAACTCCTTCTAGCTGCCCAATAATGTTATTTATTCTTTGTTCAGTTGTTTTCATATTCATTATTATATCACATACCCCCAGGGGGTGTCAAGAAGATAAAAAAATAACTCTAAATATAGAGAATTTTACTTTAATATTAGCCAATAATTATATTTATCTTTATATGAATCAATAATTGTTAATTTTGCTTTTTGAGCTAAAGATTTTAGTTCCCTGGTGGTAAAAGCATGATAATACCTCTCACTCACTTCTTCACCCTGAGAATTTTTCCAAGGAAACATAATATCACCCCAATCCATTTTATTATTACCAAAAAGTTTTTTAAAATAAAATTTATAAATTAATTTTCTGTGCTTCCCCGCCCACATGTTCCAATTACTAATAATAATTTCTCCATCTTGTCTTAGCTTACTCTTCATTTGTTGTAAAGCCTGGACTCTTAATTCTCTGCTGGGAATATGTTGTAAAACTGCTAAACAAAAAATATAATCAAAATTATTATTTGGCACCGAGGCTAATTCAAGCAAATTACCAACCAGAAATTCATTGGGATAATTATTTCTAGCTAATTGGATAAGTTCTTTGCTGCTATCAATCCCTAAATATTCTATTTGTTTATCTTTAAACGCATCTAATAATCGACCATTGCCACAACCAACATCCAAAACTCTATCGCCATTATTTATTTTCTCAGCTACTTTTCTAATTTCTGGCCAAATTTCTTTACGACGAGTAGTATTAAAATCATCAGCAATTGTTCTATAATTACTTTCCACCAATCCTAACAAATTGTCTCTAGTTTTTTGATCCATTTTGTTTAGAAGATATTGTCCAGCCAACCTCATTAAATGCTTTAAGTGCTTCATCTTTACAAACTCCAATTACTACTTCTGGTTCATCAGAGAAAATTGGACTAAATTGAGACAAATCTTTATCACCAAGAATATTCCATTTGGTATAGCCCCCCATTAATGGCGAAGTAAGAGCAAACACAACTCTCCCAACTTTATGCTCTCTGATCATAAAGGCGCACATGGGACAAGGCTCAAAATTAGAATATAAAGTGCACTCTGATAAATCTTGTGTATTTAATTTTTTAACTGCTTCTTGCATTGCTAAAATTTCTGCATGGTGAGTGATTTCTTCCATCGAACCATTGTTTGTTTCGATAACAACTTCACCACCTTTAGTAATAACGCAACCGAAGGGGTTTCTGCCATTATCAACAGATTCTCTAGCTAACTCTATACACCTTTTAATAAATTTTTCATCATTATTTTGTTGTTTCATATGTTTTTACCCTAAATACTCTTTATAACGATAGTCTTCACCTGTTTTGGTCTTATTCTTCTTTAATTTTATACAACCATCGCATTGATTACAAGGCTTAGAGTCTGCATCACCAAAATAATTTAAAATATATTCTTGACGACAGCCTAAATGATAGACATAATTCTCCATTTCATCAAGTTTTTCATAGGCTCGAGCGGCTTTAGCTTTAAGGGCTTTAAAATCTAAATTTAAATCTTCTGGCTCTACTATTTTAAGGATTCTAATTTCAGTCCCTCGAAAAGGGGGGCGATATTCAACTAATTCTTTCTCAGCTAATTTTTTAACTGTTCGTAATAATGAGTCTTTTTTTACTTTTAAGACAACTGCTACTTCTTCAGGATTAAATTCCCAACCAGATTTTAACTCTTTAGTATATTTTTCACTTAACTTTTCAACTATTTCTCTTTGCACCTTGGCTCGTTTACTAAGAGATTCAAATATTTTTTCCCAGTCCTTTTTTATTTTCAAGAAAGAGTTAGAGTTTCTTTCATTGGGCCGAGTAATATATCCTTCTTTCTCTAAAATCTTTAATGAAGTGCCAATTGCCATTTCAGGAACAGCTTCAGACAAACTTTGGGCAATATCAGCATAAGTAATTAGGATTGAGGCCTTGGGATCAATCTCGTTTTCTATCTTTTGTAAAAGAAAATCATAGATTTCAATAATTATCCTCGGATCAGGGTTGTCGCCTTTGATGAAAAACTCACGTAGATAACGATCTTGTTTGTGATGAAAAAGAATACAAAAACTAGCTTGATTATCTCGACCAGCTCGCCCCGCCTCTTGATAATAGGCTTCAATTGTGCCGGGTAAATCAAAATGAATAACAAAACGAATATCCTTTTTATTGATCCCCAAACCAAAAGCATTAGTGGCCACTACCACTTGAGCCTGGTCTTTCATAAATTGTTCTTGTACCCAGTCACGACTATTACTATCCATGCCAGCATGATAGACAACCGCTTTAACATCACTGTCTGTCAGTATATCAACAATTTCATCAGCTTTAGATCTGGTACCAACATAAATAATACCCGAACCTAAATCTGGGTTAGTGGTTAATAGATTTAAAATATTATCTAGCTTTTGACCATTACCAGCGGAAACAACAGCAAATTGCAAATTGGGACGAGCAAAACCAGTTACTACTAATTCTGGATCTTTTAAGTTTAATTGTTTAATAACATCTTCCCGTACTTCTGGGGTAGCAGTAGCAGTCAAAGCAACAACTACCGGCGAACCAACTAATTTAATCGCCTCTTTTAATCTTAAATAACTGGGACGAAAATCATGCCCCCATTGACTAACACAGTGAGCCTCATCAATAGCAAATAAAGAGACTTTAATATCTTTTAACTGCCTGATAAAATTATGATTATAGAATCTCTCTGGAGCAATATAGACCAATTTGTATTCACCTGATTTTATCTTTTGTAATCGTTTTTCTGTTTCTAATATCGAAATAGAAGAGTTAATAAAAGTAGCGGGTATGCCAACTTTATCCAAGGAATCAACTTGATCTTTCATCAAAGCAATTAGAGGAGAAATTACAATTGTAACTCCCTCTAACACTAAAGCTGGTAACTGAAAAATCATTGACTTACCCCCTCCGGTTGGTAAAACAACCATTGTATTCTTATTAAATAAAATGTTATCAATCGCCTCTTCTTGGCCAGGTAAAAAAGATTCATAACCAAAATGAATCTTTAATAATTCTAATAATTGTTTTTTCTTTTTTGCTGACATTAGGTGTGTTTATTGTTCTTTTTTAACAAATAAAATTTGATTCCCGTTTTCAGGATCTTCTGATCGAATAAAATCAACTCCTAAATATCCTTCAGCTAATAATTTTTCAACTGTCTCATGGTCGTTTGGATTAACCAAGACTTGATCATCCATCTTGCTATAATCATTGCTGTCCTTTATTGATAAATTCTTACGATAAAAATAATTTATTTCATTATCCCTAGCATCAATTCCTTCTATTTTATAGCCATTTTTCATTCTTAAATTCATACTAGGAAAATTATCATTAGCAATAACTGTAACAATAGAACTTTTCCCTGCTTCACGTGCTATTCGATCTTGCTCAGCTAATAATTTTTTACCTATACCTTCCTCTCTTTTATTTTTATCAACTACTGTTCCAGCTGCCCAAGCTTCATTTGGTTTTATTTTCTTACCCATGGTACCCGACTCTAAAACCACCACTGAAGTGCCAATTATCTGATTACCTTTATTGATTTTAGCTACTTTTAATTGATTTTCTTTTATTTGCTTTTGCCTAAAAGCAACCATTTTATCAAAAGTGGTTTCTTTGGGCACCTCTGAAAAACCTTGGTTAATTTCAAATTGGTAGTAATTAGATACATCTTGAATATCATCTGGATTTACTTCGAAAGTTTTAATATTTTCGAACGGTTGTCTTTTTTCAAAATTCATATTTATTGTTCTTTCTTTTATAAATTTCTAAAACATTTTTAAATAAAAAGGCAATGGTCATTGGCCCAATCCCGCCAGGCACAGGAGTGATATAGGCTACTTTATCTTTAACGCTTTCAAAATCTACATCTCCTAATACTTTATCGTTAATTTTAGTAATACCAATATCAATAACTACTGCTCCTTCTTTAACCATCTCTTTTTTGATAGATTGAGGTGCCCCTAAAGCGGTAATTAATAAATCAGCATCAACTGATTTATTATCTGAACAAATTTTCAAACCTAAATCTTCTAAAAGTTTCTTTACACTCTGGCCAAAAATATCTGAGTTATATAAAACACAAGCCGTTTTATCCTTAGCTTCAAATTTGATTTCCTCCAAACAGGCCTTGATTGAAGCTAAGACTGGTGAAAGAACATAATCTGGGCATTGGGGATGAAAACCATCTACATCTTTGTTAGGATTAATTACTTTAATTATCTTATTGGCATCAAATTTTTCTGGCAAAGGTAGTTGTACTAAAATCCCGTCAACTGCTTCATCTTTATTTAGCCAATTTATTGTTTCTAAAATTTTATCTTCATTTTCATCTTTATCAATCTTATATAAACAAGTATCTACCCCTATTTTTACTCCTTCTTTTTCTTTAAGAGAAACATATAATTGGGAATCTGATCGATTACCAATTAAAATAATAGCCAAGTTTGGTCTTGGCCCTTGAAAGTCATAAATTTCTTTAGCGATCTTATCCTTAATTCTTTCAGCAATCGCTTTACCATTAATTAATTCAGCCATAATTAATTAGTTACTTGGAATGGGGAATTTTAAACATAATTCCCTAACTTTATCTTTTAATTTATTTAACTCATCTTCACTATCTTTATTTTTCAGAGCTAAATCAATAAATTCAACAATAGTTTTTATTTCCGCCTCTTTCATTCCTCTGGTAGTAACGGCTGGGGTGCCAATTCTGATTCCAGAAGGATTATATGGTGGTCTTGGATCATCAGGAATGGTTGATCTAGATATAGAAACACCAATTTTCTCTAAAGTTTTTTCCGCTTCTTTCCCACTTAAATCTTTATTACTTAAATCAACTACAATTAAATGATTATCCGTTCCATCAGAAATAACTTTATAATCTAATTTAATAAATTCCTCGGCCATTATTTTAGCATTGGCAATTACTTGTTTAGAATATTCTTTGAACTCTGGTTTTAGGGCTTCAGCAAAGGCGACTGCTTTGGCAGCGGTAATATGATCATGAGGACCACCTTGCATACCAGGAAAAACTGCCCGATCAACTTGTTTAGCAAACTCTTCTTTGCACATTATAATTGCTCCTCGTGGTCCGCGAAGAGTTTTGTGGGTAGTGGTGGAAACAACATCAAAAATTGGCACTGGATTAGTTAAAATGCCGGCAGCAATTAAGCCAGCCACATGAGCAATGTCAGCAAAAGTATAAGCACCAACCTCATCGGCAATTTCTTTGAACTTTTGCCAATCAATTTCTCGGGAATAGGCACTAAAACCAGCTACAATCATCTTTGGTTTTTCTCGTAGAGCTACTTCTCTAACTTCTTCCATGTCGATTTTCCCTGTTTTGGGGTCAACACCATATTGAACAAAATTATATAGACGTCCAGAAAAATTAACATCATGCCCATGCGATAAATGACCCCCGTGGTCTAATTTTAGCCCCAACACCTTGTCACCTGGCTCTAAAAAGGCCATGTAGACAGCCGCGTTAGCGGGAGAACCAGATAAAGGCTGGACATTAACATGTTCAGCTTTAAATAATTGTTTGGCTCGTTCAATTGCTAAATCCTCCACTTCATCAACAATTTGATTACCACCATAATAACGTTTACCACTATAGCCTTCACTATATTTATTGGTTAAAACAGTCGCCATTGCTTCTAAAACAGCTGTAGAAACATAATTTTCTGAGGCAATTAGCTCTATTTCTTCATTTTGACGCTTAGCTTCACGTTCAATAATCTCTAAAATAGCCGGATCTTGTTGTTTTATATGCTTATAGTCCATAACTTAATATTAGTTTAAGGAAAGGGGTTTGTCAAAACTATTATAACCCCTTAATCATATAGGTATTTTTAAGTTTATACCCTAGTTTTTTATAATATCCTCTTACACCTACTCCAGAAATAATAGTTAATGTATCTATTTTATTTTTCTTAACAATCTTTTCTGCTTCAATCATTAATTTCTTTCCTAAGCCACTGTGTTGAACTTTTTTCTTCTGACCGACTGAAACTAATTCACCATAGACATGAAGTTCGCGAATAAAAGCAGGATAATTTTCATTATTTTGATCAATTCTTAAGCGACAAAAACCATATAGAACCTTTTTATTTTTACTATCAGCGCTGATAAAATATTCTGTGCCTTCAGAGGCAGGATATTTAATAATATTAATTTTATATTTTTCTATTTTTTTATCCCTAGCTTCACGGCAACGAATACAGCTACATTTAACCCCCTGGTCTTTCATCACCTGACGAAGATTAGTAATTTTGTTGCCAGCAATAATTGATTCACCTGGGATATCCCTGACTAATCTAATAATTCTAACATATTTAGGTACGAGGGCTTTACATTTAATAATTAAATTTTGTAGAACTTTGTTAGAATAAGGTTTATATTCCCCTCGCTTGTACCAACGATATAATAAACTACCCTTAGTAACGACAGTGGGATAGAATTTAATTTGATCAGGCTGAAAATTTTGATCAGTGAATAATTTCTTAAATAATTTTAAATCTTTAGCTGGAGTTGCTCCTGGTAAAGCTGGCATTAAATGATAGGTAACTTTGAAACCATAATCTTTTAACAATTTGGTGGCTTCAATTATTTCTTTAACCCCATGTCCGCGTTTATTTAATTTTAATATTTTATCATCAACCGCTTGGACACCCATCTCTACTCGCGTACAGCCAAATTCTCTCATTTCCAAAACTTCATCTTTATCAATATAGTCTGGCCTAGTTTCTAGAGTGAGCCCAATAATTTTATATTTAGCAATTTCATTTCTCTTTTGTTCTTTTTTTAATAACTTTTTAAAGTCTTCCATCTTCAAATTTTTTCTATAAACACTTTTAAGGTCAATTTTCTTCTTCTGATAATCATTAGCGGCTTTAAAACAATTTAAGATATACCAATATTTATATTTAATTGGTAGATAACTCCAAGTACCACCAATGACAATCAATTCAATTTTGGTAGGATTATGACCATTGGCCTCTAAAGCCTTTAATCTAAGCACTACTTGTTTATAGGGATTATAACCACAACGAATCGCTCTCATTACCGCTGGCTCATTAGATAAATAGCTAGTTGGTACTTCTTTTTCATGGGGGCAATAAGCACAAGTTCCTGGGCAGGGATAGGCTTTGGTTAAAACCGCTACCGGGGCAATGCCAGACATGGTTCTAATAGCTCGTTTCCGTAATGCCTTTTCCAATAATCCATTTTTGCGTATCTTTTTTTTCTGTAATAAAAGCCGATATCCTGCTAAAATATCAGAATTAAGTAAAGAAGGAAGATTATATTTCCGACAAATTTTTCGTCTTAACACCTCTAAATCTTCTCTATTTTTTACATTTTTTCCATGTTTTTCCAATAATTCTTTTATTGCTTCCGACATAAATTTACTGTATAATTGAACTATTATCATATAATAATTTTTATAATTTAACAATGCTTTTATGAAATTAAAAAAACTAGGGATTATATTATTACTAGCCCTATTTCTATTACCACTAACAGCTGTCCATGCTTTTGATGCAAAAGCAGGCGACTCTATCTACGTAGCTAAAGATGAAATTGTAACTGGTAATTTATTTGCCACTGGTCAAACTATCACTATTGATGGCGTGGTTAGTGGTGACTTAATTGCGGCTGCTCAAAACATCAACATTAATGGTCGTGTGGATGGTGATATCATTGCCATGGTAGCTCAAAGTATTAATGTTAATGGTGAGGTTGGTGGTAATATCCGTGTAGCTGGTAATTCCATTATCCTTAACGGCTCAGTTGTTCGCAATGTAAATGCCTTTGGTTCTAATATTATTTTTGGAAACAATGCTCGAATTGGTTGGGATGCCTTAGTGTTTGGTTCTAATGTTGAAGTCAGAGGCAATATTTCTGGCCGACTTGATGGCGCCTCTGAACAAGCTTTGATCTCTGGTAAATTGGGGAAAGATGTAAATATTAAAGTATCAAAAAAACTTTCTGATCGGGCTTTAATAATCGCACCAGAAGCAATTATTAATGGTGATGTTATTTATACTAGTCGTAATGAAGCTAGAATTTCTGAACAAGCTAAAATTGGTGGATCAATTGAACAAAAACTACCTGGTGATAAAGAGGAAAATTGGTTCTTGAGTTGGATTTGGAAAAAATTATTTGCTATCTTCTCAACTCTAGTAGTCGGTCTAGTTCTGGTCTTTCTGTTGAAAAAAATTACCCCTAAAATCACACAAACAATTGAAGAACAGCCCATAAAAACTATTTTACCTGGCTTAGTAATAATGCTTGTTGTGCCACCAGTTGCTATCTTACTTGCGTTCACATTAATCGGTATTCCATTAGCTTTAATTATTAGTGCAATTTGGATAATTCTTATCTGTCTAGCTAAAATATTAACAGCTATTTTAGTTGGTAAATTATTAATAAAGAAAATCGGCAAAAAAGAAAATATTTCCCTTTTCTGGTCTCTGGCTTTGGGCGTTCTTGTTTGCTGGTTATTATTCTCCATTCCTTTTGTCGGCTGGATTCTATCATTACTAGCAATCTGGTTCGGCTTAGGAGGAATTTGGTTATATGCTTCCAATCAATCCCGAAATATTTAAAGCCTACGATATTCGTGGCATCTACGGTCAAGATTATGATAACGAATTAGGTTATCTCCTGGGCTTAGCTTATGTTGAACTAAGAAAAAAAGATTCAGACTACTCAACCGACAAACAATTACAAATTGTGGTTGGTTGTGATATGCGTTTGTCATCCCCAGCTCTAAAAGAAAACTTAATTCGTGGATTAACTACAGCTGGAGCTAAAGTGATAGATATTGGTATGGTTTCTACTCCCACTTTCTATTTCGCAGTTGGTAAATATAATTATGATGGTGGATTAATTGTTTCTGCTTCCCATAATCCTAAAGAATGGAATGGTTTTAAAATTGTTAGAGACAAAGGAAAGGCAGTTAGCCAAGAAACTGGAATAGAATTTCTAAAAGAAAAGGTGTTAGAAAATCGTTTTATCCCTGCTGAAACTCCCGGAGAAGTGATTATTAAGGAAAATATATTAGATGAAGAGATTGAACATGCTTTGAAGTATGTTGATCTTAGTAAAATAAAACCTTTCAAAATTGTTGCCGACGCTGCTAATAGCATGGGAGCACCTTATTTGGAAAAACTCTTTTTTAAAGCTCCAGGTAGGTTGATTGGTCTTAATTTTGAACTAGATGGAAATTTTCCTGCTCACGAAGCTGATCCAATAAAGGAGGAAAATCTAGTTCAACTGAAAAATTCTGTGATTGCCCAACAAGCTCATCTAGGAATTGCCACTGATGGTGATGGCGATCGAGTTTTCTTTATTGATAACCAAGGTAATCTTATCAACCCGGCTCTTATTCGAGGTTTGTTAGCAAAAATATTCCTCCGTGATAAACCAGGAGCTAAAATTGGTTATGATGTTCGCCCTGGAAAGATAACCACTGATTTAATTGAAGAAAACGGAGGACAAGCAGTAATGACTAGGGTGGGTCATTCATTAATAAAAGATCAGATGCTTAAAGAAGATATTTATTTTGCTGGCGAATCTTCTGGTCATTTTTTTCTTCAAACTGACATCGGTTGTTTCGAATATCCAACCATCATGATCCTAAAATTATTGGAAGAATTTTCTACCTTAAAAGAAAGTGTGGCCGAATATGTTTCTCAATATAATAAATATTCTATCTCCGGCGAAATTAATCGTGATGTAGAGGACAAAGAAGCAGTAATAAAAAGAATTGAAGAAAAATATAAAGACGGAAAAATACACAAACTTGATGGCATTAGTGTGGAATATGATAATTTCTGGTTCAACGTTCGTGGCTCCAATACTGAAAACAAAATTCGCTTAAATTTAGAAGCTGTTAGCAAAGAAGTGATGGAAGAAAAACGAGATGAAGTCTTAGAATTGATAAAATAGATAAATAAAAAAAAGACTTTATTCTTAAATAAGTCTTTTTTTATTTTTTAATTTATTTTCTTTCTACTTCAATTGTACATTTAGTCATTAAAGCGGCTAAAGCACCGAGGGCGGCTAGAATTGGAGCAAAGACTGTCCCAATCACAGCAAAGGTCACGGGGACTTCCATCATCACTTTTCCTTTTTCATTCTTAATGATAATTCGACGAACATTACCTTCCTTAATTAAAGCTTTTACTTTCTCTAAAAGCTCATGACCATAAACTTTAAATTGTTCAGTGGTTGGACCAGTTTTCTTTTTGGTATTAGTTTTCTTTTTAGTAGGCATAAATTTATTTGTTAATTTATTTTTTTAATTTATTTTCCTGACGACGAGCATGATATAACGCCTTGGATTTATTAGTAATAGCTAAAATAGTGAGAACAGCTACATAGGCAGACAAAACTGAACCTGGCAATTGATATGATTTCTCAAAAGAAAAATCTAAAATTATCAATGTGAATACCAAAACCGTCCAAACAACAACAAAGACTTCCCCCGGATGTTTTCCTCGATGATTATCATACCAGCGCTCAAATTCCTTATTACCAACGTAAATCGCTAATACACTAATATAAACTATGGACAGGATATTTAAAATTTCTAAATGAGCATTATTAGCTAAAAAATCATAGATAATAGTGATAATAAAAAAGACTGACCAGAAATTAATCAGATAACGCCAAAACTTAAAATCTACAGTGATAAAATTATTACTCATATACTATTATTATAGCAAATATAAGGATAAATTCCTCCCCCCTTTACAAAATAACAAAAGTGTGTTATTATAGATAATTAAATAAAAACGTTCTTTAAAAAATAGAAACATGAAGAAAATTAGTAAAATTATTATTAACATTGTTTGGGCTATTTTTAATCCCCAAAAAATAGAACGTCTAAAGAACCGTTCGGTTTCATTGGACGAGCTTCCCACCTCCTATTTTGAGGCGGATAATAATGGCCAAATAATTTATGCCAATCAGGCAGCTCTAAAAGAATTTGGCTACGAAACCACTAAAAGTCTTACTATCTTTGATTTCATTCATCATGACGAACTTGAAGAGGTGAAACAAATATTCCAAGAGATTAAAGAGGGGCGCCCTCCTGAGCTCGGCGCAAGAAGATTGTTAACAAGAGCTAATGGGACAAATTTTCCTGGAATTCTTTTTTTATCTTCATTAGCTGTTAATAAAAAACTTAAGAAGATAAAAGGAGTAATAATTAATCATACTGAGCAAGAAAAATTGGAAAACAAATTAAAAGAAATAAATGAAAAAAAAGACAAAATGTTTTCCATTGTTGCCCATGATTTAAGAAGCCCTTTTAATTCTATTCTAGGATTATCAGACGTTTTGTGTGATGACCTTTCTGAGATGTCCACCGATGAAGTACAAAAAATTGCTAGAACGATCAAAGAGGCTGCTAAAACAACCCATGAATTCCTAGAAAATCTTCTTGAATGGGCTCGTCTACAAATGAATACAACAAAAATTGACACCATGAAGCTTGATTTACAAAAAGAAGTAAATAATATTATCAGCTTATATGGAGCTCAGGCCCAAAAAAAAGGAGTTGTTTTGAAAAACAATATTTTTCAAACCAAAGTTTTAGCAGACACTTCAATGTTGCAGACAATTCTTAGAAATCTAATCGCTAATGCCATAAAATTTACTAACCCTGGTGGAGAGGTGAAGATTATGGCTCTTCCTAATAATAAAATGGTTGAAGTGATGGTTATTGACAATGGCATTGGAATAACGCCAGAAAATCAAAAAAAATTATTCCAAATCGGAGAAGATATATCAACTCCTGGTACTGCCGAAGAATCTGGGACTGGCCTTGGTCTGTTAATTTGTAAAGATATGGTCGAAAAACAGGGTGGAACAATTCGAGTTGAGACTAAGCCAAAAGAAGGTAGTAAATTTATTTTTACTCTACCACTTGCAAACTAACGTTCATTCGTAAAAAATCTAAGGGATCCAATTTAGGATCCCTTTTTCTTTTATCTTATTATTTATAACGTTACTTATAGATAAGCTTCCTGAGCATATTGTTGGACAACTCTTTCAGTGTTAAAGAAAGAAGCGTTAACACCAATTACAAAGCGCATTGCTTCTCGCCATTTCTCTGGGGTTTGATAATATCTTGGCAAAATTTCCTTTTCTAACAAATCATATAAACTTTTAGCATCTCGTTTATTAATATCACCAATTGTTTTTGATTCCTTGTCTCCTCTAATTGTCCAGCCAGTTCTATTTCTAATATAGCCTTCTCGCCACCAACCATCAAAGGTACTAAAATGCAAGACACCGTTATGGGCGGCTTTCATCCCGCTAGTGCCAGAGGCTTCATTGGGTGGTAGTGGAGTATTAAGCCAAATATCAACTCCAGCCACCATTAACTTAGCTAAATCTAATTCATAATCCTCTAAAAAAATAATCTTAATTTCCTTTTTATACTGCTCTTTAATTTTATGAACATACTCAATTAATTTTTTACCACCTTCATCATGAGGATGAGCTTTGCCAGCATAAATTATTTGCATCTTGCCCACCTTTTTATGGATTTTCAAAAGTCTTTTTATGTTCATAAATAACAACTCTGGTCTTTTATAGGAAGTAAAACGACGGGCAAAGCCAATTGTGAAAACATTTTCCTGTAATTTCACGTTATATCTCTTCTCTATATAATTAAATAATTGTTTTTTAGCTTTTTTATGTGCTTCCCAAATCTCAGGGAGAGGGATAATAAAAGCATTGCGAAGAGACAGACTAGAATTTCGCCAATTAGGGATATGTTTATCATACAACTTCTGGAACTCTGGCGAAGTCCAAGTGGTAGAGTGAACACCATTGGTAACAGCGTGAATAATATGACTGGGGAACATTTTGCTAGAAACCTTTTTATGACTTAAAGCAACTCCGTTTACATACTCACTAAAATAAAGAGCTAATTTGGTCATGTTCACAGTGTTGTTATTTACTAGACCTGATAAATTACTTGGGAAATCTGGTTGATATTTTAACATTAGAGATAACGGGAAAATGTCATGAGCCATTTTAACTGGAGTGTGAGTGGTAAAAATACAACTTTCTCTTACCTCTTTAACCTTGGCTTGATCAGTTTTTTTAACACAATTTAAAAACAGTTCAATTGTTGCTAAACTGCCATGACCCTCATTAATATGAAATTTATCAATATTTTTATAGCCCAAAGCTTTAACTAATTTTATTCCTCCCCTGCCTAAAATTATTTCTTGCATTAATCTATATTCTTTATCGCCTCCATAAAGTTGGCCCGTAAGATTACGATACTTTCGATCATTGCCATTAACATTTGTGTCCAGAAGATAAATTGGAATCTCAAAGTTATCTTTATTTTTAAGTAAATACCGCCAAACATTAACTTTCACTTTATCTTTCCCAATATTAACAGAAATATTTTCTGATAATTTTTTTAATTTAGAAAAATTATAATCTGGAGCTGGATATTCTTGTTGAGAGCCCTCGCTTATTTTTTGCTCAAAATAACCTTGATCATTTAATAAGGTTATTCCAATCATTGGCAACCTTAAATCAGCGGCTGACTTAAGAATATCACCAGCCAAAACTCCTAAGCCTCCGGCATAGGTTTTAATATCATTCTCTAAAGCAATCTCCATACTAAAATAGGCGATTTTAAATTCGTGTTTTTCCATAATTATAAATTAAAATATAGCGAATAATTTCCCAATGAATAATAGATATAACATTAGATACATTGCGCCTTCCCAAAGATATATTTTTTTCGATATACCAGAGATAATAAATAAGATAGTAGCGAAAGCCATGGCTGGGACACCAATAGAAAAAGTTTTTTCATCAACTTCTAAATCTTTAAATATACCAGGAATTCCAATTACTATTAGAGCGTTAAAAACATTAGAGCCAAATATTGTTCCTAGAGCAATTTCAGCCTTCCTTCTCATGGCTGCTTTAACAGAAACTATTAACTCTGGTAAAGAGGTGCCAAAGGCCACTGCTGATATGGCAATAACTCCAGCGGCAACATTTAAAATAATTGATAATTGGATTACTGCTTCAATTAAATATTTAGCACCAAAGACCAAACAAAACACTCCAATAATTAACATTAAAACATCCCTAAAGACAATTTTTGGTATAGGAATTTTATTTTTTATTTTAACTGGAACATGTTTGCGTCGTTCCTGACGAGAAGGTAAAAAAGCAGCTGGGTGTTCAAATCCCTCTTCTTCTCTGTGGAAAATAGTGTAGAGGAGATAAATTACATAAGAAACTAACAACAATAAAGATTCAATCATTGTCACTTGTCTATCCCAAACAATCCCTAAAAGCATTACTGTGCTAATAGCTAAAAGCGGCAAATCAATATCAATTAAATTCTTAGTTACCACTAACCTTCGACCAAATATAGCTGAAAAACCAACAATCAAAAGAACATTGGCAATATTAGAACCAATTGCATTTGCGGTTACAATATCAGTTGCTCCCCTGAAAACAGCTGTTAAAGAAGAAACTACCTCAGGGAAAGAGGTGCCGATACCAACAATAATCACTCCCACGACAAAAGGAGATAATCCGGCCGCCAAACCAATTCTTTCTGAACTAGTCAACATCCAATCCGCCCCCTTAATTAAAACTGCTAGAGAAACAATAAAAACTAAAATCCAAACTATAAGCATATATTTATCTTTAGGTAATTATAGTTTAATAATAACAAAAAACCGTCCCAATTGGAACGGTTTAATATTTATTCAAAATCCAGATATAAAGCTAGGTGATCAGAAACTTCATCCGGCAAAACCTTAAAATCATTTATTTTTATGCCTGGCGAGGCAAAGACATAGTCGGCCATTTTTTCACTCCTATCATAATAACCGCTTCTGGTAGAGGTTATATTATATTTCTCTATTAAATCGCGTCTCCCTTCTCTCACTATTTCAAGGCTCTGAGTATTGGGTAATAAATTAAAATCTCCGCCCAACACTGTATCATTCTCAATACCATCTAAGAATTTCTTTATGCTCTCAGACTGCTTTATTCTTTCATCAGTATCACCCTTCCCCTGCCCAGTCCAAATTCCATGAAAATTAGCGATGGTATATTTTTTATTATTACTATTAAAAGTGATGTATTGTAGATTCCTCCCCATAGTTTGGGCTCCAATGGTTTGTCCGTTCCTGCGTCCGTGCACAAAAACATCATCACATTCTTCAACTTTAATAGATTTTTTAATAAAAATAGCTAAACCAAATGAATTGGCAAAATCAACCGGTCCTCTAATATCTACATTATCTTGGGTAGAGGCAAAATATCCTTGATACTCGGATAAAACTCTTTCTAATTCCTGAAAAATATTTGTTCGAATGCCATTACTAATTTTCTTATCTGTATTAGTAGAAAAAACTTCTTGAAAACAGAAAACATCAATCTCACTAGAATGTTTTTTAACAAATTCTATAAAAGGCTCATATAGTTTAGCCCCCCAAATGTTTAGATAGATTAATTTCATAATATTTATAGTAAACCTATATTCTTGACACTGTCCAAATTCTTGCCATATCTTTTAATAAATTTAGAAATAAAAATTATCATTTCTTCCTTTGCTTCAGGAGGGCTCTCTGCTACCCAAACTGCCAATCTATATAGTTCCATTTCATCAACAACTAACCAAGCCTTATTGAGATAAAAAAATATTAATAAGGTTGTCATTGCAATTCTTTTGTTACCATTTTGGAATGGGTGGTTTTTAATTAATAAATAAAACAATATGGCTGCTTTAGCAATAAATCCTTTATAGAGCTCCCTTCCACCATATCGTTGGAATGGAGTATTAATACAACTTTCTAAAATATTTGGATATCTCGTACTAAACTCCGGTATAGGCTCATCCCAATTCATAGTTTGGGTAGCTAAAACATGGGCAATATTTTTTACAATTTTAACAGATATATTTTTGGTCATATAATTATTCTTTTCCCAGTCTTTTTAGCGTTTCGCCATATTCACTAATTACTTTGTTTACGCCTTTCTCAATTTCTTTTTTTAGCTTATCTGTTAACTCTTCATTAGCTGTTTCACCAAGTTCACTTTTAGGAATTATATAATTTCTTCCAATCTTTTCACCTTTAATCTGACCATTCTTAATTTTTTTAAAAATAGTCACCCTACTAACACCTAATCTATCAGCTAATTCCTTAACTGATAAATAATCTTTAATATTATCTTGTTTCATATTTTTGTTAACTTTATATTCATATATTAACATATGTTAACTATTATGTAAATAGTTAACAAAAAATATCACTAATATTAGTGATATTTTTTAAAATTCCTTTGAAAACATTAAAATTATTTTATTCCTTCCCTTTCGAAATTAAAGCTGTTACTACAAGTCCTAATCCTAGCCCTAATAATAGACAAGCGACGAATGCAAAGGGATTACTGGGCATGAAGAAAAACCCTGCACCAATACCCATTAAAAGGCCTCCACCTGTTGCCCAATCACTTTTATCTTGTTTTTTAGTCATAATATTAAAATTAATAATAAATTTATTTTCTACCTTTTATTATAGAATGTTCAAAAACATACATCGCGTCTTCATCGCCATATTTCTTCTTCATCTTATTGAAAAAATTTAAAACTGGTTTAGCAAGAACATGATCTATTTTTTGATCTTTAACAACTTCATTAAATATATCCATGTCTTTTGCCATATATTTGAGATAAAAGCCCAGGGCAGGATGTTTCTCTTTTAAATTTCTTTTAATAGCATTGGATATAGCCTGATTATCTCCAGAGCTTTCAGATATTATTTTAATTGCCTTACGAAAATCTATCTTATTTTTTTTCATAACCAACAATCCTTGAGTGCTAGCTAATAAATTCATGGCGAAAAGAAAATTATTTAAAGACTTAACGTACATACCTGAGCCAAAGGGGCCTAAGTGAACAATAATTTCTCCCATGGCCTTAAATATTGGTAGACATTTTTGAAAAGATTTTTTATCACCCCCAACCATAATTGATAAAGTGCCTTTAATGGCTGCCTGTTGACCTCTAGATACTGGCGCATCCATCATAATAACACCTTTCTTCTTCAAACGTTTCATTATTTTAGTGGTTTCCACTGGATTAGATGTGCTCATATCAATTATAATTTGGTTTTTGGATAAACCTTGAGCTAACCCATTTTTGCCAAAAATTACATCGTTTGTTTCTTTGTGTGTAGGTAACATTAAAATAATAATCTCGCATTGTTCAGCTACTTGTTTGGGTGTTTGGGTAATACCTAAGCCCAGCTTCTTTAATTCATTTAAAACTTTCTTGGAACGATTATATCCAACAACTTGATAATTATTTTTGATTAAATTCTTGGCCATGTATTTGCCCATCATGCCAAGCCCAATAAATCCTATTTGTGTTTTTTTCATAAAAATTGATTATTCTGTTAACTATTTTAGTATACCAAAAAATTACTTTGCAATGAAGTTGTTTTTCATATAAATCATAAGGGGAATAAAAAAGCCGGATATTTAAACCCGACTAAAATTTGATCTTTCCTGTTAAGGATACAGGGTTTGATGGAATTCTGGTGACAAAACCTTCTTCAGGGCTTCACAAATTTCTTCATATTTTGGTGCTTTTACCGTAACAGCTGACCAATGACTGCTAGAGTGTTTAACAACAATCGTATAATCTCCCGGATTGTCATTTACTTTAGCCCTCTTTTGAATTGAAGGTAATAATTTTGTCGTTTCGACTTTCTCAACGTGTAATACTGCCTGTTTGGACATATTCTCAAGCTGATTCATGTCTTCTTCGGATAAATAAAACTCTGGCCTTAATGTCCCCAGTTCTCCTGAAATCTTCAAACATTCTGCATTGCAGGTAACTCCACCAAACGCATCCTTTAATTGTTTTGTGAAATTTGCAAATGTGGTCTTAGACTCACCATTCTTTAAAAAAGTTAATTCTGCTGTGATCATTTTTAAATAATTTTTATGCGTTATTAAATAACTGTTTAACTAAATATCTATATGTTTCTATAAGGCTATAATAAATTTAACTGCTTGTCAATAACTTAAAATAACATAAATTAGAATCTCTTAATCTATTTTTCTTACCACCCCATTATTAGCATCTACCTCAACAATATCCCCGTCTTTAAAAATTTTAGTCGCCACCTCTGTTGCTAGAACACATGGTTTTTTTAGCTCTCTGGCTACTATAGCGGCGTGAGAAAGCATCCCTCCAGCATCAGTAACAAATGCACCAGCTTTTTTCATTAACGGCAAGAACTCGGGTCTGGTCATCCCAGTTATTAAAATATCTCCTTCATTGAATTCTTTTACCTTATATGGATCAAATATAATTCTAGCAACACCCTTGGCTTTACCCAGAAAAGCAGCTGACCCTTTAAGTTGCTCTTTACTCTCTCCAATCAAAATTTTTTGTGTCTGATTAAAATCTTCACCACTTAACAATTTCATCTCCTGATTACTACAAAATAATATTATTCCTTGAGAACGGATAGAAAGCTCTTTTTCATTTGGCGCTTTTTTTGTTTGTAAAAATTCTAAAATCTCATCAACTGTTAAAAAACAAGAAACCTTCTTAGAATAATTTTTTTCTTTCGCTATATGCTCAGCATACAAACATAATACACGATCTACTTCATTAAACAAATCTTCTGTTTCTATTCTGGCGCTTCTCAGGGTTGGCTCTAAATCAGCCTGTAGTCTTGAAGGAAGATAATCAATAACTTTTTTAATGCCAAAATGAGGAGGTATATGTTCGTAAAACTTGTTTTTAACATTCAATAGATTTTGATAACTAACTTCTTCTTCAGCTGTTTTTAAAAGTCGTTTTAATTCTTTTGCCGTAACCACAGTATCTTCAGCCCATTTGACGGCAAGACTACTATCCCTGCTTATTTTATTAGCCATATACTCACAATATTCATCCAATTCAGTTTTTACTATATAATTTGAGCTTGATTCTTTTTCACACACCAACAAATTAATAGACAAATTTCTACCAATATATTTATCTAAATCTGTTGTATACAAAAAATACAAAGAAGCAAAGGGCGTTTTCCAATGACCAGACCAATTCTTAGTCCACTTATTGTTCTGTATTTCTTTTAATATAGACATATCTCAATTTTACCACATTTTTTAGATTCCCCTTAAGGGGCGACAAAAAACACCCCAAAGTAGGGGGTGTTTTTATATGGGTGCCTAGAGGGAATCGAACCCTCGCTAACGGAACCACAATCCGCTGTTCTACCATTAAACTATAGGCACCATACAGTACGCCCAGAGGGAATCGAACCCCCATCTAGAGCTTAGAAGGCTCCCGTTCTATCCGTTGAACTATGGGCGCATATTTTATGCTTATATTAATAGAAAGACTCATCATTGTCAATCTATACTTCTTTCTATACTTCTTTGTCTAATTGCCTCAAAAACAATAATAGCAGCTGAAACTGATACATTTAACGAATCTATTCCTTCTTTCATTGGTATCTTTATTATTTCATCGGCCTGCTCTATCCACTCCTTGCTTAATCCGTTTGCTTCAGAGCCTAAAACAATAGCAACTGCTTCCTTAAAGTTCTGTTCGGAATAATTTATTTCAGCGTCAGTGGTGGTAGCAAAACTTTTAATATTATTCTGTTTCAACCACTTCTTCGTCTCCCCTCTCGAGACCACAACTATTTGATTAGCAAATATCTTTCCTTCACTAGCTCTGATAACATTGGGATTATAGATATCAGTTTGATTATCATTAATAATAACTGCATCAACACCAATAGCACAAGCTGTTCTAATAATAGCTCCTAAATTACCTGGCTTCTCTACTGCCTCTAAAATAATTATCAAAGGGGCCTTGCTTAATTTAATGTCTGTTAATGTTAAATCTTTTCTTTTCGCTATTGCTAAAAATCCATCTGGATTATCTTTATAGCAAATCTTTTTAAAAACATTTTCTGGTACTTCAATAATCTTTTCTTTATTTATCTTTGGTGGTTGTTCTGAACTTAATTCTGGGCAATAGAATAGTTCTTGTATTTCTATTTTAGCTTTAATTGCTTCTTCTATCTCTCTCAGACCATCAATTACAAAAAGACCTTGCTCTTTTCTAGCACTCTTTTTCTGTAACAACTTAACAACATTCTTTATTTTTGGATTTTGGAGACTATTTAAAGTATTCATCATCTTTATTATAGACTAAAATTTGACAAAATCATACCATCAGCTATAATAATTTTATGGATTTCTACAATCTTAACAACACTATTATTATTAACAGCTTGATTATTATTAATCAAGCTGGTTTTGATGTGTAAATAGTTTAATTTATATACTATCTAAAACCGGCCTTAAAAATTGGCCGGTTTTTTAATTAAGAAATTTAACAACAAAATAAATACTAACATTTTAAAAAGGAGGAAAAATGAATCAAACTGCTGATTCCAAGAAAACAAATGATGTTGCTGGGAAAGTTGAAGCCCTAATTGAAACAATAAAAAAGGCCGGAGAAGAGGACCCCAAAGGTACTCAGGATAAAATAACTACTGTGATTAAACAGTTAGAGTTAGAAAGGTTATATTTGGATAAAAGCAACATCATGTCTTGTTAAATCAAGCCAAAAAGGGACAATCTTGTCCCTTTTTTATTTAACATTAGCCAACCTTTTGCTAGTTTAATTAAAATGTTATAATATTAAGGAAATTATTAATTTATGCCTATCCCGCAATTACAAAAACGAAAAACTCAAACCTGGAGAAATCAAAGAAAAAAACATAAACCAGCCAGAAAAACTTCTTCCAGAAAAAGTTTTAAGAGAAAAGAAAGAAAAATAAGAAATTTAAAGAAAAAACTATTTTCAATCGCAATAACTCTATTTTTGGTTGTTGTTATTTTTGTTTTTCTGTTTGTTGCCTGGCTTTCACGTAATATCCCTAACCCAAATCAATTAATTAACCGCGAGGTTGCTCAAAGCACCAAAATTTATGACCGTACCGGTGAAAATATTCTTTACGAAATTCATGGTGAAGAAAAAAGAACCTTAGTTTCTTTAGAAGACATTCCTGATTATGTGAAAGAAGCGGCGATAGCGATTGAAGATAAAAATTTCTATAAACATAGTGGCATCAGTCTCTGGGCAATGTTTAGAACTTTAATCACCAACGTTCTTCGCAATGAACGAGCTGGTGGTTCAACCCTAACTCAACAATTTATTAAAAATGCTGTTCTCACTCCGGAAAAAAGAATTTCTCGAAAGATAAAAGAAATCGTTTTAGCTCAACGCTTAGAAAAAAAGTTTTCTAAAGATGAAATTCTTCAAATGTATTTGAATGAAATCCCTTATGGCTCTAATGCCTATGGAGTTGAAGCTGCTAGTCAAAAATACTTTGGTAAAAGCGTCCAAGATATTAGTTTAGCTGAAGCAGCTGTGCTGGCGGCTCTGCCACAAGCTCCTAGTCGCTATTCTCCCTATGGTCCCAACAAAGATTTATTACTAGGAAGAAAAAATTATGTTCTAGATCTAATGGAAGAACAAGGATATATCACTGATGAAGAAAGAAAGACTTCTCAAGAAGAAGAAATTAAATTCCGTGGGCCAGAAACTAACATCACTGCCCCTCACTTTGTAATGTATATAAAAAATATTCTCTCAGAAAAATACGGAGAAAAAATGATTGAACAAGAGGGTCTAAAAATATACACTACCCTAGATTTATATAAACAAGAAATTGCCGAAGAAGTAATCGCTGAAAAAACCGAAAAATACGAAGAAAATTTCAATGCCAGCAATGTTTCTTTGGTGACAATTGACCCTAAAACTGGACAAATATTAGCGATGATCGGTTCTCGTGATTATTTTGACGATGAAATTGATGGCCAAGTAAATGTCTCTACTCGTCCTCGCCAACCCGGGTCCTCAATGAAACCAATTGTCTACGCTGCTCTTTTTGAAAAGGGCTACACCCCTGATACAGTTCTTTACGACGTAGTCACAAATTTCTCTACCGACCCTGACGAGCCATACGAACCACACAACTATGATGGTAATGAAAATGGTCCAGTTAGTATAAGGAAAGCCTTAGCTGGCTCTTTAAATATCCCAGCGGTAAAAGCTATTTATTTAGCTAATATAAATAATGTTCTTGATTTAGCTGATAACTTGGGTTACACCACCCTTTACCCTCGAAATCGCTTTGGTCTTTCTTTGGTGTTGGGTGGAGGAGAAGTAAAACTACTAGAACATGTTAACGCCTATAGCGCCTTTGCTCGTGACGGTTATGTCAGCCCAATTGTGGGGATATTAAAAGTGGAAGATAAAGACGGCAAAGTGATTGAAGAGTATAAAGAAAGCCGAGAGAAGGTGATTACCCCTCAAGTTGCCCGAATGATTAATAGTATTCTTTCAGATAATGACGCTCGCACATTTGCTTTTGGCGAAAACAACCCCCTCACCCTTGGTGATCGCCCCGTAGCGGCTAAAACTGGTACCACCAACGACTACCACGATGCTTGGACGATTGGTTATACTCCTTCTATTGTTACTGGTGTCTGGGTGGGTAATAGCAATAATGACAAAATGGTTGATGGTGCTGGCGGCAGTACTTTAGCTGGTCCGATTTGGCATGATTTTATGAAAAAGGTATTGGGTGACACCCCGATTGAAGTTTTTAAAGAGCCTGATGAATATAAAACTGGAAAAGCTATTTTAGATGGAGAAATGCCTTTAGAATTAGTTAAAATAGATTCTAGTTCTGGTCTATTAGCTAATGAACTAACTCCTCTTGAATTAATTATTGAAAGAATGGCTCCTGTGCATCACAATATTCTTTTCTATGTTGATAAAGAAAACCCAACTGGGAAAAATCCTGAAAACCCAAGCCTTGATTCACAATTTGATCTTTGGGAGGAAGCAATACAAACTTGGTCTGGAGAAAACGCTACCTCCTCATTAGAACTACCAGAAGATTACGACCGCTTCCATAATGAAGAAAACAAACCTACTCTAAAAATTCTTTCTCCTAATAAAAATGAAACCATTAATAAGTCTGAACTAAAAATCAAAATAAAAGCTAATGCTCCTCGTAGTATTGGTCGAGTTGAATATTATATTAATAATAATATCTGGGGAACTAAATGGGGTGAACCAGGAGAGTTTAGTAAAGATATTAGTTTTTTAAACAATGGCTTTCATTCTCTAAGGGTAAAAGCTTGTGATGATATTGAAAACTGCTCTGAAAGTAGTATCAACTTTAATTTATTAATTAAAGACAACCACATTACTACTGATAAAAACTCTATCCAAATGGTTGAACCAAGCAATGGTTTAGCTTTAAACACTATTGATTTTCCTTTACAAATAAAACTACTAATAAACAACCCCGAACGAACTGCTAAGATAGATATTGTAATAGAAACCAGTGAAAAAATTGAAGTGGTCCGAAGAATAATACCAACTGAAAAAAGCATAACTATCAACTGGGGCAGTCCGCCAACTAGCGGAACCTATTTATTCTATGCCAGATTGCATGATTGGAATGGTGATGTCCTAGAAAGTAATAAAATTAATCTAACTGTTAATTAAATTCAATAAATTATTAACAAAAAACAGGCTTCTAAGCCTGTTTTTTTTATCTTTTATTTAAACCCATTATTGTTTAATCGGCATAACAATATATAAATAATTATTTTCCTTTTCTGGCCTCAACACACAGGGAGTGTTATTGTTGATAACCCCAATTTTTACTCTATCGCCCTCAATATTATTTAAACCATCAAGGAAATAACGATAATTAACTATCACTTCGTTATTCCCACCACTAATCTCAGCCTCTAACTCAACCTGGCTTTCACCGCTTTGTCCTGAAAAAGCAGAAACAATAATTTTGTCCTTAGAAAATTGTAAATTAACATCATTAATTCCTGTTTTAGAGAATAGCGCTGAAGCTTTAACTGCTCTTACTAACTCTGACCGTTCAACCAATATCTCTGTTTGAATTTTTTCAGGAATAATTTGTTTATAGTCGGGGTAATGACCATTTATTAAACGCGAAATTAGATCAACTGAATCGACAGTGAATAAAATTTGATTATCTGATAAATAAAACTTTACTTCTTGTTTCTCATCTAAATCATCTCCTTCTGAACCAAAATTATTTAGAATTCTTAACAACTCTTGAACGGTTTTAGCAGGGACAATTATTTTTTGTTCGTTTTCAGTTGAATTTGTTTTAATATTAATTTCTCTTTCAGCTAAACGATAACTATCAGTGGCTGCTAATTTCAAAGTTTTTTTATTAAAAGAGAATAGAATACCAGTTAATTCAATTCTGTTCTCGCTATTAGAAACTGCGAAGACAACACTATTTAAAGCTCTTCTTAGCTCATCCACTCCGCAACTATAGTGGATTTCTTTAGGAATAGTAGGAATAAGAGGAAATTCTTTAGCTGACTCACCTTTTATTTTAGTTCTATAATTACCACACTCCACCCTAAGCTCATTATCTTTCTCTTCAATTTTAACTTTTTCTCCACCGCTTAACAAACCAACATACTCTGTTATTAATTTTGAATCAATTGTAAACTGACCATCTTTTTCAATCTTTCCTCTAACCTTATGAATCACCCCAATTTCTAAGTTAGTCCCAATAAATTCAATATTACCCTCTTCTGCTTTTATTAGAATATTATTTAAAATGGGTAAATTAATATTCTTGGCGGTTATATGCCCCACTATATTTAAACCTCTTTTTAGATTTTCCTGTAAACTGATAAATTTCATATGTTTATATATTTATTATACTATATATTATATTTAAATAATAACAATAATAAGGGAGGGGATAAGTTAGGTTTAATTTAATTTTAATAATGTTTTATTAGTGTTTTTATTGTTTTTAGCTGTTTAAAACTTGAGGTTAAGGTGGGTGTTAAAATTGAACTATTTGTTGATAATTTTTAATGGGTTTAAGTTATCAACATTTTATTAAAAGTAATCCAGTTTGAATTAACACTTTATTAACAAACTATTCCCCAGATTTTAATAGCTAGCACTAAATAATTGTTTAATTGATTCCACCTCTTGTTTTATTTTTTCGTTTTCTTTTTCTCTTATTTCTTTTGCGATCTTATTATAAGCGTGCATCGCGGTAGTGTGGTCTCTGCCACCTAATTCTTGACCGATAGTTGGGTAGGAAGTATTTAATTCTTCTCTAATTAAATAAACAGCTATTTGTCGAGGCCCAACCAATTCTTTTTTCCGACTATTACCAGTTAATTCTTTATAATTTACATTATAGAATTTGCCAACCGCTTCAATTATTTCTTTTGGTGTTAATGATTTTAATTGAATATTTGAAATAATATCACTAAGAACCTCTTTTACACTTTTAATAGTTGGGGTCAGGTTTTTAAATTGATGAGAGACGACTACTTTAGTTAATGCGCCCTCTAATTCTCTGATATTATTTTGAACATGTTCAGCTATGTAGGTTAAAATTTCTTTATCTAAATCATAATTCTTTTCTACTGCCTTTTTTTCTAAAATAGCTATTTTAGTTTCAATATCTGGCTTACCAATATCAGCCACCATTCCAGCCTCAAAGCGGGAAATCAATCTTTTTTCAATTGCAGGAATAGATTTTGGCGGACGATCAGAGGTAATAATTATTTGTTTGTCATTTTGTTGTAGTTCATTAAAGGTGTGAAAGAATTCTTCTTGGGTACCGTCTTTTCCCCCCATAAATTGGACATCATCTACTAACAATAAGTCAACATTACGGTATAAATTCTTAAATTCTTTAGCTTTTCCAGTGTGAACAGCCTGGATATAGTTGTTAGTAAATTTTTCACTAGTAGTATAAAGAATCTTGTCAGTTTTTTTAGCGACTTCATTACCGATTGCTTGGAGTAAATGAGTTTTACCTAAGCCAACGCCTCCATAAATAAAAAGAGGGTTGTAAGCCTTCCCTAAATTATTAACTACTGCCCAACAAGCAGCATGGGCTAACTCATTTCCCTTCCCAACAATAAAATTTTCAAAAATATAGCGAGAGTTTAAACCAAAACGATTACAATTAATTTTATTATTTATTTTTTCTTTTTTAGGCTCAACTATTTCTTCGTTTTTTTCTTCAGCTTTTTTTATTTGGAAAGAATTGTTGTTGCCACCCTTTTTTAATTCAATTTTATAAATGATTTCTTCAATCTTTTGTTTAACAACATTTTCTAAAGCATTTAGAATGTTTTTGTGGTATTTTTCTTCTAGCCATTTTTTTACAAAAGCATTGGGGACACAAATGACTATCCGGCCGTTTTCAAAAGAAGAGATAAAAGTGTCTTTAAACCAAGTAATAAAATTAGCTCGAGATAAGCTAATTTCGATTTCTCCTAAGACAGCCTGCCAAACTTGTTCATTGGTCATAGTTTATGAGGATTAGAAATTTTTAGAAAGTTTATTTTCTAATTATATTAAATAAACAGTTTTCTCACAAGGCTAAAGCTTGTTTAAAATATGTTGATAAAAAGTGTATAACTTAGACAAGAAACCTTTGTTGACACCTATTAGTATAAGTGTTATCTTATAGGCACAGTTTAATCTTAAGTTTAATTTAGTTTATGCCGAAAAGAACATATCAACCGAATAAGCGTCGTGCTAAGAAAAAACATGGCTTTCGCAAGAGAATGCAAACCGAGGATGGACGTAATGTTTTAAAGAGTCGTCGTGACAAAGGAAGAGCAAAACTTTCTAAATAGCTTCACATGCTAAAGAAGAAGAATCGAATAAATTTAAATAAAGACTTTGACCAAGTTTTCAAAAACAGTCAGTCTTTTTATAATGATGTTTTTGGACTAAAATTAGCCAAAAATAATTTAAAAGATTTTCGTTTAGGTGTTTTAATTGGGGTTAAAGTTAGCAAAAAGGCTGTAATCAGGAATAAGCTTAAACGCCAAATTAGAGAAATTATCAAGCAAGAAATACCTTTATTTAAAGAGGGGTATGATCTAGTTATTATTGTTCTTCCGCGAATATTAGATAAAAATTTTGATGAAATTAAAAAATCTTTATTATCAGGATTAAATGAGCTGAAAATTTATAAAGATAGTCCAGAAAAACCTTAATTTTTATGTTAAATTACTTAAAATATTTTCCTCGCAGGCTTCTAATTGTTTTAATTCGTTTCTATCAAAAAACCCTATCTTTTGACCATGGTCCGCTAAAAGCCCTTTATCCCCATGGTTTTTGTCGCTTTCATCCAACCTGCTCTCAGTATGGGCTAGAATCAATCAAGAAATATGGAGTAATTAAAGGAGGAATAATGACTTGTTGGCGGATTTTACGTTGCAATCCTTGGAACAAGGGTGGTAACGATCCAGTTAAATAATTATTAATAAATTTATATGATTCATTTTTTCACGGTTGCTTTTTATCAACCCCTGTTAAATCTATTGGTTTGGCTCTACAACACTGTTTCTTTTGGTGATTTTGGAGTCGCCGTAATCCTTTTAACAGTTGTTATTAAAGTTGTTTTATGGCCCCTGGGGCAGAAATCAATTAAATCTCAAAAAGCTTTAACTGATTTACAACCAAAGATTGATGAGGTAAAGAAAAAATATAAAGGCAACCAAAAAGAACTAGGGAAAGCAATGATGGAGTTATATAAAGAGAATAAAGTTAATCCTTTTTCTTCTTGTTTGCCTCTATTAATCCAACTTCCCTTCTTGTTTGCTGTTTATCGAGTCTTCCGCGATGGTGTTAATAATAATTTAGATTTAGTCTATTCTTTTATTTATCGACCGGAAACAATTAATACAATTTCTTTTGGTTTTGTTGATTTAGCGCAAAAGAATATCTATTTAGCTCTTTTAGCTGGTGTCGCTCAATTTTGGCAAGCTAAAATGATGATTGCTAAAAAACCCAAGACTAAAACTCCTGGCTCTAAAGATGAAAGTATGGCTGCCATCATGAATAAGCAAATGCTTTATTTCATGCCAGTCCTAACAGTTTTCATTGGTGCTTCTCTTCCTGGTGGTTTAACTTTATATTGGTTCGTAGTCACTCTTCTAACAGCTGTGCAGCAAGTAATCGTGTTTAAGTCTCAAAAGAAAAAGAAGGATAAAGATGATAATAAAGATAAGAATAATACAGTAGTAGAGGGAGAATTGGTTAAATCATAAAAAAATACTTATATATTAAAAAAACAACTGTTTGAACAGTTGTTTTTTGTTTCATTGACAAACTATATAAATATTATTAATATATTATATTAATATTGAACTTTGAAAATATAAACTAAAACTTAGATAACGATGAAAAAAGATGTTAAATTACTACTTAAAGAAGTTAAAAAAGGGGCGGGAGAATTGAGAGCTGATGCCTTAGGAAAATACGCAAAGCTTATCTACTATGCCTTGCTCCTAGTATTAATAATTATTTTAATTTTTATTGCTTTTCATATACAATCCATAAAAGAAACAGCGAGTATATCCACTATTTTTTGGTGGGGCGCTGGTTTAATGGCAACAGTTGGCTTGGTTATTTATTTTATTAAACGTTTTGGGAAAGAAACCAAAACTATCAGATCCTTTTTAGTGTTTTGGTGTTCTTATAATAGAACAGCTCAAAAAGACCGGTTACTTTCTAAACGAGTGGAATATGAGAGAAAAATAAATGAAGCTCATGAGGTGGCTCTTGGTGTGAAAACTATTCAAATGATTATCATGAATTTTTTTCTGCAAATAGATGTCGGGTTTAAAGAGGCAAAAGAAAAATATGGTCAAGCAGACTCATTCAATGTCAATTATGACATGTTGCTAGAGTGTTTTGCTTGGCAAACAAAGGGCATTGAATTGTTGATTGCAGAAAAATATCCAGAAGTTGATCAAGATATGATTAAAGCAACATTGAAAACATATTTTAAAACATTGAAGAGATCACTTGCTAATGTTGTAAAATATGACAAGAATGAAAAGGACGAGATAGAAAATTTAATTAATTCTCTTTTTAACAATGTCAGGGAGTTAATTAAAGCAACTTATAAAAGAAGAATTGAGATAGCGGGATCGCTATTAAACACAGAATTCTAATAAAGTTCAAACAAGAAGACCAATAAACAAGAAGACCAATAAATGGCCTTCTTTTTATTTTAATTTATTAATTTGTGTTTTTAATTCTCTATAGTTGAAGTAGCTATTTTTTCGGTGCTGGTAGCTTCTACACCAAGAAGACAAACCTCTTGCCAAGGAACGTAATGAGAGGTGAAGCGCACTTCCTTTTTTAGGGGGGTGGTGGTAGCTCCTTCAGGGTAAGTGACAATATAATCAAAATAAGCATCAGCACCATTATGAGAATGTTCAGTACATTTTTTTTCTCCTGGTGGTAGCTCAGTTGTTTCTACAATTTTAGTTGGTTCAGGTTTTACAATGTTAAAAATAGTTGGCTGGGTGCTAGTAGCGATTCGGCCATCTTTAATTCCCCAAAAATCAAAGTATAAATCATTACGGTCCTCTATCCTGGCTTGAATTAGAATATAATTACCAGTATCATTCATAAATTTAACATCTGGCCAAGGGTCATAGACGGCCGCATCTGTGCCAGCTGGCTCATAATAGCTAACGCGATAGGAATGGTTACGTCGGGCAGTAATTGGTAAGCCAGAAGCTAAGGCAGTTCTAAAGATAGTAGTACCTATTTGGCAAAGACCACCCCCATATTCTGGGATAGTTTCATTTCCTTTAATAACTAATTCTGGTAGATAATCAGATGTTTCGTCTATTACCCCCAGTGTTTGGACCAAAGAAAACTCTTCATCAGGCTTAACTAAAATTCCATGAACAGAATCAGCCCCAATTTTAATATTATGACGCCTATTATCTGGTGAGCCCGCGAAATTAGAGTAGCCAGTACCAATTATTTCTTTAATTTGGAAGCCAGATTCAGGAATATATTCATCATTAGTTATATCTTCTATCTCTAAAGAAATTTTTCTTTCTCCTACTAATAGTTCCTTGGTTATTTTTAGGTAACTTTCTTCAATTTTTAATTTTCGACCATCTTCACCAGTAATCCAGCTAGTCACCTTATTGTCTTCAATTTCAAATTTAGGTCTAATTACTTCTTTATCAATTTCGGGGGCGACCTCAATTTCTAAATACTCTTTTACTTTATTAGAATCAAGAGATAATATTAATTTCTTCTTTTCTTTTTTGGCGATAAACCAGGTTATTAGTTTAGCTGGTTTTATTCTCCAGGTTTTTTTACCAAAGATTAATGATAGGTTCCCTTTGCTAATAACTTTTTCCGCTTCATCTTCTAATATACTTAAATCAGCCTCTTTCACTTCTGGATACTTAGTTTGAGTTTTTATAATTATAACCTCTTCTTTGAGTAGATTTAGATTATTTTTTAAATTAAAAAATATTTGTTCATAATCTATTTCTTTACCAATTCTTTCAGGACTAGTTTTTAATTTAATTTCTCCTTCTTTATTATCTACGATAGAAAATTGAGCGTTAATTGGAGGAATTTCTAATTCAGGGAAATTTTCTGTGATTAATTCTTTTATTAATTTTTCATCTAGAGTATAAACAGCTGTGATTTGTCTTTTTTCTTTTGATTTCAATTTGTGATCTAAATAATCCCAAAAGTTTTGGCTAATTTTATTTTCAAATGCTCGCGCAGTCGTTTCATTAATATCAAAGAATAGAGTGGGGGCTGATAAGTCAGAATCAAAGGAAGAAACAACAGATTCAAGCACTATTTCTTTATCATTATATTTAAATGTTATCCCATTATTTTCTATTTGTTTGGTTTGTTTAGCAATTATTTCTTTTGCTTCAGCAAAGCTTAGTCCACTCAAATCAAAATCACCCAGTGTTATGCCGGGATAGACACGATGATAGTAATTTTTTTTCCAGATTAGATAGTTGCTGATTGAGAAAACAAGCAACAAAAAAACCATTAGAGCGACAATGGTTCTTCCTGGGTGCCGTTTTTTATTCATATTAATCTTTGGATTTTACCTTGATTTGGCCTGGTTTACTTTTATATAAAGTAACTGTTAGTACTCCATTTTCTAATTCAGCTTCTACTCGTTTATTATCTACTTCTGAGGGAAGAATGATTGAACGGGAGAAAGAACCCCAATAACATTCCCGATATAAATAATCTTCTTCACTAATTTCTGTGCTGGAACCTCGGTGCCCCTTAATAGAGAGAAGATCATTGTGTAGGGATATTTTTAAATCTTCTGGCTTAGCGCCAGCGATGGTAGATTTAATTATTATTTTCTTATCAGTTTGATATACATCAATCGCTAACTGTCCTTCAGCTTCTGGCTCTTCTTCAATCCATTCACTAATTGCCGGAGCTTCTTTTTCAGTTACTAGATTTTGTTTCTTTGTTTTTTTTGAAAAAAGCATATGTATATAATTTAGCAATTATTAAGATAAAAGTAAATAATTTAAACAAAAAACACCTCTAGTTTATTAGAAATGTTTTTGGTGGACTCGGCCCGACTCGAACGGGCGACCTCTACGATGTCAACGTAGCGCTCTAACC
>CAYXNV010000007.1:0-40971 GCA_964466835.1 uncultured Gammaproteobacteria bacterium
TCATTTTCTATTGATTGACAATATGTATCCCCACAAAAACCACCGCCATCAATTGGAGAGAGGAAGACACAATAACTATTAGTGAGAATTGGATAAGGAGTATCACCTTCAGTAGCACAAGCATATTGTTTTTCAATACTACTATCAGCTACTCCTAGAGCAATACCATCCTTCCCATCACAATCTTCATAGCCATCATTATAGATTCCTCCTCGATTCTCTAAATTTGGTAATTGTTTAGTATCATCACCGCAATAATTATTAATTCTCAAAATGAAATCTTTAGTACTAGAGGCACCATAATCATTAATTGCTTTGATATTTATTTGATAGCCAATTGAACTAATGGTTGGCGTACCAAGTAAATACATATAGCTAGGAGCATTGGTATTAGAAGCCGCTAAAGCATCTTCTGTTTCTAGATCGCTCTTAAATAGTTTAAGAAAATTATCAAAATAATTAGCTAGTTTTAGGAAAATATTACTAGTACGATCTGGAGATTCATCATTATAATTGTCACCGCCACCAGCTGGGCCATCAGTGTTTGACCCGCCTCCATTAGGAGAGCCCATTCCTTGAGATTCTTCTAAATATAATCCAGTTGGCAAAACATTACTAAGATAACTAATAATATAATTACCTTGTTTCAGTGGACCAAGACGACAGGAATAATAATTATTCATTCGTACTGAAGTTGCACAATTAAAATTCAAAGCTGGATCGTTCACTATTACTCGTAGAGTGAATTTTTTAGTAGAGGAATTATTATAATTATCAGTTACTTTAACCTCATAAACAAAGTCTGTGTCTCGATAGAATTTATGGGCAGTAGAAACTAGACCATTAAAATTAACTTTATAGCGATTAATCCCTACTGAAGTAATAGTTTCTGCTATCCCGCTAGAATTTAAAATATCAAAGGGCCCACTAATCTTTGTGATTGAATAACCACTGTTAGTGGATGAGCTTTGATTACCACCACTACTTGGACCGTCACCATTATTTCCACTAAAAGCTGTTTTATTGGATGCATTACCGTTCCCACTGCTAGAGCTACTACCAATTGCTTTCCCACTAACATTATTATCAGAATAGAAAAAACTATAATCTAGGGGCATGGCTGGATCTAAAACATAATTAGCATTCTCAGCTTCAATAAATGGTGATTGGTTGTTAATAATAATTGGCGTAACAGTAGCCATGACTGCACCTTGACTATCAGATATTTTTAATTGCATGTAATAGGTATTAGGGGCACCAGCTTCTTCAGCATAAATTTTCTTTTGATTAGGATCATTAGTACTTAATAAAACCGGGGCATTGTTAGCAGTACTATTTTTCCAATCTGGCCAACTAGAACTAACTGGAGTTAAAACCCAGGTCATGGGATTATCTTGATCATCAATTGCTTTAATAAATCCGTTATATTCTTGATTGGCTTCACCAACTAAAGCCTGAGAAATAATTCTTGGAGCAGTATTTTCTCCTTGACCGCCAGAAGTAATCCCAGTTGCCGTTACACATTGGTGAGCAGCCGGATCATTAGGAGAGAAATGATAACCTAAGTCGGGGTCAGATAAATCACGACTTTCCATAACTGCGCAAAGATTATAATCAGAGCCATTATCATCAGTTGAATAAACAAAAGCATAACTATCAGCCGGTAGTTTTAAATAATCAGACGTCGGCTCATAAACAAACCGTTTAGTGATTTCATTCCAACAAGTTTGTTGATCAAAATCAGGACATTCACCTAAACGATTAATAGGGTCAATAAAACTTTGCGTGACTGCTAAACCTGATAAAAAAGCATTATTCCAACTAGGCCAAGCAGAAACTGTGTGACCAGCTATATAAGTACCAGCTGATAAAAGAGGATATCGACCATTAACATCTCTATACTTAGCTAAAGCTTCTTTTAGCTCTTCTAACTTACCAACTCTCTTTAAGTCACGAATGATTTTAGATTTAACACTATTACAGAAAAAGTTAGCTGGACAATCTTCATCAACCGAACAATTGGGCTCTTCTTGCCAAAGACATAGGCCTTGATCAGAACAATATTGATCAGCCTGACAACTTGAATCATCAGAGCATAATAGAGTTGAAATAGAACAAGTAGGCAATGAAGTTGAATCTAAAATTAAATTGCTGTTAAATTTCCAATGAGAAACAATTTGGCCTAAAATATCAACTGTTTTCTCATTAGGATCTTGATTATATGAGATTAAATAGATGTTAGTAAAAATTGTTTTACTATCAGGTAGAATGTTGGCTGCATTAACATAGACTGTTCGTCCATCTCGAACCGCTTCATAACCATCAACAATTAATGCTTGGGGTGATCCTTGAAAACCCTGGCTTTCATACCAACGATAAACACTGTAGTGATTAGGGTTGGGAACAACTCGAACTGCAATAGCATCGCCTTCACCTGTTAGCAAAGCTGGCGCTGCGCTGGGTGGATTATTGTTATTATCATCAGCCAAAACAATCCCAGCTGATAATAGAAAAAGGATAGCCAGAACCATTATTAAGATGGCTGAGAATTTATTACTTCTCATATAGTCTATATTTAATTAATTTAATTCACGGGAATAATTACTTCAATTTCAGCTGACTTAGAACTTTCATTATCATTAGCATCAATGGCTGACAGGGTAAAATAATTGCTTCCGATACTAAATTGATTTTCATCAAACACTAAAGTGGTAGCGTAATCAAGGGAATCAAATGACTCACCATATTGATTACTATTAACTCCTCGATAGAGACGATAGAATAGAGTATCATCGGTATTAGCATCCCAAAGGAAGGTCAAAACTCCATTGGGAACCCCTGAGCCATCTAGATGAAAGCCAACTGGAACATTGGGTAGAGTCTGATCAGTTGGTGTTCCGCTTTTCTCACTAGATAATTGGCTCTCAGTGTTGTTTTCTGAAATAACGGAGAGTTTAAATATATAAGCTTGATTATTAATTAAACCATCAATGGTAGTTTGGCAATTAAGGATTGAGCCACTTAGCTGACAAACATCATCCTTATTAACTTCTTTAGTAAGCATATTAACTCTTCCCTGTTCACTATAATATATCTTATAACCAGATACTTGATCAGCAGCTGAACGCCAATAGACTTCAACTTCTTCACCCACTTGTTTATCAATAACATCAGTTATTTCTCCAGCTGGCAGAACAACTTCTCGGAAAAAATATGATTCTTTTAGAATATTCCAGATACAAACACCATCGGGTGAGCCATCACCATCTTTATCAGGGCCACAACTAAGTCCTAAAGTATCACATGGAGTTTTGTCAGCACTGCAAACCAAACTATCACTCTGTCCTCTAATAACTGCTTGATTAATAATGGCGGGCAGATCATCTAAGGTGCCGGGGTCACCAGCATCACGACAGTAGTAGAATTTATAATTAAAGTTTGAGCAAGCTCCTCCGGTTGAATTGTCACAATTATCAAACCAAGGATACCAATTACCATCATTATTAACTGGTGGCCAAGGATTATTACAAATAAAGACATAGAGATCACTGCTCTTAGATAAGCCATCACCAGTAGAATAAATATTACAACAATTATTAGAACAATCATCTCCAGCACAAACACAATTTGGATCAGGATTACAACCAGGACCCAAGAAACGATTCATATTAATAGTTGTCCAAAGCTTAGTCTCATCATCAGTCACAGCATCATTAATATTAACAAAAACCTTATTATTCGGCAGAGAATCAATGGTAGCTAAAGTAGCTACATTAATATCTCCTACATCCCAAAGCCAATCCCAATAATAACCAGAAATCGGTTGCAGTGGTTGACTGTCAGAACTATAAGCCCAAGCAGCAAAGACTTTATCTCGATCAGCTTTAGTATCAAAAGTACTACTATTAGGATTATTGTCATTTTCATTCAAATCATTGGTAGATTTATTAAATAAATAAGAATCTGGAGAAACTACTATATTATCAATTGCGCAGACACCAGCCCTAGATCCCTGATCTGATAAGGTAGAGAATTCAATAATATGAGAGTTTTCATATGATAGGCCATTAAATTGAATTAATCCTCCTTCTTTATAAACTCCACCTCCTTGGTCAAAGCCAAGACCATTAAAGCCAAT
Source organism: uncultured Gammaproteobacteria bacterium (assembly GCA_964466835.1). Lineage (GTDB taxonomy): Bacteria > Patescibacteriota > Patescibacteriia > Patescibacteriales > UBA12465 > UBA12465. The sequence continues at coordinate 4,139 of CAYXNV010000007.1, forward strand.
ATTAACTATACTGAGAACACCTGATTGACTATTTAAATCTTCATCACCCTTAACCACGAAATAATAGGTGGTTTCTGGTGCTAATAATTTACTTGGAGCAAATACTAAAGTAGAATTACTACCAATTTTTTCTTCACTAACTGCTCCGGGGATTGCACAATATAGTTTATCCGGACTTGGTTCATCAGCTAGGGCTGACTGATCAAATCGTTTAAATATATTTCTAATTGAATTTGTCAATCGAGTTAATAAATTTTCTTTTTTCTTAATTACCTCCTCTAAATCTCCAACGTCAGAAACAAAGGTTCCGGGAGGACAAATACCATCACCATATTCTCTTTCTTCAAATAGGAGAACATTATTAGTAAAGGAAATGAAATCCATTGCTTGATTAAAATCAACTTTTACCACTGCATTTCGACAAACATCTTCAGCTCCATTCTCTGGTAGGGTGGAAAGGACTTCTGGTCTGGCTTGACAACAACTATCAGAACCACAACCAACCGTGGCTTGATTGCCACACTCTAAATCATTAGTACAGCCACAGCATAGACCACGGTCAGGACCAGAACAACTACCCTTGTCTGGATTACAATATAGATCTGGTGCTTGAGGGGTTTGACAAACATCTGGTTGGCTAGGATCACAACAGCAAATACCACAATCAGGATATGTTCCTAGGGAACCATCATAATCTAGACAAGCAAAGCCAGGATAACTACAAATTTCAAAATCACAATCATTAACAGATTGATAATTAATACAGGCCTGACCAACTCCACCATCATTACTGGCACAACGTAAAGTACAGGTGTCAATATTGGTAAATCTTCCCGTTATATCAGGTTCAAGATTACATTGAGTGGGATCACCAGGAGGAACAGCAGTTGGGTCTTCACAATCATAATAGGCACAATAGCCTTCATATTGACCAAACTCAATCCTGTTTCCGCTATAACATTCACTAGTTTCTTGATCAAAGCAACAAATTGATTCCGCCATACAAGCGATTGGTTGACCATTGAAAATGGAACAATAGTCACCACCAGGATTATTAGCGCAACCAACTTCACAAGATTCTATATCTTCAAATAAACCTACTTTTATTGGCGTGGAAGAAGCACATTCAGCTGGATCACCAGGTGGAACAGCGTTTGGATCTTCACAATTATAATAGGCACAATAACCAAAGTTAGAATTATTAGGATCATTACTTATAATCTCTCCTGAGCCACCGCGACAATAATCATCGTTTGGATCTGAAGTACGATTACTATCAAAACAACAAACAGAGCTATGATCATCACAAGAATCTTGTCCTTTTAATCCACTACAATCTACACAAATACCCTCGGGATGTTCAGAACTAATATCACAATATTGACCGGAATGTCCGGTGCAATTACAAGCAGCATCATGTTCTTCTTGAGTACTACCCACTAAAGCACAGCCAGAACAACGGCCATAACCAGCTCCATCATCAACGGTGTCTTCACCACAAATTCCTGTACATTCTAATGGCGAACAACAATCGGAAGCGCTTTGGCCAATGCGACAACAACAATCACAATTGGGATCTTCAGTCACAACACAATTATCTGGTTCCTCTAACACTGGATTGTCTTCACAAACTGATCCGACTGGACAAATAGTTGAAGAAATACAACGGCCTTCAGTACCAATCAATTCACAGGCTAATTCACCTTCACATATACTACAATTTTCACTTTCATTTACACAACGATTATTTTCATATCTAATCCAACCCTCGGGACAAGAAGTGGTAGTATTAATTTCCCAATAACCAGAGGCATTACAAAACATAGTCGCCTCATAGCTTGTCTCTCCTAAAGTATAGGTTATTTCCTGAGGAAGACTACAAAGACCATCTTGACCTTCCTGAATACATTTATTTGAATTGACATCATAATTACAACTAGAACCAAAACCACCACAACCAGAAATTGTGTCACAGGAATAATCACAATTAGCCACTATTTGTTTGCCACCGCCAGCATAGGGAGAACAAATTCCCGGGACATTAGGACAGAAGATGCCTTGCTGACAACCACCATAATAATCAGCCATGATGGCACAACTATCAAATGGGGTGCTGGTAGCATTGCCAAAGCCAGTATTAAAGCTCCATTCAAAAACTGAAGTAGGGATATCAATAAAACAATCAGACAAACTATTAACACAACGGCCTTTTTTATAGGTATTTTGCGGACAACAAACCTGAGTGTCACATTCTTCATCGCTTAAACACTCACCAACTTCAAAATTCAATTCATTGCCCCATTCACTATTTTTAATTACCTTAACCGGACCCGTAATTGCTCCGGCTGGAACTTCAACTTCAATTAAATCAGCTTCGTTGTCTTTTTCAATTTCTCCATAGACTTTTTGATCTGGTCCAGGACTAAATTGAACTGTGCCATCACTACCAACTAGACCAAAATATTCCCCATAGACTGTAGCTGGACTAGCAATTGGACCACGATTAGGCTCTATTCGACAAAGACTAGTTTTAAGACTAAGACTGCTATCAACTTCAAAAGTGTTAGGATTAATTTCTTGGGTATCAATAATCTCATCACCTAAAGCAATCTTAATTATATAATCACCATCAGCTAAACCACTGGGAACTTTCACAATAATTTGTTCATCTCGCCAAACAGAGTTTGCACAAATAACTGGGAAAGTATAGGAAGCTTCGGCAGTTTCAAAATAAACATGATTATTACCTCTGGCACCACCAAAACCATCACCCTTAATAGTGACGTATTGTCCGGCTGTTCCGGCTTGGGGTGAGAAAGAAATTATATATGGCCCCTCACCCTCTTCTGGTGTTTTATCAAAACGAAGATAATTACTTCTTTCTTGATTACCATTAATATTATTAATCACAAAACTACTAGATTCACCACTGCGGATATTAGGGGTGATTGAAGTACCTGATAGGCCAGCCGGGTAATTAAAATCTGAATCTAAACCTCGAACTTTATTATCATAATTACCAAAATAGGCACTACCAGAATAGAGATTAATGCCCTGATAGCCAATTTCTGAACTAAGAAGACCTTGATTAGGATCTAAATAACAAAGACCAGGACGAACAATATCATTAGCTTCAAAATCTGGTAACACTGGACCATAATCATCATCAGTCGCATCTTCTAAATTTTCCCTATTAACTATTTTAATTGCCCCCGTGCTAACCCCGCTAGGGACAGCAATGACAATTTGATCATCACGCCAAGTATTTATACATTCAGGATTGATTTCAATTGGTTGTCGACCACTATGGGGATCATTAGTTCCTAAAAAGATAACTTGACTATTTGGTTCTAGATATTCACCAAAATTACTACCAAAAATAGTGACAAAATTATCAGGAGCACCATTAGGAACAGTTTGATTACAAGTACTACTACAATCATCATCACTTAAACAAGATTTATTAAAATCTTCTTGACAGAAACCACCCACTGGACTAATACCAGTTATCACTGGTGGGCCAAAACAAAGACAAGTCGTGTCATCACAAGATAAATATTCAGCACAACGATTATTATCTGCTTCACAGGTTGGTGTATTTAAATCAGCATCACAAGGATCACCTAAATTCCCCCTTGGTTTACAAGAACAATCACTGTCATCACAATAATCTTGGTCAGCACAAATAGATTGAACTGCCTGACAACCAGGATTGGGGCTAGAATCACAACTAGTGGGGCCAATTCCGCCACAATCAGAGCCGACACAACTTCCCCAAGAACCGTTATAGCAAACCATGGAACCACCACAACCACAATAGGAAACTTCACCGTTTGTACAACCACTACCATAGCCACCGCCATCACCAGATAAACGACTAATTAGGAAAGTAGCAATTGCCCAAGAACAAAGAATGATTATTAAACCAATTACACCATTACGTAAAATCTTTTTAGCTGAACTAACCTTTTCTTCTTCACCATTAGAGGTCATCCAAACAAAACCGCCATAAATAATAATTAAAACAGCAATTGCTCCTAGAAATCCTAGGGCAATGTTAATAATCCGACCAATCATGCTTCGCGGATCACCACTAGCTAAACTATTATTTAAACCTTCATTAACTGCTTCGGTGCCAAAATCAGCCGCGAAAACAAAGCGAGCGACGAACACAAACCCAAGAACCAGCGCGAAGATTATTAAATTGTTTCTGATTTTCTTTCCCACAAATTTATATTTATTGACAATTGCCATCAGGTCCTAAAGTGCTGGTAACAACTCCAAAACAACAAGAAGGTGCTTCAGCTGTCACATCACAATTAGGTCCTGCACTAGGTTTAAAGCAATTTTGATATATATCTTTAATACCAGAACCAACCTGGGATTTATAGGTCACAGATTCTGATAAGGTAGAATGTTTAATTTTGGTAAAGGTTAAATCAGGTACACCATCTAAAGGATTAACATCTTTATTCTCACTAATAATCCAATAGCCTAGAGGCTCAGAGGCAGAACTACGTAAGTTAATTAACTTATGTTCAAAAGTGCTAGTACCATTGGTAATTATAGTACTGCCCGTACGCAGAGAACCATTCATCATTAGAGTATTGAAGCTAATTTCAATTGGATCAACTAGATTAATTCCGGTTTGACTTTGAATTGGATTAACCGCTGTAATTTGAGGAGGATCTAAAGCAATTTGATCATTAACATAGAAAGAGAATTTATATTTATCTTTCTTGGTAACTTCTGATTGATAGTTATCGTTAAAGAAATCAACTGGACCATCAGCATAGACATCACGATTACCATCTAAAGAATTAACGGCCGCATCAATAATACCATCTAAGTTTTCCAGATCAGCGGTTGGATAATTTTTATTACTATGATCCTGACAAGTTTTGTAGTCTAATAAAGCAAAGTCACAAGTTTTATAGGGGCTAAAAGCCGTACAATCACTATCAGTTTCACAAGCCTTAAAATTGGCCGCCATTAATTCAATTGCGATCTGACTGTTAGCTGGTAGACAATAAATTTTTTCACCACAACCATTAACACCACATTCATCATCAGAAATAAATTCAACTGTTTTATAGGCATTACTAACCAAGAACTTTCCTCCTAAATAATCTCCCTGACAAATATCATTTTCACATTTATAGGAGCGACAATCTGAATCAACTAGACAACTTGCTCCCCCATTAACACTTTCTGCCTCAGCATTAACTACTCTAATATATTGAGCCACATCTTCAGCCGTACCAGAAACAGTAACAGGATTAATCGCTTCATTAAAATTAATTTGAATAATTGAGTTCATTGGATTATCTTTCTTGTCTTCAACCTGATTGATTACAACCTTATCAGTTCCTCCAGTCATTGATTCAATCCGAAGAGCACTAGGATTAGTAGTGGTAGTGACAATACTATTACCAGCTTCACCGGCTACTTTGGCAGTTAGAGTAATTAAACGACCAGATCGCAAAACATCAACCTCAGGATTACCACTTAACTTAGCTTGAATAGCTAAGGCCTGTTGATTGGCGTCACAATTACTAACATCAACAAAAATATTATTATTTTGAGAAGAGGTGGAGAAAGTATAGAGCATTGAACCAACTGTTAAAGTATCAGCCAATTGTTCTGGACTAATACTTACTTCCCACAAACTACCAGCCGGATGATTATCAGCTTGAATAGATAAATATCCACTAAAAATAGCTAAACCTTCATCATTAAAATCAGCTACTCCTAATAAATTATTATTTATATCAAATAATTGCGCTTTATTAGGAGCATCAGCGGGAACAGATATTTTAAACTGATCTAAACTACCATGATAATCTAAATCAATGGTGGCATCAGCTGGATTTACTTCTAATACTTGAGCAGCTGAATAAACATTGGGGCAATCATTAACCGTAATAGAACCAACGGCAGCTTGAGCTGGGCTAGATTGGTTTTGAATATCCTGTAGGTTGTCAGGAGCGGGGAAAATACCACCCAAAGATACTTTAGGAGGAGTTAAATCTAAATTAGTACTAACTTCAAATTCCCATCTTAAATAATTAGAGCTACAATTTGTAAACATGGACAAGCCATCAACTTTTTTTAAGTTCTCAGTTATTTTTACCGTATACCAAGTATTAATATCAGCTGAACCAAGCGGACTAAGCGGAGTCAAAACCAAAATCCTATTACCACTAGCAACCGTCACCATAACATCAGTCACATTGGTGCTAGCATCAGGACAAGTAAATGAGCAGGCATCACCCAAACTGCTTTCATATATTCTAATAGTTTCGGGATTAACTAAATTACAATTAGCTTCTCCACAAGCACAAGCTGCGCCAACATTATCAATACAAACGGAATCCAACTTTATCTCTTCTTTAAAGGTCACCATAATAGAAGAGTTGCGAGCAACATCTTTTTGATTATTTTCTGGATAAAATCCTTCAACTGTACAGGAGCCCATTGTTCCTAAACCAGTATTAACTATCGTTGTATTGCTACCAGGTCCCCCGCCCATATCAAAAGCTTCCATTAATCTATTAAGAAGGAAGGTGGTAACTGCCCAAGCTGATAGAATAATAATCAAACCAATGATAGCATTTCGTAGAATTCGTTTAGCCTGACCAATTTTTTCTTCCTCACCATTAGAAGTCATCCAGAGAAAGCCAGCATAGGTGATTAAAATTAAAGCAATCACTCCCAAAAATGTGAGAGCGATTTGAATAATCCGACCAATAATAACTCGGGGGTCGGCTTGACTAAGGTTAATTGTATTAGAAACTTCGTTCATGCCAAAATCAGCGGCCAAGGCTAAATTAGCTACCAAGCCGGCTAGCATAAACAAAAAAATTGCAAAAATTAATTTAAATCTTTTTGACATTTATAATATAAAAATTTTTCTAATTATTAGCTCTTTATGCTATAATTTACATAAATATTATAACACAAAAGCAGGAAAATAAAAAACTATTTTATGACGATTGAGAGAGTAATGAAAAAATTTCAGGAAAATCACCCTAAGATTGATTGTTCAGTCCTAGAGAAAGCTTTTGATTTTGCTAATAAAGCTCATGATGGCCAAACCAGAAGAAATGGCGAACCCTATATCAACCATCCTCTCCATACCGCCTATCTTTTGGCTGAGATTAAAGCAGATTTAGCTACAGTAACCGCTGGTGTCCTCCATGATGTCCCTGAAGATACTAGCCATACTTTAGAGGAAATAAGGAGATTATTTGGACGGGAAGTTGCTTCCCTGGTTAAAGGTATCACTAAGCTAGGAAAAATCCGCTATCGTGGTATTGAACGCTATCGAGAAAACCTCAAGAAGATGTTTTTAGCTATGGCTAGCGATTTAAGAGTAGTGTTTATTAAATTCTGTGATCGTCTACACAATCTTCGTACTTTAGACAGCTTGCCTGAAGACAAACAAAGACGAGTCGCTCAAGAAACTTTAGAAATATATGTTCCCATTGTTGGCCTACTAGGAATTGGTCGATTAAAATGGCAAATGGAAGATATTTGCTTTAAATATCTCTATCCTGATAAATTTCATGAACTAGAATATAAATACGAAGTGGAAAGAAAGGTAGAGCGGAACCAATTCTTCCAAAAACTAAAAACTATTCTCACTCCTAAACTAAACGAAGCTAATATTAACTATGAAATAGAGGCTCGACTCAAACATCTCTATAGTATTCATAACAAGATGCAAAAAAAAGATCGTCTCTTTAATGAAATCTATGATGTTTTTGGTCTTCGATTAATCGTTAATACCGTTGATGAATGCTATAAAGCTCTAGGAATAATCCATACCATCTGGAAACCAAAACCTAATCGCTTTAAAGACTATATTGCTGTTCCCAAACCCAACGGCTATCGTTCTCTCCACACTACCATCTTTGGACCAGAGGGAAAGATAGTCGAGTTTCAAATCAGAACCAAAGAAATGCATGAAGAATCTATCTATGGTTTAGCCGCTCACTGGTACTATAAATCTAAAAAAGCCAAAAGCAACTATCAGCAACCTCTTTGGGTAAAAGAAATTAATGATATCCAAAAAGAAATTACCACTACTTCAGAATTTGTGAAGAAGATAAAATTAAATATCTTCCGTGATCGTATCTTCATCTTCTCTCCCAAAGGTGATGTCTTTGAACTACCAGAGAAATCCACTCCAATTGACTTCGCCTATCACGTCCATACCAACATTGGCAACAAAGCCGCAGGAGTAATTATTAATGATAAGTTGGGCAAGCTAGATCAAGAACTAAAGAATGGAGATTTAGTAGAAATAATTGTAGAAAAGAATCGCCAACACCCCAATAAAGACTGGCTTAAATTCGTTAAAACTCATCGAGCCAAAAACTCCATCAAACAATACGGCAAGAAAACCACCCTAGAAAACATTAGGGGAATAATCCCAGCCATGAAAGAAGGAATAGCCAAGAAGAAACAAAAGAAGAAAAGCACTAAGAAGAAAGAGCCCAAGAAGAAAAACTAGTTATAATTATTAAATGTATAATAAAAACAGACTATAAAGCCTGTTTTTATTTTATATAAATTTCTATATTAAACGATGTGCTTCTTCTTTATTCCTGATATTATTTTCTTTAGTTTTTTACTCAATAGAACCTTATATTCTGTCTTTTTCTCTATATCTCTTAAATTGTTAGGTAATAGTTCTAATTGTTTTAAAGTATATTTTTTCAAGCTATCTAGATCTGGTAATTTATAAACTAATTTTCCTTTAACCATAATCTTTTTTAGCAAGGGCTTACCTAACTTTTCTCCATCTAAACCAATTACATCATGACTGAGTTTCCCTTTTTTATTATAAATTCTAAATACTTGTTTTTTGCCAGGATAGCTTTCTTTTCCGGGAGTTAATTTCGCACTGTATGTTGCTTTATTATCTTTTTTAAACTCAGCTAATTTAATAACCGTTTCTAACTTCGGCGCATCAGCAGAAGTAACTAATTCGGTGCAGGCAATCACTCCACTAATTGGCGTATTAGCTTTAGCCATCTTTAATATTTTCTTTTCTTCAAAATTACCAGTAACAACAACATTGGTTTTTTTCAATCCTGCTTTATCTAATTCTCTGCGAGTATATTTTGCTTGTTGAATAAAATCTTGAACATTCTTTCCACTATCAATAACTAACGAACCAACATTTCTTTTTTCTTTCTTCATTTCTAGACCTACCGTAATAGCATTTTTGATTCCTTGCCTAGAATCATAGGTATCAATCATCAAACCAATGTTGTCAGCTGTCTTAGCAGCCGCCCGCATTGCTTCAATCTCTGTGGGGAATGATTTAATGAAAGCATGATAGGCTTTAGTATTAGTTGGATTGAAAGGAATATTAAATTTACGAGCAAAAGCTGGAACTAATCCAGAAGGAGAACCCAACATATAAGCTGCTCGACCGAATTTTAATGAAGCCTCATTAGCATGAGCCCTGGTTACTGGACAAGTAACGACGGTAAACTTGCCCTGGGTTGCTAAAGTGCTACGAGCAATTTTTGATAAGAATAAAGTGTTAGAGGTGAGGGCATTGATTAAGAAAAAAGTAAAAATATTAATTTGCCAAATTGGAGCAGTTAATCTAACCACTGGTTCATTGGAAAAAAATATAGTTCCTTCTGGCATAGCCCAAATATCTCCTGTATATTTAAAATTAAGTAATAATTTGGCCATTTTAGAACCAATAATCTTATTCTTTAACAAAAAATTCACCTCATCTTTGGTGAATTTCCAATTTTGAATACTAGTAATGATTTCCTCTAAGCCGCCAAACAAAAGAAAATTTCTATGATCAGATAAACCACGAACAGATAGGTCGTAGGTAGCAACAACATCTTTCATCCCAAGCTCAACCCACATTGAAGATACAGCAAAAATTTGATCATAATCAAATAATCTTTGATCTTCTGGTAGAAAAAAGTGGTTTGTTAATTTAGCTTGTCCTTTTTTCATATATTTTATACACTATCAAACTTTTCTTGATAATTTTTAACCACTGTGCGAAATCTTTCAAAAGATATTGCTCCATCACTGACTTTTTTCAAGATTTTTTTCTTTTCTTGTTGTTGTTCTTCACTGGGATTATCTAAACCATTTAGATAATAGAAGTCTAAAATTGATTTTATCTTCTCTTGCATGACTGGATCATCTTTTAGCGACTTTCCTGTTTCACTATTAACGATAAACATTCTGTGAGTAAGAGTGTTTAATGTTTTAGGAGAATCACTTTCGGCAATCGCACACATTTTAGCTAAAGTATTTTTATCATCAATAATAATTATTGGCTTGTGTTGCATTTTTTCTTTTTCATTTCTAGATTTCTGTTCTCGGAACCATTCATCTTGAGCAGCTACTAAAGATTCCATGTGAGTGCCAGTGCCTCCTGGCAAAATAATGGTAGCATCAGAGCTATTTATAATATTGCCCATTCTTTCGGTTAGTGAATCTGATTCTATCTTTTCAGCTGGTTTTATGTGTTGTCTTTTTTCTATTAATTTCTTTCCAATCATTTCTTCGGACATAACCGAGGCAGTGAAATGTTCTTCTATTTCTTTATCACTCATACCTCTTGCTCGACAAACTTCTTGATAACCTTCAGCTGTTGATTGCATTCCACCAACCGCATAGCCACCATTAACAGCATCATAACCATTCTCAGCTAACATTCTACCTATTTCATGACCATTTTCTTTAGCGGTAATATTTTTATCAGAAGAAGCCCCCATGACACCAACCCGCCATTCTTTCCATTTAATTTTCTCCTTCTTTTCTTTATTTTCAAAAGAAAAGTCTTCTATTTTATTATCCATATTTTTATTGATTTATTACACCTTTCTTATTACATAATAGCCCCTTATTATTATTTTAGCAATAAAAAAGGATATAAATGTAGTAAAAGTAATAATTCAAAAAAAATCTTTAGATCAAAACAGCATTTTACTCTATACCACCCCATATAGCATTAAACATTTGTCTCTGAGTCTCAGCTAATACATCACTACTTATTACAATACCTATTAAATCATGCTTAAAAGAGAACATAGCTATCTTATTCCCCCAAATAAATATTAATCCATTAAACTCTGTTTCTCCTTTTAAAAGTTTTACTTGTCGTAAATGCTGAGTTTCTAATTTTTTCCTTTCCCGCCCCTTAGATGTGTCTCTCAAAATAACTCTTAAAGGAATTTTATTCTTTACTCGTTTAGTCAAAAACGTTTGATGGTAATCACCCATTTCTCTAAATAAATCATCGGCACTACCAAAACTAATTAATTCCTTAGCTTCCCTTAATATTTCTTCCATAATTAATTTAATACCATCTTTGCCTTGATAGAATCTAACTGCCGGACGATGCCTAGCAGAACCATCCAAGGCTCTTAATTCTGGTAAGATGTTTTTTAAAGAAGTAGCATTATCTTCAATTTGCCGAATAATTTTCTCTGGATTTTCAGCACTATAATATTTTACTCCTCTATTAAGAAAAAAATTGACAAATTGTTTACGATTAAGAGCCTCTAAAATTTCATATACAGTTGTACGTACTAAACCAGCTTTATTGCTAATTTTATTGACTGAAGCAGATCCCAATTCTAAACAAGCCAAATAAACTTTAACCTGTTTGTCGTTTAATCCTATTCTACTTAGTATTCTTTCTATTTTCATAATTGACGTAATTTTCCGACTATTAATTATGTCCATATAATACCTTGTTTAAAGCACTTTTGTCAATATTTTAAATAATCTTGTCAAAATTATTGACTGATATTATACAGGGAATACAATTGTTATATTAAATAAAACTATGTTTTTTAACAATTAAAAAGGAGGTTATCATGAAAAAGTTAATTAAATGGTATTTTACCACAATCGCTAACTATGTATTCTTAGCATCTCTAGCTTGGTTTATAGTTGTTCTGACCTTTTTTCTCCTAATAGACTTCCCTTTTTCAGGAGAATATTGGATTAACAGTAAATTTGGTTGGTGGATATTTAATAATTTTGGGGTTCACCCACAAAGAGGAGCTTTCTGGTCTGGATTGTTAGTGTTCATCATTCATTCAACCACTGCCTGGTGGATACGTTCTAAATATATTAATTGGGTTAGTTACATCTGGGAAGATTGTGAAACAGAAAGAATTTGGTTTAAGATTATCCTAGATAAAAATAAAGTCATTGAATCGAAAAAAGCCTTATGGAAAAAAGAAAGAATTTTAATGGTAATGAAGGCACCAACCTCTAGAGAGTGGAGGTATGGGTATATTTCTAAATCTGAGCCAGAAGATTTTGAAATACATGTTCCATTAAAATTTGAAGATGGACATCTACATGTTAATATCCCTGTACAAATTAAGATGAAAATAAATAGTCGTCCAAACCTTAATGAAATTATTGAAGCTTATGGTGATTTAGGGAAGTCATCTGAGACATTAAAATTTGATATTGGAGCATATATCACTGAGTTGTTTCTAAGGGCTAACCAGATTAGTGATATAAAAGAAGTTATCATTAATTATTTACGTAGAGATGCGGATTTCCAATCTCACTCAACTAGCTTTCTGTTTCTGGAATTATTAACCAGAGAATTAATTATTCCCAAGCTGTTCAATAATTTCAGAGATGTTTGCCTATACGTACAAGAGCCAGAAATCAACGCTTGCAAAAATTTGGAGGAAATGAATGATGAAAAAAACAATTAAATACCTAGTTGCCAAGATAGGGAAAGGACGTCTAACATTTATCGCGTTGTTTGCCATTTTTTTGCTCGGGTTCATTCTTCTTCATAGAAGTAATGAATATATGAAATACCGTTTAGTGCCGGTAATCGTGAAAAGCCATGTAGTTGGCAGATATAATTCACTGAATTTGATTGTCCATAATTCAGAATGGGGAGTCTTTGATATTACAGTATCTCCAAGTACATACCATAATTTGAAGGATGGTGATAAAGCCAGTTTTAAATTACGAGAAATGGACATAAGGCAAACCGCCAGAAAGAACTTAATTTATTTTTTTGGCGAAGCTTTTTTATTCTGTTTTGCACTTGTATTTTTCCTCATGATATTTCTGGTTAATCTAATAACCAAGCTTGCTAATGGACTTTCTAGCGGTGGAGTGGATCCTTTAAAGATGCCCTTCCTTGGTTTTTGGACAAGCTAAAAACATTCAAAAGACGCTAATTGATTAGCGTCTTTTTTAAACGGACGGGACTCGACCCGTCCGCACAATTCCAACCAAAAGCCCCTTAGACCAAGGGGCTTTATGTTTATTATCTATTGTTCTCTGGGAGCTTGCCAATCTTGCGCAAGTATTCATTCTTCTTCTGAAGCTGTATGCCTGTTAGGGCTTGTCTTTTTTGTTGTGATTTTGTTTTCCGGGGTTCTAAATGTTGTTTAGATCTAGCTTTTTCTAAGCGTTTACTATTCTTCAAACCACGTTTGAACTTCCGTAAAAAACTTTCAAAGCTTTCACCGGGTTTTCTTTTAAAATCAGCCACGTAAACCACCTCCCTTTCTACTGTTAGTTTGTTTTTCTAATCTTTCTAATCGATCCTTTATCTTTTTATAGACAACTACTTCTTGAGCAATTGATTCCATGTCTCGCATTATAATTGTACCATCCATTATTTCTTTCTTTCCTAAAATCAAACTGGTTTTGGCGTTAAGTTCAGTTGCTTCTTCCAATTGAGTCTTGAGACTATCAGTGAAAGATGATTGACGGACGTTGAAACCAGATTTTCTTAGATCTTCAAATAATTGCAGAGCTTTAATCTTAGCTTGTTCACCTAATTGAGCAATAAAGATTATTCCTTCTTCTTCATTCTTAACTAAATCTTGTTTATTCTTTAATCTCGCCATCGCTCTTTCTAGTCCTAAAGCTAAACCAACCGCTGGAATCTCTGGGCCACCCAAACCTTCAATTAATTTATCATAGCGACCACCACCGGCTAAAGCTAATTTACCAACTACTGAGCCATCCTCATTTAAAGGCCAGAATTCAAAAACAGTATCATTATAATAGCTTAGTCCTCTAACTAGGTGAGGGTTGAAATTATAGTTAATATCTAACTCATCCAAATATTCTAATACTCGGGTAAAATGTTCGCGACTTTCATCAGAAAGGAAATCAGCAATCTGAGGTGCTTCTTCTCGTTCCTTTACACAAGCATCTTCTTTACAATCCAATAATCCTAAGCAATTCTTTAATATGCCCTTTTTACACTCATTGCAAAGTCGAGAACGTCTGCCTCTTTCTTTATAAAAATTGAGAAGCTTATTACAATAATCTTTACGACAATCAGCATCACCTAAACTATTAATCTGTACTTGGGCGTTGATTCCTAGCTCTTGAAAGAAATTATGAGCAACCGTGATAAGGAGAGCTTCAGCCATGGCTTTATCTTCACCAATTATTTCTAAATTAAATTGAGTTGATTCGCGATAGCGACCAGTTTGTAGTTTTTCTTGACGGAAAACTGGACCTAAAGAATAGAAGCGAGCTGTTTTAAGGACTTCTTCTAATTTATTTTCTACAAAAGCACGGGCAACTCCTTGAGTTATCTCCGGACGAAGAACAATTCGGTTAGTTTTGTCACCATCTAAGAAATAGAATTCTTTATCATTATTTTTACGAGTTGATTTTTTATATAAATCAAAACTTTCTAGAATCGGAGTTTTGATGGGAAAGAAACCATAGACCTGAGCTAATTCTAAAGCCTTATTATAGACCAAGCTAAAACATTTATATTCTGAATCAAGAAAATCTTTCATTCCTAAAAGACGATTGGCTTTAAGAGCAATTTTTCTTTCCGGTTTTTTAGCCGGGGCTTGTTTTTTGAAAGTTGTTTTTTTAGGTCTAGGCATAAATATTAGTTATTATCGTATTGAGGTAATGAATCTTTATCAAATAAAGTTATTTTATCTAAAGGCCAACCTCGTAATAATACTTTGCCAGTTATAAAACTCTTGCTAACTGGCCCAAAGCTACGAGAGTCTTTAGAAGAGTTACGATTATCACCTAAAACATAATATTCATCACTCTCTAAAGTCACTCTTGATGTGTTTTGACTAAAAGTTTCTAAATCTAAAGGCAAATAATCTTCTCGCAAAGTAAATCCACTAGGAGTAGTGTCATTATAGATTCTCACCTGGCCATCTTTGATCTGTACGCTTTCTCCTGGCAAAGCCACTATTCTTTTAATAAAGTATTCTTGGGGATGACGAGGATAACGGAAAACAATAATTTCACCTCTCTGGGGTTCACGGAAACGATAGCTAATTTCATCAATAATTAAATATTCATGGTCATGGAAATTAGGTTCCATTGACGCTCCCTTCACATAAAAGGGTTGAATTAAATAATATCTAATTGGCAGGATAATGGCTAGAGAAATCGCCACTACCTTCACAATCTCCCAAGTAAAGATAAAAAATCTTTTAATCATAGAAAAATATTGATTATTTGACTTATACTATAACAGAAAAAAAGAAAAAAATCAAATCTAATAAATTAGCTAATATTTAATAAATAAACATGGCATCGCCATAACTGAAGAAGCGATATTTTAGCCTAATTGCCTCTTGATAAGCTTGGTCAACCCCCTGTTTGCCAGCTAGGGCACTAACTAGCATTAATAGGGATGATTTTGGTAAATGGAAGTTAGTAATCAGGGCATCTATTACCTTAAATTTATAACCAGGATAAATAAAGATATCAGTCCAAAATACTTGTCTGTTTTCTTTTTTAAAATCAATTGACTCTAAAATCCGACAGCTAGTTGTTCCAACAGCAATTATTCTTCTATTTTCTTTCTTGGCTCGGTTAATCTCAGTGACAACATCTTTCTCCACTTCTACAAACTCATTGTGCATTTTATGATCCTCTATCTTTTCTGCCTTAACCGGAGCAAAGGTACCAAGACCAACATGCAGAGTAGCTTGAACAATTTTGATTCCTTTGGCTTTAATTTCTTTTAACAATTCCTCAGTGAAATGAAGGCCAGCGGTTGGTGCGGCCACTGAACCAAGTTTATCTGAATCAGCAAAAACAGTTTGATAGTTTTGTTTATCACTTTCTTCTGACTGTTCTCTTTTAATATAGGGCGGGAGAGGAACCAATCCAATTTTATTAACTGCCTGCCAAAACTTTTCTCCTTGATAATTAAATTTAACTTGCCAAGTGCCATCATTATTGTTTTTTATCACTCTGCCCTCTAAACCAGAATTAAATTTAATTAATAAATCTTCTTTAACTCGTCCGCCCAATAAACACTCCCATTGATCTTCGGTAATTTTCTGATGAAGAAACACTTCAACCTCTCCTTCTGTCTTTTCTTTATGGCCCAACAAGCGAGCGGGAAAGACTTTAGTGTTGTTGAGAACTAAAACATCACCTGGGCTTAGGTGATCAACTAAATTATAGAAATATTTATGTTCAATTTCACTATTCTTCCTATTTAACAATAAAAGCCGCGAATGATCTCGCGGTTTAATTGGTTTTTGAGCAATCAATTGGGTCGGTAGATGATAATCAAAGTCTTTAAGAGTATAACTCATACTAAATTAATTTTTCTTGGCCAGGAATTTTTAGTCCTAAGTGTTTATAGGCTAAATCAGTTACCACTCGTCCTCGAGGAGAACGATCCAAAAAGCCTAATTGCATTAAATATGGTTCATAGAGATTTTCAATTGTATCCATTTCTTCACCGGTAGCAGCCGCTAAAGTATTTAATCCCACTGGGCCACCTTTAAACTTATCAATTATAGTTTCTAGTATCTTGCGATCAATTAAATCAAGTCCTAATTCATCTATCTCTAACATCTTTAGGGCCTCAATACATTTATCTTCGGAAATCAAACCATCACCTTTAACTTGACAATAGTCACGCACTCGTTTTAATAAACGATTAGCAATTCGGGGAGTCCGACGTGATCTCTGGGCAATCATTTTTTCCGCTTTTTGATCAATCTCTACCTTTAAAATACCAGCGCTACGTTTAATTATCTTTTCAATGTCTTCTACTTCATAGAAACCTAAATGATGAACAATGCCGAAGCGATCACGTAGAGGAGCAGACAGAAGGCTAGCCATCGTAGTGGCGCCAATAATGGTGAAACGAGAAAGATCTAAACGAAGAGTTCTGGCACTAGGACCTTTGCCCATTACAATATCTAAAGCATAGTCTTCCATAGCTGGATAGAGAACTTCTTCAATAGTTTTATTTAAACGATGAATTTCATCAATGAAAAGAATATCACCCTCTTCTAAATTGGTTAATATAGCCGCTAAATCACCACTTTTCTCAATCGCTGGACCAGAAGTAACCCTAATATTAGCTCCAATTTCATTAGAAATAACATGAGCCAAGGTGGTTTTTCCTAAACCAGGAGCGCCATACAATAAAACATGCTCAATTGGTTCTTTTCTTTTCTGAGCTGCTTTAATTGTAATTTCTAGATTTGATTTTATTTTTTCCTGTCCAATATATTCAACTAAAATTTTAGGGCGCAAAGAAATATCATAGGCTTCTTCACCCTTCTTTTCAGTTGAGCTAATTAGACGATCATCATTTATATCCATATATTAGTTATATCAGATCTGACGAAATTCGCAAATCGTATTAAAATCACAAAATTTACACATCATTCCTGGTTTAGGAACAAACTTACGCTTTTTAATATCAGCAATTTCTTTATTAATTTCTAACATTAAGCGTTCAATTTCTTTATCAGTCGCTTCAAATGATTTCTTCTCACCACTTTCTAGATAATAGTAGCTTAACTGACTCACTTTCACTTTCAAGAACTCTTCCAAGAATAGTTTATATAAAATTAATTGACGCTTATCTTCAAAATTAAATCTATCTTTAGTTTTGCCAGTTTTATAGTCCACAATTTCTAGAGTACCATCAGCTAACTTATCAACTCGATCAATTGTGCCTTTAATAGTGTTATCGCCGATCTTGAAAGAAAATCTTTTTTCTAAGAATAGGATTTCCCCCGGAGGATTACTGCTGTAATCAGTCCAAAAGTTTTTCAGAGCTAATTGACCTTTCTTTTGATATTTATCTCGATCAGCTTTGCTCTCATAACCATCATTTTGCCAAAACTCTTTATATATTTCTAGCAATCTTTTTTCAGTAATCAATTTATTAACATCAACTTTTTTATTATCAACTTCAAACAAACTACTCTGAACTACTTGTTTGTCCTGGAGAATCGGTAGAAGGAAATTATATAGAGTGTTATGCATAACGCGACCAAAAATCAAACTACCTTTTTCAGTCGGAGCAGGAATCTTGAGAATGAAAGCAAATTTATACTGCAAAGGACAAACACTAAAGGCGGCTAATTGAGAAAAAGAAAATTTTTCTGGTAGGGGATATTTTTCTTTTTCTTCTAACTTCAATTCCTTGGTGTTGAGATAGTGAACATCTCTAAGAAATTCATTTTTTTGACTAAGTGGTATCTCTGAAGTCAAAGAATTTTCTAAATCAGCTTCAGTAATAAAACGAGAAGGTTTTTTTTCACGAACACCACCATAGTCTTTGGCACCAGTGAGATATAATCCTTCTTTAGCTCTAGTGATAGCGACATAGAATAGTCTTCTTTCTTCTTCTAGATGAGTATCAGCATCAGCAATTATTTTTTCCCGAACCAAAGCATCGGGAATAACTAATTTCTCGGTTCGATTAATGGTGGGAAACTTTTTATCAACTAAATTAACTAGAAAGACATATTTAAATTCTAAACCTTTGGCGCCGTGAACAGTCATTACCTTAACCGTATCATTGTCAGCAAAATCTAATTTCAAAGCCCCGGTCTCACCCGACTCTAACTCCAACTCAATTGCTTCCATAAATTCTTTCAAGCGGAGATCAGGTTCACTTTCCTCTAACTTTTTAATCTTTTGATAGAATTGATTGAGATAGGAGAAAATTTCTTGATCACGATCCCGATCTAATTTCTTTAATAGGCCGGAATCATAGGCAAAACTAAGGAAAATCTTACTAGTTTTATTATCAGCTACTAAGAGTGAATGCTTATCAATTAGAGTCAATAATTTACTAACATTTTTTACAGTAGTAGCGCTAATATTAGGGATTATATTAATATTCTTTAAAGATTCATATAGAGACCAATTCTTTCGTCTTGCCACCTTATTAATATTAACTAAATCAAGGTGAGATACTTTAAAGATATCCATATTTAGAACTCGGAAAAGAGCGGCTGATTCATGATAGTTGTCTAATAATCGGAGATAGGCTAAACAATCTAAAATAATGGGCTTGTAATATAGACCACGCCAAGAAACAAATTGATTAGGAATATTTTGGCGATTCAATTCCTTCACAAAAGCATCAGCCGTGTTATTGGCTCTGACTAAGACAGCAAAATCTAACCAATCTATTTCCTCGCCCTTTTTCTTATTTTTTTCTTGATAGATTTCTTTTATCTTTTCCGCTACAAAAGCGATCTCTTCTTCTTGGCGATCAAAATTGAGAAATTGAGTAACTGGCTCCGAAGATGATTTTTTATTAACCTCGCCTTTAGCTTTCAACTTCTTATCAATCTTTAACTTAACTTCTAACCGATTAGGATTATTGTTTTGAATAAATTTATAGGCATGATCTAATATTTCCTGACGAGAACGATAGTTGTCAGTTAAAATAATTTCTTGGGCCTTGGGATAATCATCTTTAAACTGCATGATGTTTGATAGAGAAGCACCTCTAAATTTATAAATAGCTTGATCATCATCACCAACCACTACTAGGTTAGAATGAAGTTGGCTCAACAACTTCACTAGCTCATATTGAGCCCAATTAGTATCCTGGAACTCATCTACCATGATATGTTTAAATTTATTTTGATAGAACTTGAGAATGTTTGGTCTTTGTTGAAAAAGTTTTAGGGTATAGACAATTAAATCGCCAAAATCTAAATAATTATTTTCTAATAATAATTGATTATAGATGTGATAGGCATTAGCCAGCTCTTTTAGGCGTCCAATTTCCATTTCTTCGTCATCACCTAAGACTATTTTAGCTTTTTTGGTTTTCTGGCCACTTAATTTTTTATCTTGATCATAATCTATCCCTTCAACATAATCTAAATATTCTTCCGAAGAAATATTTTCATCTTTTAATCGAGAAAAATGTTTAATTAACTCGGAAATAAATTTGGTAGGATTACCAAGGGGATGATAGTAGTCAAGATTAAAGCGAGCGAGATTCTTTTTAATTAAAATCCATTGCTCAGTCTGGGTTAGTAGCTTAAAATTAATATTTAGACCAATATCTAAACCATGTTCACGGAGAATTCTTTCGCCAAAACTATGGAAAGTACTAATCCAAAGATCAGTGTAGCCAAGAGGAAGAATTTTGTCAGCTCTTTCTTCCATTTCTCCAGCTGCTTTTTCGGTAAAGGTTAAAAGAAGCACCTCTTCAGTGCTTATTTTTTTCTCTAATATTAAATAAGCTAAACGATTAATCAATACTGTAGTTTTGCCAGTTCCAGCCCCAGCTACAATCAAAAGCGGACCACTATCATGGGTAACTGCTTTCTTTTGATCAGGATTGAGATTTTTAATTAAATCCATATTAAAAGTGTAAAATCTTTTTAAATTTATCCGCTCTAACACTGCCAATTAGAGCTAGGTTTAAATTCTTATCAATAAAAATCTTTTTCGCCACTTTCTTTAGATCTTCAACAGTAATTTTGTTAATTCGTTTCAAAAAATCAGCTGGAGAAATTATATTCTTGCGAAGAATGGTTTGTCGACCATAATAATTAGCTAAATTATCAGAAGTTTCTAATTGAAGAAAGAGACGACCTTTTAATAAATCTTTAGCTCGCTTTAATTCTTGTTTACTAATTTTTTCTTCAGCAATTTTCTGATATTCTTCTAAAATAATCTTCACGGCTGTTTCAACTTTATCAGTTGGCACACCAGCTTGAGTGGTTAGGTAGCCAGAGTCGGAATAGAACTCAGAGTTGGTGCGGACGTAATAGGCAAGACCACTTCTTTCTCGAAGACGAATGAAAAGTCGAGAGCTCATTGCCCCACCTAAAATGATTGCCAGTAATTTTATTTTGAATTCATCAGGAGAGCCAACTGGATAAGTTCTCACTCCCAGTGATAGGTTAACTTGATCACTCTTCTTGTGAACTGCTCTCACTTGCGGTTTGGCTTGCTTGTCTTTGGTAGCTACTTTATCCTTCCATTGATTTATTTTTTTGGCTGTAAAAATCTGAGCAACTGCTTTTTTGGTCTGACTACTAACTGCTCCCGCTAAAATAATAGAAATACTTTTGGGACCATACTGAGATTTTAGATAATTGATAAAATCCTGACGTTTGAAGCGACGAATGTTTTCTTTGGTGCCAAGAGTTTCCCAGCCAGCTGACGTATCACCATATAAACAAGCTTCAAAAACATCTTCAATATGCATGATAGGATTATCCTCATACATATTTATCTCTTCAATAATTACTCCTTTTTCTCTTTCAATTTCTTCGGAATCAAATTTAGAGTTGAACAGCATGTCGTTAACAATATCTAGGGCTTGAGTAGATTTATTCTCAGTAACTTTAATCCAGTAGCCAGTATATTCCTTAGAAGTGAAAGCATTATATTCACCTCCCAATGAATCTAATTCACTTGATAGGGCTAGAGTATCAGGTCTTTTGGTGGTCCCCTTAAAGAATAAATGCTCTAAAAAGTGGGAAATACCGTTGTTTTTTCGATTTTCGTAGCGAGAACCAGTCTTAACCATCACTAAAATAGTAGTAGTTTTAGCTCCTTTAATCGGAATGGTAAATAAAGGAATCTTATTTGACAAAAGTTCTTTGTTGTATCTATTCATATAAATTTATAAATAAAGGCTATATTAAATTTATCACATCTCTGATATAATTTAAAGTGATTAAAAATTACCTTAATCTTTCTAATTTTAATATTAATTAACTAATTAATAAATTTATGGAGTTAATAACTTGGGACCAAAATTACTCAGTTGGTGTCGCCGAGATTGATGAACAACATAAAAAGATAATCACCATCATCAATCAGCTATATCAATTATTTTCTGAGAAAAAAATGGATGCTGATATTAACCCTACCTTTGAGGAGTTGGTAAGCTATGCTGACATTCATTTTTCTACGGAAGAACGTTATTTTGAACTATGCAATTATGAAAAGAGGGGTAGCCATATTGAAATGCATAATAAATACCGAGAGGAAGTGCAAGAATTAAAGAATAAATATGAAAACGAAAAAAGTGAAGCCATCTTTTTTGAAGTAACTAACTTTCTACGTGAATGGTGGGTTTGGCATATTACCAAAGCCGACCAAGATTATGTAGACTGTTTTCATAAATACGGTTTAAAATAATATGACTTATAAAATTAAAAATTCTGATTCTAGCTTGAATCATGGTAAAACCTATAAAATTCCTCGAGTAAAAGATCTGCCCGAAGATGAAAAGCCCAGAGAAAAATTAGTTAAGAATGGAATCAATTCTCTCAACATGGCTGAATTATTAGCAGTAGTATTAGGAACTGGAACTAAGAAAGAGGAAGTCTTCTCTATGTCCTCTCGATTGTTGAGAGAGTATGGAGAAAAAGGAGTTGCCCACCAAAAAGATCCAAAATTAATTGAAAAAGAATTAAAAATCCCCCTAACCAAGGCCTGCCAAATTGTTGCTTGTTTTGAATTGGGTCGACGCTTCTATCAAAAGAAGCCGGGTGGCTTAGTAATGATCCGTAACTCTTCCCAGGCCTTTGAACATCTAAAAGAAATGGGGCATTTAAACAAAGAGCAATTCCGTGGTCTATATTTAAACGATCGTCATCAATTAGTTCATGATGAAGTAATTTCAATCGGCACTATTAACGCTTCCCTGGTACATCCTCGCGAAGTTTTCCGACCAGCTTTAGAATATTCTGCCGCCGCCGTCATTATTGCTCATAATCATCCTTCTGGTGTCCTGAAAGCTACCAAAGAAGATGTAGAAATTACTGATAAACTAATTGAGGCGGGAAAAATTTTAGGGATTGAAGTTTTAGACCATCTGATTATTGGTAAAAATAAATTTACTAGCATTATTTAAAAATGAAAAATAATAAATCATACTCCATTAAACCTTTGGTTTGGTCAGTAAAAGATGAATCAAGTGTAAGGTTCCATGTTGATAATGATGACTATTTTGGCACCATCGCTACCGTTCTTAGTTTAATCAAACAACAAATAAAACGGGGCGAATGTGATAACGCCCCGTTAATTGAAAAAACTTTAAAGAATTTAGAGAAAGATTTGCTCTTCCTGCAACAGAATTATCAGATTAACCCTAAGACTAAGAACAAGAATAAGACTCCGAAAGGTAACGACAACAACCAATGATCAAGTATTAACAAAATAATGAAAGCAACAAAGACCGCCCAAGTAAAATCTTCTGGGTGATCTTTTTTTATTACCAAATACAACAAGAAAGCAAGGAAGAATAATAGAGTGAAGACACCAGTTTCAACTAATAAGAGGAGGAAGGAATTGTGAACTGGTTGATATCGCCAAGCTGGTTGCTGATATTGATCTTGAATACTTAATTCTTGAGTATAATTGCCTAACCCCACTCCAAAAAAGAAACTATTATCTAACAAGCCTTGAGCTTGAGAATAGCCTTCCACTCTTTCCTCAATTGATTTCTGTTCTAAACGAGCATCGGGATTTATTCTAGTCTCTAATAAATCAGCATAGGGAATGGCAGCAGTGGTAATTAAAATAAACGAGAAAATCATTAGAGCAACAAAACGACCGATTAACCAACGATCTCTTTTGATTATAAAAACAATTAATAAAACAAGCATGCCGGCGACAAAAGCTATCCAAGAGGATCGAGAGAAAGTGAAGAAGAGGGCAAACAAGGAAACAAAATAAAAGATAAAAAGATATAAAGATTCAGAAATTTGTCGTTGCGATCTAAGTACTTGTTTTTTAACCAATAAAGAAGCAGCAATAATCAAAGCGATTACTAATACCCCACCAAAAATATTAGGATGATCAAAACCACCATAGGCTCTGAGCCAGCGTCCGGAAATAGTTTCAATAACAGATGCTCCCAGAGTTTCTGGTCTGTGACCAGCTAAACCTAGGAATTTAGAAGTAAAGGTGCTCTGAGAAAGAAATTGATAAATACCAAACAAAGCCTGAATAAAGACACTAATTAAAAATACATAGATCACTTCTAGCTTATTTAAAGCTGAATTACCCAACCTACGAATCCTAATATCATCTCTAATAATATAAAATATTCCTAGGGCAACTAATAGAACTAGGAAGCGATAGAGCACTAACATTTTATCAGGAGCTAGAAAACAAGAAATTAGGGCAAATATTTCCAATCCTGCTAACAAATACCAAAGCCAAGGAATTTTATTACTTGGCTTTCTGGTTTTAGCTCGATGAATCAGAAAAAGTACTAATAATATAATTAAAATTATATGACTAGCATATAGGGAAATTTCATTGAAGTTAGTCTCAGCTGAGCGCAAAATTAACTTGGTTTGCCAAGGTAACAGGAAGATAAAAAGAAAAAATAGAAAATCAATTGTCCTTCTTAAAGATTTCATGTATTTTATTGTTATATTTTTTTAAAAACTCTCGACGATTATCATGAAGATACAATTTAAGAGTATCATCATTAACTACTACTCCATCAGACTTGTTCATTTCTGCTTTAAGTTCTGGGGCCATAATCTTCAACTGCCATTTCTTGGCAATAATTTCTAAATAATTAAAAAGCGGGTTTTTAAATCTCTTTCTGGGCTTTATCTCTCCCTCTTTTAGATTATTAGCAATCAAAAACTGTTCATAAACCTTATCTTTATTATACAACAAAACCAGGTCTCTAATCCAGTAGTCAAAGTAGGGATCCTCTCCTGGCAACCTAAGATCATCTAAATTCAAATGATTTTCAGAAATATAAAAACTTAAACAAATCTTATCCTTTTTATCTTTCTTCGTTGGTCGACGATTTAAAATCTTAGCTAAACCAGCACAAAATAAGCGACTTAACCAAATTCGCTTAGAAGAAGTGATGATAAAGAAATCAATATCACTTCCTTCTCTTAGATTGTGGGCACCAATTGAATTGGAAACAGTAATGACCTTAACAAAAGGCAATAATTTAAAAAATAAACTAAAGTGCTTAGCAATCTTTAGTTTATAATTAGCATAATTATAGCGTTTTTGTCGGATAGAGACAGTTTCCGCCCTATTTAATAAAAAATAAAAACCATTCTTCTCCTCAATCATATCAGAGCTATCTTCTAATATTCTCTCAACTTCATTTAAATCAATCTTTCTATCTAAATACTGCCAAATCTCTAAAGGGGTTAGAGGATAATTGAATAAATCAAAAAATGTAATTATTTTAATAATTTTTTCCTTCATACTATCTTATTATAGTATACTGCCTCCTTTTATTACAAGATTGACAGAAACCATATATTATCATATAGTCCTAATTAGAGGATAGTATTTTAAAAACAAAAAATAAAAACTTCAGATCATGAAAATAAATGAAAAATCAATGAGATTATTATGGATGATCCCCCTGGTTATTGGGATTTTACTCTTGGTGACACAAATGTTTGTTAATCTGTTTGTTGAAGAACCATGGGTTAAAGAATTAATCCTTACTCGTAGCAAATATTCTGCCGACTTTGGTTTACCTTTAAGCATAGCCGTGCCCCCTCTTGTATCTAAACTTGGAACTCCAATAGCAGCGCTATATTCATTTTTAATGGTAATTTTTTTTATTGTTGTAAAAAAATATGAAAAACCAAAAAAAGAAAGATCGGCAGACGAATTTAGCGTAAATAGAAAAACCTGGTTTTCTATAATATTTGGCTTTATATCTGGGTTAATACTCGGAATTGCTGCTGGGTTTGCCATGGTTTTCATAATAAGTATTGGCTTTGTCTTAGTTATCGGCTTGATTTTTCTTGTCGTAGAGCCAGTCATCAGTAGATCTATTGAGGGTAATATGTCATATGATTCCAGGCAAGTTATAATAGTCGGGCTAGGATATTTATTCGGAATAGGAATAGGAATTGCGACAGTATTTCCCCTTGGCGCTGGTCTAGGTATCTGGACAGGGGCTATATTAGCAATTTTCGTTGCCGGATGGATAATAAACTACATATTTATAAAACAATCATGGCGAGTCAAACCAATGCATGCCTAAAACAAAAAATTTGTAAATTAAAAAGCCATCTTTTAAAGAGGCTTTTTTTATTTGTTTTAATATTATTAACTTTTAGGTTTATCTATCTTTAAAACTTCTATCTTGCTCTCTCCTCCAGTAACCTTGATCACATCTTTATCAATCTTTTTAAATTCTTTATAGGCATTATTATAATGATTAACTGTGGTGGACATACTAACACCTAGTTTTTTCATGAATTCATCATAACTAGACATGTGCTTGCTTAACTTTTCAATATTCTTTTTAATCTCTTTAGCTTTTTCTTCAATCTGCATTGCTTTCAAGCCCTGGAGAACAGTTTGAAGATAGGCGAGGAAGGAGGTTGGTGAAACAATAATTACTTTTTTATCACGGAAAGCATATTCAATTAAATCACGAGTGTTTACTTTGACTGCTCCCACCTTATTAACTAACAAATCATAATAGATAGCTTCAGAAGGAATAAACATGAAGGCAAATTCCATGGTTTTTTCTTCTGGTTTTACATATTTAGCAGTTTCATCAATTTTATCTTTTAAATCCTGTTTAAATTTCTTCTCTAACTTCCCTCTTAGCTCAGCATCATTAGTGTTTAGAATTTTTTCATAATTATCTAAAGAAAATTTAGCATCAATTGGAATAATTTTATCTTTCACAAACACAACCGCATCAATAATTAAATCCTTGCCAGTCTGTTCATCCTTGCCAAGTTTATACTGCATTTGATAGGAGCTAGGAGGAAGAACATTTCTCAAGGTTTCTTCTAAATAAAATTCTCCCAAAACACCTCTTTGTTTAGGGTTTTTGAGAATATCTTGAAGGTTCTGTAATTGAGCTGAAAAGTTGACCACTTGCTTATTGGTTTCATCTAATTTAGTGAGTTTTTCAGTTACGTCAGCAATCAATTTAGCTGACTGAGAGGTTATATCTTGAACAATTTTAGTGGTTTGACCAAATTGTTTTTGATTAGTGCGATGAGTTTCTGATAGTTTTCGATCTAATTCCTGCCTTAATTCACTATTTTGGCCTGATAATTGTGATAATTTCTCTGATTGCTGGGCTAATTTCTCTACCAAAGAATCACTAGAACCACTTTTTTTTCTAAATAACAAAATAATCACTACTAAGAGAGCGATTGAGATAAATATTAATAATAGTAAATTGGTATCAATAGTCATAGTATCTTCATTATAATATAATCCTAATCTTTTTTATAGAGTTGACAATAACACCTATAAATTATAATATAATTTATTGATAATCTTACGTTAACAAATAAATAAGCGTCATGAGTAATCCTGAAAATTTACAAGTACTGGTATTTAAGCCTACAACAACCAATCGTTATGAACTTGTTCCAGTTGATAAATTGGATAAAAAGGAAATCATAATTAATGGCGATGGTACCTGGGCTCCTTTGGTGCGCATGCCCGGAGAAAACAATCACTATATAATCGGGGAAGGATTTCGCTTCCCTGAAAACGTAACTGAAGCCTTTGTTTTGGGTGTATTGGATTTAAATAATTCAGGACACCATTCTAACTTCATAAAACATATGAATAAAATTAAAGATGAAGAAATGAAAAAGGACATAGAAAGACAAAGAGCGGAAAAAATATAAATAAAATCCTCGGCTGGATACCGAGGATTTTTTATTTATAAACTTTAAATTGTTTTATACCCAAGCTACACTAGCTACTCTATCATTAGGATCTTTAAATCTCATTATCTTTACCCCCTGAGTATCACGACCAAGCAGATTAACTGATTTAAATGGTGTTCTGATTACCTGGCCCTTCTCAGAAATTATCACCAAATCTTTCCCCTCCATACTAACAGCATTAACTAGGAAGGCAGAGGTGAGTTCACCGGTCTTGTCAGTTACTTTAGCTGTTTTAATGCCACTACCACCACGACCCTGAACTTTATATAAATCAAATTTGGTTCGCTTACCAAAACCTTTAGTCATGATGGTTAGAATCTGATAATTTCTTTTTTTATCTTTGCTGGTTTTTGCAACTCCCATTCCCACCACTCGATTATCTTTCTTCAAACGAATACCATAAACACCGGCTGCTCCTCGTCCCATACTACGAACATCAGTTTCTTTAAATCTAATTGCTTGTCCCTGAGAAGTAATTAATTGGATATGATCACTACCAGAGGTGGGTTTCACCCAAATCAATTTATCTTCACCCTTTATCTTAATAGCAATTAAGCCACTACGACGAACGTTTTTAAAGGCATCTAATTCTACCTTCTTCACTAAACCTTTCATGGTAGCGAAGAAAAGATATTTACTATTAATAGTTTTATCCAATGGCAGAATGGAACTTACCTGCTCTCCTGAAGGTAATTGGAGGAAATTAACAATCGGTGTGCCCTTGGCTGCTCGAGAAGTCTGAGGGATCTCATAGACTTTTAGTTGAAAAACCCTGCCTTTAGTGGTGAAAAAGAGGACATCATTATGAGTAAGGCTAGTAAACATAAATTCAACTGTATCAGCCTCTTTAGTGGTTAGGCCCATAACTCCTTTGCCACCTCTGGCCTGAACTTTAAAAGTATCTGGCTCTAATCTTTTAATATAACCATCAACCGTCATCATTACTACAGTCTCTTCGTTAGGCACTAAATCTTCAACACTAAACTCCTTAACACCATGAGGAACAACTGTGGTTCTTCGATCGCCACCATATTTATCAACAATCGCTTTAGTTTCTGTTTTAATAATTCCTCTTATCTTGGCAACTGATTTTAATACGCCCTCTAGTTCTTTAATTAATTTTTTCTTTTCTTTTAATTCATCTTCAATCTTCAATCTTTCTAAATTAGCTAAGCTCTGTAATCTCATTTCTAAAATAGCGACTGCCTGACGTTCTGAGAGTTTAAACTTTTTAATTAAATTAGTTTTAGCAACCTCTTTATCTTTGGAGGCTTTAATAGTTTTGATCACTGCATCAATCTTTTTCAAAGCAATCATTAAACCTTCTAGAATATGAGCTCTTTCCTTAGCTTTATTTAAATCAAATTGGGTACGACGCTTAACTACTTCTTCTCGATGTTTAATAAATTCTTCTAAGATCATTTTTAGGGTCAAAACTTTTGGCTGAATTCCATCAACTAGAGCCAACATATTTAAATGGAAAGTTGTTTGTAGGGTGGTATGTTTATATAGACTGTTTAATATTTTTTTAGGATAGGAATCTTTCTTTAATTCCATCACAATCCTTACACCGTCTTTATCTGATTCATCACGCAAAGCTTTAATACCATCAATCTTCTTTGTCTTTACTAAATCAGCAATTTTTTCTACTAAAGTAGCTTTATTAACTTGGTAGGGGATTTCAGAAATAATAATTTGAAAACCACCATTCTTTTTTTCTTCAACTTCAGCTCGACCACGCAAGACAATTCCCCCTTTGCCAGTGGCATAGGCGGTAAGAATGTCTTTCTTGTCATAAATAATTCCTCCAGTTGGGAAGTCTGGACCTTTTACAAACTCCATCAGATCTTCCACGCTAGCATCAGGATTATCAAGCAGATGATTAATAGCTTCAAACAATTCGTTTAAATTATGTGGAGGAACGTTGGTGGCCATACCAACAGCAATTCCCATGGTTCCATTTAATAATAGATTAGGAAGTTTGGTTGGTAGAATTCTAGGCTCCTTGTGAGAGCCATCAAAGTTGGGCAAAAAATCAACTGTTTCCTTTTCAATATCATAGAGCATTTCTTCGCTAATACTAGATAATTTTGCTTCTGTATTATGATTAACAAAACCATTAGCAACAAAAGAGTGACAAATGCTATCGACCCGCACAGAATAGACCGTTTCTTTTTTATCTAACTCTTCAATCTTAGCAACTTTATTAAAAAAGAATCTATTTTTTAATATCCAATCAACTATTTGCAGATCAACTGGATTTATAATCTTCTTTAACCCAGCATAATTCTTTTTTAAACTATTATAGCGATCAAAATTATTTTTCTTAATAAAAGCTACTTTATAATTATCTCTTAGATACTTGTTTAAATAAGGGATACTATCTGTTTGGCTCAAGCGACTAGGGTTGAGGTTTTTTATTTTAGCCAAAACATCCTTCTTGCGCTTAGAAAAGAAATTAATGTTCTTATAGAAATGATTAATGTTTTCAACGCCAGAAATAATTAATTTATAGCAATCATTTCGTTTATCTTGATATGGAGAGGTAGTAACTACCTGAAAATTAAGTAAAACTGTCTTTAATTGTTGAATTAATTTTTCGCTTTTAGAGTTATATGTTAATTCAATAGTTCTGCCTCCATGACGTTTATCTACCCTATATAATACAGAGCCATCCCCTTCAAATAGACTCTGCAGAAAAGACTTAACAACTTCCTTTTTAGAAGTTAATACAGAAAAAGGAATCTCTTTAGCTTCTGATTTCTTGAAAGACAAACCAATGTTTCCTAAAAACTCAACTACCATTTGATGATAGATGCTCAGCTCTTGGCAATTACCTTTAATCTCTCTTTCATAAAGTTTGACTCCCGGGAATTCTTTTAAAATAATATTTTTAACTTTATTATAAAAGGCTTTATCTGAATTATTAAAAGAAATTTGTCCTCGAGAATAACTTCCTTCTGACACCAGTGCGCCCAACAAGAAAGCTAAATTATTATTCATTAATTTCGGTAATTTAATTACAGTTTGCCTAGATTTTCTATTGGGATGATACTGGCTTAAATTTAAATTAATTTTAGAGAATAAAGAAGAATTACGATTAATTAGAACATGATCATCCGTGCTAATTTCAAATAACATTTTCCAAGTAATAGTGGGACGATTAAACTTGTCCTTAGTCCAAACTAGCAAGGGGTGATTAAAAGATCCTTGAACTTCATAACCCTCTTTAGTCGAAACCTTGATAATTTTATGTTTTCCTGAATTGAAAAATCTATCAGCCTTTTTAACTTTACCTTGATAATTAAGGATGCTCAGGTTAATCTTTTCTTCTTCCTTATTAGATATACTATCAATCGGAACAATCCCCTTGTCAGTTAAAATTAGGGTATCTCCGGTAACACAATATCTCATGGCAGCTGGCCGATCTCCGTCCATTGAACCAAAATTACCCTGGCCCCTAACTAAAGGATAGCGCATAGCAAAATCTTGAGCCATACGAACCATAGAATCATAGACAGCACTATCACCATGAGGATGATATTTACCCAATACTTCACCAACAACGGTAGCTGATTTCCTAAATTTAGCATTAGCTTTTAACCCAATACTCCACATCGCATAAAGAATACGACGATGAACTGGTTTTAGGCCATCACGAACATCTGGTAAGGCTCGAGAAACAATTACACTCATAGCATAATCTAGATAAGATGTACTCATCTCATCGGTAATTGGTTGATCCTCTATTAAACCATATTCAGTTTTCTTACGGTTATTAATCTCAATCACTTCTTCAACCATTTCAGTTTTCTTTTCTGCCTTCTTCGGTTTTTTTGCAACTTCTTTAGATTTTTTCACAACCTTTTTAGCTACAGTTGGTTTCTTTTTAACAACCTTTTTCACTGTTTTAGGCTTAGCTTTAGTTTTTGGTTTAGTTTTTTGTTTTTTAGGCATAAAAATTAATAAGCAATTTGAGTTATCCCTTCGCAACCAGGAGGTATTACACAGGGTCTGGGCTTAGCATCAATTGTGGGCATACAATCAATCCATTCAGGGCAATTATTATTAATAATTGGAGCTTCTGGATTATCTGAAGGAATAGTAATGGTTGATGAAGCTAATTTTTCAGTAGCAGTAATTAAATCATCAATTAAAGCATCTGAATCCTCTTTAATATTTTCTTCTTGATTTTCTTTTTTAGCAGCCTGGAAATGATGATTAACACTTTCTATTGTCTTATCTAAATCAGCCTTAAATTCTTGCCATTTTAACCTACCCTCATTATTGCTCAGCTCCTTGGTTTTCTGAAAAGCGTTATCAATATTAGATAGCCAAAAGAAAAGAATAACAACAGCAAATATAGTAATAGCTATTTGCATGAAACGAGTCTTTTTCTTATGACTACTCATATAATATCTATTGAAGTTTATTTTCTATTAGAACTGTATAAAGCTGTTTAATTAAAGAGATCACTACTGGTGGGGATAATAGACTATAGGAGTCAACTCCCTCATCATCTTTAACAATATAGGGTTTCTCTACTACCTTCGCCTGATTATCTTCTAATTCATATTCATAGGCCGGAGTAATTTCATAGTCATCAATTAACTTATCAGATTCACTAACTGGAATAGAGTTACGCAACATGATTTTGGCAACACCATGAATGGAGAAAACCTTTTTAATCAAGGCATCATCCATCTCTAAACGTTCTCTAATAGCTTCAATTCCTAAATTATCTCCTTCTTTGGCGGTCATTCTTGCTTCCTGACAATCAGGATTATCACATTTTAAATAGAATTCATCCTTCTCTGCATCATGTCCAACTTCAGGGGTAGCTAATAGCTTTAGATTGCGAGGAGTTTGGCAGGTTGGGCAGACCACTCGATATTTCATGCGTTCATCAATTACATTTTCCGGGATATCAATAGCAATAAAAATATCAGGATCTTTACGATAGTCAATCAAGCTACGGAAATAAAGGGAATAGGAAACTTGATCTAAATTTCTTGGAAAACCATCAATAAAAATAATTTTCTTTGGAGAAAGATCAATCTCTCTTTTCACTAAAGTTAAAATAAACTCATTTGGTAATAGAGATTTAGTATCTCTATTCAGAAAAGCTTTGACTGCTTCTTCAATGGAAATATAACCACGATAATGTTCAGCAAAATATTTTAGTAATTCTTCCTTTTTAGCTGGATCACTAAGATCAGCTGTCAGGCGGCGAACAATATCACCAACTGAAATGTGGGCAATCCTGTCTTTGCCAAAAATCTCCATCATTAATTTAGAATATGTTCCTTTGCCAGAGTTCTTCTTGCCTAGCCAATAGGCAATAAAAGTATTGCTAACAAAATATTCTTGTAAAGCCTTAATCTCTTTGCCTACTTTAGCATTGAAATACTCTTTACGTTCCTCAAGATCCATGAGGTTAAACTTTTTTTCCAGACCTTCTACCTTAGTTTGATACAAAGATAGGGGGAAATTATTTCTTGGGTGCGACATAATAGTGTTTTAGAAATTAATTATTAATTTTTAACTTTATAAATTTAAAATGACCAACTCCATCTCTTCCTGGGGTAAGTCTTTTTTAGATATTTTTAATTTATCTTCATAAGTAGCTTGAATTCCTAATTCTTTAATGAATTTATCAACTTTTTCAATATCAACTTTAACATCTTTAGTCTTGTAATGCATGGGAATAACAATTCTGGGTTCAATTTGGGCAATAACTTCAACGGCTTTTTTGGCGTCAATGGTATAATTCCCACCAACTGGTATTAAAAGAATATCAGTGCCAGCTAATTTTTCTAGCTGATTGTTATCTAAAACCTGTCCCAAATCTCCTAAGTGGGTAACTGAAATATCATCAACTTCAATTCTAAAGATAATATTATTACCTTTGTCAGCTCCTTGTTTTTCGTCATGATATGAATCAATTCCTTCAATCAAAACATTTTTAAAATCATATTCACCTGCACAATTAACCACAAAGGGCTGACCTCGCAAAGCCTTGACATTGTTATGATCAAAATGATCATGGGAAATCGTCACAATATCAGCCTCACAATTAGGCACCTTTAACCCAACTTTTTTATCAAATGGATCAGTGACCACAGTGATTCCTTCTGGACCAATTTTGTCTTGAATTTTAAAACAGGAGTGACCCTGCCAAGTAATAATCATAAGTTTAATACAATAAAAAGGTGTTAAAACCCTATAGTCATTATAACAAAGGAATTAGGCTCAGTCAACCTAAAAATTAAGACAAATAAAAAAGGGCCAACTATTGTCAACCCTTTGGTTTGTGCTAATATTAGCACAAATTACTTTTTAACCGAATAACTCCCTTCAACAGCCTTAGCGTTTTTGATATCTGTTGGTGTTATTTCTAACACCCTGTCTTCGCGAGTTATAATCAGTTCCACATTGGCTTGCATCTTTATCCCCTTAACATCGAAATACTGGACAGCGAATGAATTAAATCCATAAGTTAATATTATGCGTCCATACCATGGTCTGCCTGGCGAACGATCTTTCTTGCCAGATCTTTTTATCCCTTCTGAAAGAGCTACTCCATCAAACGGTCCGCCAACAAACACAATTTTGTATGGTAGCGTACTTACCAACCTGATGCCGGTCTTTTTGCCTTTTGTAAGAGATAAATTTTTCTCATTTAACACAAATACCTTATCCTGCTCGGTAATGATCCGTGAAATTACCGTCTGTTGGTAGTGTTTTCCTTCTCCATCAAGATCAACTAGGACAGAAAATTGAATCATACCCTGGGGGACTGAATATTTATGCTTAGATATAGAGCTATCGGGTAAAGCCAATTCGGCGAAAGGCCCGTCTAGCACAGAAATTCTGTACTTAGTATCGTTTTTGAAATTCAAATCGACTGGGGTCGTTTGACCAAAACTAACTGAAGCTATCGCAACAGTTACTACTAAAAGAAATGCTGAAATTTTTTTCATGATCTACTGTTTTATTATTATATTTATTGTTTAATGTACATAATTATTAACTATATAATATATCATACTTCAATTATATTGTCAACAAGCTACCTTATTATATATTACTCAATAATTCTAATGGTTCCTTGTTGATCAGTTCGATATATTTCTATCCCTAAATCATCTAATCTCTCTATCACTTCATCACTAGGATGATTGAATCTATTATCTTTTCCAGATGAGACAATAACTTGATTGGGGCTAATTGCTTGAAGGAAATCTTCTCTGTTAGAAGTCTTTGAGCCATGATGAGAAGCTTTGAAGATATCAACCTCTAAATCTAATCCTGAATTTAATAAAGCTTTTTCTACTTTATATTCATTATCTCCAGAGAAAAGAAACTTTTTCTCAAAGCAATCTAACTTAGCTATTATTGAATTATTCCCATTCTTGGGGACATCTAGAATATTGGGTGATATGAGATTAAGGAAACAATTATCACCTAAATCTATATCTATTATATTATCTAAAGCAAGGAAATCAATGTTTTTAGATTTAATCGTCTTTAGAAAACTCTCAAACACTAAAGAAGAGGGGCTATTTTTTAAATAGATAACTTTATCAACCTGATATCTTTTTAACACTTCAATCAATCCAGTTAGATGGTCATCATGATAATGACTAAGAATAATAATATCTATTCTTCGATCAAAAAATGACAGGCTTTCTCCTAATCTTCTTAATACTATATTATCTGGCCCACCATCAATCAATATATTCTTGTCATTAACTTCTATTAAGGCAGAATCGCCTTGGCCAACATCAAAGAAACTAACTTCTAAGCTGTTTTCCCTATAAGGAATAGTTAGTAAAAAAGACAATATTATAATAGTTAATCCAATTATTATTCTTTTATTCTTAATTATCCTCTTAAACATATCTAATACTATAAAACAAAGCACCTGAACAAAAGATAAACTATTTCCTCTATCATTGACAAAATTATATAAATATGATATGGTTATTTGAATATGTTTTAAGTAATTTAACAATAATAAGGAGGAAATAAGATGAATACAACAGCTAAAGTAGATCGTAACTATGTCGCTAGCCTGGCACAAAGCTTCTGGGATGCTTTAGAAAAAAATCCCGGGAGAGATAAAAAGAATCATTCAGAATTTATTGGTAATCTGGTAAGACAATTATACAAAGAGGTGAATGCTGGAAAAAAACTTGAAGATGAAGCTGGTCTTGACTCTGCTAGATTTATATCTTCGTTTTGTGAAACGGTTGGAACATGGAAAAATGTAAGAGTTGATGTTCCTTCTGCAGAAGATGAACACATGAAACATTACAATGAGTATCAAATTATTGTGTTCGACGACAGAAATGCTAATAAACTAGTCCGAATAAAAGTACCAGCAAACTATCAACGTGGCTACACAGCTCACCGGAAAATAGTTAATGTTAACTTTTTTATCGACCCCGATGATCGTGGTCGGGCAATAAAGGCTACAGTAACTGTTAAAAGAAAATTTTTCTTGTTCTTGAATCGTATTGAACCATCAATAGTGCTGGAAGTGGTTCAGGATGATCTAGGTGACAAAACTAAGCCAACAACTGAACTGATATTTAAATCAAAAAGGGGAATTATCCCAATACCTGAAACCAGTCTCTTTGTTGATTTTAGAAAAATTTAATACTAACCAAAGGAGTTAGTAAAAGACCATCTATCAAGGTGGTCTTTTCTTATACAAAAACAACCCTGGAAAACAGGGTAGTTTTTGTATAATTTTCAAATTAATAAAATCTACTAATTATTAATTAATAAATTTTAGAAATTATTATTTTTTCTTACGTTTAGCCGGTTTTCGCTTCGCAACTTTTTTCTTAGCTGGTTTTCTCTTGGCTGGTTTCT
>CAYXNV010000008.1:0-36549 GCA_964466835.1 uncultured Gammaproteobacteria bacterium
TTATTGTTATTTTTTATCAAATATTTAGATAGGATAATAAAACTGATTATAACTAAAACCAGGGATATAATTATCCCCAAGGTATTTAAGGCATATAAATAGTAGATAATTGCCCCAAAAATAATAATTAACGAAATTAAAAGTAATAAATAATCGTTAATATTAGCACTAATTCTTTCCAGGATAGTATTCTTCATAAGGTTATTATAATCATAGCAAATTCTTGCTAAAATTGGCAATTTCCGATAACATAAAAATAATGAAGAAAATGCTTAAACAATACTCTAATTTATTCATCGTCAGCCTACTGGCGATTATTTTCTTTTTCGCTACTTCCAGTTTCAACTATCTAACTCAAGATAAGAGCTATGTAAAATGGTCATCACCTGATGAAACTGCTAATTATTTTTTTGCTGAGCGTTTTGCTACTACCGGTCAACTATCATACTTTGATTCAGCCGCGGTATCCGGTGATAACATGGTAATGCCAAGAAGTTTGCGCAGTGATTTTGGTTGGTTAAAACCAGTTAGTTTCTTAGGTATAGTTTTATTATATGGCAGTATTGGCAGTTTATTAGGAACAGGAGTAATTCCTTTCTTAACCCCTTTCTTGGCTGCTTTAGGAATTATTATTTTCTATCTCTTAATTAAAAAGATTTTTAATAATCGAACAGCTCTATTATCCTCTTTCCTCTTAGCTGTTTTTCCAGTTTATATTTATTACACAGTTCGGAGCATGTTCCATAATGTTTTGTTTATTGTTTTGCTCTTAATTGGTTTCTATTTTCTTGTATTAGCTTTAGATCAAAAGAAAGAAAAGATAAAAAAGAAATTCTCGTCATTTAAAATCAAAGCATTAGATTGTTGGCAATTCTTATTCGCTTTTTTAGGGGGAGCTTCTATCGGTCTAGCTATTATTACTAGAACTTCAGAGTTATTGTGGTTAGCGCCAGCATTATTCTTACTTTGGTTATTTTATGTTCGCCGTTTGGGCTTAATTAAATTAATCCTATTATTAGCTGGTATATTTTTAGCAATTACTCCAGTTATATATTGGAATCAAATTTTATATTCTTCACCAGTCTATGGTGGCTACAATGAAATGAATCGTTCTCTTGATGACATTTCCTATAGCAGTGGAGAATTTGTCCAATCTATTTTAAAGGGAGATTTTAGACAATTAGATGGATATTTGAGCAGTTTAAAAGAAAATATTTTTTATTTTGGCTTTAAGTCAGAGCAATCAATAGAAATGTTTCAACATTATGTAGTGGAAATGTTCCCTTATTTACTCTATGTAGTTTTAATTGGTCTATTATTTTTAATTATTCAAAATTCTTTTCATTTCAAAAAGAAATATTTAGTCTATTTCCTGTCGTGGTTGCTCTTGAGTGTGATTTTAGTCTTCTATTATGGTAGTTGGAAATTTAATGATAATCCCAATCCCAATCATTTCACAATTGGCAATTCCTATACCCGTTATTGGTTGCCCATTTACCTAATGATGATGCCTTTAGCTTCTCTGGCAGTGGTGAGAATTAGTCGAGCCTTAGTATTGATGGACAAAGAAATGAAGAATCGAATTAAAGTGATAATTAGTAATGGTCTTCAAGCAACCGCTGTTCTTCTTTTCGCTATTTCTTCTATTATTTTTGTGATGTATGGCTCTGAGGAGGGTATAGCTCATTTATACTATAATAATAAGGCGGAAAGAGTGACGGCTGAACAGGTTTTTGCTCTAACTGAGCCAGAAGCAATTATTATTACTCGCTATCATGATAAATATTTCTTTCCAGAAAGACGAGTAATTATGGGAGTGTTCCCTAATGAAGAAATATTTACAGCTGTTAGTAAATTAATTAAAGATCACCCGGTATATTACTATAATTTCTATCTCAACGAAGCCGATGTTAATTATTTAAATGAGAGAAAATTAAATGAATTTAATTTAGAAATTAATTTAATTAGAAAATTTAACGCCAAATTTGGTCTATATAAATTAATTGATAAAGACAATGAAACAAATGAATAAAACATATCATATTATTACAATTGGTTGCCAAATGAATTTAGTTGATAGCGAGCGTTTAGCCGCTTTTTTAGATGAAAAAGGATTTAAATTACATCAAGATATAATGAAGGCTAATATTGCTATCATTAATACTTGTGGTGTTCGCCAGTCAGCCGAAGATCGTGTCTATGGTCTAGTAAATCAGATTAAAAAACGTAATAGGAAGGCTATTATAGTAGTGACCGGCTGCCTTAGTCGTCGTAAGGATGTACAAAGGAGATTAGCTGAGCGAGTTGATATATTTATGCCAATCAATGAAATGCCCAATCTGCCTAAATTATTAGCGGGCAGAGAATTA
This sequence comes from uncultured Gammaproteobacteria bacterium, assembly GCA_964466835.1. GTDB lineage: Bacteria > Patescibacteriota > Patescibacteriia > Patescibacteriales > UBA12465 > UBA12465. Next base: position 2,370 of record CAYXNV010000008.1, read on the forward strand.
AAACCAAAACTAAGCTTGGATGAAGTTCGCCTACTGCAAGGTGAAAAATATTTAACTATTCTCCCTAAACATCAAAGTAGTTTTAGTGCCTTTGTGCCAATTGGTAATGGTTGTAATAATTTTTGCTCATATTGTGTTGTTCCATATGCTCGAGGGCGGGAAGTATATCGTCCAGCTAAAGACGTGATTAAGGAAGTAAAAGCCTTAGTAAAAAAAGGCTATAAAGAAATAACCCTTATTGCTCAAAATGTTAATAGCTATAATGATAAAAGTTATGATTTCCCCAAATTATTAAAAGAAGTTGTTCAAATCCCTGGAAAGTTTTGGATAAGATTCTCTTCTAGTCACCCCAAAGATATGAGTGCTGACCTTATTAAGACAATAGGTTCATCAGATAAGGTTTGTTCTCATCTTCATTTAGCAGTCCAATCAGGTGATGATGGTATTCTTAAAGCAATGAATCGTAAATATACAGCTAAACATTATTTAAATTTAATTAAGAAAGTAATGAAAGCTAAACCTGGTATTGCTATTACCACCGATGTTATTGTTGGTTTTCCCGGAGAAACAAAAAAACAATTCAACAATACTGTTAAATTGTTTAAAGAAATTGATTTTGATTTAGCCTATATTTCTCAATATAGTCCTCGACCCCAGACAGCCAGCTATAATATGGAAGATAATGTTTCCAAAGAGGAAAAGAAAAGAAGGGAAAAGGTTCTAGATGAAATTCTTAGAAAGACTGCCCTAAAAAACAGTCAAAAATATTTAAATAAAACAATAGAAGTTCTAGTTGAGGGGATTAATAAAAGAGGGAAATATTATGGCAAAACTAGTAGCTATAAATCAGTTCAAATTGATCCTAAACAGAAGGCCCTTAAAAAAACAATTGGTCAATTTGTTAAAGTTGAAATAAAAAAAGCTCAAGATTTTGGTCTAGAGGGAGTTTTAGTAAATTAAAAGGACCGACAGATATCGGTCCTAGTTTTAAATTGTTAAACGCTAACTGTTAACTATAGGCCTTTTAATCATCTTACCTTGTGTTGTCAGAAGAATTAGCGTCGCTGTTCAACCTTGTCTTTTTTGTTTCAGCTGCATTGTTTGATACGGTCATTGAACTCAATGCGTCGTGACGAGAGATTTCAATTACATACATAAGCATTTAATTTTGTGAATGAATATTTATATTTATTCATTCTGGTTTAAAAAAGATCTATTTATATTATAGCAAATTATAGGTAATTTGAGCAAGAAAAAAGGATCGATAATGATCGATCCTGTTTTAAAAGATTTGCGTTAACTTTTTAACTTATCTCAAGATTACTTGGTACCTATAAGTTGTTGAAGTTAACGCTCACCAGGGGTAATCGTAGCTGGCTGTTTTCTCCTTTAGCTGTGTTCTCTGAAGACCGGGAAATGGCAAGTGCTGTCAATAAATTCTTTGCATTACTGTTAATCGTGTACATAGGCTTTAAGTGTTTGGGGTTAATAATTGTTGTTTTTAAAAGATCTACTTATATTATAGCAAATTTTAGATAGTTTGAGCAAGAAAAAGGCTGCAGGTCAGTGCAGCCTTTTCAACCAAAACCAAATTTATTAATTATGGGAAAGATATATCAATCGGTCAGGGATCCGAGTTGATATTAGTTTAATATCAGAGTAAAATGATTTTGTGGGTTCCTCCTAATTTAATTATTTTAAAAAAGGAACGTTAGACCATTATTATAACATATTATTGTCGTATATGTCAAAGAAAAAAGAAAAAGTATTAGTGATATTAGGAACAACTGCTAGTGGTAAAACTAGTTTAGGTGTTAAATTAGCAGCTAAGTTTAATGGTGAAATTATTAGTGCTGATAGTCGCCAAGTCTATAAAGGCATGGATGTTGGCACAGGCAAAGATTTAAAGGAATATAAGGTTAATGGCAAAAAAATTCCCTATCACCTGATTGATGTAGTTAAACCTAATAATAAGTTCAATTTAGCTCGCTATCAAAAATTAGCTTTTAAAGCGATTGAGGATGTTTTAAAAAGAAATAAACTGCCAATCATTGTTGGTGGCACTGGTCTATATCTTCAAGCTGTGGTTGATAATTATGAATTATCTAATGTTAAACCAGATAATAAAGAGCGAGCTAAATTAGAAAAATTATCAGCCAAAGAATTATTTATTAAAATAAAAAAAATAAAACCAAATTTTGCTTCTAAAATAAATAATAGTGATCGTAATAATGCTCGTCGCTTAGTTAGATATTTAGAGATTATTAAACAGGGCGGGCTAGGAATAGACGGCAAAAAAGAATCTCTCTATGATTTTCTTCTTTTAGGGCTAACTTGGCCCGACAATATTTTAAGACAAAGGAATGATTTTCGTCTATTAGAAAGATTAGAAAAAGAAGGTTTGGTAGCTGAAGTTAATAAACTACACAAACAAGGTGTTTCTTGGCAGAGATTAATCTCTTTTGGCTTAGAATATAAATTTGTTAGCTGGCATTTACAAGGTAAATTAAGTTATCAAGAAATGATTGAAAAATTGAGTGGAGCCATATATCGTTTTGCTAAGAAGCAAAAGACTTGGTTCAGGCGCTGGGAGAAACAAGGGGTTAAAATAAAGTGGATTAAGAATCAGTCGGTAGCAGAGAAAGAAATAAAAAAATGGAAATAGAAAAAAGCCTCGCTATATTAGTCGCGAGGCTTTTAGGAAGGTTTTGATGATCTCCGGATGCAGACTCGACCTTATCCCTTAGTTACGGTCATTACCACTTTTCATCGGTTAACCTTCCTGCGGTTGCTGGCCCTTTGTTGAGCATTCCGCACAGCTACAATAGTAATGGCGCACTCATTGTAACTGGTAATATGATATTATTCTAAAGTGCAATAAAAGTCAAGAGCAAGAAAAAAGGCCCTGTTTTTCAACACAGGGCCTTTGGAATAGAAATCGGTCCTTGGACTTAGTCCGTGTTTTTTAACTAACCTTCTCCAGCCAGTATAACGACTCTAATTCCGAAGCCTCACAGTCTTTTTGACCTTCATGGCCCCCAATCCTATTCCTTTTTGCCGCCTAGATCCTATTATGTCATCCCAGATATCTCTCCGAGAGGATCTTCCGGCTGATACGGAGCTAACTTATTGACTCATCAAATCTTTAGCTAGCGATATAATATTATTCTAAATAAAATAAAAAGTCAAGATCAAGAAAAAAGCCCTAATATTAAGGGCTTTTTAAAAATGTTTTTTTATATGATTAACTTAATAATTTTTCTAATAATTCTTTAACTATCTTTGGGTTGGCTTTACCATTAGTTTCAGCCATAATTTGACCCAAGAAGAATTGGAGGACATTAGTCTTACCCCCCTTATATTGCTCTACTTGAGTTTTGTTTTTATTTAAAACACTTTTCACTATTTTTTCTAAGGCTGCTTTATCATCCATTTGCTCTAAGCCCAACTCTTTCATAATATCAGTCGGGTCGCCACCCTTATCATGCATTACTTCTAGTATTTTTTGTCCAGCTGAAGAGTTTATTTTATCTTGGTAAATTAAGCAAACTAATTCAGCAAAGTTTTCCGCTGTTAGTTTAAGATCTTCTATTCTTTTGCCATCAGCATTTAAATGTTTTAATAGCTCACTAATAATCCAATTGCCAGCTGTTTTAGCTAGCTTTTTTTCTTGACGATCAGCTTCATCACCATTAGCTTCAATCCAAGCTTCTAGTTCGGAGATAACATTTTCTGACCAATTAGCTAACCCCTTATCACTAACTAAAATTTCAGCTGTTTCTTTGTTAAGACCATATTCTCTAATAAACCTAGTTTTCTTCTCTTCAGGCATTTCTGGTAGCTCAGTTCTGATTTTAGCTAGCCAATCATCTTTAATTTCCAGGGGAGGGATATCTGGTTCAGGAAAATAGCGATAGTCAGCTGAAGTTTCCTTAGTTCTTTGACTAATGGTCTGATTTTTATCTTCATTCCAGCCACGAGTTTCATGAATAATCTTTTCACCTTTTTCTAAAGCCTCAGTTTGCCGTTGGATTTCAAATTGAATTGCTCTTTCAACTGCTTTAAAAGAATTAATATTTTTTACTTCAACTTTAGGGTTTAATTTATATTTTTTTCTAGTAGGCTCAATTACTCCATCCTTATATTCCCATTTTCCTTCTTCTTGAACACTAATATTAGCTTCACAACGCATTTCACCTTTTTCCATGTCAGCATTACTAATATCTAGATAGCGTAGGATTTGTTGATATTTTTGACAGAATTTTTTTGCCTGTTCAGCATTTTTAATAATCGGTTCAGTTACCAATTCCATTAATGGAGTGCCAGCCCGATTAAAATCAACCAAGCTATGATTTTCATCTTTAGGGTGAGTTAGTTTGCCGGTATCTTCTTCTAAATGAATACGGGTAATGAGAATTTCTTCATCATCAATCTCTAAATAGCCTTTATATGCCAGAGGAAGGTCATATTGAGAAATTTGATAGCCCTTAGGGAGATCAGGATAGAAATAGTTTTTACGATCAAATTTAGATAGATGATTAATTGTGCAATGTAAAGCTAGACCAGTTAAAATAGTCCATTCGATTGCTTTTTGATTAGGTACAGGCAAAGTGCCAGGATGACCTAAACAAATTGGGCAAACTGTAGTATTTGGTTTTTTGTTCTCAGCATCATTATCGCAAGAACAAAACATTTTGCTCTTAGTTTTGAGCTCGGCATGGATTTCCAGGCCGATAATAGCTTCGTATTTCATTAGAATTTGCCTGAACTGCCAAAGCCATTGGCTCCGCGCTCAGTTATATCATTTATTTTATCTTCTTTAATTGATAGCTTAGAGAGAGGTTGGATTATAATTTGAGCAATTTTTTGACCGGGAACAATATTAAACATATCTTCACTCAAATTTTTTATAACTACTTTTATTTCTCCACGATAGCTAGAATCAATTACTCCTCCCATGGTAGTTATTCCTTCGCTAGCTAAACCACTTTTATCCCAGATTAGACCAACATGGTTTTGGGGAATAGCCATTTTTATTCCCGTGGGGATAGCGGTTTGGCTATAGGGGGAAATAGAGTGATGATCAGTGGCATAGAGATCATAGGCAGCATCACCCGAACGAGCCTTCTGTGGTAATTTAGCATTGGGGTCAACTTTTTCTACTATTAATTTATCTTCCTCTGATTTTTCAGTATTTACTTCTATTGAATTGCCGTTATTCAGAGCAGTTTTATGATTATTATTAATTATATCACCGATTGCCTTGAAACCAAATTGATCATCAGTGATTTTTTTAGTTTTAGATTCTTCAAAAAGTTTTTTAGTTTCATTCCAAATTTGTTCATGGATTTCTTCAATTGTCAGGTTAGCGTTTATTTTAATCCAACCATATTCTTCTCTTAGTTTAAGATGAGCCCAGCGAACCTTATTCATTAGATCATCATCATTTTCATGTTTATGATTATCTTCAATTGATTTTTTAAATCTTTCGCCGTCAAAAAGGAAAACTAGATCTTCGCCTATTAAATGAGAATTTATTTCTTTCAAATAGTTTTCATCAACTCCCGCTCCTAAACCCCAGGCAATGCCTGTGCCCTTATAATCTTCAGCTACAATATTAATACCAGCTTCTAATTTAGCAATTAGAGTATCTTGATATTGGGTACGATTAATAGCCTGAATGGTTTGCGCTTCTCTAGGGCTGAGATTATAGGGGTTATTATTACGAAGATAGCTATTTAATATCTCACCTGATGGTTTTAGATCATAAATAGCATATTTCAAATATTCTGCCTGATAACCATTGTTTTTTAATTTTTCAACTAATAGTTTAGCTTGAGTAGTTTTCCCTAAATTATTAATGCCATACAGAACAATTAGTTTTCCTGGATATTTATTCATGTTTTTTCTTGCCCTCCTCAACTATTTTATCAATTTGTTTATATAATTCCTCAAACGTGCCATTATTATCAATTTTATATTTAGCTTGGGCCATTACTGTGGGAATTTCTAACTCAGCTTCGCGTTGACCATCAGCTAAAAATTCTTCAAAAGTTTTATTGGTGTCGTCAGTATTTTCATTGCGAGTTAATATTCTTTTATACCTTATTTCTGGGTCAGCGTCAATGCTGATTAGAAAGAATCCAGGCAAGTCTTTAAGGTGGGTAATATCATCTAATCTCCTTACTCCGTCAACTACAATAATTTCGTTTTTATCATTTTTTGCATCTTCGGCAATTACTTTAGCCAAGGTATCACTGCCGAAACGATTTCTTATATCCAAAGAAAGGTTCTGCATGTTTTTTCGGCTGATTGGGAGATAAAGACGATTAAGAACATCTCTTAGCATCATAGAAAAACGGTAGCTACTGGCTCCGTATTTTTCTTCTAAATATTTTTTAGCTACTTCTTTGCCACTAGATAGTGGACCAACAAAACCCAAGATTAATTTTGTCATAGTTAGTAGATCACCTGATATCTTAACATCAAAGTGTTATCATTTAATTTTTTAAATTCTAATAATTTTAAATCAGCATCTAAATCTTTATTAAATAATGATAATCCTTCACCAAATATTTTTGGTTCAACGGTGAGAATAATTTCATTAATTAATTTTTTTTCTAGAAATAATGAATTAAGGAAAGCTCCTCCTCCTAGCAAAGCTGATTTATAACCCATTTCTTCCAATTCTTCCAAGACTTTTATTGGTTCACCCGAAACCCATTTAACTCCTTCAATCTCTGGTGGATTTTCTTGATGCGAGAAAACTACATTTAATCTATTTGGTAATGGAGAGGGGAAAGTTTTAAAAGTATTTTCGCCCATCATAATAACACCATGAGCTTTAGATATTTCAACAAATAGTTTTTTATCTTCTTTACTGGTCCAATTAGCAAATTGAGTTTTGTCTTTGGCAATTTTTCCATCAACAGTAATTGCCATCATCATTGTTACTGGAATCATATGTTTAAATAGCGATTGGAGCTTTAATCCCTGGGTGAGGATCATAGCCTTCTAAATTAAAATCTTCATATTTAAAGCCAAAAATATCTTTTACTTCTGGATTAATAATCATTTTTGGTAGAGATCGGGGCTCTCTGGATAGCTGAGTTTCTACTTGCTCAAAATGATTGCTGTAGATATGGAGATCACCAAAAGTATGGACAAATTCACCCAATTCTAAATCGCATACTTGAGCAACCATCATTGTTAACAGGGAATAGGAAGCAATGTTAAAGGGGACCCCTAAAAAAAGATCAGCGCTTCTTTGGTATAACTGACAAGATAATTTATTGTCAGGAGAGACATAAAATTGGAAAATGGTATGACAAGGAGGAGGAGCGGTTTTTTGTCCCTTAATTAATTGATTTAAATCAGCCACATTCCAACCACTAATAATTATTCTTCTAGAGTTAGGATTTTCTTTTATCATTTTTATTGCTTCAGCAATTTGATTTATTTTTACTCCATCTTTTCCTTCCCAGGCTGTCCATTGTTTGCCATAGATTGGGCCCAGGTCTCCATTTTCATCAGCCCATTCATCCCAAATAGTAACACCGTTATCATTGAGGTATTTAATATTAGTATCACCTTTTAGAAACCATAATAATTCATGAATAATAGATTTGAGATGGACTTTCTTTGTGGTTAGCAAAGGAAACCCTTTACTTAAATCAAAACGCATTTGTCTGCCAAAAACACTAGTCGTACCTGTGCCAGTACGATCATCTTTACTTTTTCCATTTTCTTTTACATCTTTTAATAGATCAAGATATTGTTTCATATGATTAAAATTATTGATCCTCGTATTTAGTAGTATCAGAGCTTAGCAAAACGTATTCTATTCCTGCTTCTCTAAATATTTCTTTACTCCTAGTGCCAGCATGATAGTCTTGGGAGCAAACTACTCGTTTAATTCCAGCATTAATTATCATTTTGGCACAAGTATAACAAGGGGTCATTTTGCAATACATGGTTCCGCCATCTAGGGCGACTCCAACTCGAGCGGCTTGGCAGATAGCATTTTGTTCAGCATGGGTAGTGCGAATACAGTGACGCGATTCTTCACCATTGCCATTAGTAACGGTATGCATTTCGTGGCCGACCTCGTCACAGTGAGGCAGTCCCACTGGTGAACCGACATAGCCGGTTGAAATAATACGTTTGTCTTTAGTGATGACACAACCAGAACGTCCCCGATCACAAGAACCACGACTACCAACCATTTTAATCATTTGTATAAAATATTCATCCCAAGAAGGACGTTTATAGTTATCATTTTTTTCTTCGCTCATATAAAGCTTACTTAAAATTTGATTAAATTAGTATCTATATTGTAATACATTATTATAATAAAATAAATGTTGACAGATAGGGTTATATATCCCTTTTGGCTTTCAAAAAAAATAAAAAAAGATTAAACTATAGTTAGGGAAATAGATCTGTAATTATGGAGAGAATATTAAAACAACATAGTAGTAATTTAGCTAATAATAAAGAAATTTATTTAAAAATAAAGGTTTTGCCTAATACCGGGAAAACTGAAATAAAGAAGCAGATGGCTGACAAAACTATAAAAATAGCCGTCGCCGCCCCGCCAGAGAAGAATAAAGCCAATAAAGAGTTAATTAAATTTTTAGCTAAAAACTTTGGTATTAGCTCAGAAAAGGTTAAAATAATAAGTGGAGCCAGTGATAGACTTAAGTTAATTAAGATTATCAAATAAAATGAAATTATCAGTAATTATTGTTTCTTGGAATGTAAAGGAAAAATTAAAAACTAACTTAGAAGCTTTGTTTAAAACACAAGGAGATTTTGATTTTGAAGTTTTAGTAGTTGATAATGCCTCTAGTGATGACAGTGTTGAAATGATAAAAAATAATTTTCCTCAAATAAAGTTGATTACTAATCAAGAAAATTTAGGTTTTGCTAAAGCTAATAATCAAGCAATTAGATTGGCGCAAGGGAAGTTTATTCTCCTTATCAACCCTGACATGCAAATTAAGGTAGATACTTTGAAAAATATTCTAACCTGGGCAGAAAATAATTCTCAGGCAGTAGTCAGTGGTTGCAAATTAATTAATGAGCAAGGAGAAACCGTTAGGCAAATACGTCGTTTCCCTAAACTATCTGACCAATTATTAATCACTCTCAAAATTCCTCATATTTTCCCTAAGGTAGTAGGTAAATATTTAAATTATAATTTTGATTACAATAAAGAAGCTAAAGTAGATTCAATTCGCGGTTCTTTCTTTTTAATAAACAGAGAAGCCTATAAAAAAATTAGTGGTCAAGAGCCACTATTGGATGAACGATACTTTATTTGGTTTGAAGAAGTCGATTTTTGTCGCCAAGTGTATAAATTAGGGGGAGAAGTTTGGTATACACCAGCAGCTGAATGCCTTGATTATGTTGGTCAGAGTTTTAACCAAGTAAAAAGAAGGAAGGCACAGCAATATTTTAGAAATTCAATGTTAGAATATTTTAAAAAATGGGAAAAGCCTTGGAAATGCAGAGTTTTAAAAACAGCTTGGCAGGTAATTAATATTTTTATATAAAAAACACCCCTTAAGAAATTTTAAGTTAAAAATAAAGAAAAGATAAAATGAGTAAAAAAGTAGGAATAATTCTAATAAATTACCAAGATTATGCGACTAAGTATTTAATTGCTTGTCGCGATTGTTTGCGTCAACAAAATTATCCTAAGGATTTATTCCAAGTCTATATAGTTGATAATGCTTCCAGTGAAGAATCATTAACTTATCTAAAAGATAATTATTCTGAAGCAACTATATTAAGTCGTTCTGATGGCAATTATTCAGCTGCTAATAATTTAGGTTTCAATAAAGCTATTAAAGATGGTTGTGAATATTTAGTAACAGTGAACATGGATACAGAGATGAAAGATGATTGGCTGAAAGAATTGGTTTTAGCAATTGAGAGTCAAAATAATATTGGTATCGCTCAATCTAAAATATTACTTTATTCTCAAGATAAATCAGTTGCTAAAATTAATAGCTTGGGCAACATTTTTCATTTTATGGGATTTGGTTTTACCTCTGGCTATGGTCAACCTAATCGAGATATTGTTGGCTATCCCGAAATAAAAGGCTATGCTAGTGGCTGTTCGTTTATTATTAAAAAAGAAGTGTTTGAAAAGATTGGGGGCTATAATGAAGAATATTATATGTACCATGATGATTCAGAATTGAGTTTTAAGGTCAAATTGGCAGGTCATAAAATAATCTTAGCGCCCAAGTCAGTTATTTATCATAAATATGAATTTTCTCGTAGCGTAAAAATGATTTATTACATGGAACGTAACCGTTATCTAACCATGATGATATTTTATCCCCGGGACTTTTTTATTCTACTCTTCATACCTGGACTATTAATGGATATTGGCATGTTCTTTTTCTCTTTAGTTCAAGGCTGGTTTAAAACTGAATTAAAAATATATACCTATTTCTTTAATTATCGTAATTGGTGTAAGATTATAAAGGAAAGGCGAAAGATAAAGAAAATGTCAGTAGTTCCATTTAGAAAAATAGCTAAAGATTTTTCTGGCAAGATTGAATTTCAAGAAGTTAATAATCCAATTTTAAAATATATTGTTAATCCGCTTCTTGGTCTATACTGGCAAATTATAAAAAGAATTATTTAATATGGATCTCTCAATTATAATTGTTAACTACAAGAGTAAAGATAAATTAGTTAATTGCCTTAATTCAATCACTAAAGCTGAATTAGGAGGGATTAATTATGAAATTATTGTCGTAGAGAATAATTCTGGTGATGATCTTGGTAGTTTAGAGAGCCACTATTCTAGATTAGAGTTAATTAACAGTTCAAAGAATTTAGGAATGGGCGGTGGCAATAATTTAGGTATTGCTAATTCTTCAGGGAAATTTATTTTAATTCTAAATCCAGATACGATTATAAAAGATGATGCCATTCCAGTTTTGTTAAAATATTTAGAGGATAATCCTAGGGTTGGGATTATTGGCCCTAAGCTTTTATATCCCGATGGTTCACTACAACATTCCTGCGCTCGTTTTCCTAAAGTTTACATGCCCATTCTTCGTCGAACCTTTTTAGGTGATTATTTTAAAAATATACGCGATAGCTTTACCATGAATGATTTTGATCATGAATCAATTAGTCCAGTTGATTGGTTAATGGGCTCTTGTTTAATGTTCAAAAGAAAAATAGCTTTGTCAGATGGTAGTATTTTTGAGCCTAAATTTGATAAACGTTATTTTATGTACTTTGAAGATACTGATCTTTGCCGTCAGGCCTGGACAAAAGGACTAAAAGTAATTTATAATTCTCAAGCAACCGTTATTCATGACCATGCTCGAGAAAGCGCCAAATATCCTTGGTATTTAGCTATTTTTCTAGATCGTTTAGCTTGGCGTCATATCAATTCTTGGATTAAATATTTTATTAAATGGGGGATAAAATTTAAAAATAACATTTATGAAAAAAATTAAAAAAGCGATTATTGCAGTAGCAGGATCAGGAACTAGATTATTACCAGCTACCAAATCAATGCCTAAAGAGATGCTGCCAATAGTTGATAAACCGATTATTCAATTAATTGTTGAGGAATTGGTGGAGGCAGGCATAGAAGATATAATTTTAGTTACTAAATGGGATAAGAAACCATTAGAGGATCACTTTGATAGAAATTGGGCCTTAATTGATGATTTAGAAAAAGCAGGGAAAACAGAATTAAAAGAAAAAATGAAAAAGATTTCTGAATTAGCTAATTTTGTCTATGTTAGGCAAAAGGGTCCCTATGGGAATGGAACTCCAGTCCTTTCCGCTGCTAGTTTAGTGGATGATGAACCATTTATGTATGTTTGGGGAGATGATTTAGTTAAATCAAAAGTGTCATTTTCTAAACAAATGGTTGATGAGTATAACAAAACTGGCAAATTAATGATTGGAGTTCAAGAAGTTCCTAAAGATGAAGTTGATCGCTATGGGATAGTTAGCCTTAAAGAAGGATCAACTCAAATTGATGACATTATAGAAAAACCAGCTGTTGGCGAAGCCCCATCTAATCTGGCTGATTTCGGAAGAATGATATTAAATCAAGACATAATTAATGTACTTAAAGAAACATCTTTAGGAAAAGGAAATGAATTATGGATTGTTGATGCTATCAGAAAATATATAAGTAATGGAGGAGAATTTCACGCTAAAAAAGTTGAGGGTGGAGAATGGCTAACCACTGGTGATCCTTTCAATTATCTTAAAGCAATTCTAAAATATGCAGTAGAAAGAAAAGATATAGGAAAAGATCTGAAAAAATATCTCAAAGAAATAGTTTAATTAAGGAAAATAAAAAACAGATTATAGAATATAATCTGTTTTTTGTTATCTATTTATCTAACCAATATTTTATAGATTCCTTTTTGTTGTCCAATCTGGGCAGTGAAATAAAGAGTATCGTTCTTTTTATTTAAAGTAGGCGAGGAAATATTTTCACTGCGGAATAAGGTAGTAATATTATCATTACGCAGATCAACAACGTTTAAACTTTTCATAGTGGAAAATATAAGATAATTATCACTATTGTTATAGATCATTTCCTCTATTTCTTCGCCAATTCGAGTGATTAATGTGGTGTTATTTTGTTTTAGATCTAAGAGATATATTTCAAAATCATTATGATATATTAATTGATCATCATTTAGCCAGCGCCAAGTTTTAATATTTTTAATTACAATATTGTCTTGATTAATTTGTTCGGGATGGAATAGGTATAAGGATTCATTTTTTTCATCATATAAACTAAGCCATTTTTTATTATCTAGTATAAAACGATAGCTACCAATCTCTGGTATTTTTATTTCCTTTTTAACCTCATTATCCTTTAGTGAGTATTCCCTTAATTTTACCTCGTCATTTTTAACAATTAAAAATATTTTATCATCACGGGGTTGATAATCTAAATAATTTTCACCGCTGGCAATGGTTGTATTAGTTTTGTTGTCAATTTCTAAGCGATTCAAAGAATCTTTATGGCGATAGTATAAGTGGTTATTATTTTCATCCCAAAACCAATCACTTGCTCCAGTGCCGATAGTTTGAGAATAATCAATTATACTATTACCATCCTCAGGATTAATTAATAATCCATTAATTAGCAATCTATCACCATTTTTAATCCATTGCCAATTAGAAATTAATTCAAAATCTAAAATTATCTCTTGATTGTTTTTTAGATTTATAATTTTTTTATCTGTTGGTAAAAAAAGATATTTATAATTTGGGCTCATTTCTAGCCTACCTACTGAAGAAGCAGCTATTTGCATGGGCAGATCTATTTTAAATAAAGTTATATCTTCAACAAAAGTGGTTTGACCAGAATTAATTTTAATTCTCTTTTTAACTGGCCAATAACTCTCTTTTTCTAGATGTAGATTATATTCACCTGGCAATACATTTTTAATTTTATTAGGAGTAGTGAGTTGATTGCGTTTTTTTAATTGAAAACCAGAAGTTTTCTGTGGTTTGTCATTTAAATAAATAACCGCTCCATTAGGAGTGGTGTCAATAACTAACATGCCAGTTTTTATTAATAATTTATTAAATTTAACTGGCCAACTAAGATTCATTTTATATCCAGAGGCATAGAGAGAAATAGAAACAGTTAGTACTACAAAGAGGACTACAAAAATAATTAATAGATAATCGCGGACTCTTTTAGACATAATTAATCAATTCGTTTAATATCGGCTCCTAAATTTCTTAATCTTTCGTCCAATTTTTCATAACCGCGATCAATTTGATAGATATTATCAATTTCAGTAGTACCTTCAGCTACTAGAGCCGCAATCACTAAAGCAATCCCAGCTCTTATATCTGGACTAAATAATTTTTTTCCGTATAATTTACTTGGTCCATTAACTACAATTCGATGAGGATCACAAGTGGTAATATTAGCACCCATTTGGGAAAGCATATCAGTCCAAATTAAACGACGATCATAGATTGTTTCTTGGATTAGAGCCGTACCCTGAGCTTGAGTCATTAGAACAACATAGGGAGATTGAAGATCAGTGGGGAAGCCAGGATATTCATGAGTTTTAATATCATAAGCTTTAATATCCCCGCTCTGTTTAATTGATAAGCAATTATCACCTTTCTCGTAGTTAACTCCAATCTTATCAAAAATAGTTAACAGACTAGAAAGATGTTCAGGATTACATTTATTTATCTTTATTTCTGAATCAGTTGCAACGGCCATCAAAGCAAAAGAGCCAGCCTCAAGTCGATCAGGAATAATTTCAAAATTGCCGCCAGTCATTTCTTTTACCCCCTCAATAATAATTGTTGGACTACCAGCTCCTTGAATTTTTGCTCCTTGACTATTTAAACATTCAACTAAAGCAACCACTTCTGGCTCCATAGCGCAATTACGTAGAGTGGTTTTTCCTTCGGCTAAGCAAGCAGTCATTAACAAGCTCTGGGTACCAGTAACAGTGGCGGTAGTAAAAAAGAAATCACAACCATGTAATTTCTTAGCACTAATACAATAATATTTATCTTTAACCTCAACTTTAGCCCCCATTGCTTCAAAACCTTCCAAAAATAAATCAATTGGTCGACCAGCTGCCCCAATAACACAACCACCAGGATGGGGAAATTTAACTTCACCAAAACGAGCCAATAGAGGACCAACAAACATGATTGAGGTTCTAAATTTATCAGCTATTTTTTTGTCTAATTCAGTTTTATTTATTCCGGCTGTATCAATTTTTACAGAATCACCATTATCTTCTACTTTTGCTCCTAAATCAGCTAGTAATTCAAAAGATTTTTCCACTCCGTCTATTCGAGGTAAATTACTTAGAATCAACGGTTTAGTAGATAAAAGGGAAGCAGGAATCATTATTTGAGCGTTATTTTTAGCTCCACTGACCCCTATTTCACCATTTAATTTTTTTCCTCCGTTTATAATGAATTTTGGCATATTAATAAAGCTTATTATACAAGTCTAACTATAACTTATTTATTGACATTTTTCAAATATCTGTTATTATTTATCAGTATTGAATAAAGTTATATAATTTTTAAGTTTATGTCAAAAATTGCAGTAATTAAAACCGGCGGCAAACAGTATAAGGTTAAAGAGGGGGAAACCATTAAAGTAGAAAAACTGGATGCTGAAAAAGGGAAAAAAGTTAAGTTAGATACACTATTAATCGCCGATGGCGATAATTTAAATTTGGGTCAACCTTCTTTAGGAACTAAAGTTGAGGCTGAAATAGTTGATAGTGGTAAAGACAAGAAAATTAACGTGATTAAATATAAAAATAAAACTCGCTACAAAAGAACCCTTGGTCATCGTCAACCTTTCTGCACTATTAAGATTTTGAAGATCGCTTAATCCAATTAAATATTCATTTTAAAAGTCCGTTCATTATTTATTGATAAACGGACTTTTTATTTACCATTCTTTAAGTCTTCTTCTCTTTGTTGCTTTTTCAGTTTCTTGATAGCTATTCTAAAAAATAATCTTGGCTTGAAAATAACTGCTCGTCCGAGTTTTTTCCTTTTTTTATAATTATTCCTCATTATTTCTTTTGAGAATAGATTTTTCATGAATGGCCTAAAAACTCTGTGGTAGGCAGCTGCAACTGCTAACCCAATCAAAACTCCTATTATTAGATCAATCATTTCAATTTCCTCCTTTTATTTATTTTAATTTACTTTAATTCACTGCGATTTTTTAAAGCACTAGTCAGGGTTGTTTCATCAGCATATTCTAGGTCTGAGCCAGCTGGCATGCCCTTAGCTAATCTAGTTATCTTATAGTCTTTTAGAATTTTATTCAAGTATAAAGTAGTGGTCTCTCCTTCTAGGGTAAAATTCAGAGCCAAAATTATTTCTTTAATATTATCAGTCTTTAATTTCTTTAATAATTGTTCAATTTTTAAATCTTCTGGCTTTACATCTTCAATTGTATTTATTAATCCACCTAAAATAAAATATTTACCAGTATATTGTTTGGTAGCTTCTATTGCTAAAAAATCTTGTGTATTTTCTACAATGCAAAGAGTGTCAGTTTGACGATTCTGATCAGCACAAATTAGACACGGATTTGTTTCAGTGATTGCTCCACAGGAATCACAAAGAGTGGTTTTGTTTTTTAATTCACTAATTGCTTCGGCTAGATTTTTTAAATCCTCATTAGATTTTTTTAGAAGATAAAAAACATAGCGCTCAGCCGTTTTCGGCCCGACGCTAGGCAGGGAAGATAATTTATCAATTAAATTTTGAATAGCCTCTGGGTATTTCATTAGTTTAGACCTGGAAAGCCGCCCATTTCTTGGAGTTTTTTAGCCATTATTTTTTGGGCTTTTTTAATGGTGTCGTTTAAACAATTTTTTAATATTTCTTCTTGAGAATCTTTGTTTAATTCTTCGTTTAAGCTTATATCAATTACTTCAATATTGCCATTTAAGGTTACTTTTACCCCATTTTTTTCTTCACTAATAGTTTCCTGGGAAAGAGTACCTTGCATGGTCTTAGCTTGACTTCTTAGATCTTTAATTTGTTTTAACTTGTTGAACATAGAGATTATATCATTATTAATAATTATTAAAATTCTGGCGGTTTTTCTTCGGTTGGTTCCTCAGTTGGTTCTCCTGCTTTTCTGGTTAGACTTTTAAAACTAACAGTATTTTCATCAAAGAATAAATCTACTTTACCAGTGGGACCGTTTCGATGTTTAGCAATATATACTTCAGCTCGATGTTTGTCTTCTTCAGGCAGATCATCAGGATTATAACCTCGATCAGATGCTTTACGATAGATAAACATTACCACATCAGCATCTTGTTCAATTGAACCAGAATCACGGAGGTGAGAAAGTTTAGGAATAGCGGGATGACTTTGCTCAACTGCTCGAGACAATTGAGCTAGGGCTAAGATTGGGATATTTAATTCACGAGCAATTGATTTAAGACCACGACTAATCTCAGCAATTTCCTGAACACGATTATCACCATATTTACCTCGTCCTTCCATTAATTGAAGATAGTCAATTACAATCAAGCCTAGCCCCTTTTCCATTTGTAGTCGACGAGCTTTAGCTCTAATCTCCATAATTGATAGTGTGCCAGAGTCATCAATATAAATAGGAGCATCAGCTAATTTTCCCATTGCTTCACCAATCCGAGCAAAATCGTTATCTTCTTCTTTATCTGATAAATTACCAGTTCTCATTTTCCAAAGACTAACACCAGCTTGAGCACAAAGCATACGATCAACTAATTGTTCTTTACTCATTTCTAAAGAGAAAATACCAACCCCCTCTTTTCCTTTAATAGCAGCTTGGCGAGCAATATCTAAAGCTAAAGCAGTTTTACCAACACTAGGACGAGCAGCTAAGATTACTAAGTCAGATTTTTGGAGGCCGGCTAATAGATTATCTAGATCAGTGAAGCCAGTCGGCAGGCCTCTCAGCTTTCCACTGTATTTATGTAATTCATCAATACGATCAAAAGCCTCGGTCAATAGATTGTCAATTGGCAGAAAAGCATTCTTTAGATATTTACGAGAAACACCAAATACTTTTTTTTCAGTTTCATCAAGAACTTCATCTATATCTCGTTCCTCATCAAAACTAATGTTAGTAATTTCTGAAGCAGCTTGTTGAAGACGACGAAGAGTGGCTTTACGTTGGATGATATTGGCATAGTGAACCGCGCTGCCAGAAGTAGCGACAGCATTAGATAGTTTAGCCAAATAACTTCGACCCCCTACAGCTGTTAGTTGTTTTTTTTCTTCTAAACGATTAGATAGGGTAATAACATCAATTGACTCTTGATTGTTGTACAATTCTTTAATAATTTCATAGATAATCTTATGACTATCTTTATAGAAATCTTGGGGAAGGATATTATCAGCTACTTTTACAATTGCGTCCTTATCAATTAAAAGCGAACCCAAAAGAGATTCCTCCGCTTCAAGACTTTGGGGAGGAACTTTTTCAATTAGATTTTGATCTTTTTTAGTAACCATAAGCTTTTAGACACGATAAGCATTGTTTTATTATCTTATCCCATCCCTTAGCATTTTTCAAGCTTAATTATCAACTGGTTATTAACTAGTTATTAAGTCTTGACATTTTTTTCATTTTAGACTATTGTTAGGTATTAATGTCAAAAATAGTATATTAAAAAACAATATAAAAGGGAGGAAATATGGAAACCCAACTTACCGACATCCTTAAAACTTTCCCAATTTTTAAGGAGATTAATTCAATTAAAACATTCATTAATCCTAGTGATTCACCAAAAGAAGGTGAAATGAGTTTAAGGGAAATGACCATTTTTGAAAAGAAAATTTTTTCTCTTCTGGAAAATTACAGAACCAAATTGAAGGAATTGCTTTTTGAAACCGACGAGATAATTAGGGAAATTATCGCAGTTGATTCAGACACTCTCAAAGGTGAGCCAAAATACCAGGAAAGACCTAAGCTCATTGAGCGTAATGAACGGGAGGTAACCCGGATAAAGATGAATATAAAATTTCTGGAAAATTTCCTTACATTTTTTATTATTGCCAGTCAAGCAGATCCCAGAATTGAAGTTTTTTTTCGGAACAGTTATCGGATAACCTATAAGAAAAAGACATGTGAGAGTTGCGTTGACTGTCTAAGTGCAATGTACTGCCGGTATCTGGAGGCGATTAATACTTAAAAAATTCGTTACAAAATCAAAACCACTGCCTAAACAATAGGAAGTGGTTTTTTCTTTGGAGCCATCTGTCGGATTCGAACCGACGACCTACTGTTTACAAGACAGTTGCTCTAACCAACTGAGCTAAGATGGCCTAGTAGTACGCCCAGTAGGATTCGAACCTACGACCTTCTGCTTAAAAGGCAGCTGCTCTACCAACTGAGCTATGAGCGCATACTGAGGTATTTAAAATCCGCTATTGAGCGGATTTAATAACCACGATTTGATAATAACAAAGAAAGTGGTTTTTGACAAGAGTTTTAGGAGAATCTATACTATAGGTAATTATATGAAAAAAATAGGTTTTCAAATACATTCTTTGGGTTGTAAAGTTAACCAATATGACGGCGCAGTTATTAAACGCGAATTAGAAAATCGTGGTTTTGTGGTAGACAAGAAAAAACCAGAGTTGATTATTATAAACACTTGTACAGTTACTAAAACCGCTATTACTAAAGATAAAAGACTAATAAATAAATATCAGAGAGAATTCCCTAAAAGTAAGTTAGTTATTATGGGTTGTTGGCCTCAGACTGATAATGGAGCATCTAATAAAATTGGCAAGGATATTATTTTATGGGGAGTAGGAAAAATTGATAAGTTAATTAATAAAATTATCAGTTTATACCCCAAGAAAGTAATTAAAGATAAAGAGATAATGGAAACTGGTTTATTAGCTCCTTTAGAGCGCTCCCGTTATTTTATTAAAATTGGTGATGGTTGTAATCAATTTTGTTCCTATTGCATTATCCCTTTTGCTCGAGGCAGACTAAAGAGTCGTTCGGCTAAAGAAATTATTTCTGAAATTGAAGAAGCGACTGAAGCTGGTT
Organism: uncultured Gammaproteobacteria bacterium; assembly: GCA_964466835.1. Lineage (GTDB taxonomy): Bacteria > Patescibacteriota > Patescibacteriia > Patescibacteriales > UBA12465 > UBA12465. The sequence goes on from CAYXNV010000008.1 coordinate 21,961, forward strand.
TTAGAGAAATTGTTTTAAGTGGCATTCACTTAGGTAAATATGGTGAAGACAAAAAAGGGAAGAATCTAGTATCTTTGATTAAAGAGATATTAAAAATTGAAAATTTAGGTCGGATACGACTAAGTTCAATTGAAGTCAATGAAGTAACTACTGAGTTAATTAAACTAATGAAGGGTAATAGGAAAATTTGTCGTCATCTCCATATTTCTTTGCAGTCTGGTTCTAATAAAATACTTAAAGCAATGAATCGTCCCTATAGTAAAGAATATTTCAGGAAAAAAGTATTGCAACTAAGGAGAGTCATGCCTGATATTGCCATCACTACGGACATCATTATTGGTTTTCCTGGAGAAACAGAAAAAGATTTTCAAGAAACATATAGTTTTGTTAAAGAAATTAGTTTTAGTAAAATTCATGTCTTTTCTTTTTCTGCTCATGAAAAAACCTTAGCTTATAAAATGGAAAATAAAGTGAAACAAGTTGACATCAAAGAGAGATCTAAGAAATTAAGAGCATTATCTACTAAGCTAGAGGATCAGTATAAAAAAAAGATTCTTGCTTTATATAAAAACAAGAAACTATCTTTAGTAATTGAGCATCAAGAAAAAAATAAGTTTAAATGTAAAACTGAATTCTATTTTGATCTTCATCTTAATCAGAAAGAATTAACAAAAAACACCCTAGCCTAAAGGTGTCCTAATAACGCACTGATAAGATTGTCTTTTTAGTTTTTCGTAATCGCTTTTTTCGAGCGATTTTTTTCTTTTTATTCATATTTATAGCTATCCTGTATATTCTATAGTTTTTAACTATTATAGTCAATTAAAATAGACTCTTAAGCTATTGATTAAATTTTAGCTAATATTGACATTTTATAGAATTATCTGTAATATTATCTAGTAATAATAGATAAATAATAAAATAATATGAAGTCAAAAAGTAAGAAAAGGGGGGTGATTATCCTGGTAATCATCATATTCGTGCTAATCTTGTTTTTTAGTGGTTTTTTTACTAAAAAAGAAGAGATAAAAGAAGAAGTTCAAAAAATAAAACAAGTAGAAACTATTCTTTTAAACAATATAGAAAATAAAGACAACGGGATCACTATCGCGGGTAAAGTTGTGCCAGAAAAGAAAGTAGATATAGTTTCACTTAGCCAAGGAACAGCAATAAGCTCTCCTTTTAATGTTGGTGATGAGATTGAATTAAATCAAGTTTTAGCCTATTTAGATAGTAGTACTACTAAAACCAGTCACCTTAACTCTCAGATAAACTACACTAACATGATCAACAATTTAGAATCTGTTAAGATGACCACCAGTGAATCAGTTAGGCAAGCGGAGTTGGGAGTGAATACTGCTCAACAATCAGTTGATTCTGCATTAATAGCTCTTGAGACGGCTGAAGATAATCTCAAAAATACAATTTTGTTACAGGAGAAATCATATACTGATAGCCATGATCAAGCCGTTATTTCTTTTTATGAATTTTTGAATTCGATTGAAAATGCTTTAAGCCAAATAAATTATATTATCAATGTTGATGAAGGGCCTCAATTAGATGGAATTGCTCCGACTTTAAGTGCTAGAGATTATCAAAAATTAAATAATGCTAAAAATAGTTATACTATTGCCAGAGAGGCCTTTGATGATTTGAAAGAGGTGGAATTAAGTAACGCTAATGTTCAGGCTAAATTTACAGATTTAAATAGTGTTTTAGCTTTAGTAAAAACAGTTGTTGATGATACCATTGATGTTTTAAATAATACTGTTCCTAGTGATACTTTTTCTGAGACCTCATTAACTACCCAAAAAACAACTTTCATTACTCTCAGAAGTTCAATTGTTGCTTCTCAAGTCAGTTCCGCCAGCACTTTAAATGGTTTAGAAAATCTTAGTATCTCTGATAATAGCAGTGTTGAATCTTTAGAAAATGCAATTGAATCTGCTAAAAAGAACGTTGATTTGGCTCGAGGTAGCTACAATAATGCTGTTATTGCTTTAAATAGTGCTAGACAAGCTAAAAATCAACAAATATTAATTGCTCAAGCATCAGTTGATTCTGCTTTGGGTCAATTGAATTTATCCAATAATCAAATTGCCGAATTGACTATTAAGGCTCCTATTAAAGGTAAGATAACTAAAAAATTAATAGAAACTGGGTCTGAAGTAAGAGTGGGGCAGAAAGTAGCAGAAATATCTCAAATTGATAAATTAAAGATTGAAATTAATTTAGCCTCTGAAGATGTAAACAAAATTAAACTTGGTCAAGAAGTTAAAATTAATGATTCTCTAACAGGTGTGGTTAATTTAATTGATCCTAGTGCTGACGAAGTAACTAAGAAAGTAAAGGCAGAAGTTTTATTTGATAATAAAGATAACGAATTAATTTCTGGTACTTTTGTTAATGTTTCTATTGATGTCTCAGAAGCAGGCGTGAGCAACGAAGATTCTAACATCATATTGATACCTCTAAAGTCTCTAAATATTTCTCAGGCGGAAAAATATGTATTTATAACTAATTGTTCTAATGAGAAATGTTCTGCCAAAAAAGTTTTAGTGGAGGTGGGCAGGACAAAAGGGAAGATGGTAGAAATTTTGTCTGGTTTAGATAAAAATAACGAATTACTAGTAGCTGGCAGTAAGTCAGTAACAGATGGTGAGGAAATTATAATAAAAAAATAGTTATTAAATTATGAATAATCCTGGCAACTATTCAGAGAATCTAGAAAAGAAAATGGATAAAGGTTTTAAGAAAGAGAGCAAATCTGCTCTTGGCTTTTTTATTAAAAATTATCGCGTTACCTATTTAATAATCGCCATGATTTTTTCGGTTGGCTTCTTCTCCCTGTTTTCTCTGCCTCGAGAAGCTGAACCAGAAGTAAAAGTACCTTATATAGTCGTTAATACACTATACTTAGGAGCTTCACCGACTGATGTTGAGGACTTGGTTACAAATAAAATTGAAGAAAAAATTAATAATTTAGAAGACTTAACTAGATATACTTCATCTTCAAGCTTGGGTCTTTCCTCTGTTTTTGTTGAGTTTAATGCTGAAGCAGATCTAAAAGAAAGTTTCAGGAAATTACGTGAAGTAGTTGATGAAGCTAAGTCAGAATTACCCGAAGAAGCAGAAGATCCGGTTGTTACTGAAATAAGGATGGATGATTTTCCAATTGTCACCTATTCATTGATTGGTGATTATGATGATGGCGAATTGAAAAATTTTGCTGATGATCTCAAGGAAGAACTAGAGGATATAAAGGATGTTTCTAAAGCTACTATTATTGGTGGTGTTGTTCGTGAATTTCAAGTAATTGTTGATCAAACAAAGTTAGCTAGTTTTGAAATTTCACTTCCTCAAGTAGTATCAGCTATTTCTAGTAGTAATTTTAATTTACCAGCTGGCGACATTGAAATTGATGAATTTAAATATAGCGTCAGAATAAAGGGAAAGATTGAAGAAGGTTATGACCTTAATAATTTAGTAGTAGCCACTTATCAAGATTCCCCAGTATTTTTAAGTGATATTGCACTTGTTAAAGATGGATACAAAGAGAAGACTAGTCAATCAAGAATTGGTTTCCCTGGTAAAGACCCTCAAAATGCCATCTCACTACAAGTGTATAAAAAGGTGGGAGGAAATATATTAAATATTGTTGATGATTCTCAAGCAGTTATTGACGCTTCTTTTGAATCAAAAACTATACCAGCTGATCTAATTGTTAAAAAAACCAATGATAATTCAATCTATATAAAAGATGACATTAATACCTTGGGTAAAAGTGCGATTCAAACTTTTATTTTAATTGCTTTAATTCTTCTATTAATATTAAGTTTGCGAGCGGCCATAATTACTGCCTTGTCAGTGCCAATTGCTTTTCTAATGTCATTTTTCTTTTTAATGACTCAAGGCATGACTTTAAATAGCATGGTTTTGTTCTCTCTGGTCTTGTCGCTTGGTTTAATGGTTGATAATTCAATTGTTATCATTGAAGGTATTAATGAATATGTAGAGAAACATAAGAAATCTATCTATCGAGGGTCAATATTATCAGTTTGGAATTTTAAGTGGCCAATTATTGCTGGAACCCTAACTACTGTTTCCGCTTTTGTACCAATGTTGTTGGTTTCTGGTATTATGGGGGAATATTTATCAATTATTCCTAAAACAATTTCTGTGACCCTATTATCTAGTTTATTTGTTGCTTTAGTTATTATCCCTACTCTAACTTATAGGTTAATTAAATTAAAAAAAGGAAAAGACGCTAATAGAGATAAAAAAAGACATGTATTTGTTGCTAAGATAATGCAAGATTTCTATAGAAGATATCGAAAGAATCTAAAACCAATATTAATTAGCAAGAAAAAAAGAGCGGCCACTATTATAATTGCTTGGGTTTTGTTTTTCGCTTCTTTAGCACTTCCAGCAACTGGGCTAATGAAGATTGAAATGTTTCCTAAGATTGATTTTGATTATTTCTTTATCAACATGGAATTACCGGTTGGTTCTAATTTAGAGCAGACTGATAAAATAGCTATACAGGTTGAAGAAGCTATTAAAGATATTCCTGAGCTTGATAATTACATGGTTAGCCTGGGCTATCTAGCTAGTGTTTATCAGGGCGGAGGCAGTTCGGGTGCTTTACATAATGGTAATGTGGTTGTTAATTTAGTTGATAAATCAAATCGTGAAAGAAGCAGTTATGAAGTAGCTGAGTCAATTAGGGCTGATGTAGAAATGATTCAAGGCGCTAGAGTGACTGTAGTTGAAATGGCCGCTGGACCACCAACTGGAGCACCAATTGAAGTGAGAATTTTTGGAGACAATATTAGTAATTCTTCTATTGCAGCTGAGAAAATAGATAATATATTAGAGGGGATAGATGGTGTTATTAACGTTAATGATAGTTTGGATGATGCTACCGGTGAGTTCACTTTTTCTTTAGATAAACAAAAGATTAATTACTATGGACTTAATGTAATGACAGTTGCCTCTACTATCCGTAGTGCAATTTATGGCGCTAAAGCTTCAACTATAAATATTGATAATGAAGATATTGATATTATTGTTAAATATGATCAAAGTAATTTTAAAGATGTTAATGATTTAGAATCCATATTGTTGTTTACTCCAACTGGAGAAAATATTCAATTAAAACAAGTAGCTGATTTAAAATTAGAACCAGCTTTATTGTCAGTTAATCATCGTGACGGTGAAAACATTGTCACTGTAACCGCTAGTATTGAAGAGGGGATAAGTCTGCAAGAAGTTTTAAAAGAATTAAATAAAAATCTAGATCAAACCTTTTTTCCTGATGGAGTTGATATAAAGATTGGGGGAGAAACTGAAGATATTGAACAATCATTTACTGATTTATTTCAATCAATGATTATAGCCGTGTTATTAATCTTCTTTATTCTTGTTCTCCAGTTTAACTCCTTTAAACAACCATTTATTATTTTATTCTCTTTCCCGTTGTCTATTATTGGAGTTATTATTGGTTTAAAATTATTAGGACAACCATTCTCTATCACTGCTTTTATTGGAGTAGTGTCATTAGCGGGAATTGTGGTTAATGATGCAATTGTATTGATTGATAGGATTAATAAAAATGTTAAAAATGGTATGGAATTCTTTGAGTCAATTATTGATGGTGGTATTTCCAGAATGCAACCCATTCTATTAACTTCAATCACCACTATTGCCGGTGTTGCTCCGTTAATCTATGCTAATGAGATGTGGCGAGGATTAAGCTTAACTGTTATTTTCGGACTTACTCTTTCCACTGTCCTTAACCTCACTATTATCCCCGTCCTATACGCTATGATGTGTCGAAAGAAATATTTAAAGAAACAAAAAGATAATGTGAATACCTTTTTAGAGGAAGCAAAATAATATAATAGATAATATAACAAAAAGAGCGCTCAAATAGAGCGCTTTTTTGGTAAATAAAAACTACCTCGATTGAAGTAGTTTGGGTATAAATTATTTTAATTCTATAGGATATTCCAGGGCATTATAGATGTGCTAACTTGTATTAACCCAATAACAGAAGATGCCATTGATAATATAAGACAGGCTATCGTTGTAATGACTTGAATTTCTTTTTTTTGCTTGGGAATTTTGAGGTAGCAAAGTATAAAAAATATTATCAGATAAATTCCTGATCCAATGAAGTTGTGTGTGGGTATTTCTATGTGCCAATGTCTGGTTGCAGATATAGCTAATAGTATAAATAATAAAATTAAACCGAAAAAGATAGCTCGATTTGCTTTCTGTGACCATGTTTTTTCTTTCATTTCTATGATGTTTTGATTTGTTTTTTTGTTTTTAAAGAATAGATTAGTGTATCATAAATAATTAAAGATGTCAATGTTAACATAAAAACAGGTTTTTACCTGGTTTTATGTTTAATTAGAAATTAAAGAAGAGTAATAATTCAGTATAGATTATTCAAATTGACTTAAGCAATAAGCATCATCCCACATATTATCGCAAATAGATATATCATCTTTTATTTTTGCTACATCAGAATAACAACTATCCCGATTCATTATCGAAACTTTTTTGCAATAATTTTCATCTTTATTTATTCGTGCATAGGAAGTATAACAACTACCTTGAAAACTTTTTTCTTTCTGCTCACATTCTTCTATATTCAAATGTGAAAGATTTTCTGTTTGGGGCTGTTCATGCCAACAATAGCATTCATTATCAGTTTGATAAAATAATCCATTCATTAAGTTATTAGCTGTACAATAATCTGAACATTCATCAATATCATTAGTAGTGGCATCTGCTGGATGAGACCAGCCAAAAGTATTTATTTTCCAATTATTATTTTCTTTTATAAAATATTTTTTTATATCTTGTTTCTTCCTTCCATTTTTAGTAGCAGAGATAGTTAATATTGCAGTGTCGCCTTCAATTTTTTGCTCTTTTACTTGATAGTCAATGTTAGTAAAAACAGATTTCATTTCCTCTATAAGAGAATTTTTTAACTCTATGTAATCTTCTTCTGATAGTCCTAGGTAGTTTTCTGAATAATACTTTCCTAAATCTAGTTTATTGTAATAGGTGAATGATAGATAGGTATCATAATCACCTTCCTTGGCAGCTTGTATGGCGCTTGATAGAACAGCTGCGGGGGTATCATTAATAGCGACTGAACTTTTAACACATTTATTATCTTCACAAACTACTCCAGTGGGCCTAGGACAATCTTGCTTCATCATGGCTGAACTTTTTCTAAACTCCTTCATTGCTTCAATCGCATTTTTGTTAAAATAGCCAAAGTAACAAGAATTAGCTGGGTTGGGAATCATTAAACAATCATTATCGCTCTGACAATAGCTAGGATTTTCAGATAAATCTACTTCTTCCTCCTCTTCTAAAACAACTTCTTCATTCTCTGGAGTGCTTTGCTCAGTATTTATTGGTGTATTTGTTTTATTATTGATAGGTGTATTTACTTCCAAATCATTATTTAGAGGCGCAACCATACCATCTTCGGGAGTATTTATAAATTTTTGGTAAATAAAAAAGGCCACAGCAATCACCAGCAAAGCGATTATCAAGCCTATTATTACTTTTTTCATATTATTAGTTTATTATTTAATTATTTTTATTATAACAGAAATAGGAATAATTTTACAGTAGAAAATATTCATAAAATTTCTTAATAAATAAAAAAAGCCACCTTTTTGAGGATAGCTTTTGAATGAGTTTTTTATGCTTCGCATTTAAAAACAGTTACTGCTCCCACTAAACCACACAATAAGGCATATATTAAATGCCAAATACGGCCGGTATAAAGGAATACCACTAAAAATATGTTTTTGTCAATAGTAATATAAAAACAGACCTTTCAGTCTGTCTCTATGTTTGCAGTCCCTAGGGGAATCGAACCCCTGTTACCAGGATGAGAACCTGGCGTCCTAACCACTAGACGAAGGGACCATTATGTAAGGATTTGACCAATAAAGTCTTGGTTGCCATTAATAAATTCTTGGTCAGTCATTTCCTTTTTTCCTTCAGTTTGTAATTTTAATATAACTAAAGCATCTTGTCCACATTGAACAGCCAATTCATCATTATTTTTAAATACTTCTCCAATTTTATAATCATTTATCTTTAATGTTTGGTTTTTAGCTTCAATTATTTTAATAGTTTTATCATTATATTCAGTATATGTTCCTGGCCAAGGATTTAGAGCCCTGATCATTCTTTCTATTTCTTCAGCTGGCTTGTTCCAATCAATTTTGCCACCTTCTTTTTTTAATAGACCAATATAACTAGCTTGTGAGTCATTTTGAGTAATTGGTTCTATTTTCCCATCTACTAAATCAATCAGAGTGTCAGGTAATGTCTCTGCTCCTAGATTCGATAATTTATCATGAAGAGTTTTTAGGGTCTCTTGTTGATCTAATTTTATTTTAACTTGTTTCAAAATTGGTCCCGTATCCAAGCCAGCATCCATTTTCATAATAGTGATACCAGTTTCTTGGTCGCCGTTGAGAATGGGGGCGTTTAGGCAGGCAGCGCCACGATATTTTGGTAATAGGGAAGCATGAACGTTAATGCAACCATGTTTAGGAATATCTAAAATAGATTGAGGGATAATTTTGCCATAGGCAATTACGACAATTAGATCAGGAGAAAAATTTTTAATAGTTTCTATCTCAGTTTTTATCTTTTCCGGTTGAAATACTTTGACATTATGCTCTTGAGCTAATTTTTTTATTGCTGAAGGAGTGATAGTTTGTTTTCTGCCCACTGCTTTATCAGGTTGGGTAAAAACAGCGACAACATCAAAATCAGACGTTTCCAATAGACGTTTTAGTCCGGGAACAGCAAACTCAGGTGTTCCCATAAAGATTGTTTTTATTTTCTGGTTGGACATAATTGGAAAATTGATGCTATATTATTGATATGCTAACAAATTTATTCAATTGGTTTCTAGGTATCACCCAGGGTATGGGTTATTTAGGAGTGGGCTTATTAATGACAATTGAAAGCTCATTTTTCCCTTTACCTTCTGAAATCGTTGTTCCTCCAGCTGCTTACTTAGCTAGCCAGGGAAGCATGAATTTAGTTTGGATTGTTATTGCTGGTATAGTTGGTAGTGTGTTGGGAGCAATAATTAATTATTTGATTGGTTTATACTTGGGTCGAATAGTTATCTATCGTTTAGCGGCTAGTTCTTGGGCTAAATTTTTATTAATCAATCCTAATAAGGTAGAACGAGCAGAAAAATATTTTCTAAAAAACGCCAACTCCGCTACTTTCTTTGGTCGCCTGATTCCAGTTATTAGGCAATTAGTTTCCTTGCCGGCTGGTTTTTCTAAAATGCATTTTGGCCGGTTTCTTCTTTGGACAACACTGGGCTCAGCTATTTGGGTAGTTATTTTAGCAGCTTTGGGTTATTTAGTCGGCGCTAATCAAGATTTGTTAAAAAAATATTATCAAGAAATATATTGGGTTTTATTAGTTCTAGGTGTTCTCTGGATAGCTTGGAAAATTATTAGAATAAAGAAAAACAAGAAATAATTTTTATTCTTTTACTTTATCAATAAATAAGATTCCATCTAAATGATCAACTTCGTGTTGAATTATTCGAGACAATATTCTATCGGCTTTAATTTTCTTTTTTTCACCTTTTTCATTAAAATATGTGCAGGTGATTTTTTTTGGTCTTTCTACTTTACCATAGATAATTTGACCCTGATCATTTAAAACAGATAAGCAACCCTCTTCTTCTGTTTCTCTGGCCCAAGAACGTTTAATAATTTTAGGATTTATTAGAAAAATACTTTCGTTATTATCATTAACCACCGTTATTCTTATATTCTGACCAATCTGTGGGGCTGCTAAACCAGCTCCATCTTTTTTCAACATGGTTTCTTCCATATCTAAAAGCAATTGTTTGATTTCCGGATCAGACAATTTTTTTAAATCAAATTCAATTGATTTCTCCCTTAAAGTGGGATGGGGATGATTTAATATTTCTAATTGTTTGGCCATATTATTTATTAGTATTATCTATTATTTTGAAAAAATATTTCCATTTTTGTCCATCAGTACAAAGTTCTTTAGTATCATTTAGGGCAGTTTCAATAATATGAGTTGGATGTTCTTTGCAAACTTTGAAAATAGCTGATCGTTTAAAGTTGGGAATACCTAATTCTTTAATTATCCGCAAAGCTAGCTCTTGCCAGGGATAGGCAGGAGGTTTCACTGTTTTTTTATTCTTTACTATATCAGCAAATGATTTAAATTTATCTTCAGTCATAATTATAATATAAAATCCATACTAAGATAACCAACTCCAAAATCATTTTGATAGGCGAGAACTTCGGGTTGCCAGTCAATATTATTTAGAATACCCAATAAGATGGTAATTGATTTCAAGCCACATTCTCCTGCTGCAGTGATGAAATTAGGATCCATTTTAATAATATTTTTTTTGGCAGTGGCCGGCTCATTTAAATATTCAATAATCTTATTATCAAATTTAGCTCCTTTAGGTGAATAGCCACCAGGTGATTTCTTTTTTAACCGATGAGATAAATCTCCTGAAGCAATAACAGCCACTCTTTTTTCTTCAGCTTTAATTACTCTACCTAATCTTCTACCAAAATTAACTTGCTCAGCTAGAGTTGATTGCTCTGGTGGTGAAATAATAATTAATTTAAAATCTCCATCATCTTGATTTAGTAAATAGGCAGGTATAGCACTGCCATGGTCCAGTTCTTCTTCAGAAGTCATTTGAAGGGAACATTTATCTTTTAATTGATTGTTTATTTTATCAGCCAGAACCATATCGCCTGTTAAATTTGCTTGAGCAGGAATAAAACCAAAGTCTTTTAGATTTATTTTCATCTCTGGAGCAACATTCAAACCAAAACTATCAGCCGGCGTTAATCCATGAGGACTGATTATAATAACAGTATCAATATTTAATTTTTTTAAATCCTCAGCGATTTTATTATAGGCAGAGCTAGTTTTTTGTAATAAACCATGATTAGCTTTGCCGATTTCAGGGATTAATAGGGGGGAATGAGGTAATAATACGGTTTTTAATAAGGGCATAGTAATTTTCAATTATTAAACTTGGTATATTATATTATACCATTTCTCTTACATTGACAATAGAAAGATGGTATGATTAGATAAACATTAGTTCATTGTAAACCCATAAAAACACCATATTATGATGCCTTGTGATAGTATAATAAAAGCTAAAATCATCTGGTTTACACAAAATGTGTTAATCGGAGCGTTAATTGCTATTGGAGCCTTTTACATTTTAACCCTGGGAACACCTCAAATGTTTCCCACATTAAGACCAGATATTGGAATGTGGGTTGCATTCTTTGTGAGCGCAGTTATTGCTGTTGCTGTTCTTTTTGACGGGAAAAAATTTGTTTTTGCCCTGGCTTGTGCCTCTGGAGCAAGTGCTACTTTAATCCAATATATTTACACAGTTAATTATTCTTGGATTATTGGATCTGGTATTTTTTTAGTCGTCTATCTTTATAGTGTACATCTGGTATGCGTAGATAGAGGAATAAAGCAGGGCGCTATTCTACTCATATTATCAGTTATAACAATAGCTGCTCAAATATGGGGATATTTCCAGTTTTAATATTTAAAAGGCAAACAAAAACCCTCTAGGTTTCTAGAGGGGTTTTTATTTGATTTAATATGTTTTATTTGATCTCTTCTCCTAAAGGATAGTGATACAGAAGTTGAGGGGAAACATCAATAACGTTATTGAGATTGTAGCCAAGATTTATAAAAGTATTTTGATTAGCAAATGGTCGTTTTTGACCATTAGAGATGAGATAGATAATAGAATAGAGCTTTGATTTTAAAAGTTCACCGTCGCCAAACATAATTGGATCAATTTTAGTATAGTTGGCTAGTTCACCATTGGTTTCTTTAATAACTTCTTTCCCCTTGAATTTAGTTTCTAAAAATACTTTATCAATAATTGGTGCTTTAGTATCATTTTCTACATAATAGACACCACCGCTTTGAGAATCTTGGATTAGGGCGCCAGTAACATAAGTTGAGGCTGCTGTGATGGTTTTGCCTAATTTATAGCTACTTAGATCTGCTTCAGTCGCTTCTTCTAACTCTTCTGGATTAAAGCCAATCTTTTTGAAAGTAGCTAAATCAGCAAAAGGTCTTTTTTCGTTATCAACAATTAAATAAATAGTGCCGGTATTAACTTTAATTAAAGCGTAGTTAGGAAATTTAATGGCATTGTCCTCGGGATAGCCCTCTAAAGCAGTTGATTCCACTTCAATTATTTGATCAGGTCGGAAACGAGAAATAAATGAAGCCCAATTTAAGAAAGGTTTTTTCCGTCCGTTTTGGATAAGCCAAACAACTGGATTATTTTTAGCTTTCAAAATTGAACCATCAGGATATTGTAGTTTTATCTGGGGCAGAGATGATCCTTCAGGGAAATAACGATTCCATAGTTTATAGGTATTATAATTACCATTAAAAACATGAGGAGTGTAATTATATAGAGCAGCAGTTGCTTGATTAGCTGGAGTAACAGTCATATTCTTGGTGCTGATGGTGCCATAAGGATTAGTGAAAGTATAGGTTCCGCCAGCCTTAAAAGTGTAGCGATGAGGTTCTTTCATATAGGCGAGAAATTGCAAAGCAGCACTATTTACTTGTTTGCCAAAGCCTTTGTAATAAGGATTACAAACCCAATTATCAGGACAGCCATAACCAGTTGCCCAATCAAGGCGAGATTGGCTAGGTTTAGAATTTTCGATTAAACTCGCTTCTTTTTGTAGTAGAACTAATAGGAATTTAGGACTTACAGTGGTAATCATTTTACATTTTTGTTTCTTTTCTAATTCCGTTGGATTATCACTTAGAGTTACTCCATCACAATCAAAATTATTATAAGCAGCATCGTAAATAATCTCTGAGGCCATTTTAGTCATACCATGAGCATTAGGAGCAAAATAGTTAGCTAAATAACTATTTTTGCTTTGGAGAAAGTTTTGAATATCTGGTAAACTCATGCTGTTGTAAGTTAAAATATCCTGATCTTCCAGGATTCGGTTAGCATTAAAATTCGGATCTATTGCTGCCGATGTAAATAGAGGTGTTAACAGAATTGCTAGAGCAATAATAATTGTTTGTTTCATCTTCATATTTGTTATTATAAAGCAATTTTCATTGTAGCACAAAGTTTAACATCTTTAAACTTTAATTGACAAGGGGATAAAAAAGGTATTTAATAATATAATTAGTTCTTTTTAATTTGTTTCACTTTTAATACTCCGGGTCATGAAAGATTATCTTGGTTTTCGCATTTTTGTTTGCTTCTTTATCCTTGTTATCCATCTTATTGGTCTTTTACTTAAGGATCATTATAATTTAACGGCTGAATGGGTAACGATGGGGACTTGCCTTATTGTTGTAGCCTTTTTCTTCGTTATTATTATGTTTTTCCAACTACGATATGCAACTGGAAGAACCCGAACAGTAATAACTGAAAGAGGGGCGGCTATATTAAATCCAATTTTTGGAGTTATAATTTCTAAGTGGTTATATCTCAGTTTTATGTCTGGTGTATATTTTTTTCCAATTTTTATATCAGCAATTATTTTTTTTGCTATGCCTTTATTAGGGAATCTAATTTATACCGGCAACGGAAGGTATCGTTCTATTTATTTTTATGCCATGGGCCAAGTTATCTTTGTTGGTGCGGGGATTTGGCTAGAAATGTTACACTTTAATGAAATAAAAAGCCTGTTATTTTAACAGGCTTTTCTATTTGACTTATCTATTTATTTATTAACACTCATTAATACTTTTTCCTTAGTTCCTAATTCTATCTTTATTTTATCACCTTCCTTTACCTTGCCTTCAATAATTTCTAGAGCTAATTCATCTAAGATCATAGTCTGGATGATTCGTTTCAGGGGACGGGCACCATAGGTAATGTCATAGCCCTTTTCCGCTAACATCTTTTTTACTTTAGCATTAATTTTTAAAGCAATATTTTTATAATCTTTTTTCAACTTTATCTAGTTCTAAAACAACAATTTTTTCTAAGGCTTCAGGGCCAAGACTGCGGAAGAGAACTACTTCATCAATACGGTTAAGGAATTCTAACTTAAAGTTATCCTTGAGAATTTTATCAATTTTTTCTTTCATTTCTTCTGTCCTAAGATCAGCTACTTTCTTTTTATCACTGCCGTCACTAAAACCAATTGAATATTGTTTAATAATTTCATTGCCTAAGTTAGAAGTCATAATAATGATGGTATTTTTAAAGTTAACAGTTCGTCCTTTAGAGTCGGTTAGACGTCCATCATCAAGAATCTGTAATAGCATGTTAAACATATCAGGATGAGCTTTTTCAATTTCATCAAAGAGAACAACACTATAGGGATGACGACGAACCTTATCAGTTAATTGTCCACCTTCATCATGGCCAATATAACCAGGGGGAGAGCCAATTAATTTAGCCACTGAATGTTTTTCCATAAATTCACTCATATCTAAACGAATCAAAGATTTTTCATCGTTAAACATAAAGCGAGC
>CAYXNV010000009.1:0-34890 GCA_964466835.1 uncultured Gammaproteobacteria bacterium
ACTTTGATGAGATCTAACCGACCTTACTTCATCAGAATTTTTGGTTCTTTGATTTGATTTATTTATAAATCTATATTTGTATAAATTTTTAAAATATCCTTTAGTGATAAATTTATTGGTGTTGAGTTCTTCTGCTAATTCTCTTTGGCCAGCCTTTTCTATTCTTTGACCATCTGTACCTCCTTGAGGTAGTTGCCAGTGATTTTTTTCATCTTCTCTCTCTACTAGCAATACTTTTATATTATCACTTTCTTTTTTATATAATATACAAGCAACGTTAGGGCGATAGAAAAAAGAATCAATGAATCTAGCCTTGAATAATTTTAGGAAGAAGACAAAAGTAGCGCGATATATTCTTTTTATTCTTTTTGGTTTAATGATTAGACGCCAGAGCCATTCCAAACCAATCCAACGCATAAGTTTTGGTGCTCTGATAGCTTTTTTGGTGATAAAGTCAAAAGCACCGCCAACTCCAATTGCTAATTTTACACTTGGTAGTTTTTTAAGGTTGTGATAGATAAATTTTTCTTGATGGGGGAAGCCTAAAGTACAAAACAGTATCTTGGGTTCAAAGCCATTAATCTTACCTACTGTTTCTCTATTTAGTTTACCATTTTTTCCTATATCCTCCACTAGAACAATTAATTTAGGATATTTTTTATTTAAAGTTTTGGTGATGAGCTCTTTATTAGATAATCCTCCTGACCAATTAATGATCAAAACTTTATGTTTTCTCATTTCGGCTGATTTTAGTATCTCTGGGCTTATATCAGCTCCAGTTATTCTGGGAATGTTTTGTCCTAGTAATATTCCCGCTATTTTTAGGCCAAAACCATCAGCTAAGGATAGGTCGGCTTTGTTAAGGATATAGAAGAATTCTTCATCTTGATGAGATTTTAGGATGATTTCTGGGTTAGGGGTAACAACATAGTTTTGCTTCTGGTTTTCAATTAATTCTTGAATTTTCTGCTTGGCCCCCTTTGGCTCTAAAGTATTTAAATTTATTCCCAAAACATTTACCATATGCTATAATATTTATAACTTAATCTTATTACAAATAATACCTTTCGTCAAAGTAATTTTTTTAATATTATGCCTAATTATAAAAAGATTTCCGATCGAATTGAAGAGATAGAATTTGCTAATCCGCGAGCAAAAAGTCGATTAAAATGGGTGAATGTTGTTAGCGCTGGCAAAACTGAAGCTAGCTATCTTCGCCGAAAATATAAATTTGACCTGGCTCATCTAAAAGCCTCCGTTGTTTCAGTTTCTGCACAACGCCCAATAATTTATCAAGGATCTGATTATCTATTTCTAATCCTTCATTTCCCCACTTTTAAAGACGGGCGAATTGTAGCGGGAGAAATAGATTTTTTTGTTGGCCACGGCTATCTAGTTACTGTTCATAGCAATGGTTTGAAAGTTTTAAATAGAACCTTTGATCTTGGTAAAAAAAGTCCAGAAACTTTTCTCTCCTATTCCTCTGCTTCTTCAGCTGTTCTTCTTTATGAAGTTTTAGATCAATTAATTGATGATTGCTATAACCTAATTGATCAAAATAGCTTGGCTATCAATGAAGTAGAAGAATTAATCTTTTCTGGAGAACAAGTTGAGGCTGTTAAATTGATCTTAGATCTTCGTCGTAATATCGTTAACATCCGCCGAATATTCCAGAATCATAAAAATATTCTTAAAAAATTAAATAGCATGAAGAGTAGTATTGTCAAACAATCAGAAATTAAAAAATATTATGATAGTCTAGTTGAGCACTCTAAACGTATCTGGGAAATGCTAGATAATCAAAAAGAAATGATTGAAGTCCTTAATAACACTAATGAATCCCTTCTTAATGATCGAATGAGTGATATTATGAAAACCTTAACCATCTTCTCAGTAATTGTCTTCCCTCTCACCTTATTAGCAGCTATCTTTGGTATGAATACTCCGAATATGCCTTTAATTCATCACCCTTATGGTTTTTGGATTTTGATAGGAGCGATGGTTTTGGGTTGCTTAGGCATGCTTCTCTTTTTCAAAAAGAAAAAATGGATGTAAGTTGACAATTAGTGCTAATTATATAAAACATCAATTATGTCTAATTGGTGTTTTTTGTTAGAGGATAATTTATTTAATATTAGTTAATATATCAAGTATTATTTTAGATACTTTTTCCCTTGACAAATTTTATTATATGTAGTAGAATATAATGTTATATTATAAACATTATGAAGATTGCATTTATTGGACAAAAAGGCATTCCTGCCCGTAATGGCGGGGTGGAAAGATACGTTGAGAATCTCTCAGCTAACTTAGTGGAGCAAGACCATGAAGTTTTAGTTTATGCTCGTAAAAAGTATAATCCGGGACTAAAAGAATATAAAGGGGTAAAGATCATTTCTTTGCCAAGTCTCTCTGGTAAAAACTTTGAAGCTATTTCTCATACTTTTTTAGCTTGTTTAGATCTTTGGCGTCGTAAAGTTGATGTGATTAATTTTCAATCAATTGGTCCCTCTTCTTTGATTTGGCTAGTTAGATTACTAAAACCAAAAACTCCAATTGTTTTCACTTTTCATTGCCAAGACTACTACCATCAAAAGTGGGGTCGTTTTGCTCGTTGGTATCTACATTTTGGCGAAAGAACTGGTTGTAAATTTGCTCACGCTACCGTTACTGTTTCTAAAGGTTTGAATAAATATGCTCGTGAAAAATATAATATTAACCCGATTTATATCCCTAACGGTGTTTCTGCTCCAGAGATTATTCCTGTTTCTCAGATTAGACGCTGGGGATTAGAGAAAAATAATTATATTGTAGCTGTTTCTCGTCTAATTAGACATAAAGGTTTGCATTATCTAATCAAAGCCTTTCAAGATTTGAAGACTGATAAGAAATTAGTGATTGTTGGTGATAGTTCATATACTGATGATTATGTTCAAGAGTTACATGAGCTGGCTAATGATAATAACAACATTATCTTTACCGGTAATCAAACTGGCAGACTATTGGGTGAACTATATTCCAACGCCTATACTTTTGTCCAACCATCAGAAAGCGAAGGTCTATCCATTTCCCTGCTTGAAGGAATGTCATATGGTCGTGCTTGCTTAGTTAGTGATATTGACGCTAACACTGAAGCGATTGGTGATGCTGGATTAATCTTTCAAAATAAGAATGTGGCTGATTTAAAAGATAAATTAGATTATCTAATTAACAATCTTGGTCAAGTAGCTATTTTAGGTGAAAAAGCTTCTGCTAGAACCGAAAAAGAATATAATTGGAAAGATATTGTGCTGGCGATGATAAAGGTGTATAATGGTTTGACGACCAAGAAATAACCTTAATTTTTCCTCATTTATATCTAATCTTTTTAAGAGAAGATTAGATACTGAAGGGGCAAAATTGTCCGTCCTTTAAAAAAGAAAAATATTTAGTATAAACCTATAAAAAGTGATTAATCATGAAACAGAAAACTCTGATTTTGCTCGCTATTGTAGCGATAACAGCTGCATTCTTTTCCTGTAAGAAGGAATACGATGTGAAGCCGTCTAATGAGACAGATGAAATAGTGGCCAACCTCAAAGTGGTGAATGCCTTAGGTGACACCCTTATAAGGAACATAGTCACAAATTTTGATGGAACAAGCTCTCAGGGGCCCATACAATCAGCTGTCTTTGATTTCGGTGATGGAACCGTGGATACATTCAATGTCAGTTCCAATGATGAGATTTATCATTCCCATAAGTACACAGCCAAGGGGCAATACTGGGTGAATCTCAATGTTTATTCCGGGCCGGATGCTACCGGGACATTAAGCACTGATGGAAAAACTGTCTGGGTGGTAGATACATTATCGCAACCACCACCTCCTTCACCATCAGGATTAATATTTGTTGATTCAGTTGCCGGAAATTCAGTAAGGTTTGCAATTAATGTTGATTCAACCTTTTATCCGGGGGTGCAAATGCCATTCCATTATAAAGGAGATAATAATAGTTGGGGCTTAACACTTAAAGATGGTGTATTGCTCGACAGCTATTTCTATTTCTGGGTTGATGCAATCGATCTCATCCATGCTCATCGCTTTACCCTTATAAAATTGAATGGTAGCACTGAGATGTGGGCGACTTTCCAACCTCATGCTAATAGGAATGAATTCGTTCATGAACTCATTTCGTATAACTGTGTTGAATTTTATCTGGAAAATGGCGTTGTTTATGGAGTATTTACCCCGGGCACTACCGGAGATCAACAGGTATCCCTTGAAGCTTATGGAACTTTACAAACAAAAATAAATGTAAAGCACAGTAATTGGTATATTCCCGGAGCTACTCCTGGAATCAGCTTCCAATTATCTGATGGAACCTGGACGGTTCCAGTTCCCATGGAAGAGCATCCGGATGATCCAAATGGTCGCTGGAGTTATTACATCATTAATAATGATGATTACGAACCCGAAGGTGTATGTCATTTCAAGACTTATGCTGATTACACAGACCTGAGCTCGGAACATGTATGGCCTCAAAGTTATTATTACTACCAGGGTCATTACGCTTTCCAAACTTCACTGGTCGACTAACATGAGGCCCATTCTCAATTTTAACTGAGAATGGGCTTTTTTATTTGTATTAAAAAACGGGAGACTAGTTAGACTAGCTCCCGTGTAATTTAGATAGTAATTTCATCGACGATGGATAGTTTTTCGTCCCATCACTTTTCCTCCGTTTCTTTTTTTCTGACAACGATTTTTGTTAGGAGGAATTTCTGGATCAGTTATTTCTTTTACTTTGGGTGGTGTAACCTTGTTGACAATAGGCTTATTTGCTTCAGCAATACTGTCACGCAGATCACTAAGATTTTGCTTAGCGGAATTAAGATGATATTTCAACCAATAGATGTCATCCTGTAGCTGTGTAATAGTAGCTTTATTGATTGAATCATTTTCCGCGCAATCTTTCCTTTCTTTTTTAATGGTCACCATGAATTCGTTATAACGTTTTAAACTTGCTTTGTAGGCTGTTTTAACCGAATCAAGGATGTCTTGAGTCCTTTTGTCACAATTATCGATTGTGTCTTGAGCACTTATAGACATGGTGCTGGAAAGAATAATGAGAAGGGGGATAAATACTTTAATTATTTTCATTACTTACCCCCTTCCGCATCTGGCCAAACCAAGTAAAATAGAGAAATAAAGTTAACTTTAGCAGTCAGCAGCCAACGGTTTATCGGATTCATTTGATATTCAGCTCCGACTTGCAGGACATTTTTATTAAACAATAAATCATCAAAGAAACTAACCCCAAGCGCTATAGTTGGATAGGTTAATGTTTCTCTTAGTTCATTATTTAAATCATGTTCCATTCCTACACCAACAGTGCCGTCAATTCCTATTCGCCAACATTGACATTTGTCAATGTAATCCGAGAATACTGTTTCGGTAAAATAGCCCCGGAAAATCTGATTATCCCAGGTCATTACTTCAATAGGGTTTCCTTCCCAATAGGCTTCCTTGGTTGTTGATACAGGTTGCCTTAGTCTGAGATGGAATTGATGCCTGCCAAACCAAGATAAATCTTCCCGGTAGTGAGCAAGGTCAAAAGAAAAAAATAATGAGTAATCTCTTTGTTTATCCCAATACTTTTTACTATTAGCCTCTGACCGGGTAGTAGTAATTCCGAAACCGCCCTGACCTTCTATTGCCCAGTTAAAGTTATAACCAGTCATTTTGTTAAAAGCTATCCCGCCACTAAATTCAGATAAACGGGAAGCCCAATTTTCGTCCAGGTCTCTGGCATGGAAAGAATGATTTTCCAGGAAGAATCCCAACATAAATGTTTTGTCCCAGCCAAGCTTAAAGGGATAAATTTTAAAGCTGAATGTCCGGCAATTTGCCTCGTCATTACTGTTGAGATTGATGATGCTGTTTTCAGCACTGAGATCAATATATCTTTGACCGTGTGCCCAGGTAATCATCATCATTACCGATACTAAAACAACAATAGTTCTTTTCATTGTAAAAGGTTTTATGTGTTTGTAATAATTATTTACTTTTTAAAGAGCAATTTTACTCCTTAGTCAACTCTTAGTGAAAGAGCTGATTAAGAAATAAAATTAATATTGTTTTAAAATGTTATTTATATCACCTCGTTTAGAAATTTCTTCTTGAGTAGCCGGTTCAGAATTATTCGCCTCTTCCCTCTTTATGGTTTCTATAATTTCTTTATTCTTTTTATTCTTTCTTTTCTTTTTGGTTCTGCTACGGAAAAAAGAAAAAGTATATCTTTCTTCAGGTAAAAGATAGATATAGAATAAACCTACTGCTACACCACTAAATAGAGCTAGGATTAAATTTAAGGCAATGTTTGGTTTAACTGGATAATTAGAAACAATTGGTTGATCAATCACTGTTACTTTTACTAAATTACCTAAACCTTGGTAGTTAAAGTTTTTATTGATCAAAACATCATTAATAGCCAAAGCAATTTGTCTGGCTTGATAGGGATCAGGATGATAAACATTAACACTAATAATACCAGTATCACCTAAACCTCGGGCTTCAACTGTTTTTTTCCAGGCCTTCATTTGTTTGTTGGAATTATTACTAAAATAACTCTGATCAACGTTAAATTGAGAGCTCATTACTAAATCAAAGAAGGAGCTAGAATAGACCACCTGAGAAAAAAGATTACCTAAATATTCATTAGATTTGGAAACTGTATAAGGATCAGCCCCACTAGCACTTTGAACCACCAAAAGCTTGGCTTTAGTGCCATATTTTAGGGGTTGAGTAAATGTAAAAATTAGGCTAATAATTAAGAAAATTAGACCAAAAGATACAATTGTTTTCTTTCTGAGCTTAGCCAGTTTTAAAAACGTATTTAATTCCATAATATTCAATAATTTACCTTTCTAATATTAATATATCATATTAATATATTTTTAGAAGGTTGTCAAGGGTTTTTCCTTGACAATCTTAAATGATTTATGTATTATAATGAGTCAATAAGATAAAAAATATGAAAAGAATATTTAGTATAATTTTAATTGCTTTAGCCTTTTTGTTAATTACCGCTCCGGCTGGTAAAACAAAGGTTAAATATTATTATTCTGGTGATGCTACCTATTATGGTGATCAGATTGTTATTGGTAGTGCCAATTCTGATAGCTTAGAATTATTTAGAGAAGAAAATGGGGTTGTTACTAGAACTGTTAAGTTCAAGCCCTTTGATAGTCAAACTGGTAGCGAAGTTGACTTCTCTGCTTTAAAGTTTAGCCAAGAAGGTAATCGTCTTTATGTTTATGCCATTGCTGGCTACTCTTTATACAAATATGATATTACTGATTTATCATATCCAGTTCTAGTTAAAAAAGAAAAGAATACTTATTGGGAATGGTATGGTGATGTTGATAAAGTTAATAATGAAGTTATTACTGTTAGTAATAAAAGTGTAAAAATATTTAACACCGCTCTGCAAACCGTTAATGCCTATAATTTTCCTAACAGCAAAGCCTATAACGTTCGTTTAGACAACGCTGGTCTATTTATCATTAACAATAGTGATAACTATATTCAAGTATATGATCGTTCTAACCGTAGTGTCACTACTAGTTGGGCAGTAAATTATAAAGAAGATAATATTAATGGAAATCACCGTCCCTATGCGGATCCTTTAAAGAATGAACTATTTGTAATTGATGATTATTTTGTAAAGAAGTTTAACATGCATGGTCAACTAAAAGCCTCTTTTCGTCATTTAGATTATTCTGGTTATGATGTTGTCCCTTCTGGTGATGGTAATCATATTTATGTCTCTAATGGAATTGGGGTAATGAAATTTACTCGTTCCGAACTTGAACTAACTAATTATAAATTTACTTCATCTTTGGTTGCTCCTGGTGGTTGGGCCATGGGTATTAAAGCAGTCTGGACCCCAAAAGGTGAAAAGCTAGTTGTCTTCAATAACTCTAACATTCTAATTCTAGATTCAGATTTGAGAAATTATTCCGCTTTCATTTCAACTGAAGAAGATAATCAACCAGAAATTAATGAAAATTTATTCTTAAATTTAGATCGAAATTGGGGATCTGCTAATGATAGTATTATTTTAAATGGTGGTGGTTATTTCCCTAACGAAACCCTATCTATTGATTTTGCTGGTGTAGTTACTGAAGTTTCTGCTGATGCTCGTGGTCGTTTTCTAAGCACCTTAACTGTTCCTGATGTTGATCCTGGTTGGACTGACATTAAAGTCCAGGGACAACAGTCTAATCTACATTACAGTATTAGTTTTGAAGTTAGATAATAATTTAAATATAACAAAAAACACCCCAGAAATGGGGTGTTTTTTTATTTATTATCAATCAAGGTTTTATATATTTTTATTATCTCTTGGCAGTGATCTCGAGGGTTTAACTTTTTAACTGTCTCTAAGGCATTATTTTTTATTTCCTCTAGATCCAATTCATTTACTTGTTTAATTTTTTCTACTAAAGATTGAACATTGCTGGGATTAAATAGAAAACCGTTATGACCATCCTCTATTATCTCTGGTATGCCACCAATTTTGGCTGCAATTACTATTTTCCCCTGAGCTAAAGATTCAAGAAGGTTAAGGGGCATATTCTCAAACCAAACTGAAGGAATAATTATTGCCTTAGCTTTAATAATTAAATCATTCAAATCTGTTCCAGACTTAAACCCCAAAAACTCTACTCTTTCTTCTAAACTTAATTTTTTAGTTAATGATTTTAAGTTATCTATTTCTGGTCCCTCGCCAGCAATCTTGAGGGTTTCTTGGTTAAAAGTTAGGGCTTGTAGAATTAAATTAATTCCCTTTTCAGCTGAGAGGCGTCCAAAATATAGCAGATAATTATCTTCCTCTTTTGGTGGCTGGTTAGTAATTTTGCCAGTAAAAAAATTACAAACATATTTTATCTTTTTCTCTGGCCAAGCAAAATCTTCACAAGTTTTTTTCATGAATTGACTAGGGGCGATGAATAAATTAACTCCGGTTTTATAAATCTTCCAAATTTTATGATGAAAATACATCTCCAAGGTTCCTCCCAAACTTTTTAGATATGATTCTTTTAAACATTTATTCAAAAAACAATTATAATACTTTCCCCCATGACAACGTTGACAGGTTTTTCCTTTAATAAATAATTTATAATTAGGACAAATTAATTTATAATCATGGAGATGCATAATTACCGGAATCTTTTTCTTTTTAGCCACAGTTAATATAGAGGGTGATATTTGATGGTATATATTATGAACATGAATAATATCTGGCTTAAAATCATTAACCAAAGATTTGAATTTTCTTTTTGCTTCTAAGCTATAGAATATTCTAGCAAAAGAACGCCAAATATTCTTTAAGCCTTTTTGATTGAAAGAAAGATAAGAAACAAAATACTTTTTATCTGGACTAGAAATATTCAAAGGATTATCCATGGCAAAAATACGAACTTCATGTCCGGATTCTTTTAGTCTTTCTTCCAATTCTAAAACATATTTACCTACTCCATCCCGGGGGTAATAGAATTTGTTAACTTGGAGTATTTTCATAATTTTGACTTTTTAGAGGAAATCGGGCTAATATTAAGTATAGCTTCATTATATCATATTCACGATATTATGGGACAAAAAGACCTAAAAACAGAACTAGGAACTAAGCGTTATCATCTCTTTTTTCGTATTTTCTTACCCCTAACCTTAATACTGGCGATAATTATTCCCTTTTGGTCTATTAATAGTCTATTATTATTTCTGATATTAATAGTGTATTTTATCTTTGTTTTAGCCTTCTTTAATAATAAATGGGGGCTATTTTTGTTTATTATTTTACGCCCTGCTTTAGATTTTTCTACTAATGAGACTATTATTCAATTAGGTAGTTTTGATTTAAATTTTGCTGCTCTTCTAGGTATAACCATTCTTATTTTTACAATTTGGGTGGTGGCTAAACAATATTCTCAAATCAGGGGTAAAGCTATCTTAATTTTTTGGTTGATCTTTCTAGCAATTAATATTCTTTCCCTATTTTTCTCAGTTAATGTTAATGTTAGTTTGACTGAATTAGCCCGTTTGTTAACAATCTTCTCTTCATTCTTACTAGGATTTATTTTAATTAAAGATAATGATGATTTAACTAAACTAATTAAAGTAATTATTTTCTCTTCCCTAATTCCTGCCTTTTCTGCCCTACTGCAATTAATTAATGGAACTGGGTTAAAAGATGGGAATAGTTTTCGTATTCATGGTACTTTTGCTCACCCTAATATGCTGGCTTTTTTTCTTTGCTTTACTATTGTCCTAACTGTTTTTATTTTTTTGAATAATAATCGCCGACACATTTCTTCTTTGCTATACACTCTTCTAATGCTTGCCCAATTTGTTTTATTAATTTTTACCTATACTCGTGGCGCCTGGCTGGTTCTAATAATTTTTATTGCCATTATCGGTTTATTACGTTTTCGTCGCTTTTTATTTATGACCGCGGCTGTTTTAGTCATTCTATACTTAGCAGTTTCCCCTTTTCAAAGCAGAGTTGATACTTTAATTAAACCTGACCCCTATGGTTCTATTAATTGGCGAATGGAATTATGGGAAGATGGTCTTTCCTATATAAAAAAAGAGCCTGTAATTGGCTACGGCTCTGGAACAGCTAGTTTAGTAATTGCTGATAAACGAGGACCAAAACTTGGTTCGCCCGAACCTCATAATGATTACTTACGTTTGGCTTTAGACATCGGTATAGTGGGCTTGGCTATTTATGTATTATTAATTTTATCTCTTTTATTTACCCTTTCTTATTGTTATCATCAGCAAACTAGACCAAAGTTAAAGATGTTTAATTTATTTATGCTTGCCTTTGCAATTGCTTTATTTATAATGAGTTTTGGTGATAATGTTCTTAATGATACGGCTCTACAATGGTCTTTCTGGGCTTTAGTTGGTGCTTTAACGGCTTTGCAAATTAAGTCTAAAAAACTTATCACTACTTAAATCTCCGTTCCAATTTAATTCATAATCATCTTCAATTTCTAAATCAAAACTAACTTCAAGGTGATTACCAGCCTGTTTCTGCCAATATAGATTATAATAACTGTCTTTTCCAACGGCAGTTATTATTTTTTTAGGTAATTTATATTTAATAATTACCTCCTCGTTATATCCAGGCTCTATTGTCCAAAAGAAACCAATAACTGTTTTATCCAAACTAATATCATCACTTGAATCAAAATCAGGATTTTTTCCTTTTAATCCATTCAAAGAAATTAATTCACTACCTAAAGGAGTATATATTCTAGTATAGCTACGATAGCGAGTAGTTCGCCAATCAAAATTTCCTTCATGGCGATAATTTAATTTTATAGTAGCGACTAAATCATTTCCTTCTTCTTGAACAAAATATGAAGCTCTTTTCTTTATCACCGCGTCTGATTTAAAAGCCCCCAAATTTGCATCAACGATCATGAGATAATCACCCTTAGTTTCTTTTACCTCTCCAGTTACCCCTAAACTCTGAGCTAAATTCTGCAAATTAGAATCAGTGAGATATACTTGAATGTTTTTAGAAATAATATTATTATCCAAAACCGTTAACAAATCCTTCCATCTATTAGCGGGAAGTTTAAATAATTTCTTTTTCAATTCTGTTATTAGGTCATTAATAATTTCTTTTCTATCCCAAGAAGAAATATCTTGTTCTTTATAGGCGACTTCAACATTATATTGCAAAAGCTCTTGAAAATTATCTG
This sequence comes from uncultured Gammaproteobacteria bacterium, assembly GCA_964466835.1. Classification (GTDB taxonomy): domain Bacteria; phylum Patescibacteriota; class Patescibacteriia; order Patescibacteriales; family UBA12465; genus UBA12465. The sequence continues at coordinate 11,761 of CAYXNV010000009.1, forward strand.
GAGTATATGTTTCATCAGCAACAGTGATTGGACCAACTAAATTAATTAGATCAGCTACAAAATCTGGATTAATAGCAATGACACCAGTGAAAGAAGGTGGAATTTGACCAATAGCTAAAGTTTCACCGTTATATATTTCTTGAATTTTTTGAGCCGAAGTCGGCCAATCGGGTGACCAATTAGCGTCTCGCAAATACCAATTCTTTACTTTTAAATACTTCTTGATTGGTAGTGGTGGTTCTTTTTGCCACTTACCCACAGCTGGCATGTCTAAATAATAGCTATCAGAGGTTTTTAGGTAGATAATCTCTCCATTTTTGGTCTCTAGGAGCCCAAATAAGCCGATAAAACCGCCACTAGGGCGTAATTCATCATTATTTTGTAATAATATCAAGAAACGGCTCAATTCTGGATAACCGCTTAAAGTTGGCAATAATTGGGACAAAGGAGTGATTTTATCCATTAAATCAATTGCTTGGTTTAATTGATATTTAAACTCGCTGATTTTACTATAGATAGGCATTAATACTCCAACTTTATGAATTTTTTCTAAATTTAATAAAGCTAGTTCTAGGTTGGCTTTTAGGCCATTGAGCTCTGGTTCTGATTCATAGATTAAACTAATAAAATAAGCTTTCTCTCTACTGCTTAAACTAGAAAAATTATTACCAACCGCTCCGGAAAGTATCTTGTCCAGTTCTTGAGCCATAGGAATGGTGTGTTCCAAGGATCGACTTAGGATTTCAGCTGTTTTTAAAAGATATTCAATATCATTAACTTGATCCCTGAGAATACCCTGATTTCTAATTAATAGATTGCGGCGAGAATCATCAATATTTTCTAAAGCCTTATTAAAATCCTCCCTAGCTTGCTTAGATTTACTTAAAGCTAGAGTCCAATTTTTTTCTTGGCTGGCGGAAATTGCGATAGTTAAGTTTTCCTTTCCAGCTAAAGCATTAGTAGTTGCTTGACGAAAATCACTATAGACATTGCTTAGAAATATGGCCAATAAAATAAGAATAGCAATCGCCAAAAATAAAAGATATTTTATGAAGTATAAAAATGGAATTATAATTTGCTTAAAATGTCTCATAGTGATTAAGCGTTGTCTTCTAAATTATCTATTAAAGTAATTGTCTTCCCCTCTAGAATATTATACAAAAATATATCCATTACATCACGACGATATTTAAATTCTTTTTCATCTAGGATGGTAAAGTTAACCTCTCTTCCCAAATCTTTTTCTAATTTTTTTATTAATTTCAAAAATAAAGGACGACGCACTCGGCCGACCAAGAGAATATCAGTTACAATTTCTGGTGAGTTAGTGAAAATCCCAGTTAAAGCCAAAAATTTAGGCTGACAAATTTTTTGTAGATTAGTAATAAATTTTTGACTGGAAAGAATTTGTGCTTTTTCAAATAAGGCTTTTATTTCGGGAAATAAAATAAAATTTCTATTAGCTCTAAAATATTTTTTCTCCCTTTTTGATTTAGCTGTCTCTTTGATTTTCTCCATTGATATCAAGCCAAATTTTTCCAAGTTGTTTAGTTCTCTACGCACAGAGTTAACTTGCAAGTCAAGATCACGAGAAATTTGACGTAAATAATAGCTATCTTCAGGGTGAAGAAGAAGCAAGCTAAGAATTTTTACCCTGGCCTCAGAACCAAATAAAACATTGAGCATATTTGTTTATTTATAAATTTATAGTATAATATAAAAGGTAAACAGTCAAACAAAAAAATCAATTATTTGATTGATTTTTTCGCTTATGTATAATAAAATTTCTCCAATAATTTTAAACTCAGGCAAGGCCAATGGAGTCAGCGACGTTTTTATTTCTCAGCCAGATGCCCTTAAAGAAAACTTAGCGGGAAAAATTTTTGTTTTAGCAGAAATTGAAGGTCGAAAAAATGATAGTCGTAAAATTTTAGATTTTTTAATTTCCAACTTAGAAGACTATTATTATAATGATGAGAAGATAGTTCTACGAGATAAAATTGAAGGCCTAAAAATAGAAAATATTTTTGAAGCTGCCCTAGCCAAGACCAACAAAGCCTTGGTTGATTTTTTAAATCATGAAAAAATAAAACTTAATTCAGCTGGGACTAACATAACTCTAGGAGTTATATTTGAAAATAAACTTCATTTCTCTAATTATGGTAAAAATCGATCATTATTGGTTTTTCCCCGCCAACAGAAATATGAAGTTGTTAACATTGAAGCTAATGCAACTGATTCTGGTGAGGATCAAGTTGATGAAGAAGTAAGCAAAACTAAGGTACCAAAATTATTCTCATCAATAATTAATGGTGAAATTCCCGAGAACGCCTATTTTGTCTTCACCAGTGAAACTCTGCCAGAATATTTATCTGATAAAGAGATGTTGGAAATCATTACCAAGCTACCACCGATTGTAGCCGCTGAACAAATTAAAAATACTTTAGCTAAAATTAACTCCTATGTTCCCTTTCTGGGAATAATAATTAAAAATACAATTGGCACTAGAATAGAAAAACATGAAGAACCAGTTGATAGCCTATCAGCCCAAAATTCTATTTCTGCCCTTAACTACACTGAACAAAAAACAGAAAAAATGCTTTCCCCGGCTGGTTTAATTGATTTACGTAAGGTAGTTAGAAAATCAACTTCCTTTTTAAATAAATTTAGTCCTAATAAACCAGAGACAAGTAAACGTCCAGTCAAACGTGAAACTAAGCAGGAAGAATTACCTACTCCTAATATTAATACTGTTTCTTTAAAGAATAGTACTAAAAAATTAAATCTACCGCGTCGGGAGTCTTTCTTGATTAAAGACAAAATATTTTTTAAGAAAAAATCTAATTGGATTTGGTTAGGATTAAAGAGAAGATTACTAGGCTTCCCCAAAATCATAATTAATCTTTTTGGTTGGACAAAGAATTTAAATAGAAAAAATCGTCTTCTTTCTATTATTTTAATTATTGTATTAGCTATTTTCTTGCTTAGTCTGTTAATAACTAACATTAATAATCGTCGTCGAGAAGCGCGACAAAACTTTAATGATTTGGTATCGCAAGTAGAAGAAAAACAAAATCTAGTTGATTCTCATTTATTATATGATGATGAAGAAGGCGCTAAGATTGTTTTAGCTGATGTTCAGACTCTATTAGCTTCACTGCCAACTAAAAGAAAAGACCAAAGAGAAATACATGCTCGCTTGACTGATAAATTAAATTCTCAAGAGGAAAAAATTCAAAAATTAGTTAAAGTAGAAGAAATTGAAGAAGTGGCTAATCTGAGTGGACTTAATATTAATAATTTAATTTGGGCTAATAATAAAATTTATTCTTCTAACGCTAACACTGTCTATGAAGTGGAGCCAGGATCCGAGTCTAGTGTTAAGAATGAATTAACTGCTAGCAACCTAACTAGACCTTATTTTGATGGGAAAGATAAAATCTATTATTGGGATAATAATAAGATTGTTCAATTTAACATCAAAACTAAAGAAAGTATTAACTTTGATATTAATAGTTTAGATGAAAGCCCAGCTACTAATTTCCGAATCTTTAACAATAACTTATATGTTTTAGTCAAAGATAAGAATCAGATTCAACGCTATAACCGAGCTGGCAGTAGTTTTGGGTCTAAAGTAGATTGGTTAAAAGGAGGGGCTGACTTTAGTCAAGCAACTGATTTAGCAATTGATGGTAATATTTATGTTTTAAATAATACTGGTGAGGTTATTAAGTTATACAAAGGTCAAGTGGCTGAGTATAAAGCTAGCCCTATCTTCCCAGCTATGACTTCAGCTAACAAGCTCTTTGTTGGCAATGATTATCTCTACATCCTTGATAGAAATAGTAAAAGAATTGCTGTTTTAGATAAAAAAACTGGCCAATTAATGAATCAATATCAAATTGACTCTTTGCAACAACCCCGTGATTTTGCAATTAATGAAGCTGAAAAAGAAGCCTACCTACTAGATAGTGAATTAATTTATAGAATAAAATTAAAATAGAATAAATAATATTTAGATAACAAAAAACAACCCCCTTCAGGGGGGTTGTTTTTAAATAAGTAAAGTATTACTTCAAGGTTACTTTAGCGCCAGCTTCTTCTAATTTTTTCTTGATTTCTTCTGCTTCTTCTTTCTTTACTCCTTCTTTAACCATCTTAGGGGCGCCATCAACTAAGTCTTTGGCGTCTTTAAGGCCCATTTCAGTGATTTCACGAACAGCTTTAATAACATTGATTTTATTAGCACCACCATCGCTTAATTCAATATCAAAGCTGTCTTTTTCTTCAGCACCACCAGCTTCACCGCCAGCGGCTGGAGCAGCCATCATAGCTGGAGCAGCGGCTGAAACACCAAATTTTTCTTCTAAAATTTTTACTAGTTCAGCTAAATCCAGAACACTCATTTGTTCGATTTCGCCAACTAATTTTTCAAACTTTTTTGGAACCTGCACATCGGCAGTTTCTTCCTTTTTTTCTTCTGATTTTTTTTCTTCTGACATAAATTTAAATTATTATATATTAATTATTATTTCTTTTCTTGAACTGCTTTTAGTACATATACTAAATTACGGAGATTACCAGCTAAAGCATTAACAAATCCAGAAACAGGCGCGTTCATTGAGCCAACAATTTTAGCGTATAACTCTTGTTTACTAGGTAATTTTGATAAAGACTCTACCTCTTCCTTAGAAAGTAGTTTATTTTCTAAAATACCTCCTAGAAAAACTAATTTTTCTTTCTTTTCTTCATCCTTTCTAAAATTCCCTAAAATCTTAGCTGAAGCAACTTCATCTTCATAAGAGAAAACAGCCGCTACTCGACCATCAAATCCTTTTACATCAAGGTCTTTTATTCCATTATCTTTGAAAGCAATATCAATTAAGGTCTTTTTGGCAACATAATATTCACCATTTTCTTGTCTTAATTTATTACGTAATTCTTCATTATCTTTTACCCCCAGAGCATTGAAACCAGCAAAGACAATAGATTTAGATTTCTTTATCTTTTCGCTTAAATTACGTAAAATTTCTTGTTTTTGAATCTTTGTTTTTGGCATATAAAAAATCTGTGTTACCACAGACAAGAAAAATAGTCCCAATTAGGGGTTTTTACCTAAACAAGTCTTATTGATACTGCTTGTTGTCTGCGGCAAGAATATTAATTTATTTGTCTTTATGATAGCAAATCTCTAATATTTGTCAAGAGTTTAGGTTTACAAACTAAAACTATTATGATTAAATATTAGTATATTAAATATTTGATCTTTAAAACAAATCATATAAATAGGAGGAACTATGCACGAAAAAAGAGTTATTATATTCAATTTTGATGGTATTTGGATAGATAGCACTGATGTTATCATTCGTATGATCAAAATAGCTTTAGATCATGTCGGACTTTTTCTTTCTTCTTCCCTTACCCAAACCCTTAAAAGAAACAAAGGAAAATCCTTGAGCACTATTTCTCAATTAATTCAGGAGAATACTGAAGCTAGTACTAAAACCATGAAATCTTTTCAAGAAAAATTTGAGCAAACCAGAAAGACATTTAATCATGCCCGCTTCTATGAAAAAAATTCAATTCTCTATTCGACTGTTTTCCAAATAGTTCGAGATCGAAATATTCAAGTTGGTCTCTTTTCCTGGCGCGAAAGAAATGAATTACTGAGTATATGTGAACAGATCGAGATTGAACCAAATCTTTTTTCCTATTATTTTTTCTATAATTCAGATTCAGAAATATTTGATCCAATAATAGAAAGAGCGAAACAGATGAGCCACAATCTTGAAGACATTATTTTTGTTGGTGATACAGTTAATTGCTATCTAGCTGCCCAAAGAAAAGGAATTGATTTCATTGCTGTTTTATCTGGAGCTTGTAGTAGAATTGAATTTCGAAAGGTTGAACTATCTAATGATCAAATCGTTGAACGTTCTGATCTACCTAATTATCTGGCTAAATTCTTTCATTTAACTCAAACGCCAGTTAGTAACGGTGCCAGACAAATGATAGGAGCCTAACACACTAAAATTTTAACAAGACCGTTCCCAGGAGCGGTTTTTTATTTCTTGACAATAATAATATTATTCGCTAATATAAGCTCATGCGTTAAACTAACGCATGATGTTTGACATGTTGAGCATTGAAGCTGTGATTTCTATCTCCGACCGTGAATATGCAAAAGGCACCGTCGTTAGTTAAAAAGCTTTAATGCGGTTAATCTAACTAACCTCGCGAAACCGCTCCTGGGAACGGTGACAAGACGAGGAGAAGAAGGAGTCATATCCAAAAAAAGTTGGGGCCCCAAAATAAGACCCTGAGCAATGAAAAACACTGACTCCAGGGCTGGAACAATGTATTTTACATACATCCTTCCGGCCCTTTTTTAATATAAAAGAACTACTCTATTAAGTAGTTCTTTTATTTAATAATATTAATCTATAATTAACTTTCCAATTTCTTCTGATATTCAACACTAGTAGGATAGGCAAATTCAATCTTTTGTTTAGCAAATTCATCAAATATAGCTAGATTTACCCTTTCAACAATGTTTCTAAATTCTAAATAGTCCTGAGTGTTAACATAGAAAGCAATTTCGAAGTTAAGGCTAAAATCACCAAAGTCACGGAAATGACAACGATCAAATTCAGCCAACTTTTCTGTCTTCACAATATTCTCAATAAGTTTAGGAATTTGCTTTAGTTTTGCCTTATCAGTTTCATAGATAACTCCAAGAGTAAATAAAGCTCTTCTCTTCTCTAATTGCTTAAAATTCTGGACTCGAGCAGTAGTAAGTTCTTGATTGGCAATAACTAATAGTTGACCATCTAAGGTTCTTAATCTAGTTGTTTTAATACCAATTTTCTCTACTATGCCCATATCAGTACCAACCTTAATTAAATCACCAACTTGAAATGGTTTATCAATCAAAATTGAAAAACTAGAGAAAACATCACTAAGGATATTTTGTAAAGCTAAAGCAATAGCAATACCGCCAATACCTAAACCAGCAATTAATGAAGTTACATTAACGCCAAGATTGCCAAGAATAAGGATAATACCAATTGACCAAAGAATTACTTTCACTACTATACTTAATGTCTTTACGGTTGCTTGAGCTTCTTTATCACCTTTTTCTTTTCTCATTGCCTTGCGAGTAATATATTCAACTACTTCTTGAACAGCATTGATAATTTCATAAACAAGAGCAATAACAAATAACATTCGGACGACTTGATTAACAATATCTGGTAGTGATATGAATTGTATTCCTAAATAAAGAGATAATAGGAAGTAGAAAGGTGGTTTTACCTTGGAAAATATATTTATCACTGCATCATCAATATCATTTTTAGTCTTTTTAGCTAAATTTTTTAAGCGAGCAACAATAATAGTTTTAATAATTTTTAGAACTATTAGAGCGCCAATAAAAACAGCTAAAGCAATTAGATATTCTTGGCCGGTATTATTATAGAATTGTTGTTCTAATATTTTTTCTAACATATTTTATTTTACTTTATAAACAAGAGTAACTTCTACCCTAACTTCATTTTGACCAGCTTCAATGCTAGGACTACCAAGCCCTCCTCCAGCACCAACACCCAAGACCTCCATTTTAGCGTTAGCATAATCATACATTGGGAAATTTACTTCATTTTCATAAACACTTTTTACCTTCCCTAGCTTCATTCCAGTTTGTTTAGCAATTACTTCGGCTTTTTCCTTGGCTTTTTTAATCGCTAGCTCACGCGCTTGATTTTTTAATTCATACTCGTCATCAAAAGTGAACATTACATTACCAATTTGATTAGCGCCCTTTTCAGTGGTTTTAGCAATCACATCACCAATCTTATCTAATTCTCTAATCTTCACAATCACATTTTGGGTCACTTCATAACCTTTAAGGACTCGACCATCTTTCTCAGTCCAATTATAGAATGGGTTTAGGCGATAATCAGTGGTTTTGATGTCTTTTTCATCAATATCTAGTCCTTTTAGCTCTTTGATAATCTCATTCATTTTATCAGTACTTTCCTTGGTTGCTTCAACAGCGGTAGCTTTTACACCAGTATTTAGACCAATAGTGATGTTGGCAACATCTGCTTTAGCATAGACAACTCCAGAACCATTAACTGAAAAACGATCCTGAACATTGGTTTGATTAGCCATAACTAAAGCTACGATTACAATAGCTGCCACAGCTAAAATTAATAAAGAAGGAACAATGGGTTTTGTTTTGTGCATACTTTTTATTAAATTAAATTATTATTCAAATATTACGGACAAGGTGCAAATTCACAGTTAGGTCCAACCCGTCCAACTGCTGAACCATCGGGGCAAACTTTTGCATCGGCAGTACAAGCAATCGGGTTTTCACCAGTTACAGGAGGACTAACGGGACATGGACTAAATTCGCAATTAGGACCGGTTCGGCTTACAGTTGAGCCATCAGGACAAATTTTAGCTTCTTCAGTGCAAATAATAACATTCTTATCACTTGGACATGGCATAAAATCACAATTAGGGCCAATGCGACCAACAAATGAACCATCTGAACAGGTTTTAACTTCCATAGTGCAAGCTACTACACTAGGAGTAGCTGGATCTGCCCACTCCCCATCAACACTAAAAACAACTTCGCCAGCTGGACTAGCTCCTTTTTCAGTGGTTTTAGCAATCACCTCACCAACCCTATCTAATTCCCTGACTTTTACCACAACTTGCTGAACAGCTTCATATCCCTCAAGAACCTGACCGCTCTCTTCAGTCCAGCTATAGAATGGATTTACACTATAATTAACTATTTCAACATCTTCTTCTTCAATATTCAATTCCTTCAACTCAGCAATAATTTCATTCATTTTCCCTGTAGTCTCTTCAGCTGCCTCAGCTTCAGTTGCCTTTACACTAGTGTTTAAATCAATAGTGATGTTAGCAAATTCAGCTGAAAAACGATCCCGATTATTAGCTCGTTTAGTTATAACTAAAGCTATAACAAAAACAATAACCACAACTAAAACTAATATAATAGAAAGGATACGTTTTGTTTTTTGCATACTTTTTATTATTAAATTATTAAATTGTAATATAATTATACTTTTTCTTAGATAAATAGTCAAAAATTAATAAAGAAAAAGGGCATGAACGTCTTATGTTCATGCCCCAAAAATCAGTAAACTTCAATCCTATCAACGCATTTGGTTCTCGACAAAAACCTCGATAGAATTAAGGATAAGGATTAAATCCAGGCAACCTTATCCTCCTAAAATAAGGGGGGAGTAAGATAGTAGCTATTGGTTATTAGTTAGAAAGAGCAATCCCCTTTTAGATTAGATTTAATTTGCATGAAAGCAAATGCAACATTAATTACAAATTACACTATATTTGCTTATTTGTCAATTAATTTACCAAGCTTTAAATAATAATATGGAATAACTCTATAAGGACGAAGTGATTCTTTAAACTCAACGATTCCTTTGTCGCCCATAGCACCACCATTAGCGAATTCTTCTATTCCTTGAAATAATTTTGCTCTTTCCCTAAACAACCATCTACCTAAACCTTTATAGCTATAATCTATCTTTTGATGAAGAGCTATCCACTGTTTTTTATTCAAACGTTCGCCAATAGAAAAACCTACTAATTTATCATCTACTAAAACAAAAACAGACTTTAGATTTTTATCTTTATCAATATAATCTAATAAAAAATGACAAAATTTTAATCCTCGATCATAGGGAGCAGTTTTTATTGTTTGTTTTTGATCCCAATCATTTAAAAAATTAACTATTTTGTCTTTATCATATTCATAAACCACTTTATAATCATATTCTTTTTCAAAAGTATTAATTGTCTGACGATTCTTCTTGTGTTTTACGCCAACTAAATCAATAATGTCTTGAGTTTTGAAGAAATATTCAGCCATCATTTGTTTTTGTTCTAATATTTCTACCTTATCTTTAAGATAATCAATCTCCTCTGGGGTGGCTAAATTTATCTCCGCATTCTCTAGATTGGCTAATTTCTTAGGAGTATATTGAAGAATATCGCCCTCTTTATCTAAAGTTTTGATATAAACGACGTCTTCCCTATTAATTCTTCTATGTTCACCTAAAAACTCTAACCAGTATCGGCTAGTGAAATAGGAGAATCTTAATTTTTTAGCTAGTTTATTAGCCTTTTTCTTATCCATATACCCTAATACTACCATATTTAGGGTTTAAAATAAATAAAAAACCGCCCTTTTAAAAAAGACGGTTTAAGCATTAAATTTGGGTTTTAATACTTGAATTCACCATATGGAGTATTCAGCATTACCTGGTTTTTACCGGAATTGCTCTTTTTACAATTACCCATTTTTAAATAGGTAACTTTAGAAACAACTGACACCTCTCTTAAAGCTTGTTCAAATTCAATCGAATCTTCACCAATTATATCGATGCCAACTCCACAATTAAAATCTTTGTACATATCCCTCCATTCTTCGCCTGATTCTTTTTGGATAAGCTTGAAAATTGGTGATGGATCTGGCATTTTTTTGACATAACAAATTCCATCTCCAATATGTTGAATCTTAGTGGCTCCTCCGCCAGTATTCATAGTAATACCATGAAGCATCTTTTGGAAACCTTTTCTTTTCAACACTTCAATAAGCTTTCGGATGACAATCGCCCATTGGCGGGTTGGTGACATTAAAGCATCACTAATATTCATTTTACCTTCATATAAAATGTCAGGGGAATCAGAAACACAGAAACGTCCAGTATAAAAATCACCATCCCTTCTTAGGCCTGGATACTGCTCGTTATAATCCTTGTGCATTAAGCAACTACGAGCCAAAGTAAGCCCATTAGACATAAGTCCGGAATTATTTGTTTCTTCCCAGATAGCTTTACCATCACTGCGGAATCCAAAGATAGCATCACCTGGTTTAATATTTTCGCCTGTGATTATGTCTCCAATTTTTGCCCAGGCGGTAATACAGATATCAAATACTCCTGATTTAACCTGATCTCTAAGATCAGCTGTTTCTCCACCTAAAAATTTAATTTGTTCAAAGCCATGATCGGTATAAATTTTTTTCATCCTCACAAATCCGGTGGCAATTTGTTTCATGAATTCTTCCTTAATTTCTTTATCTAAATTAAGGTTAAGAACATCAGTAATAATCCAGGGGCCAAAAACAAAGCCAGCAGCAGCAATATCTCCAGAATTCATTGAGAAAGCATCATCTACTGCGCCCATGAATACTCGGGGGTCACCGTTTTCATAATAATCAAGCAAACGTTGAATCATTTTACTACCATCACCATCTTGATGCTGGGTGATGAAATAGCCTGGATTGATAGGATCAGACACGATATTAACAAATGCCTTAGCAAAGTCATTATCCACAACTTTGCCAAATATTTCTCTGACATTTTGTTTATTAGGGTCTACACCTAATTTTTCGTAAAGACTTCTATTATCTTTCATTTCTATATTATTTTGGTTACTATTAATTACTTAAAGAACAATTTTAAATCATACAATTAGTATTAATAAATGTCAATATTAAGTAATAAAAAAGCACCGGTAAATACGGTTGCTTTTTTATTATATATTATATTAAGTTAGCGATTATAATCGTCTTCGTACCTAATTATATCTTCTTCATCAAAAATGCCAAAAGATATTTCTAGACAATGAGCGTCATTATCTAAGGCTATCAAACGATGTTTACTGCCCTGAGGAATAGATATTTCTTCACCTTCTGATAAAATAATTTCTTTATCATTAATAATTACTTTAAATGGTCCTTTTAGACAGCGCCAAAACTCTTTTCTGTTTTCATGACTTTGATATGATAAGCGTTGACCAGCTTTTACAAACAACAACTTAACCGTCACTGGCTCATTTAAAGTAAACTGTTCAAAATAGCCCCAAGGTTTTTGAGTTTTAAGATAATTTTTAAGACGCATGTTAAATTATTTCTTTTCTGGCTCTTCTAGATAATCACCCTTTTTATAATTTCTATAATCAGGAAATCGATCTACAGCTGAATCACTCCATTCAGGTTTTTCTATAAAATCGAGGTAATAAGAATGAGTTTTAGCTAATTCCTCAAATTTATTATTAAATTCATCAGTTTCTTCTTCTAGTTCTAAATCTTCTTTAATATAATTAGCAATATTATCTTTTCCAGAAAGACGATAGGCTTCATAATTTTTAAAAGCTTCTTCAGTTTCGGAACCACCTTTTTCAATGGCGGCTTTTTTATTTCTTTCTATGTTAACTAATTTTTTTACCACAATCTCTTCTTTGTTTTCTTCGTAATGTTTTTTAGCATTTTCAGACATTTGCACAATTTCTCCTTCAAATTCATTTTTCTTTAAAGCTTCAAAAATATAATTACTATTAAGATGGGTGCTATTGTCACCAATGTCTTCGCTTTTTAATAGTTTCTGCAATTTCATTTCTGCTTCAGCATTACTTTTTGCCTCTTGTAAAAGTTTCTGCACATCTTCATTGCTATTAATTTTCTCCATAGCAGTAGTAAAAGCTTCAATTTCTTGTTCGTGATAAGAAATAGAGCTATCTACTTCTTGAGTGAATTTCTCCCTCATTAAATCTTCATGACTTTGTGGTTTTTCATTTTTTCCTCCTTCTTTGTTTTTTAGTAACTTGTCTTCAGAAAACATAAATTTAGTTTATTAATATTTATATATTTATTATAGCATTATTTGTATAGTTTACTATAAATCAATAATATTTTATATTTTTGTCAATAATAAAACAACCCACTAAAAAGTAGGTTGTTTTAAAAGTTTATATTAACTTTATTTACGTTTTTTCTTATTAGCTTTCTCTTCAAGCATAAGACGCTTAATTTCAAGCCTTTTTGCAGTTTTACGAGAGTGTGTTTTTCTTCTTCTGCCAACTCCTGTGCTTCTTTTTGCCATATAGTTATCTTAATTTAATAAAAATAATTATTCAGTCCACAAAGACTTATTATGTTTTTCAATAATCTGATCAATGGTTCCATCATCTTTATACTTTTTCAAAAGATCATTAACTTCTGGTAAGAGTTCAATAAAGGGTGATTCTTTGGAAATAGTAAGATAGAAATTCTCAGTACTAACATAATTAGGAACAATTTCAACTTGATCAGCTAGTTTGTTCTTAAAAATATAATCTTGAGCAGAATAGAGGGCATACACAAAATAATCTACCTCCTCATTACTTAAGAGTGTAAAAGCTTCTTCTGGTGTGTTAACACTTTGGACTGTTAATGATTCTTTAATAAAATTATCAAAATCCTGTCCATAGCTATCACCAATTGTCACTACTCCTTTTTTATCAATTAAATCTTCCCATTTATCATAAGAAAAAGCCTTGTCTTTCTTCACTACTAATACCACTGGATCAACTGTATAAGGAATTGAATAATCCATATAAGTTTCCCTTTCCGTGGTTTTATAGGCGGCAACTAACACATCTACTTCCCCGCTTTTAGCTTTTTCCTGAACCAGATCCCAAGATCCTTCATATTTAGAAATTGCTTCAACCCCTAATTCTTCAAAAATCTTAATAGCAATCTCTGGTCCAGCTCCAACAATTTGATCACCTTGTTGATACATAATTGAGGGCCACTCTGGATGGCCAGAAATAGTTAATTCTTTGGGTGTTTGATTTTTAACAAAATACCAAGCAACTAAAACAATTACGATTAATATAATTACTCGGTTAGTAGTTTTTTTCTTCATATGTTTTATTAATGTCAGCCTAGATTAAGGCTCTAGACTTTATATTTAAATTATAACATATCTTTATATTATTAAATAATATAAATAAAAAAACGGGGCTTTTGAGTCACCCCGTTATAATAAAATTAATTTTTGTCAGAAACCATAATTAGGCATCTAACTCTTCCAGCGCATATTGCCTTATCATATAAGCAGCCGGATTTTTAGCTGCTAAAATGTTAAGAGCTGCTAGATAAGCGTTTTTGGCTGATAATTGGGTCAGCATTGGCACATTACTTGGCATTGATAAACTACTCCAAACATCATGTGGAGATTTACCGCTACCAGCAGGAACAGCAATTACCGGCCAACTGGTTCTGGCTGATAAAATTGGTCCCAAACCAATTGCTTAAACCGACTACCGGAATAATAACGCCGCCCTGTGGGAAGGTGGCTAAAATCTCCTCCAGTTTCTCCAGGCAAATTTGAGTTGATTTGTGTCCAGATTTAACAACATCAAGAACCTCTACCCCTGGGATGCTTTCACATTCAGGTAGTGTGTCTTTATCTGAGCCACGCCAGAAAACAATTACCTGTTCCGGTAATGTAAATGATTTGACTAACTCAGCTACCAGAGCATACTTCTCGGAAATTCTCTCCATGGCATAATTATCACGGAAAAGTTGTTTACTCAGCTCTTCCCAATCAGCTGTTCTGAGGCGCCAACTGTCATTATCAATGACATCGGCGACCAAAAGGTTTCCGTCTGTGTCCAGGCCAAACTCGATTTTGAAATCAATGAGTCGACAACTTAATTGCGACCAAGCACTTTCCAGAGCCAGAAAAACCTGACGAGTAATTTTTTCAATCTGCCCGACGCTTATTCCGTCCGGCAAAATTTGATCACCAGGAACTTCTAAATCTAAATCTGAATCATTGTTCCAGGCTGGAATTTTTGGATGTTTTAATTTCCAAATTTCATCAAAAGGATTGGCGATAAAAGGATCATCCACCGGCTTATCGCTTCCATCACTAATTAGGATATCATTTGGCACTTCTCCAATGATTTCTCCTGATTTGTCTTTGACCTGGCCATCCGTAGTTTTCAAAAATAATTCAAAAACTAATTTATGAAAACGAGATGGTGGTTCACCTTCGGGTTTCCTTAGGTGAGGAAGTCTTTTGAGATAACTACCAACTGCATACCGCCTGATAATCACTTCCAGCGGAATCATTATGCACCTCGGTGCTAAAAACTCAGTGGACGAAATCTGTTTTTCAAATGCCACTGGCAAACCGGCCTCTTTTAACAACTGAAAAACCTGGCAAGTGGTTGTGGTCGCATACTCTGCTTTGGAGGCCATTTCCTCCGTTAAAGTTGCATCATCGTTTTTGGTTATCTCGTCTCTGTTTTGCACAATGACAAGAGTTGGATCATCGCTTGTAGCGAAAATTGTTTTGGTTTTACCTTGGGAAATAATTTCCCCTTTTTTTGTTTCGGTCATGATCTGAAATATTGGTTCTTATTTAAATGAACTGTTTTAATAATAAAATATAACATATAATTATATTTTTGTCGATAATAAAAAAAATAAACTAATTTTAGCTTAAATTATTAAACAAAAGGCCACTATTTTAGTGACCTTTTTTAAAAAATTAATTTATAGACCTGTCTCCGATATAATTATGCGGAGTGATATCTTTTAGTCTGGTAACTAATTCTATCGATAGACCTTTGTCTTTAGCCAACTGATCAACAAAGGCATGAAGAATTTCTTTGGTAACCTCTTTTCCGCGAGTTAACTTTTTAAGAAGATCATATCCATCTTTCACTCCAGCGCTTCTGAGAATGGTTTGATATGCCTCCCCAACAACGCCCCAGTTCTGTTCCAGTGTTTTCTCTATGCTATCCACATTAACATATAATTTGCCTATTCCCTTTTCTAGAGCTTTTAGACTAATTAAAGAATGAGCAAACGCTGGACCAAAATTACGAATAACTGTTGAGTCAGTTAAATGACGTTGCATACGAGAGATTGGTAATTCAGCCGCAAAGTGATTCAATAAGGCATTAGCTATTCCTAAATTCCCTTCAGCATTCTCAAAGTCAATTGGATTAACCTTGCCAGGCATAGCACTCGAACCATCTTCATCCGGATTTGGTCTTTGTGTAAACACTTCAAAAGAAATATACGTCCATATATCCCGAGCAAAATCAATCAAAACTGTGTTGCCTCGGCTCAAAATGTTAAACAGCTCGGCATAGGTATCATGTGGCTCAATCTGAGTGGTGTACGGATTATACTTAAATCGCATTTTTGTCCTTTCAATATTATTGAGTTGTTTTATAAACAACTTGGAAAATTCCCTCCAATCAACATCTGGATAAGCGATATTTAAGGCATTGTGCCCGCCAGTTGCTCCACCAAATTTCACAGATATGTCATAAGACATTAAATCGCTAATAGCAACTTCCATTCTTTTCACGAACACATTGATTTCCCAACCAATAGTTGTTGGTGAAGCTGGTTGTCCATGAGTACGAGCCAGGAGGGGCGTATTTATATGAGGCTGAACCATATAATTAACCATATCATCGGACACTTTTTGATAGTGTTTTAATAAAATATTAACTCCTCCGCGAAGCATAAAGGCGAAAGATAGATTATTTACATCTTCGGAAGTTAAGCCAATGTGATCAAATTCTGCCAGATCATTCAAAGAACTGTTTTCCAATATTTCTTTGAAATACCTAACAACGGCATTTACATCATGGTTTGTTTTTTTCTCGTAATTCTTAATCCTCAAAAAATCTTCATAGGAAAAATTACGATACAAATTACGAAGAAAAAATAGTTCTCGCCTGGTAATAGGGCGAATAATTTTGGCAATCTTTGACAGAGCAATTAAATACTCTCCCTCAAATAGTAATCGGTATCTCATTAATGCCTGCTCACTAAAAAATTGAGCAAGTTCAACGGTTTTCCCGCGATACCTACCGTCAACCGGAGAAATTGCATTTCCGGGATTTAAAACATCTTTTTGTGTTTCCATCTTATTATAGGATTTAATTAATATTTAATTGTTAATTTACTTTTTATAATTCATACTATTTAACCATTATTTTAATCTAAAGTCAAACTAAAACAGGCTTTTTACAGCCTGTTTATAGAATATTATTTTACTAATTAAAATAGTTATTTAAACCAGCAACCAGAAATAAATACCACACCAGACTAAAATTCCAGCAATGTAGCCTAATAAAGCTGGAAAAGCGGCTTTCTTTAAGTAGTAGCCAAAAGTTAGCTCTTTTACTTGTCCCATAGCAGCTACACCAGCGGCTGAACCTACAACTAATATTGAACCACCTGTTCCGGCTGTAATTGCTAATAAAACCCAAAGAGGTGTGGAAACAGCTGTAGAGAACATTTTAATAGCAGCCGCCACCAAAGGAACATTATCTAAAATTGAGGAAATAAGTCCTAGGGCAGTATTACCACCAATAAATCGCCAAACATTAACATCATTACCAAAAATGAAATCATTTATGTGAGCTAATATTCCTATATGTGATAAAGCTCCAACCGCTAATAGAATACCGATAAAGAATTTTAAGGTAGTAATATCAGTTTTCTGAATAACTTTAATTACTTTACCATTCTCATAATTAAGATTCTTTGTTTTCTTAGCTTTAAGATCAATAAATACCCAAAGGATCCCTACACCAGTTAATAATCCTAAAAATGGAGGTAATCCAATAATATTAAAGAATACGGGGATTAAGAATGAGAATAGACCGATCAAAACAACACTCCAATATGGTTTAACCTTCTTTTCATCAACTATGTCAAAGTCTTTATGAGCTTTTTCTGCTTCTTCATGCTTTTTAATCTTTTTAGTCATGAAGTATTGAGGAACAACCCAGGCAGCTATAGATGGCAAGATTCCCATTGATATAATTTGAACTGCCGTAAACTTATCAGCTAACCAAAGCATAATCGTAGTCACATCACCAATTGGACTGGCTGCTCCACCAGCGTTAGCGGCAATAACTGTATTAGCAATATAGATCAAGAAATTGTTACGATCTTTATAAATTTTTCTACCAATTTGAATCATTATTAAAGTTGAGGTCAAATTATCTAACAAAGCTGAACAAATAAAAGTAACTGCCCCTAAAAGCCAAAATAGCTTTTTTTGTGAAATCTTTTTCTGCATAATCCTCTCTTGCAACCAATCAAATAAGCGATAATGTACTAATATTTCTACAATTGTCATTGCTGCCAATAAGAAAACTACAATTGCAAAAATCTCTTGAGTTTCATGCATTAGGGCTTTACCAACTTCTTTGTTACCCCAATCGAAAAGATTAACAAAAAACCAACAAACCGCACCAATTAAAATAGCGGTTCCCGCTTTATTAACATTCAAAAAATGCTCTAAAGCGATAGCGGCATAACCAATAATGAAAACCGCTGATAAGATGAAATAAAGAATTTCGTGATCCATATTTTTTCAAAAATTAAAATATGATTTCTGAAAAATCATATTTTTTATAATTATTGCGCTGTACAAAATGCGCGTCTTTTAGCTGTATCTAGTTTATAATAATTTTATTTTCTTGGCAATACCTGCTGTGGAAAAATAAAAGAAATATACTACATAGTTATTGACTAAATAATAATATTATGAGAATATTATAAATTAAATAAACAAGTTTTGTTCTTTAATTTAAATAAATTTATCATGGCAAAAACTTTTATCCCCAAAACCATTAAGTTAACAGAGGAAGAAATCAAAAAAATAAGGAAAAAATTTCCATTTTTGACTGACGTAAATATAGCAGAGGTGAAACATTGGAACAGCAAGAGATCACCTTATGATGGAACCATAATTGATAAGGATGCTCAATATAAAGCCTATCCTTACGATCGTAATCAGGATCAATTTTTGGAAGAACATCCTGATGGTGAAATTTGGAAATAATTTCTCCTTATGAACTTAAAGCTAATATTATTAATATTAGCTTTTTTATTTCTTATTAAATAAAAAAAATATACCCCTGCAGGTATATTTTGTCAATCTTTTAACTAAATATTTGGACTCATTGCACATAAACTTAGTAAAACATTTCTTTCCTTATCAAATTTTTCTTTGCCTTCTGGTGTAAGTTTATATCTTTTCTTTCTTGGACCTTTATCTTCGTCGCCCCATTCTCCAGTAATTAAACCTTGATTTTCAAGCCTTTGGCAAGAGTTGTAGATTCCTCCTTTTATATCACTACCCCCAGCCTCTACTATTTTTCTAGAAATCCCAAGGGCATGTAATTCACCGCCAACAAGTGCGGAAAGAATTAATAAATCGTTAATAGTCATGATTCTTCTTTTTTAAGGTTCTATTAATTTGTTTTATCGAAAAAATATATCATACTAGATATGTTTTTGTCAATTCTTTCTTTAAATAAAAAACCGAGCTATATCGCAAGCTCGGCATTCGACATTTTGTGTTTCTCCATTTATTCAATGGTAATATTTCCCTTACGAGTTTTTGTTGAGTAAGAAGCTTTGACTACTATCAAGTCTTTTTTGAAATCTGGCATGGGATATTTTTCTGCAACGAGTTGTCGGAAGCCATCAAAGTTAACTTTTTTAGCTATTACACCTCTTTCTATTTTCGCTGGCTTATCAACAAAAATTTCATCTGAAACAAAAAGTTTATTAACATAGAAAGTTATGTTCCAGGAGTGACCACTTGGGCAACATTCATTACTGCCATCATCTTCAGCTTGAATAGAGTCAATAATAACAGCAACCATTTTTTGTTTCTCACTTATTTCATTTACTTTGAAACGAAAAGGTATTAATCTTTTTTCGGCAAAAAGACGTAAACCATCAAATAATTCCTCTCTTGAGGGACCATTTGTAATCTCAATAATTTTTTTCATCGTACGATGTTTTTAAATTACTCTTTATCATTATTCAGAGGATAAAGATAACTCTGGAGCCCCAATGGGCAATCTTTCTGTCCAGAAAGAACTGTAGTTATGATAACATATAATTTAAATATTGTCAATAATATGATAATAAAATAGACTAATATTAATCTATTTTCTTTGCTCGGAGCTTGGGATGAAGTTAGAACAATTTTTAACTCAATTGACTATCATTATTAATCCAATAATTATTTAACAGCTCCTGCCTAACCTTATGACTATTTCCATGTTTTAACAGTCCTAAATATGAAGCTAGGCTTTCAGGATTAGCATGATACTTAATTCTTTTCATCATCCTATTCTTAGTTTTCTCTCGCAGAACTCTATGTCTAGGAAAATGAACCCATCCCAGAAAATCAATTCCATTAACTAAAGTTTTTATGTGTATTTTATGAGGATGAAGTTCAAGACTCAATCTTTTGGACAAGAATTCTTTAATCTTAGGCAGTATAGATAACAACTCTTCTTTATTATCTGCCAAGAATACAAAATCATCAGCATAACGAATATAATATTTTACTTTCAATTCATGTTTCACATACTGGTCAAAAACATTCATATAAATATTAACGAGTAATTGTGAAGTTAAATTACCCAAAGGCAGACCTTTATCAGGCTTTACTGAAAAACTATTTATAATATTTTCCAAAAGCCAAATAATCTTTTTGTCCACAATATAGTCATCTAAAATATCCAATAATATTTTATGAACTATGCTATCAAAAAACTTTCTAATATCACATTGCAGAACCCAACAAGTTTTTGTATTATTTTTACTAACTTTGTTAGTCATAACTCTAAAATCCCCTAAGGCCCTGTGTGTTCCTTTCCCTGCTTGACAAGAATATGAATGAGCAATAAAGGTTTTAGAGAAAAATGGATATAATTTTCTATAAATAGCATGATGAATAAGTCTATCAGAAACGGAAGCTTTATGAATATGTCTCAATTTTGGATCAACAACATAAAAAGCGTGATAAGAGCCGTGTGAATACTCAAGGTTGGCAAGCTCACTATTAAGATGTAAGATATTATCAGCAAGATTTAGTGAAAACTTAATTACATCTGCCCTATTACTCTTGCCAATAACAAATTCCTGCCAAGCCAACAGCAGATTATCTGTTGATATAATATCTTCATAACTAAAAACTAATTTTTTCTTCATAAAAATATGACTAATAATACCCCCCCCCCAATGGAAATTTTTCTATTTTACAGAAACTAACTACAGCCTATTTACTTTGGCATAATTTTTCAACTCAATTACCTAGACTTACTCGTTATAGCCTAGGAAACAAAATAGATAATCTATTTACCGATACTCTAGAATTAATTTTAACAGCAAAATATAGCACCAAAGAGGAAAAGATAAAATATATTAATCAAGCTATAATTAAGTTTGATTCTTTAAAATTCTTTTTACAAGTTCTGTGGCAAAGTAAAGCTCTGGATAATAAGAAGTACCTACAATTATCCAGCTTATTAGGAGAAATTGGGAAAATAATGGGTGGCTGGAAAAAACTATTTTAAAAACCCGCCTTTTATAGAGACGGGAAATAAAACACTTGCGAACAGCCAAGAAGCGATAGTTAGCATTCCAATCATTGTCAAACCAATTCAGATTGAGCTTACGCTTACCGTCACCGACATCCAGATAAGGCACATTGCGATTACCATCAGGATTCGTCCAAACAGAATCGATAAAATCACTTTCAGTCATCTATGCCACTGCCCTTTCAACTCTGTCAGGGCTGTATTTTATTTGAGATATTAAAATCTACTAACTGAAAGTGCCAAGTATTTTTATTTTTTAAAATAATATTCAACGCTCTAGTTAGCTAAGTATAGCTAACTATTCTGGTAAAAATATTATTCTAGAATTCAGCCGTCTGAAGCCTTGACCACAGACTGATTCGCTTACTATCCAATTTTATTCTAGCATGATTTTATAAAAAAATCTCGCTTTATTTTTATAAAACGAGATTCAAAATTTTTTACGGACTTAATGCCCAAGGTACCAAGTGTTCAAGAGACTAAAAGAGCCAAGAGCTCAAGGTTCCAAGGGCTTACTTGCGAACAGCCAAGAAGCGATAGCGAGCACCCCAATCAAGGCCAAACCAATGCAGAAGGAGCTCACGCCCACCGCCACCGACACCCAGACAAGGCACAAAGCGATTACCATCAGGATCCGACCAAACAGAATCGAGGGCTACAATTGGGAATTGTCTTTGTAGTTCAGGATGTTTTTCTCCTAAAGCTAACAATTCCTCTAAGGTTGCTGGGCGAAATCCATCTTTATCCATTTCGGCAATAGCATCTTTACTGCTAATTGAACGATTAAAATGGAACAGTTTAGTAGATACTTCTACTTTTTTACCTTTCAATTCTTTTGCAATTGGAAAATTCTCTTCCGTAACATTGCCATTGACCCAATCATAATTCCCGTCAGCAATCATTTGCTTTAATGTTCTTGTGTAATCAACAACAAGCTTGATTACATCAGTTGACTGTGGACTTTTTGATTTGTTTATAAAATCAACAACCTTTTTTGCTAGTTCTTTATCAGAACGAAGTTTAGCAAAAGCTTCTAAGCTCAATCCTTGATCTTGAAGCATTTTTAAAGTGGCACCAATTTCTCCGAAACTAGCATTCCATAAACCAGATTTGTCTTTATTCATGACTTATTCTCCTAAATTTATGCCTTGTCCTTAATTTTGGACTTTGGCGATTAATACTAAATTATTAAAAAACAATATTATCACATAATATCATAAATACATTACTCTGTCAATAGTAAAATTAGAATATAATAAAAATAAACTAGTATTAACTTATTCTCTATTATTATATTTTAACATCAAAGTCCTATGAAAAAAATTTATCACCATATTTATCCTTAACCCACTTATCAGCATCCTCTCCAAACTCTTCTATATTCTCTTTCTCCGCTATTTTTAACATTTCAAAGACAGTTTTTTCATCTAAATTATAGACAGCATCAATTGCTTTATCTTTCATCTCTTTAGAGTATTTATCACTGGAAGTTAAAGCTAATAATAATCTTAAATAATAATTATCCAAAGAAACTACTATACTTTTTAATTTTTCAAAATTGCTCTCATTAATCTCATTTTTAACCAGTTCCCTAGAGCTTATCACATCTTGTATTTTAAGAGTTTTATTATTCACAAATAATTTTTCGTAATAATTAAATGTAGTAGCAATATGAGTCAATAAAAAATTAAATTTTCTTTGATTTTTTAAACGATAATAAACATCAAATATAATATATACGATAATTAGCAAAATTAAATAATTCATAATGTTAAAAATAAAAATTAATTATATTATAATATTACTCCTCCACCAAACAAAAATCAACGTTTTGCCCAAAAATCAAACATATGATAC
>CAYXNV010000010.1:0-30647 GCA_964466835.1 uncultured Gammaproteobacteria bacterium
GTATTTTCTGAAACAGTTATTATACTGTCAGCCTGATTCATTATTTTTTTCACTCTTAAAGCTTTGTGCCAAAAATTTTTTCTAGCACTAAAAAATTGAGGATAACGTAGAAATGATAAATCGTGAACAGTAATTACTTTTTTTGTACTTGAACTTAATCGGGTAAAATTAAAATGTGGCGACCAGAATAAATCAACATTTCCTAATAATTTATCAATTTTAGGATAACAAAAAACCTTTTGCAAAAGGTAGTTAAATAATTTATTAGGATATTTAGTAACAATTAATTTACTATTATCAGTGTTCCATCTATCTAAACGAGAAGATAAATCTTGAAAAGAATTATAAAATAATTTATATTCATTCTCCTTATCTTGCCTTAATATCTCTTTTAATAGATTATGAGTATACTCAGATACACCACTATAGTTTTTATCCATCAATACTCTAATGTCGACGCCTATTTTCATAATTATTGACAAAAATGTTTTAGCTAGTAATAATCAACATAGTAAGTGTAATCAGATTATGAGGCCACTAAACAAAAAAGTTTTGCTATCCTAATCGCCGCTGACAGAAATAATCACCTAAACGATTAGAATGCAAGCTTAAACCTATGACAATACATAATCTAGGTTAAAACTTACTATTAAGGGGAAGAAAAAATAATTCATTCTTTCCCTTTTTTATTTTCTTCAATAAAGTTTAAAATCCTTCTCTTAAAATTTTCAACTGAAAAACGTTCTGCTTGTTCACGGATCATTATTGAATCAAAATTATTATTTTTAAATTTCTTTATTGCTTCAATTAGGCTCTCCGGAGTTTGTTCATTAAAGAAAATCCCTGTCTTATCTTCAATTATAGTTTCGGTTGCTCCACCCTTTCTATAGGCAATTACTGGTCGCCCAGAAGCCATGGCCTCAACTGCGGTAATGCCAAAATCTTCTTCTTGGGGATTGATAAAAGCTAAAGCATTGCTATATAATTTAGCTTTCTCTTCCTCGCTTATTCGACCAAGAAATTCTATATTGTTTATTCCTTTAGCAATCTTTTTTAAACGTTTTAAATCAACCCCATCACCAAATATTTTTAATTTATAATTTGAACCTAATTTTTTAAAAGCTTCAATAACAGTATCCACCCTTTTGTATGGTGCCAAGCGACAACCAATTAAAAAATATTTTTCTTCTTCTTTTTGTTCTTTCAAATTAGAAATATAAAATTTATCTGTCTCTACTGGTGGATAAATAACAACTGAATCACGGCGATAATACTTTTTAATTCTCTTCTGAACGGTTTTAGAATTAGCAATGAATAAATCCACTCGATCAGCAGCCGCTTTATCCCAAAGACGAATTCTATTTAGGATTAAAGAAATTATTTTTTTAAACCATTTATTATATTTCAATTCATTAATATATTGATGAGTATCACTCCAAAGATATCGAGTTGGGGTGTGGCAATAACAAATATGCAAGGTGTCGGGATTAGTAATGACTCCTTTAGCAAACGAACTAGTATCGGAAAGCACTAAATCAAACTTTCTTAAATCAAAAAATTCAACTGCAATTGGCATAAAGAATAAATACCATTGATAATGTTTTATTCCGCCTGGCATTTTCTGAATAATAGAAGTCTCAATTTGGCGATCTTTGAAATATTTATCAACCTGCTTCTTTTCGTATAATAAAGTGTAAATTGGAGCTTTAGAAAACATGTCAGCCAAAACTTTCAGTACTTTTTCAGCACCACCATCTTGAGCTAAATGATCATGGATTAAAGCAACTTTCATTTTTTTATTCTACCTTACGATGTTTAAAAACCGCTAAAGGTGTTTTAAGTAAAATAGCTAAATCAGATATTAATGACCAATTTTCAATATAATAAATATCTAATTTAGCTTCTTCTTCAAATAAGAGATCACTACGACCAGAAGTTTGTGCCAAACCAGTAATTCCTGGCTTAATAGTTAAAACCTTTTTCTGATAATTTTCATACTTGGCCACTTCTTCTGGTAAATGTGGACGAGGACCAACTAAACTCATCTTACCAATAAATACTAAAAATAATTCCGGTAATTCATCAATTGACCAGCGACGAATAAACTTTCCCACTCTTGTGATTCGAGGATCATCTTTTATTTTAACCATTGGACCATCAGATCGTACATTTTGGTCAGCTAATTCGTTATAGCGCATACTATCAGAATTAGGAATCATAGAACGAAACTTAAGATAACGAAAAGGTTCCCCGCTCTCACCAACTCGATATAGATTAGAGCCGTCATCACGTTTATAAAAGAAAACTGGACCACGAGAATCAATTATAATAGCTAAAACCGTAATTAACATAATTGGCGAAACAACTACGATTAAAAGAGAGGAAAAAATAACGTCAAAAATTCTTTTAGCTACTCGACCCCAACCATCCAGGGTTGTTCGTTTAACCTCAATGATAGGGATGCCAATAATTTCGGAGACTTCTGTTCGAAGAACTTTTACCTCCAATAGATCAGCTACATACCTAAAATTAATATTATTTTCATTGGTAAAGTCATAAAGACGTAAAACCTCAGCTTTACTTAAATTGGGATCACTTTGAATAATTTCATCTACCCCTCTATCTTTAATAAACTCAGTCATCTCTTGAACTGTCTCTAAAGAAAAATCTCGCACTCTTTTCACAACTTCAAAACCAGATTTTTTATTTTTAGAAAATTCAGCCATCAAATTATCGGTTGTTTTACTATTACCAACTAAAACAACTCGGCGGACACCAATGCCATAAATAAATAAATAACGTTGAAGCCAACGAATAAAAGTATGGGCCAGACTTACATATATAATCGCTAACAACCAACTAGCTAAGACGATAAAACGAGAGTCAAATAATTCACGTTGAAAAAAAATAACAATTGCTACTAAAGCTAAACCGGATGAACAAGCGACAAAGATGCGTCGTAGTTCTTGACCTAATTTACGAGCACTTCTGATTTGATATAATCCTGTTATTATAAAAACAAGTAGCCAAAGAATGGCTACAAGAAGTAAAGATTTAAAATAATCAGAAAATGGCAAATCAAAAATAATCGGACGAATATCAACCGAGAATTTGGCAAATCTTAAATAATAAGCAGAAATGCCGGCCAAAACCAGCATAATAAAATCAACCGGAATAAAAAGAGTGGAAAAAAATAATTCAGTTTTTTTCATATATAAATTAATTGTCGATAGAGTTATTAAAGCAAGCGATAAGCCGGATTCTGTCGAGGACGATCATTTATCTAGGTTTATTGTTACCAATAAACTCAAGCGAGCTACTTTATCTTTTCTGCCCTGGGCAGAAAATTTGCTCTTGCTTCTGATAGGGTTTACCACGGCTACTTCGTCACCGAAGGCCGAAGTTGGTAGCTTTGATAAGCATCCAACTACTTTTCACCTTTGATCTTGTTAAAATTTTCAAGATTAGTATTGTCTCTGTGGCACTTTCCCTAAGTCATAGTTGACCCGGTGGGTGTTACCCATTATCATTTAGCGAAGTCCGGACTTTCCTCCCTGTTTTTAAAAAACAGAGCGATCGTCTACTTGCTCTAATAACGTTTTTATAGTACTAGAAAAATAAAAAAAAATCAAGTCTTAACTTGATATATAATCCATTTAAAAACACTAACAATTTTCCCTTAATATTAAGGAAAAATAATAAATATAATCAAAAACTATTGACTTTTTCTATAAAGTGTGCTAGAATTATTAAACTGTCAAAAGTTCTTAAAAACATTTAATAAATCTGTATTATAAACCAAAATAGATTCGATATGGACGCCATTAGCGATGGTCTGCAAATCGGGAATGTAACCTTAATAGTAGAAAAAAATATAATCTATGATACTAGTGGAAACATGGTTGGAAAATTTTTTTCCGAAATAGCATCTACACTATGGAAAATAAGACTCATCAAGGCCTTAGGAATATTATCTAATAAAACTATAATTTTTCAAGGTAATGGTGATGTTAATGAAAGAGCAAGAACAGAATTAGATGGAAAAGAGGCGGGAAGGATAAATACTGATGTTGAAATAGGTTCTAGTGGAGATAGTGTAGTTCTACACAGAGCTGCTCGATCAATAGAGAATGAGATTGATGATGATTAATCTCATGTCGCGGACCCAAAAAAAATAAAGCATAATCCCGATATGCTTAAAGGCGGAGTTTTAAATTCCGCTTTTTTATTTATACAATTCATAAATTTCTTTAATTTCTTCTGATGTTAAAACCCCTTGCCATACACCCAATTCATCCATCTCTGAATTATTATTTTCTGATTTAATTTCTAATCTATCTGGCTCCTTCCCCGCCTCTATCCAAATAAAAGAAGATGAAAACTTCTCTTCACCATCAACATAAAAACGCAATAAATAATCATGGGAATTATAAGTTAAAGCTAAATGATGCCAAACATCATCATGAGGAATGGTTAATCCTACTCCTTCACTAAAAGCGCCGTAATTATCATTAAACCAAAAAGCTGGTCGATAATAATTGGGCAATAAAGCTAATCTATCTTTTTTATTATCCTGTAAAGATACTTTTATTTTGCTATCATCTGGATATAAGCTATTACGCCACCAAAAAGATAAAGATAAATCTTTTGAATTGATTGCTTGATTAAAATTTACTTCTAAATCCTCACCCCATACATTTTGGATAGCGTTGCCAGACACCCCTTCATCAATCCAAAGATCAGGATTTAAATTTAATTCTAAATCATTAATATCATCTTTAGCAGTTTCTCCTTCATTTTCATTAAAATTCCAATAATAGAGTAATTCTGCTTGCTTCTGTGGTTCTATAAAAGTTAAGGGGTAATAGGGTAAGTCTGCCTCATAATTAGTTAATATTTCCTCCGCTAATAAGGGGCGATTCCAAAAAACTAATTCGTCAATTAAAAAAGCTTCTGTATCACCGCTAATTTCTAATTTATTCATTTCTAATAGATCTTCATCAAATTCTCTACTATATTTTTCTTCACCATTAATATAAATTGTCCAATAGTTATTGTCTCTATCAACCACTAAAACGACTTGATTCCATTCATCATTAATTATTAGGTCAGTATAATAAAGTTGGTCAGTATTTGGTAAACCATCAAATTTTAATAATCCTTGATCTAATGAGAATTGTAAATATTGATCATTATTATTAATTAACTTAAAATTTATTCTCGGTGGATCAATTCTTGATTTTCGATAATAAAATCCGACTGAAAAATTATTAGTATCAACAACAGGTTCTAGGGGAATAATAATTGGATCATTGATATAGCCACTTTCTCGAGCACAACCCCATTTACCTACCGCCCATTGGCCATCACTATAACATTCATCAAAATGCCAAAGATGACTTATATTATCAGATTTGATTGAAGTTGACTCAATTGTGCTGCTAGCTATAACATCAACTTGTCCATCGATTTCTATTTCGGGGGTAGTTGTGCTAACCACTTTATCAGTCGCTAATAATTCATAATCAAGATTATTATCACTAGTAGTAGCAATTCTATTTAAAATATAATAATCAATAATAGCTGGGGCTGGGCTTGTACCAGCAAAATAAGTAGCATCAGAGCCGAAACCCACAGCATCAATAACATCGACATCAGTGCTAGAGCTAATAGCACTAGTTCCTAGATATAAAGTATACCCAGAATCAAACCAACCAAATTCATCTCTGGTTGCAATTGCATCAGCTTCAATTTTATATTCTTCTTCAGCATCATCACGGACAATTAGATAATAATCGTTAGATTTAATAATAGTACCACCAGGATAATTACCATCATCTAGATTACCAATTCTCATGGCCAAGCTAGGGTCTTCGGCTGTTTTGGTTTTTTCTATTCGATATCCAGCCTCGGCTAAATCAAAATCTTTTTCAGTTGGATTATACAGTTTAATCCAGTCATTATTTTTAGTACTATAAATACTATTTATTATAGCTAATTTTAGCCAATTATCTTCTTCATTATTAATATTATCTTCCTCGGTATTCTCAACGACAATCACATTAGTAGCCGAGGAAGAATCTGGAATATTATTAGTTGTAGATGAAATAATACCAGAAGGGCCATTAGTTAAAATTTCATTTGATTGATCAAGAGGTCCAGCGGAATCACTAACAGCAGTTACAATAGTTATATTGCTACTGGTGCTTTTTAATGCGGGGACAGTTTTATCAAACAAAGACTTAGTAGTTGTTGCTTTAATTAAAATCTCTTCTTTAATTTCAAAATCTATTTTAGGTTTTTCAATTTTGTTTATTGCTATTTCAACATTTTCTTCTATTTTATTATTTTTTTCACTTTTAACCACAGTCTTAATATCTTTTTTGTTTTCCTGACTATCATTTATAGATTCTTTAGTTTTTATCTTTTTATTAACTTGAATTCGAGCTTGGCTTGGTTTTGAATTAACGTTAGCTGTGGACTTCTTCTTGGCCGTAGTCTTTTTTGCGCTCACCTTTTTCTTTTTCTCAAATTCCTGATCTTCAATTACTAATTCAGTTTTATTATTAGAAAAAACTTTATCTTTTAAATTGATAGCAAAGTCTTTAACATCGCTGGCTACTTTTCTGAATGATGAAACTGGATTATTAATCAGGCTCCATTTCAAAATCAAGCCAATTTTAGAAAAACTGCCCCGAATATCTTCCTCGGAAAAATTTGAAGAAATTTGAATATCAACCTCAACATCTTCTAAACTAGTTTGCAAAAATTGAGTATAGGGCAAAAATATATAACGTTCACCTTGATATTCTAAACCAACATTAAAGCCAATCAATTCGGGCGCAGGTATTAACATATCTTTTTGTCTGGCAATTTTAGAAAACTCTACCTCTTCAGAAAAACAATCCCCCTCATCATTAATAACACTAACATTATCAAAGCCATCTAAAGTTATATCAATAGCATAGTAGTTCTCATCATACTCTAGAGCTGCTAAATTATTGGGATTAGAAATATCTGCGCTTTCATAAATTTTTTCTACCAGACCAACACAGGTCCATTCTTTGCTTCCCGGCCCTTTTTGCTTTTTAAAATCTAAATCATATTTTAAGCCTCTGTCAGCTAAATTTTTAGCTAAAATTACAGCTTTTATTTGCTGAATATAATTTGAATCTTTGGGTAGTTTGGCTCCTAAAAATTCTTCTCCGGCTGCTAAATTAACAAAATATTTAGCCGGCACTTTAACAATGCCATCAGCCAAAGCTTCTACTATATAATCTACTCCATCTTCTTGACCAATATAAATTCCAACATGTCCAGAAAAAATATTTCTTAACACACCTTTTTCAATTTTAACTAACTCATCTGTGTTATAGCCATACATCTGTCCATTACTAGAAGTACGATATAATAATGTTCCTAAAGGCATGGCTCTGACAGAAATTGGCATTAATAATATAAACAATAAAATAAAAATATTTTTGATTTTCATAGTTATAAAAATTAATAATTAACTTTAATAGCTCCCTTTATCTATCTGACTAATATTAGTTACCTGATATTTTTTCCAACCAACTATATTATTCAGCGAATCAGCAGCTAATGCCTGACCAGTTTTGTCTTGATCAATACTTTGATAAATATTTTTAAGAACAAGAATTGATTTTTTGGGGAAAACAGAATAATAATCATTTATTAATAAAATTAAGGCCCAACGGATGTCTTTGTCTGTTTCTTGATTAACAATTATTTCTTCTATTTCTTTTAATTGATCAAGAGATAAATATTTTTCTTTTTCTTGGATGCTACTTAAAGCAATAACTGCTTCCCTGCTGATAGCAACATTATGATCGCTTAATAATGAAAGATAATAATCAGCCATTGAGCCTAAATTAATTAGACTTAACATTTTTAAAGCATTTAAACGATCTGCTAAATAAATAGATTGATTATTAACTATTTTCTTTAATCTAAAGCTAAGAGACGATTTAGGTAAGGTGATTCCATTAAAAGTAGTAATAATTTCTGTTTGCAAAGTAATATTGCCATCAATTAAGTTTAAATATTTTTTTAAATAATTAGGCAATTGATTGGGCCCGTAATGAATACGAGCTATTTTTACAAGTTCTTTCTTAAAAATAATATCTTCATCTTCAGAATTAAAATATTTTTTTATTTTCTTCTCTAAAAAACTAGAATTATTTAATCCATCAGCGACAAAATTTCTCAGTCTAGCCCTCTTTAATGAACAGTCTTCATGGCAAATGGTTTCTGAAACAACTGATTTTCTCAATTCTAATAATGCCAATTCATAACGATCAAGTGACAATAAATTAATAATTATTATTAGAAGAATAAAAATTACTAATCCCACTAATAAACGTTTTTTTAAAGATAAAGACCGAAACCTATTAAACAACTTTTTAATTTTTTTCATAAGATTAAAATTAATAATTAGTGCTTTTTACTATAACAAAAACACCCTTATAGAGTGTTAAAATTTTTTTAAATTATTTATGAGAATAAAAATTTAAAAAACCCTTTATTTAAAGGGTTGTGTTAATAAAACAAAAATCAAACCTTATGGTCTGATTTTTCACAAAATTAAAAAATAATTTTATCAACTAATAATTGACAACTATAACAAAAAACATTATACTAATTAATCAAACTAGTTCTTTATATTAACCAAAAATCAACTGAAAATGAAAAAAATCGTTATTTTTACCTTATTATCGTTATTTATCTCCGTCAGCTTATCAGCCCAAATCCCTGAGCGAGAAGATTGGAATTACGGTTCAAAAATATTGAAGAGCCTAAATTCTTCCCAGGTAATTGATGAAAATTGTTGGCTTAATACCAGCGGGAAATATATATTTGGTGCTTGCGAAAAACCGGAAATGAAATACGAGGCGATTACCTTTGCTAAAAAAAATCTTGTAATAACCTATTTCTGGGTAAACGAGAAAACATTTGAGATATGGTGTACACCGGCGAATCTAATTAAATCTGATGAGATAATAAATCACTATAGTTATAATGTTACTAATACCACGAAACACTGGAAAAAACATTGGAAAAAAAATATACGAATAAAAAAGAGGAAGCTATCCTCTTTTTTTCATATCTATTTTTATATCTAAAATTTTACTTTCCAAATAACTCATCAACTATTTCTTTCAACCTACTATCTAAATCAATTGCTTTATCAGCCGCTATTCTTGCCTTTTCTTCTTCTTCAATTGCGAGATATAGTCTAACTAAATTAAACCAAACTTCAGGATCTTGCTCACTAATAACTGACAAACGTTCGGTTAATACTATTGCTTGCTCTAATTCTTGTTCGTTAGCATAATAATTTATCGCATCTTTTAGCAAACGATCTGATTTTATTTGCTCAACTCCATTTAACTCTATACATTTATCAAGAGGGATACGTACATTATCGTTTTCCTCTAATAATAAATATACTTGTGCTAGACGACAATGACCATCGGGAAAATTTGGATTCAAGTTAATTCCGTATTTAATTGTTTCAATCGCTTTATCTCTCTCTCCTCGAGCCAATAATATTTGTCCCTTAATCAAATATAAAGGGGCACGTCGTGGACTAGCTTCAATAGATTTTTCCATTGCTTGAACTGCCTGGGAAGAATAATAGTTAAATCGATCTAAATCATCATAATTAGTTCGAGCCACTGTATCTAAAATTTGAGCTAATTGTAATTGCATTAAACTGTCCTTGGGATTATATTTAGCATTCTTCTCAGCTAAAGAAATAATATAATCCAACACTTCTTGGGCTTGTTGTTTATTAAGGTAATAGAAAAGATTAGGATTGGCAGTAGTTAAATTAATATAAAGAACTCGACCATCACGATTTAAAGAATTGTTATTATCTAAAGCTCGGCGACCAGTGTTAAATCCAGTCCATAAATTCCCCTCCACAATTTGAGCATAACCGGAAATTACTCCCGAAAACATGCGCCAAGACCTAACATTAAATTGTATTCCAGCAAAAATAATAACACCCAAAATTATCAAGAAAACAATCAATTCTTTAATTGGGTTATTTGTCTTAATTTCCTCTTCACTAACTATATCCCCCTCTTTACCCTTAATTATCCAATAAATAAAGCCCAAAAGCATCATCAAGGCAATATAGGTGGTAAAAGAGTCAAAAACAGCTAAATTTTGGACAAAATAAGCCCCCAAGAGAGCGATTATGACGACAATCTCTAAATTCCGACGGCTACCACCTTCTAGTCCAATTCTACGACCATTTCGCTTAAATTCAGTCCAGAGATAATATAAAACTGCTATAAATATACTTATATAAGTAATAAGACCAACCAATCCAGTAGTAGAGGCGATATCAATTAAATTATTATGAGCTCGGTCAAAATAAGTTTCAGTTCTAGCGTGATCAAAGAATTTAGAGTCAAAGTGCTTATCAAAAATAATGGCATAATTACCAAAACCAGTTCCAAATATAGGATGATATCTAAAATCAAGCCAAGCGCTGTGCCAAGAGATTAATCTAGTTTGAAAAGTATCTTTTTGAAAAGTTAACTCATTTAAAAAATCATTATCTTGAAACCAATCTGAATTCCTTTGTGAGAAAATACCAGCGATTGTTAGAACTGCCAATATTAAAATAACTAAAGATATTATCCTAATATTCTTTCTTTTATGAAATATTCCTAATAGAAAAAATAACAATAAAATACCAACCGCTAAACCAATAATTCCACCTGAGGTATCAGCTGCTTTAAACTCTAATAGCATCACTATTGCTGGCAGTAAATAAAGCCAACGCCAAAAACGATTCTTTTCTCGGAAAAATAATAAAGCAGAAAAGAAAAGATTAAAAATTAAATAACCACTAACATAGGCAGTATTACCAATAACACTATAAACATTAGTTCCAATTAAACCTATCAAACTAACAATTGAAGCTATAACCACTGAAGATAACAACAATATCTTCCATTCTCGCCAAGTTCGAAAAACAGTAATTAAAATATAATAAAAAATTAGAAAGTGGAAAAGATGAAAAAATCCTAACATTCTTTCTGCATCCCCCCAAAAACTAAGATTAAAATCAACACTGACAAGA
This sequence comes from uncultured Gammaproteobacteria bacterium, assembly GCA_964466835.1. GTDB lineage: Bacteria > Patescibacteriota > Patescibacteriia > Patescibacteriales > UBA12465 > UBA12465. The sequence goes on from CAYXNV010000010.1 coordinate 11,120, forward strand.
CAAGAAGCTAAGATAGCAATAAAATAGGCAATTAACCCAGTGGTAATATAATTCTTCTTGGGTCTATATTTAGGATAACGCCAAACAAATACTAACCAAAAAACCAATAAAACTTCTATTAAAATATTAAATGGTATTTGCTTAGAGGTGATATAAGGAAATAAAAGTTTAGGGAAAACAAAAAAGATAATTGCTAAAGAAGCAATAATCCCAATCTGCAGGATCCTTAGATAGATTTTAGCGGACATAAAATTCTTATCTTATTTTCTTTCTTTTTTATTATACTATAGAACCAGGTGAATGAAAATAAAAAAGAGCGAGTTTTTACCCACTCTCTTCTAAACTAATAAATCTATAAATAACTCAAACAGCAAACACTAGAGCATAAGTATTACCCAAACCAAAAGGATGAGCATTATAGTAACTAAATAAAAAAGTCTTTTCTTGTAAAAAGGCATAACAATAATGTTAAATTTAAAAAATAGCTTATAGAATTATTATAACAAATATTTAAAAAAATGGAAACACCCTTCCATATATTAAGCGACAGAAAAGAGTGAGCCGAAGCTCACTCTTTTCTTTGTTCCGATTTATTAAAGGAAATCGGGAAAACTACTAGGAAAACTGATTACGGTTTAACTAGAGCGCCACCGTAGATATCACCCTTGAAGAGGATGTTACCACGAGCATAAGCTCCAGTACTGTTGATACCAAATGTACCGTCAGCAGCTACATCATCTAACCAGATTTGGACAGAGTTACCTTGAGTTGCTAATTCTGTGGTATCAAGATACACGTAAATGTATTCAGTGGTACCAGCAGCAACTGTCAAAGCAGATGAGCTGAAGTCAAAGTCAACTTGGGCATCAGTACCAAGGTCAATAGTATCTGTATCAAGTACAGTACCATCATCCTTTTTGATAGTGAAAGCATCATCGTCAGCAGTTAAGCTGGCACCTGTTGCAGATATCTGAAGTGATAGATTATCACTGTCAGCACTATCAAAGGTAATGTCCTTAGCTGCACTAGCAGTAATACCAATCTTAGCGACTAAAGTATTAGCACTTGGGATTAAGGTACCACTTGGAGTGTCTGAAGCAAAGGCGAATGTAGGAATACTTTCGTATACATACATGTCATTACCAGCTACATCAGCTGAACCAACACTAGTACCTACAGTACCTGAAGATTGAGCTACAGATCTAAAGTTAGTATCGTAGTCAAGATCTAAGGCAGTAGTAGTGTCATCATCAGCACCAGCAGTCTTGGTGTTAAATGTACCTGACATAGTTAGAACAGCATCAGCATCTTTAGCGATGTAGAAGTTTAGACCAGTAAAGTTAGCGGTGTCGCCAACAAAAGTCTGAGTCTTTGTTTCAGTACCAGTTTCAGTTGGATAACTGATGGTTACTGAAGTATATTCATCATCATCAGTAGTGCCTGAAGTGTTCTTAACTTGTAATTTTTCAACAACGAAAGCTTCGTTAGTTGAGGTAAATTTAACTTTGGTCATTTCAACAGTTGAATCCATCAATACTAAAGCTGAAGTTGGGTTGTCAGAAGCAGCAGCTGCAGTTAGAGTACCGGCAGTAGCAATTGTTTGAAGAACAGTTGCTTCAGCAGCGGTATCAATAGCTGTAATAGTTGCGCTTACACTTGTACCAGTGCCATATTCAGCAGTAACAGATGAGATGTAGAATTTAATCAAATCGTTATTACTGTTATATGGAGCATTGTTAGAAGTGACAACCTTAACTGTTAATACTTTATTCTCACTAGTTGGAACAGTCCAGCTTAGAGTATCAAAAGTAACAGTACCAGTTGAAGAAACTACTTCGGTGTTACCAATCTTGGTAGAACCATCATAGATTTCAACGCTAGAAATAACATCTTTAGTGTTAATGCTGTTATCAGAACCAGTAATGCCATAGATGCCATCACTATTTTCGTCTAAAGCAGCAATCAAAACTAAATTAGTTACTTTAATATCTTCAGCATCGCCAGCAGCGAAATTGAAGCCCATAGCATCAAAGGTGCCTCCACCTACCCAAGTTTGAGCAGTAGGAGTGTTAGCTTGAGTTACGGTTAATGAAGCTTCAGTAACGGTCATATTTTGACCAGCGATGTCAGTTGATGGAACAATATCGGTAATAGAATCACCAGTACCAGCGTCTTTGAAAGTCCAGTTTGAGTAATCCCAATCTGCACTTACAATATCAGCAGCTGTCTTGGTGTTCTCGATATCAGCTCTAACCTGACAAGTCTTAGTGGTGTTAGCAGGGATGTTCCAAACTGAAGTGTCAGTATTAACACTAGCAGCGGCATCTCCTGGGTCAGCCCATTCATTCATGACGGTGCCGTCACAGACGATTTCTAAGTTAGCAACATCATCGTCGTCACTAGCATCATCATCTCTTAGAATGATACCAACTTTTTCAACGTCAACAGAAGCAACAGTGGTAATGGTGAAGTCCATTAGAACAACATCATTAGAATTCTTAGCAACATTAGATGCTACAGGACCACTAGAAGAAACTGTTACTTGACCAGCTTCAACAGTAATGCTTTGTGACATTGGAGAGCTGTCTAATTCGTCAACAGCTGAATTAGAAGCATCACCACCTTGAGCTAAGGTTGGAGCTAGGTAATAACCATAGGTTAAACCTTTAACCTTTAAGTCAGTTTTGTATCTAACATACAGAGTTGCTGTGTCAGCATTTCTAGCGTTAGTAATATCAGATTTAACTGTAAAGGTTGCACTTTCACCCTTGTTAATCTTATAAGGAGAAGCAAGAACAAAAGTATAATAGCTACCACTTTGAGTACCAGTAGCAACTAAATCAGAACCACGATATAACTTAAGGTTGCTTAAGATATCACGGCCACTGTTATATAAAGTCAATGACTCTAATTGACCATCTTCGGTACTGTTAGCATAAACAGCTAAACGACCAACTTCTACATCAGTAGCACCACTCTTAACAGTGTAAGAGTTAGCGTTTTCAATATCAGTTAAACCAACTGAAGTAGTTGATAAAGTGATGGTGTTACCATTAACTGGGAAAGATCCAGAAACAGTAGCGCCACCAGCAGTAACAGCTGAAGCTGATTCAATACCTAAGATGTGATTTCCAGAACTTGAAGCAGCAATGTCACCTACAACAGACAAAGTTTTTGTCATGCCAGCAGGAACAGTGTAGTTCAAATTACTGAAAGTTGCTGTATTTGTACTGCTGCTAACACTTCGACCATTAGTTAAACGATTATCACCTTCATAGATGTATAATTTGCTTAACTCAGAAGAAGCACCAACACCAGTTCTCTTAACAGCTACACCCTGTAAAAGAATGTCACCATCATTAGAAGCAGTAACGTTGAAATTAGTAAAGACAACGCCAGTTGCACTAGATGGAACAGTCATAGCACCAGGAGTGCTAGAAGCTAGAGAAATCATTAAACCAGTACCAACTGATACTGGAGTAGTACCACCACTTTGAGCGGTGTTAACAAATTCAGCAGTGGTAATGTTAGTACCAGAACCAGTTACAGTGCCAGTAATAACATCAGCCATGTTATATCGGTTAGCAGCGAATACAGCTTCTGAAGCAAACATACGATAGTTAGTACCATCATAGTAATAAATATCAGAACCACCTGTATTCTTAATTAAACTACCAACTGAATATGTACCGTCAGCTAAAACTGAGCCAACAGTATAATTGGTGAAGAAAGCATCAGGAACATCAACAACTCTTTGATTCCAATTGGTACCAAATAAAGCAGTTGCCTGAGCTTCGCTTTGGATCTTTCTTAATGTACCGTTTGGTTCAACGGTATATACAGAAGGATCGGTTGTAATTTTCACTAACTTAGTACCCGGTCTCATTACAATGTTACCACCAATAGCATAACTTTGTAATTCAGCAGCCGGAACTGTAACTACACCACTCCAATCAGCGTACCAAGAGAAGTAAGTAGTTTCATTAGGGAAAACATATCTTTTACCGTCATCGCCTAGGTAATAAACAGATGATAAACCGTCCATTTTAATTAAGTCGCCAGCAGAAGCTGAAGCCTTAACTGGAGTGACAAAAGCGCCACTCATGGCAATTACTGTTAATACCATTACGCTAACGATGAAAAATTTGCGTAATTTACTCATAATAAATTCTTTAGATCATTCTCAGATGTCTAAACAACTTTAGTTTAAACAATATAAGAATGATATTCTGTGTCTAATTCATTGTCTTCAGATTATTAATATCTAGATAGATCGATCGGAATCCCGCTTCGCCAACCCTGAGGCTTTAGCAAAGACTGACTGATCTTAAAAAGTTCTGCCAGCCCTAGCATGAGGCCGAGGCTGGAGAAAAGCTAAACCGATCTAGCTTAAGGTATTAAAATCTTTCAAACATTGAATCAGTAATGAAATTAATTAAGGGACAAACCATCTCGATATAAATCGAGAGTCGACCTTTACCAGGTCTGTCGATCCGCATTATATAAATTAATGTGGATTTGTTAATTTATCTCCGCGGGTTAATCCAAGACGGGAGAAAAATATCTTCCAAGGAGGAGTGGCCGAATCAAAGATAAATTAACAAATGCACATTAAAATTTTTAAAAAACTTATTTTATAATTTCGTCTACCTCTTTCAACTTATTCAAAACATTATCATAATCTTTCTGTTCAAATAATTCTTCCGCTTCTTCTAAAATTTTATCCGAATCTGTCTTGGTTTCGATTGTTTCTTCAGCCTCTTCTTCGGCAATAGTTTCTTCAGCTGGACCATCAGGTAAAACAACTTTTTCATTATTAATTTCCTCTTCTAAATCAGAATTTGGATCATTTTGACGAATATCAGGTTTTTGATATATTTCTAAACCATCTTCATCTTTTAAAGTATTAGCCATTGAAACAATTTCTTCCTCAGTTTCTGTCGGAGCAACTGCTAAACGATTCATTTTAGTTTTAACTGTATTAATTTCTTTTTTGAAACTTTCACTTAATTTAGCCACTGCCTCCTGATTATCATTATTATTAAATTGAGGATCAGCTAATACAGTGGTGATGTCTTGGGCATGATCAGCCGCAAACTGAACTGCTAATCTATCTCTTTCTGTTTGACTGAAAATGGTATTTAATCTAGCTTTCTCGGAAATGATACGAGCAATATACAAAGAATCATTTGGTTTAGTTTTGTTAAACAACTGATGACTAAATAAACTTCCAGATACTAAAATCAAAATAAAAACAGCCAAAGCAAAGGCTGGCTGTGAAGCTGTCTTGAAAAAACTTTGTAAATTAATAATAAAAGCACTACGAGGAGAGATTTCTGTTGCCCCAGAATTAGAAATCTGAGTTAACAAAAGTTCTCGGTTACTTTTTAACCAATTAGCATCAGGGTTGACATTTTTTAAACTATTTAATTTAGAGATTAGTGCTTTATCAGTCATACACTATAATATACGAAATAACCAGAAAAAAGTTACACTTTTTCCTTATTTTCCTCTACTAATTTTCTTAAGGCGCTCAAAGCTCGATGTAATAATACTCTTACATTACCCTTAGTTTTGTGGGTAATTTCGGCTATTTCATCTAATGTTAGGTCATTAACGAACCTTAATACTATAATTTCTCGATATTCTTCTTTTAATAATGGCAACTTGCTTTTTATTAATTCCAAATTAGCCTGATCAGCTAATTTTTCTTGAGGATCTTGGCTAGCATCAACAACTTCAATTTTATTATCTTCATCATCTAAAGAAACTGATAGTTTACTACTAGACTCTCGATAGTGGTCAATAATTAAATTTCGAGCAATCTTATATAATAAAGCTCGTAAGGTTTTAGTACTTTCTAATTCATTATTCTGAATGTAGTTCCAGGTTTTTAAAAACACCATTGAAGTTAAATCATTAGCTTCTTCTTTTTTACTAATTTTAAATAAAATAAAACGATAAATGTCATTTACATTTTCATCGTAAATTCTAATAAAAGCTTCCTTATCACGGCCTTTTAGCTGTTCTAAGGTCTTTTTTTCTTTAAATTTTTTGATTAAATTAACTGACATTTTATCTAAAAACTTTAATAAAAAACAACGGGAAATCTATTCGCCCGTCCGTCGCAAAAATATTTTTAACTATCTTTATGCTATCACAAAGATTATTGAAAAGCAAATTATTTATTCAATAAATCCCTTAAAATTCCTTTGTCATCTATAACTAAAATTTAGTCAATTAAAAACAACTAATATATTTTATAACCATTGACTTTTAAGAAAAATGTAGCTATAATAATATAACTTAAGTCCATACTATACTAGACTTAAGTTGTTGATAACAGAAAATTTATCGATTTAATTAACCATTGTTTATATACTTAAGTCTACAATATTGTAGACTTAAATCAAAAAAATGGCAGAAAACTTAGAAAAACAAACAATCACTAACCAGATCTGGGTGTCTGTTTCTGAAGCTGCCAAATTAGGTGGAGTTCAGGGAAAAACTATTAGACGAGCGATAAAATCAAATTATAACCTTAAATATAAGATTGTAAAAAATCGTTATCAAATTGAATTAGGTTCTCTTTTAGTGTTCCTAAATCACAATACTAAGCTGAAAAACAAGCTAAAATATCATGGTTTGGGTCAATATGTAGATAGTTGGCGAAATTAATATAAATTTAGATAAAACAAAAACCACCTTAGATTCCGTTAGGGTGGTTTTTGTTTTATTGTTTTTCTTAGAGAACAGCGTCCTTAGCAGCCTTAGCTAATCTGAATTTAACTACAGTTTTAGCAGGAATTTGAATGGTTTCGCCAGTAGCTGGATTGCGACCTTCTCTGGCTTTACGATTAACTTTAACTAATTTACCAAATCCTGGAAGAACGAATTCACCATTAGATTTAACTTCGCTATAAGCAAGTTCAGCTAATTTATCCATAAAATTAACTGTTTCCTTTTTGCTTAAGCCAGTAGTTTCGGCTAAAGCAGCCATCATCTGTGACTTTGTCATTTTTGCCATAGTTTTAACATGGGACTTTATTATTAATCATTAATGAATTAATTAATAAGTCCTTTAAATTATTGTTATTTAAATTTGTTAATGTTTATAGGGATATTATAGCATACATAAAAAAATATGCCAATAAACATGGGGTTTTTATTTAGGCTGCTTCTGAAATTGCTAAATCCCTTTTAGCTGAATCTATTAATTCATTAACCACATCTTTATCTAAAATAATATTTTTATCTCTCACTTCTTTAGAAATATCAATAATCGCCTTATGGAAATCTAAGCCTGTTTCTAGTTTAGATTTTATTTTATCAATTGAGTAAACTAAGTTAGCATATCTCTTTCCTAACTCACCTGGTAAAGCTCCCTGATCTTTCTGAAATCTTTCTAAAATATAAACTTGCATCTCTTCGTTGGAGATATCTGTTTCATTTACTATCTTTTCAAATTTTTTATTAGTTTCAAAATTAAAACCATAAGAATCACTATCCAATATATCTTTAAAAACTGCGCGATAAACACGTTGTTTAGCTCTTTCTCTTTCTCCGTCTTTTTTAGAAAAATGATTTTCAAAATTTTTCATATATTTATTTATTCAAATAATACTTTCTTTTAGCTGGAGATAATCTTTCAATTGCATATCTTAAAGTGGTTCGTGATATAGCTTGGCCATGTTCATCTAAAAAATCTGTTAGAATCTTTTGATTAATTCTCTTTCCTGCCTCTCTAAGCATCCAGCCAACTGCTTTATGAATGAGATCATGATCATTAGTTAAAAGTTTTTTAGCAATAGCGATTGTTTCTTTGGCGCTACCAGATTTAATAAAAGCAAAGGTTGAAATCATAGCCATTCTTCTCTCCCATAAATTTTTAGATTTAACTAAACGATTGAGAATATTTTTTTTCTTGGGCTGAATAAGGAGAAACTCACCTAAAATTTTATCAACTGACAAATCTACTAAATCCCAATTATTAATGGCTGAACTATTCTTTAAATAAAAATTAACTATTTTTTCTTTTTCATTAATGCCCTCTGTTTTTTGATATTTATCAACTAAAATTAAAGCGCCAACTAATCGAAACTCATGAATTTCATTTCTAAGCAGTCTTTCAATATCTTTTAGACTTAAATCAGAATACTTTTTGGCGACTTGACGTTGGGCTGGTACTCTAATCCCTAAAAAAATATCACCCTCGCCATATTCACCTGGCCCAGTTTTAAAAAAACGCTGTAAAATGGCCGCATCCTTTTTATTGCCTAAGCTATTTAATTCTTTCTTTAACTTATTTAAATCAGTCATAATAATTTATTCTAATTCAACCACTGTCCGCCATAATTTATCATTTGTACGGCTGTAGTATACTAATTTATCGCCTTCGGTAGTAATAAAGGGGGCGTAGACATAATCGTAAATAGCCCCATTTTTATTATCTAAAACTACCATTTCACCCTGGTCTGTTCTTACTTTATAAACAAAATGTTTACTATCAGGAGTAAAGAAATATGGCTTAAAAATCCAATCATAGGCTTCACTAACTTGTCCATCTAAAACAACTGACTCCTTCCCTTCCTTTTTCACTCCATAGGCAAAATGCCTACTATCTGAACTAAAAACCAAAAAAGTAATTGAATCATATAGTTCACCCGCCTGACCATTAAACACCACCTTCTCACCTCCCTCTTGTTTTATAATATAGGCGAAACTCTTCCCATCAGGACTGGAAATAAAAGATAAATCATTAAAACCAGCTTGAGACTCGGGGATGGAAAAAATTTCTTCTTCTTCAATATCTTCAATAGCTGCAAAATCATACCCAGTGATTAGGGTAACTCTACTAATTTCTTTTTTGGAAAATAAAGAGTTAATATTTTTCCAGGAAAAACCAATAAAGATAGCTAATAGGAGCAAAATAATAATTAAACTAATTATTCTGATTAAAAAATTGCTGACCTTATTAATGTCTTTTTTCATAAATTTAATAATGATATTGTTTGTTATTTAAAATAGTACTAGCTCGATAAATTTGTTCCAATAAAACTACGCGGGCCAACTCATGGGGGAAAGTTAAGATAGATAATGATATTTGAGGATAAGAATCATAAAGTTTTTGACTAAAACCTAATGCTCCTCCAATCACTAAAATTACTGGCTGTTCTCGATTAAGCCAATTAGCAAATTCAATCGAATCTAAGTTTATTCCTTTTTCTGCTAAAAGATAAATATTATGATCTTTTTTCTTGCTTAAAAACTTATCTATTCTAGTAAACTCAATCTCTTTAGCCTTCTCTTGATTAGAGTTAGAAAAAGAAGCTGCTTCCAGCTCTACTGTCTCTATTCTGGCATAAGGCCCAAGACGTTTCAGGTATTCATCAGCTGCTTCCCGCCAACACTTTTCTTTTAACCTACCAATTGTTACAATAGTTATATCCAACATATAATCAATTATATCATAATAATTATAAATAGATCATTGACAAAATAAAAATATTATATTAGTATAAAACGTTAATTAATAACCAAATAACTAAATAAGGAGGAAAGAATGAACGCCAAAGAAAGAAAAAAAGATGAAAAAAAACAAAAGCAGCTTAAAAGATTAAGGCTATTCCTAGATGAAAGAACAGTTGAATTGGGCGATGATCCTGACGAGAACGATTGTGTCCAATTTATGCAAAACATCTTTGACCTAGTAGAATCTTTGGGTCATAAAAATAAAGATGAAGCCAAGATCATGCAAGAATACTGGGAAAATGCCGAACCCTTATTAAAAGGACGTGCCAATGAAAGTGATTTCTATGAAAATAAAGAAAAAATTGAAAAAGGCATTAAAAACATCCTTGAAGCTGAGAAGAACTCGGGGTTAGTTGGCGACTTTAAAAATAAACTCCGAATGAAGGCTTGCTGTTATGCTCTTCAGTAAAAAAAACAAAAAACCCCTGAAAAATTCGGGGGCTTTTTATTTATCTAAACTATTAAACTACCAACTGCCACTAGAGCCGCCTCCACCAGAAAAACCACCACCAAAGCCTCCAAATCCGCCCCCAGGGCCCCCAGAACCGCCTCTGGGGCCACCAAAGAACCAAAAATTGTTCTTTTTACCTGGTTTATTCTGAAAGACCTTAAATCGAGAAACCATAAAGTCAAAGCCAAGTCCAGCGGCGGCAAAGAATATAATAGAGAATATAATAAAGGAACTAAAGAATATTAAGGAAATTATAGCACCGAGAATAGCACCAATTACTCCCCCCTCCCACCAAGATCGTGATTTAGCTAAATATCTCTTTAAAGCAACTAAGAGATAGAAACCGAAGATAATCAACCAAAAATAACTTTCAATATTACGAGCATTTATTTTAGAGGCCATGCCTGCGCCAGCTTCAGCAGTGTATTCCCCTTTAGTAACAGCAATCATTCTATCAATCGCTAAGCTGGTACCATTATAATAATCCGCATTCTTGAAAGTGGGGGTTAAAATATCAGTAATAATTCTTTTACTCTGAATATCGGTTAATGATCCCTCTAGACCATAGCCAACTTCAATTCTCATTTTCCTATCTTCAATCGCGATTAATAATAAAACACCATTGTCTTTATCCTTCTTCCCTATCCCCCAATCCTCAAATAACTTTACCCCAAAATTCTCAATCACATCACCCTCTAAACTATTAATAGTTACCACTGATATCTCATTACTACTTTCTTTTTCAAACTGTGATATCTTGGTTTCTAAATTAATTTTTTGTTCTTGCGAAAAAATATCAGCAAAATCATTAACAAAACCAGTCGGTTGACCGAGCTCATAATAAGCTTGAGCGGAAAAACCGACTAGTAATAAAAAGACGGGGATTAAAAATTTTAACCTAAACTTTAACATTATTATCTATTTATTCAAGATTAACTTGAGGAACGGTAGCGGCTTCAGGAGCAATCTCAAAATAAGTCTTTTCCTCAAAGTTAAACCAATTAGCAATCATGTTTCTTGGCACTCTTTTAATCATCACATTAAAAGTCTTAACTTGATCATTAAAACGAGTTCTAGCCACACTAATTCGATTTTCTGTGCCCTCTAATTGCGACATTAAATCTTGAACTGTATTAGCTGATTTCAGCTCCGGATAGTTCTCCATAATTACCAACAAACGCCCTAAAGCACTCTCAACTCCGCTAGCAGCTGCTACTTTTTCATTCAAATTAGTAGCTCCACTATAGCGAGTTCTAGCTTCAGCTAAATCACCAAATATCTTTTCTTCTTGATTCATGATTCCTTTAACTGCACTAACTAAATTAGGAATCAAATCAAAACGTCTTTGATATTGGGTCTCAACTTGAGCCCAACTGTTCTCAACTGACTCATTAGAAGTAATCAATTTATTGTATGAACTCCAAATCCAGCCACCAATAATGATTACGATAATGATTAGAATGATAATTGTCTTTTTCATAAATTTTTATTTATTTAATTTATTATCTCTTAAATATTATAAATCTTTTTTTCTTTTTTTCAAATAAAGCTCCAATCACATAAATTATCATAATAATAATTATCATGCTAACAGCGGCGATAATAAAGCTAACATTAAAGATATTAACCATTAAAGCTAAAATTGCAAAGATAATCACCTTAAAAATCATGTGAACAGCATTCCGATAAGTAGAGGTGGCCAGAGCGTCCATTCTTTCTCCTTTTTCATAAATTGAACTATATAAAGGAATGCTAATAAAGATCGCAAATAAGCCAACCAAGAGTACACTGATATAATAAAAAATATTTACATCAATCATTATTCTCATTAACCACATTAAAGCAATAACTGCACTACCAATAATAATTAAACTTCTTCTTTTTCTTTTTGAGACTCCACCAGTAAAATATATAAATATTATAGTAGTAACTGACACTATTATTGGTATAACTGCCACTGCTTCAATGCTGGCTAAAGAAAGAAAAATAAATAAAGGCCAAATTATATTTTCAACCGCACAGTGCATTGACCAAAAACCAGCTGCTAAATAATCTTTGCTAACATCCCATTTCTTAAAGAATTTATCAAAACTCTTTGATTTTTTCTTGGGCTTGTCTTCTATCTTTTTTAATTTAAACAAGGGCAAAGTAGATAAAATTAAAAAGATCATACTGGCAACAATTAAGGCTTGACGATCAAAAAATATTATAACAGCTGCTCCCAAAGCTGGAGCGACTACGCTCGCAATTCTTTTGGTAATTAATTGAAAACTAGCATCTTTAGAAATATTTTTGTCATTCTTGCTGCACTTCATGAATAAATAGATATGGGATACCCAATAAAAGGTATCATAAATGGCAGCAAATAAGGCAATCAATAACAACAATCCCCATTCATTTGGTCCTAGGGCATATAGACTGGCAAAAAAGGCTAAAGAGAAAAATGAACCAATAATTGTTACCCAGCGAGCACCAATCTTTTTGATAAACCAACGAGCAATAAAATTAAAAGGAACATCAATGATATTGTAGAGTAAATAATAAATAATAACCTCCTCAATACTATAACCAATTTGCAAAATAAAAATCGGGATAAAAACTGCGATTAAAGCCCGAGAAAAAGTATGCAACCAAACTGATAATTCATATAGCCAAAAATCTGAATGAAGCAGTCGTTGCCATTTGTTTTGATGATAGAAAGAAAAAAGATGAATCATGATTTTAAATTATTTTTTATACTATTATTATTATAATTTAGATTACTTAAAACGACAAGTTAAATAAAAAACTCCCGCGAAAACGAGAGTTGAAAGAATTTTTAATTTTAATATTACCTGTTTAAATATCTATATAGAGATTGATTCTGCGTCAGGAATAAAACCCTTGGTTGCCCCCTCTAAAATAGAGATTAAATGATTCCTATCCTGAATGGTAGGATCACCAACAATTATGATTGTGATGCTCTTTCTTCCATTTGGTATGCTATCCACCGGAAGATGAACAGGAATATTAACTCCATTCTTTTCAGAAAAGAAATCACTTTTTACTGCCTCAGTTATTATCTTGGATATTCTTTCTGCTGAGATGTAGCCATAAAATCTGTGCCATAAATTACAATACTAATCATTTTATGTAAGTTTGGTTTAACATTTTTAAACAACAATTAATATAGCATTAAAACACAATAAATAATTAATGTCAATAACATAATATTGACAAATACATAATAAACTGCTATATTTATTAGAAGTTCTTTAAAGTATTAATAACCAAAATAAATCTGAAAATGAAAAAAAGGAAAAAGAAAAGTTCATTTGTGTTTCTCGCTATTTTTTTTACCATCATTATCATAGCGTGCTTATGTTCGGAGAATAACAAGCAAAATGAAGACCAACTAGAGAATCTTCCTGTCATTGATAATATTAATGAAAGAATTGAAATTGTTAATGATAGAATAATAGTAGATTTTCCCTCGGGTATTAATCTGAATTATGCTGGTCAAATATCAAAAGATACGTTCTTTATCATTTATAATAATAAACATTATGGTAGTGAATATACGTTTTGCTGGTTTGGCCACAGAGATTCATTAATAGAATATAAAGTACTTCAAGCCCGCAGAAACAGAGATGGCGGAACAAGCACAGTAATGATATCAGATACCAATTCAGGGTATAATGAATTATTCAGAAGGAGAACTTCTTATTTCTATTTTCCTGCGGGCAATAAAGCAAAAACACAAAAAGATCAATTTAACGGACGAGCATTATTCAAAAGACATTGGTAAAAAACACCAATCCACAACGCTGAAGTTTAACTTTAGCGTTTTTTATTTGACAAAAATGAAAAAAATACATATAATTCATAATTCATTGTTTAGTACTATAAAAATTTGAGACATGAAAGATGGAAAGTTAAATAAGACAGAAATTAAGAAAGTTAGCAGAGAGTTTAATATTCCAGAGGCAGAACTATTTGAACTACTAAGACCAAGTAAGGAAGATCAGATTGATAAAGATTTAGAAAAAAATTTGTTGAAAGAAATAGAGATCGCAAAACAGGAATTCATCAAAGCTAAAGATAAAAATAAACTTCTAACTTTAAAAAAATGGGTTGATCTGAGCCAAGAATTTGATCAGCTGGAAGAAATTTTTGTTTATATTACTACTTTAGCAGAAGAAAGAATTGTCTTGAATAAATGGATAGATCTTTGTAAAACACCCCGACAAGCTAAAAATGTTTTTCATAATTGCCCAGAAAACAGTGAAGAACAAAATAAAGCTTTAAACAAATGGATAGATCTTTGTAAACACTTAGAAGATGCTCGTGAAGCCAGGAATTACACAGCTGACAAAAGTCCAGAGAGACAAAAAGTTATTAAAAAAATAACTAAATTACTAATGGAATGACAAAAAATAAAATCATTTAAAATCATTCCTAAAAAGGCCTTAGTAAGGGCCTTTTTTATTGACAGAAATTAAATAATATAATAAAATAGATCAACACAAAAACAATAAAAGATGGAAAAGACTGATATTGAAAAAATAAGTGAAAGATACGACATTCCGCAAAAAAAGATTATAGATCTTTTAAAACCAAAGCCCAGGAAAAAGAAAGAAGAAACGATAAATAAACCGTTAACTATTACCCCTCAAACAAAAAAAACAACCAAAGAAAAGGTTGTAAAAAAAGGATATCTATTCCTCCCTGAAGATTATAATGATCTTATTGATAGAATTAATCAGATAAGTGAAATAATCGCCGAAGCAGGAAAAGAGACGGGAGAAAGTTGTACTGAAGGAGCAGAGACTTTTCATGATAATTTTGCTTATGAGCAAGGCAGTCTAAAAATATCCATGTGGTCAAAAGAAATAGATAAATTGACCAAGATAAGAAATAGAGCCCGAATCATAAATAAGATAGAAACTAATGAAATCGTTTCTGTTGGCAAAAACATTACTATCGAGAATGAAGAAACAGGTGAAGTTAAAACAATCAGGCTTGGCAGTTATATTGTCTTTAAATCCAAGAATGACGAAAATAAAATTAACTCTGTTTCTTATTCATCTCCTATTGGCAAGCTTCTAATCGGAGCTAAAATTGGTGAAAAAAGACGGGGTGATATTGGTAATAAGGATACAACCCTGATAATCTTAAAAATTGAATAATAATTATTCAATACTCTAACGCTAAAGAAATATCTTTAGCGTTTTTTATTAATTATAGAGAAGGCTTGAAGAATAGTGCTCTTTGTTAGCCTTGAAATTTTATATTTATCAACTTCATCGCGATCAACCCAGGCATAATCTTGATGTTCAGTGCTTAACTTGATATCTTCACCTTTAATTAATTCCACTAAAAAATTGATCTGGATAGAGTCTTTGACTTCATTCTCCTTATCTATGGCATAATCAAATACAGAAATTGGAGATATAATTTTTAACTTTTTTAAACCAGTTTCTTCTTTTATTTCCCGCAACAAAGCTTTCTCACTTTTTTCTAAATTTTCTCTCTTGCCACTAGGCAATTCCCATAATAATGGAAAAATAGTCTCACTCTTATCCCTTTGTAAAATTAAAATTTTATTTTTCCTAAAAACTACTGCTCCTAAAACAATTTTTTGAATTATCTTTTTACTTTTGTAATTGGTCATAATTTTTAAAGACTTTTTTTATACCTTCTAAATATAAATTGATTAATTTTTCATCTTGAAGAGTTGTTCCTACTGGTAATTTTATAGCGTTATTATAAAATTTTTCTGCTCTTGGGAAATCTCCAATTTTATAGGAAAATTTAGCTTCTTTATCTTTATATATGGGAAATAACTCTCCTGGTTTTTGAAATAGGGGGAGCATATTAAGAGGGCAAGTTGAGCCAGGCAAATCCAAATCACTTAGACCTTCGGCCCATAGTGCTTCTGAAATCTTAGTCAGGGAAAGCCCTTCTAGCTCTAAGCCATCATATTGAAAAGTAAAAGCATACCAAGATGGCTTAATATTCTGATCAAGAAAAGCCGGTGGTAATTTTAATCCTTTTATATTTATAAGATTTTTAATCATCTTTTTAGCTAAGATTTTTCTAATTTTATTTGTTTTCTCTATTTCCTTCATTAATTCAAAAGCAATTGCAACAGCCAAGGGATGAGCACGATATTTTAACCCCATGCCGGTAACGGCAAATTTATGATAAAAATTATTTTTAGGGATTTCCTGTTTACATCTTTTATTATAATGTCCTAACAATAAAGCGCGGTAATAAAATTCTAAATTATTAGTTGTAATAATTCCGCCCTCCCCGCCAGTTATATTTTTCTGACCCTGTAAACTCCAAGCTGCTAAATCACCAAATGACCCCACTGGTTTATTCTTATATTTAGCTCCGTGAGCATGAGAACAATCTTCTAGTAATAGAATTTTATTCTTTTTACAAATCTTTACAATCTTATCCATTTGGCAAGGTATTCCCCACATATGAGTAACTACTACTGCTTTGGTTTTTTTAGTTATTTTCTTTTCTATTTCTGAAGGATCAATATTACCATTTTCATCACAATCACAAAGAATCGGTTTGGCACCAGTTTGTAAAATTGGTGTAGCGGTAGCAAAAAAAGTATAAGCCGGGAAAATGATTTCATCGCCTTTTCGAAAATCAGCTGCCACAAACATGCTATGAATAGCTAAAGTGCCAGAACTACATAATAAAGCCTTCTTCCTATTATGATAATTGGCAAAATACTCTTCAAATTCTTTAAAAATACCACCATTATTGTAGATCGATATATTATCATAGAGCTGCTTGACTACCGCCCTTTCTATTCTTTTGTTAATCTTCGGCCAAATAAAATGAGACTCTTTTGCATTAATGGTTCTTTTCCCTCCCAAGATAGCTAATTTTTCTCTAATGTTTTTTTTCATACTTTTTTCATTTGATTATCTTTAATAAAATTACTAGGATTAATATATTTACCTTCAATTTTTGACTGATAAGCAGCTTTAATGAATGCTAGATGATTCAAATGAAATCTGGGTGAAATATAATCATCCTTTTCTTTCTTAATTATTTTTATAAAACACTCTACTTGATCAAAGGCGGCTGAGGGCCAACCGTTTTCCCTTTTTAATGATTCTTGCATCTCGCCACTAATATTATATCTTTCAATTTTCCCTCTTTCTAAACTTATTATTCCATGAGTACCAAATACCTTTATACATTCCTCCTTTGGAGGAATCACTCGAGATATAAGCATGGACCCCCATAAATCTTTATCTTCATATTTAAAAATCACTCTAGCAGTATCTTCAGCATCATAATCGCAATCTTCTTTGGCAGTGCAGGATGTTTCTGCAAAAACCTTGTTTGGTAAACCAAAATACCACATTAATAGATCAATAATATGATAACCCATATCGATCAAGCAACCCCCTCCAGCTAATTTTTTCTTGCCCCGCCAACCATCATCAGGGTTATTAACAAAAAACGAGTATTTTGCTTCAATATAAAATGGTTTGCCAATTTTATCAATTAATTGTAAAAAAGAAAAATAAATTGGATTAAATCTTCTCTGGAGAGCTGTTAAAATTTTTACATCGTTCTTTTCCGCTAGAGAAATTAGTTCTTCAGCTTGTTCCAGTGAAATAGCTAAGGGCTTGTCTTTTAAAATATGTATTCCATTCAAAATAGCTTTCTTTGTAAATTCATAATGTTTGCAGTGAGGCAAAGAAATTACAACAAAATCTATTTTAACCTTTTTAAGCAAATCATCAAAACTATTAAAACCCTTAATCCCCTTATTATCTTTTAAAAATTTCTTCATCTTGTCTTTGTCATTATCAACGACTCCCACTAAATCAACTAAATTAGAAAATTGTATAGCCGGAATATGATCTTCAATCGATTGTCCTCCTAGGCCAATAACGGCCGCTTTTAGCTTTTTATTTGGCATATATTTAATAATTATTATAATTTTACCATTCCTTTTAATCTATTATTATTATACTACATAATATAATTAGTCAAAATAGTATGAATATATAAAAAAGACCCCAAAAAATTTGGAGTCTTTATTCTTTTATTAAATTTAAATTTTTTTCTTTCTTCTTGCACGAAGTCATGTAAGCATAAATGACAATTATCAAGGAAGTCGCTTGTTGAATTGCTAATATATAATTGCTCTGCGTGATCATTAACAGACCACAACAAATATTCATGAGCATAAAGTATATATAGCCAACAGGACGCTTCTTAGCTAATAGATATGTGCCAATGAGAAATCCCACAGCAGTACCTAATTCTAGAAATTGGGTTAATTCCAGCACACCGCCAAAATCATAAACACTAAAACCCAATCCGATAATAACAGCAATAATGGAAACCGTGTTGAGAATTTTAATCTTTTTTCCCTCGTTAGATGCAATCATAACAAGTCCAAAGATCATAGATACCAATCCGGTTGATTCTACTGCAAAGACAATCCAATTATGCTTTAGAGTAAAATATATTAACCATCCTGGCAAACCAATCACATAAGTAATCCATGACCATTTCCGCCATTTTTTATTGTTAATACTGTCTGTTGGATATTGTTCTGATAGGGCAAAAAAAATCTTATTAAGTAAATAAAAAGATCCGGCCCAAAGTGATAGAATAAATAAAAACATTTGAGCCTCCTTTTTTTATATTTATATTTTAATGTTCTGTTTTAAGTTTAATAAAACAAAATAGCACATGAGTGCTATTTTGTCAATATATCTTTTCAATCTTTAACTATAGATCTAAATTTTCTCCACCATCTTCTAATAATACATCTTCATCACTAGAATCATCAACATCATTTACTTGGCTTAATCCATAACAAGCTTTAATATCAATCTTATAGGTCTTCCAGGCTTCATTTCGGGCCATTTTAGCTTTATCACGACTTTCTTTTACAGTAGTGTTAAAATTCTCTTTGCAAATCTTAAAAGCCTTAATTCTCTCTTCATTAGTGCTCAGATCTAAAGCTGCTTTTTGACAGGTGTTGCGATCAGAAACAGCTAATACTAATTCATCGCTAGCAGTGGTAATTGTAGATTTAATTACCTCATCCTTTTTGTCAATCGCATTTTTTAGACAAGTAATAATTTCAGTGGTAAGTTCACCATGACCCAAACGCTCTTCTTTTTTAATTTCTTTACGATGCCCCCAAAGAGCATTGCCAATCCTTTTTATTTTATTGAATAACTTAATATCCCAAGGACCAGAAATTTTTTCAAGAACACTAGATTTTTTGTTAGTATTAGTTTCAGAAACATCAGCACTTAGGCT
This sequence comes from uncultured Gammaproteobacteria bacterium, assembly GCA_964466835.1. GTDB lineage: Bacteria > Patescibacteriota > Patescibacteriia > Patescibacteriales > UBA12465 > UBA12465. The sequence goes on from CAYXNV010000010.1 coordinate 30,405, forward strand.
GGGCTGATTATTTGCCTGGGATTTTAATCTAATGCCATACAAAGTATGACCCTTTTTCTTCATCACCTTAAAATGTTTAATTTGATCTGGCGAAGGAATTTTTTCTAAATTTGTTTCCTCAGCAGATAAAACCAGAGTCGGGGCCAAGAAAATCAATATTAGAAAAAAAAATTAATGTTTTTTTCATATTGTTTTAATTAAATTATTAGATAATTAATTTGATTTTTTATTAAGAAATCCAAT
>CAYXNV010000011.1:0-27160 GCA_964466835.1 uncultured Gammaproteobacteria bacterium
CTCTTTAAACGTCTTATTATAGCCATCATGTGTAATAAAGGATTTATTGATCGCCTAGAGGATAATTGGTCATCCCGAGATTACCGGAAGTCAACTTATGGAATAGTTATGTCATTCGTTATAGTGTTTCTATCAATTTTCATTTTAATGGGCACTATTTTGACCCTAGCAACAGATAATATAATATTGACGAGTTTAAGCGATCCTGTTTTAATAATTATCGGCATAATATCATTCATTATGACTGTAATTTATTTGGTTCAGGCGCAGAAGAAGATTGAAAAAAGAAAACTTTTCTCCCTGCCCCCAAGAGAACTCATTAATCATCCAGATATAAAATTCGAAGGTGATGAAGATGATCGTCCTAGCGGTGAATTCAAGAAAGGAGCAAAAGAAATATTCCCTGATGATGGTGATCCAGGGGGTGATTAATGTAAAGATAACAAGCAAACCGAGGTCCTAATAAAGGACCTTTTTTATTACTTTTTTCTTATATTGACAATGGTTCTTAGAAATGAGAAAATAAAGCATTAATTTGAAATCCATTCTTTTAAAATTTAATACCAATAAAACCCCTATACCCATGAAAGCAGCCTTCACCTGGATAATAATTATTTTAATAATGATTATTGTCGCACCAATTAAAGCCGAAGAAAGACTAATGAGGATTGATGGCCAAAAATTTCAAAAAGTAGTCATTGATTCTAATTATCACGCTGGCTTACTCCAAAGCCTGGAAGCCAATAAAGCAGAAATATCTGCTCTAAAAAACATTAATAACCAACTGGAAACTAGGAATACCGAATTAGAGCGATCGCTAAGGAGCTCCTACATCTTTATGATGATATTAATTGTAATATTGATTATCGGTTTTATCATTATGATGGGAAAAATTATTCGACGTAATAAGGCCATCACTGATCTGAAGAAAAATATTAATGACTTACGCAATCAATCACAACCGTTTCTTCAGTTGTAATGGCTAAACAAAAAACCTCCCAAAATACTTGGGAGGTTCTTTTTTATTTAAACAATATTATTTTTTAAATCTTTTCACCCTTATCAAGCCCGACATTGGTATTACTTCTATTCCCTTCTTCTCTAATTCATCCAGGAATAAATTCATACCCAATGAGTCAGAAGCCATATGGCCAGCAATAATTACATTAATGTGATATTTCTCGGCTTCTTTGCGATGTTCTTCTCCCATATGCATACCAACTAAAGTACCAATACCATAGTGAGACATCTTTTCATACATATTTTTAGAACCAGAGGTACCACCAGTAAAGTCAACAGCGACAATCTTACCACAACTACTTTCTGGACTACCAGAAAAAATCATTGGACCCGCTTTTCTCTTTACTGCTTCTTTATATTCAGGAATTGTCTTTAATAACTCAATCACATCACTAACTGTATCTAAATCTTTCTCTTTCTTTTTAATTAATTTTAACAAAAAGTTAGCGGCCATATTATCAGCTGGAGAATGAATACAAGCATAATCTAATCCCAAAGCTTTAGCCATGTCTATCTCTCGATTATGGTTAATGGGTGAAGTACCACGACTAACTTCGCTCACCCTTAGCTTAATTAATGATTCAGCAATATTAATAGGGATGCCATAGTCGGCCATAATTTCTGCCTGCATAGGAATGGTATCAGCTAAATCAGCTAGTGCTGGACCATAGGGATGATGAGCCATAATTAAGTCAACATCTCCCATTTGTTTAGCTAAAAGCATTTCTGGACCTTCCATATCAATTCCTACTAAAATCTTCTTGATTTCTTTCTTTTTATTATCTACTAAAATACGGGAATCAGAATAGGGATTAGTTAATTTTTCAGTATCAAACTCTGCCTTAGCTTCTTTATCTAATTTATCATATTTCTTTTTCACTCTGGCTAATTGTTTTTTAACCACGGCCTGACCTCTAATATCATTTTTTATGCCCAAACTAACTGCCAAGTCGTATATTTGTTTAGTAGTCATATATTTATAATTATTTTAATAATATAGTTATTAAATTACCATCAATCTTTACTTCCTTACTAGCTAATCCTTCATTAATTTTATCAACTACCACAATATCATCACTAAGAGTGTCAGTCATAATATCTTTCTTAAACTTAGTGAGAACTTCATTGAATTCATTATTCATTCCCATAAGCTCAACCTTGGCTCTATCACCTAAGCTCAAATTAGCTTCTTTGCGTAACATATTAATGAAACGGATAAATTCACGTTTTATTCCCTCTTGTTTCAATTCAGGAGTAATTTCAGTATCTAATTCTACTTCAATATTCTCATCACCTGAAACAAATTCAACCTCTTTAATATTTAATTCATCTTTAATTAAGGCGATATAGTCATCATTCAAATCAATCTTGTCAGCTTTAACTGTAACCTTATTTAACATCTGTCTAATTCTTATTTTAGCTTCGTCTCTTTTAGCTAGACCAATCTCAACAATTTTTCTTATCACATTCATTTTATCTAAAACAATAGTTTCTTCTTTTTTTAACTCTCTAGATTTAGGCCACTCTTCTAAATGAACTGACTTGTTTTCATCTTTATATTCATTACCACTTATCTTCTGCCAAAGATTTTCAGACACAAAAGGCATAAAAGGAGCAATAATCTTGGATAGTTCCAAAAGAATGTGTTTAGTAGTAGCTAAAACCTTATTTTTATCATCTCCTCCATTTTTAAATCTATCCCGGCTTCTTCTTAAATACCAAGTTGATAATTCATCAATAAATTCAGTGATTGGACGAACTGCTTTAGGAAGATTATATACTTCCATTGCCTCAGTTACTGTTTTAATTAATAGATTTAATTTAGCTATAATCCATTGATCTAAAACATTATCACTATCTATATCTTCACTACCTTCTTCCGCATACATGGCATAGAATTTATAGACATTATTAATTAACATTATGTTTTTCCGTAGAGCTTCCTCTACTCCCTTTTCAGAGAAGTTAAGATTCTCGGCTTGCATAACTGGAGATGCTAATAGATTCATTCTGAGAGCATCAGCTCCATATTTATCCATCACTAACATTGGATCAGGATAGTTATTTAATCTTTTAGACATTTTCTTACCATCTTCAGCTAAAACAATTCCATTAACAATTACGTTGTTAAAAGCATGGAGACCTTTAACTCCACCAGCAATAACATGGAGATAATAGAACCAAGCTCTGGTTTGATCAGCTCCTTCAGCAATAAACTGAGCAGGAAAATTCTTTTCAAATTTTTCTTTATTCTCAAAAGGATAATGCATTTGCGCATAGGGCATGGAACCAGATTCAAACCAACAATCCAAAACATCAGGAATACGCTTCATTTCGCCCTGACATTTTTTACAAGGAAAAATAATCTGGTCAACCTTGTCTTTATGAATATCAGTAATTTTCTTTCCACTTAATTCTTCTAACTCAGCTACACTACCCATTACCTCTCTTTCTCCACAAGCACACTCCCAAATTGGCATTGCACTAGCCCAAAATCTTTGTCGAGAAATAGACCAATCACGCGCTCCTTCAAGCCAATTACCAAAGCGACCCTCTTTAATGTGCTTAGGCGACCAATTAATCTTCTTGGCGGTCTTTAACAATTTATCTTTTATCTTGGTTACATTAACAAACCAAGAGGAAGTAGCGTAATTAATTAAAGGAGTTTCACAGCGCCAACAATGAGGATAGCTGTGTTCATATTTTTCCTTAGCAAATAATAGTTCTTTTTCGGCTAAATGCTTTACAATCTCAACATCAGTCGACATATGATCATCAATTGGCTTCACATTTAAACCATTAAAATCCTTTACCTCTTTATTAAAATGACCATCTAAACCAACATGCTGCACAAAAGGTAAATTCTTTTCCTTGCCTAAATTCATATCATCCTCACCAAAAGCAGGGGCGATATGAACAACACCAGTTCCCTCTTCAGTGTTAACAAAATCAGCGCTATATATTTTCCAACCATTATCTAAATTCTCTAAAGATTTATCATTAGCATAATAATCAAATAAAGGTTTGTATGCTTTACCAATTAACTCTTTGCCTTTGAATTTGCTCTCTCTTAAATACTCTTTCTGTATTTTTCCAGGTTGTCCATCTATCAATCCTCCAGAATCATTAAGGCCAGGGACTCCAAAAATTTTATCTGATAAATCAGAAGCAACAATATATTTCTCTTCAACTTTGTCCTTTTTCACGCTCCATAAAGAATACTCAATATCTTCTCCCACCGCTAAAGCAACATTGCCAATTAAGGTCCAGGGGGTGGTAGTCCAAGCCAATAGATACGTATTTGCTTCGTCAATTAATTCAAATTTAGCTATTAATGATAGGTCTTTAATATCTTGATAACCTTCAGTTACTTCTGATTGTGATAGAGTGGTTTCACAGCGAGGACAAATATGCATGGAACGATAATCTTTATAGATTAAATCATTCTGCCATAATTCTTTAAACACCCACCAGACTGATTCCATAAAAGATAGATCCATGGTTTTATAACAATCTTTCATATCTACCCAACGTCCCAAACGTTTAATTGATTGCTCCCATTCTTCCGCATACTCAAGAACTTTAGAACGACAAGAATCGTTAAACTTAGCAACTCCAATTTCTTCAATTTCTTTTTTACTCTTAGTCTTCATTTCCTTCTCAACAATATTTTCAATTGGCAAACCATGACAATCCCAGCCCCATTTACGCTCTACCCGATAACCGTTCATGGTGAAATAGCGTGGTACTACATCCTTCATAATACTAGCTACTAAATGGCCATAGTGAGGAGTGCCAGTAGCAAAAGGAGGGCCATCATAGAAAACATAATCACCTTGAGAAGACTCTCTATCAATAGATTTTTCAAAAATCTTAGCCTTATCCCAAAAATCTAAGACTTCTTTTTCATTTTCAACAAAAATATTTTTCTTATTATCATCAGACATAATATAAAATTAATTTATCTATTATTTTCTTTTATTACCTAAATCCTCCCAAGGATCACCAAATAATTCATCTTTCTTAGCTTTTTCTTCCTGTTCCTTTAATTTTTTCTCCTCTTCTTCTTTTAATTTTCTCTCCTCTTCTTTTCTTCTCTCCTCTTCTTCTTTTAATTTCAAGGCTATTCTATTAGCCTCTTTTGTGTCATACTCAGCTTTTTCAGCAGCTTCAACTGGATCTAATTCATCTTCATCAACCACTTCTTGTGGCTTAATATCGCCTTCATCAATTTTACCCTTTTCTGTCTCTGGCTTTTCAAAAAGATCTAATTGATTGTCGATAAACATATGTTTATAGAAATTATGATTTTTCTAAAATAATTTTCTTTTTAAATTTACCTCGCTCTTTAGCTTTTGCTTTTTTAACTTTCTTTACTTCTTTTTTACCAAATTTCTTATAATCACAAATAGCTTCAATTACTTCCTGGATATCAGCCATTTCTTCAATGGTTTCGCTTTCATTGAATTCATTTACTTCTTCTTGTAATTTTTCTTTTAATTTTTGCCAATATTCTTTATCATCAGCAACATGAATAGTCGGATCTCCGCCCCTGCTTTTAATATACTCCGGTATTTTATCTCTTATTAATTTATTATGTTCCATATTATTGACCACAACATTTCTTAAATTTCTTTCCACTACCACAAGGGCAGGTATCATTACGACCAACTTTTTCACCCGCTTCATTTTTTGGTTTATCAGCTACTAAATTAATAATCTGATCACTTTGGCCTTTTCTTTCCATCTGTTTGGCTGCTCCAGTGAAATTTAATTTCTGTTTGTCAGGAGTACTAAAATTATCTATTTCTTTTTCTGTTCCTGACATTGCTAAACCTTCACCAGTCTTATAGATAGAATAGACAACTTGTTTTTGGATTAAGTCATTTAATTCTTGATACATTCGATAGGCTTCTTTCTTATATTCAACTAAAGGATCTCGTTGGCCATAACCCCTAAGACCAATGCCCCGGCGAAGATAATCAATAGTTTCCAAATGATCCACCCACATATGATCAATTGAACGGATTAATATTCCCCGTTCCACTTCTTCAAAATCTAAATTATTACGTTTAAATCTTTCTACCAAAACAGAATAGCGTCTTTCTGATTCAGCAATTAAATATTCAACAATATCTTTCCTGATCGCATTATGTGGTTTTTCAGCTTTAGCTAATTCATCTAGCTTAGTGCGTACTTCTTTTGGGGCGGTCCAAATTGTATGGGTGGTTTCATATATTTCATCTAAATTCCAATCTTTAACATTTTCAGCCGCAGCATGAAAATTAATTAGATGATTAATTTCTTCATCAGTCATTTCAGTAATAATATCAGCTAAAGAGCGCTTTTCGTTAGTATCAGCTCCTTCAACTATTTCTAAAATCTCTCGTCTTCGTTTATAGATAGCGCTTCGATGTTTATTGATAACATCATCATATTCTACTAAATGCTTACGAACATCAAAATTATTTCCCTCTACTTTCTTTTGAGCCGATTCAATTGAACGAGAAATCATTCTATTCTCAATTGGTACATCAGGTGGAAGGTTAAGGGTTTTCATTAGGTTTTTCATCCGATTGCCACCGAAGATACGCATTAGATCATCTTCAGCTGAAACATAGAATTGAGATGAACCAGGATCACCTTGACGACCAGCTCGACCTCTTAATTGATTATCAATTCGACGAGATTCATGACGTTCAGTACCAATTACATGTAGTCCGCCCAAAGCTAAAACTTTTTCTTGTTCTTCTTTTTCAACAGGATTACCCCCTAAAATAATATCAACTCCTCGGCCAGCCATGTTAGTAGCTAAAGTAATTGCACCAGTCTTACCAGCTTGAGCAATGATTTCCGCTTCTTTTTTATGATTTTTAGCATTCAACATCTGCACTTTTAAACCTTCTCTCTCCATCATTTCTGCTAAAATCTCATTTTTTTCAATAGAAATAGTACCAATTAAAATTGGTTGACCTTTCTGATTTCGTTCTTTTATATCCCTAATCACTGCCCTAAATTTATCTTCTTCAGTACGATAGATAAGGTCGTTAAGGTCTTTTCTGACATTTGGTTTATTGGTGGGAATGACAATTGTTTCTAATTTATATATCTTATGAAATTCTTCGGCTTCAGTTACAGCCGTACCAGTCATACCAGATAATTTTTCATACATTCTAAATAAATTCTGGAAAGTAATGGTGGCCATGGTTCGAGATTCTTTCTGTACCTTTACCCCCTCCTTAGCTTCAATAGCTTGATGAAGGCCTTCACTGTAGCGACGACCAGGCATCATGCGACCAGTAAATTCATCAACAATAATGATTTCGCCATCCTTCACAACATAATCTTTATCATGCTTAAATAAAACTCTCGCTTTAAGAGCCTGCTCAATGTGATGGACTTCTCTAATCCCCCCGGAAACATAAATATTATCAACTCCTAACCATTTTTCCATCTTGGCAATTCCGGCTTCAGTCAAAGTAGCCGCTTTCATTTTTTCATCAATATTATAATCTTCATTTTCTTCTAAACGTTCAACCAGTTGAGCAAATTTGAAATATTTATCAGTTGATTCTTCAGCCGGAGCACTGATAATTAATGGTGTTCGGGCTTCATCAATTAAAATAGAATCAATTTCATCAACAATGGCATAATGGAAAGGTCTTTGAACAGTTTGATCTAAAGAATAGACCATATTGTCACGTAAATAATCAAAACCAAATTCATTATTGGTGCCATAAGTAATATCACAGTAATAGGCTTCGCGACGAGAAATTTTACGGAAATGTTTTAGACGATCATCATATTGTTCATTGTCAGTATATTCTGGATCATAGATAAAAGCATTGTCATGGACAATTACACTAACAGATAATCCTAGAGCGTGATAAATTGGAGCCATCCAGCCCGCGCCAACTTGTGATAGATAGTCATTAACGGTAATTAGATGAACACCTTTACCTTCTAGAGCATTTAAATATAGAGATAAGGTAGCGACTAAAGTTTTACCCTCACCAGTTTTCATTTCCGCAATCTGACCGCGATGTAAAACAATACCGCCAATTAATTGAACATCAAAATGGCGTAATCCTAAAATACGCCAAGAAGCTTCTCTGACAACAGCAAAGGCTTCTGGTAAAATATCATTTAAAGTTTTTCCCTTAGCCAATCGGTCTTTAAAATCAGTTGTCTTTTCTTTTAATTGTCGATCACTTAATTTCTTCAACTCTGGTTCAAAACCATTAATCTTGGCAACAATTGGTTGCATAGCTTTCACTATCTTTTCATTAGGGTCACCAAATAGTTTATTAAAAACTTTCATAAATTATTTTTAGAAATTTATATAATACAAATAAGTCTAAAGTGTCTCTTTAGCTCTAGTTCTAGTATAATACGGATCTTTAATTAAATAAATATTGACTAATATGTAAAAAGGTGATAGAGTTGATAATTATTCTTTAAAAACCAAAAACTAAAAATATACGCCATGAAAGTTCTTTCTATTTTATTATCAATCTCCTCCCCCTCTTATATAATAACAATTATGCTTGCAGTTGTGGGGGCAATAATTTTGGGATTTTTAATCCCATACCTAAAACGCAAAGGCAAAGCAATAAATGTTATTGAGCCCATCCTTTTCGTATTTGTATTGGCTGGCATCTTGATAATTTCACTATTCATCACTAAATTTGCCTCTGGATCTTTTTTATATTGTTTTGCCATAACAGCCGGTTCTTGTATCTTGGGTATCATAATAAGAAAATCAAAAACAAACAAACAGGAAATGAGGGAAAGATATGGACGAAGATAAAAACATAACCAATTAAAGTTCTGTATAAAATAATACAGAACTTTTTTATATTGACAATAAAAGAATAATATGCTAAAATATCTATCTTGAAGATCTTTAAAAACTAATAAATACCAACTAAATGTAACTTAAATCTATTATCATGAGAAAGATAGCACAAATAACGACAAAGGATTTAATAACAAATCCATGGTTAGGCGCATTAATAGGTTTTATTATTACTGCTCTAATCTATTACGCAATCTATTATGCGTTCGGACTTCCGAAAGCAAACCCTAAAGTTCTGTTCAGCCACGGTGTTCAGCTTAATATCCCAATGTGGATAAATTCCTGGTTTTGGTCTTTAATTTTAGTAGCGATTTTGACATTTTTGATGCTTAAAAAATTAAAAGACCGGCAAAATATTGGTTCCCTATCCATTACGCTCCATCTAATAGACAGGGGAGCAGATTGGACAGATGAAAGATTAAGGAAGAATCAAGAAAATGGTTTCTTTATTCTATTACGACTAGGATTAGTAATCGCAATAGTTTTCAGTGGCCTGATGTTGCTATTTAATCTAAAAATAGCGCTAATAGGAGAGATGGTTATATTGATTCTATGGGGGATAATTATGGTCATTGCTATTGAGCGAGGACTTTATACAAAATTCTCCCGTAAAATAAGTCCTCTTCCAAATTTTTCTTTAGATTCTGGAATTGTTATAAGTTTAATTCCTTGGTTAATAATTGGAATCATTGGAGATATTTTCATCGGACCAGGTATTGGATTTATCCTAGGAGCAATAAATGCTGTTTTCATTATCATAATAATGATGGTATTAACAGCTATATTCTGTGCTATAGCACATTATTCTCGAAAAATATTTATGCCAACAGCAAACTAAAAACATTTGAACAAAATGTGAAAGCCATTATTAGATTAATGGCTTTTTTTATATTGACAATAAAAGAATAATATGAGATGATTATTCATTACTAAGATCTTTTAAAATTAAATGAAATATGAACCAAAATATAAGAAATGAAACCGTTAAAAAGCCTTTGGATACTGCCGTTAATTACTTTTTCGGCCGTCTTGTTAATCTACCTCGCCATTTTCATTTTTAATGGAAGCATACCAGTTATTACTGATATATCTTTATCTGAACAAGGAATATTATTTACACTCCCAGAAATATTTAACTCCTGGTTTTGGAGTTTGGGCATAGCAACTGCTTGGATGTTGTTATTCGTTGTAAGGACAATAAAAAAGGGATACAAATCTGGTTATACTTATATTGGCGCTGATGTTGTTGTGTCCCTGCTAGCCGGTACATTTATAGCTCTCTTGATAATCATATTAACCTGGTTCTACAATATAGCAACCGGGATCATAGCAGGAATAGCAATTATTATTCTAATAATGATTGTCATGATATGGGTGAAAAATTATAATTACAAAGAAAATGCTTGGACCAATTTAAAATCATTCTTTAAAGATTTCATTGATGATAGCATTGTTATGGGAACACCAATTGTTATATTGGTCGGTATAGCAATGGATGCACAAATTGGACCAGGATTTGGTTTTCTTCTAGGGGGAAGTATGGCTATCTCTATAATCTGCATAATGATAATAATGATGCCCGGGTTCTTGCTTATAAACATAGTAAATATGAAAACTACTTGATAATGAGAGCAATTGATTGGAATACCTTGTTGATTATTCTTCTCTTAAACGCTGGCGTCTGTTTGCTAAAGTTTGTTGTTCAACAAATAGAACGTCTGTTATTAAGAATACCAAAAAGAGAAACTTTAATCGCTAACACTGATAAAAAGTTTCTTTATTGGCAAGATTATGTAACTCAAACAATTGGCAACCTTTTATTTTTACCATTATTGGCTTATGCGCTATATGATGAAGTTGGTTGGCTAATTAATTCAAAATTATTTATTATCACCGCAGTCGCTATGACCGCTATTGTCTATTTAATTGGGGCAAGAGCCAAACACAGATTAAATTGGGCCTTTCCTAAACCAGGTAAAATAAGTGGAGCCGGGATTATCCATATACTATATTATGGATTATATGGTGCGATTTTAATTACATTTATTGTAAAATTCTTCGCGGTAGATATTTTAATCAGTACTAATAATAAAATTATATTAATTGTTAGTGCTTTAGGTTGTATGATTACTTGGGCTACTGATCTCTATCGTAATCGCTTTGATTCCCTTGAAGAATAAAGAATAACAAAAGCTCTGCAAAATAACGCAGGGCTTTTTTATATTGACAAAAACATTAACATGTGTTAATATAATATATCAATAAATCGTTCTTTTGCTAATTAAATTATTGTAATAACCACCCCCCAAAAAAGTTAATACTAATGAATTGGAAAATTTTATTAATCGTTGTAATTGTGAATACCCTGCTCTGCTTGCTCCAATATGTTGTTCAACAAATTGATGTAAGGAAAGGAAGAATTCAAAGAAGAGGAACCTTTATCCCCGGCACGAACCAAAAATTCCTGTATTGGCAGGATTTTAAAGCCCAAGCCTATGGTGACTTTATCTTTCTGCCCTTATTGGCCTATGTTTTCTCTGTGAACTGGAGTACAGTTATTGCGCCCTTCTTTGGCAGTACAGCAATTGTATTCTTTATAACCTTCGCTGTATTTGCTGCCGTAACAATGGGATTCGTCTGTACTCTACCTGGTCACAAACCAGATTGGGGATACCCCAAACCAGGCAAAATAAGTTGGGGCGGATTTTCACACCTACCTTATTTTGGCATATACTGTGCTATAGCACTTTATCTTGTAATAACAATGATACAAGGAAAGCTAACCGGTCTTAATCTAGCTTTAGTTATTATCGGTGGTGCCGGATATGCTATCACTTGGATAGTCGACTTATTTGAAGGAAACTTTGAAAAACTAAAACCCATAAAATAAAGGGACACCAAAAAAAACCTGTTCAAAAAACAGGTTTTTTTATTTATCTAAACTATTTAATTTCTTTAACCTCTCCTTTTTTTATCAATCATCTTTTCCTTATACTTCTTGATCATTAACTCTAAATGGTCTTTCACTTTGTCAATTGCTTTATAGAGATCCTTTTCGGTCTTCTCTACTCTAAGAATTTCTCTGGGAACTTGGAGATTTACTTCGGCTCGAAATATCTTGCCTTTATTCTGAGCCCCAACTGCCTTCTCTATCTCAACATCACAATTAATAACATCAATGCTGCCCAAATACTTTTCTAGCATATCCATTTTTTCTTGAAAATAATCATGGATAGCTTCAGTTAATTCTAACTTAGTTGCTCTAATATTTATTTTCATATATTTAGAATAATCTAATTATATCACGATAGGTAACTAAAAGTACGATAACGATTAAAAGGATAAAACCAGAGTTATGAATCAAAGCTTCAACATCTTGACGAACTGGTTTCCCTTTTATTTTCTCAATTAATAAAAATAGAACTCGACCACCATCTAGGCCCGGGAAAGGCAGGAAATTCAAAACTGCTAGATTTAGAGATAGAAAAGCGGTAAATTGCATCAAATATACTAAACCTAAACGAGCCATCTGGCCAGTAAAGTTAGCAATTCCAACCGGACCAGCTACATCACCAGAAATACCACTGCCAGTGAATATGCCCACTATTAAACTAATAAAGAGTAAAACAATTTCTTTCAACATCCAACCAGTAGTTTTTAACCCCTCCCAAACAGCAGTAAAAAATGGATAGCGAACTAAACCACCAGCAATAACTGCTACCCCAATCTCACCCCGATTACTATCTTCATTAAAAGTTGGGGTCACTGCTAAAACTTCTTCTGTGCCATTACGATTAATTAATATATTAAGTTCCTGATTAACACTACTATTAGCTAAATCTTGTAAATCCTCTTGCCTGACCATTGTCTCACCATCAACACTTAAAATTATGTCATTAGTTTGTAGGCCAGCCATGGCCGCTGGTGAATCTGACACAACCTGAGCAACGATCAATTGTTGTTCACTAACAATAGCATTCTTAGCTAAATTCTCAGTGGCCTGAGGAAGACCAATTAGATAACCACCGGAAAATATCACCCAAGCTAAAACTACATTCATAATTACTCCAGCTGACAGTATAATAGCTCTTTGACGAATTTTCTTGGTAGCAAAACTGTCTGTTTCATTAGCGCCATTGCCATTTTCTCCTTTTATCTTTACAAAGCCACCAATCGGCAACCAATTTAAAGAATAGACGGTTGATTTTTTAGCTGGCCGATCTTCTTCATTATCAAGATTATTTAGGCTTTCGATTGAACGAGTTCCCAATACTTTTTTCCATTTACCAGAATTATTACGATAGAAGCCAAGAATTCTAGGAGGAAAACCAAAGCCAAATTCTTCAGCCTTTACACCAAAACGCCGAGCCGTAAAGAAATGACCCAGCTCATGAACAAACACTAAAATTGATAGAACAAGAACAAATATTACAATTGTTAATAACATAGATTAAATTTCCATTATTGCTTTTTCTTTATTGTCTCGAAGCTCTTTTAACTCTTTGTTCTTGTCAGCTGAAAATTCATCTAATTCTTTAATATAGAGGAATTTATCATCTTCCGTGATTTCTTTATCTTCATGAGCTTTCTCAATCACACTTTTTATACTATCACGAACCTGACGTAATTTAATTCTAGTTTTTTCCATCTTCTCATTTAATTTTCGTACTAATTCTTTACGATTTTCTTCAGTTAGGGGTGGCATATTAAGACGAAGCTTATCACCTTCATTGGTTACTCCTAAACCTAAATTGGCTTCGGTAATAGCTTTTTCAATACTCTTGAGAAGATTTTTATCCCAAGGAACAACTAAAATACTACTATTATCAGTGACATTAATATTAGCAACTGTGTTCAAAGGATTAATGACTTCATAGGCCTCAACCTGAACATCGTCTAAAATACTAGGATTAATTCTACCCGTACGTAGAGTGGTAATTTCTTTCTTGAAAAAATCAAGCGCATTAGTAAAATCTTGTTGTTTTGTTTCTAAATATTGATTCATATGTTTATTTTAATTTAACTGTTCCTAAATATACTACGTTGGGATTATTAAAATCAATCAATAATTCTCGCCCGGCTCGTTTAGTGGGTAATTTCTTGGTTGTCCAAGCAACTCCACCGTCATTAGAACGGAAAAAAGTGGTATTGGTAACATAATAAATGTTCTGAGAATCCTGAGGACCAATTACTAGAGAGTTAATAATAGCATCATCTTCTGAGGGAATCAAATTTAATTTTTCCCAACTAATTCCTTCGTCTGGTGATCGTAAAATTGCTTTTTCAGTTGCCAACAACATTGTGCCGTCTTTAGCAATTATTAAATCACGAAACTTATGCCCTAAATTATAATTAATTAACAAATCATTCAAATCTAACCAGCTATCAACAATGAAATTGTTTTCAATATCAGTTGGTTCACTAGGATTAGTAATTGTGTTAGAGATAAAACTATAAATTTGATTATTAGGGGTGGCAACGAATAATAAACGACTATCTAAGGGTGAGGCGATTAGTTTAGCAATTCCCTCCTCCAACCTTTGAATAGTTCGCCAGGATTGACCCTGATCAATACTTTTTATTATCTCCCCTCGGGAAGTGCCAAGATAAATATTATTAGAATTATAGTGATCAACAACAATCGTATTAACATTTACTTCAACGTTATTATCAAAATAAATTTCTGACCAATTACGAGTACAATCAACTGAACGATATACCTTATTACCTAAAGCAACATAGATTGTACATTTATCTTTAGGATCTACTTTAATATCATTAATAGTTGTTCTGGGTAATCCTTCAACCTTATTCCAGCCCTCAGCAATGTTATAAGTGTAATAAAGCCCCTTATCAAAACTAGCTAAATAAACAGCAAAGCTGTCATTGGGGTCCATGGCCATTATATTAACGTTTAAATTAGAAATATTTTGCGGGCGTTCAGAAATACTTCGTAATGAAGTCATTGGTCGCCAAATATCACCATAATCAACTGATAAAAAGACACTGTAGTCGCCATCAGCACTATTTTCAGTTGAAGTACTGGTAGTGGTAATTGTACAGGCCGAAGTTAAAAGAGCGGCTGCCAAAATAATAATGATGAATTTAATAGTACGCATATTGTTAAATTTTATTTATAAATTTATTATTACTTGTTCTAAGGCTAATTTTGGATTTACATTAGCAGCTAAATATTGTTTAGCTTGAGCAATTGATTTTAATCTAGAAATAATTTTTACTCCTAATTCTTGAGTATCAGTTTTATCCAAATTATTATTAGCAGTTTCTAGCTCTGAGATTAAGGCGGAATGTTGAAGCCGATCTGGTTGATTTAAATTTAATAATAATAAATCTCGTAACAATCCTTCTCCCATAGTTAATATTTGATTAGCTTTTTCAACTGCTACTCGAGAAAAGCTTTTATCTACAAAAATATCCTCAAAAATTACTAAACGATCATTGACATCGACATTAAACAAAGAAAGGAATTTTTTAGCTATATCTAAATAATCATTATACAAATCTTGATTTTCTAAAAAACGAATTGCTTTAAGTGGTCTTCCTAGCGCTAAATTAGATAGATCTTTAGCTAGAGAACGATTAACTTTATAATTTTCTAAAAGATAATCATAAATAACGGTAGCGGGCACAGGCTGGAAATAAAGAATTTGGCTACGAGATAAAATAGTTTTGGGAAGATTTTCTTCATCAGTCACCAACAGAATAACCACCACCTTTTCTTTTGGCTCCTCTAGAGTTTTGAGAAGAGCATTCTTGGCTTCCTCGCTTAAGCGATCAGCTTCTTTGATTATACCAATTTTATATGAATTCAAGAAAGAACTAAGATTCAAAATCTTAATAAATTCTCGAACCTGTTCAATAGAAATGTTTTTTTTGCCTTCAAGTGGTTCAAGAATATGGAGATCACTATTAATACTCAAAAAATCATCTTGTCCTAGACTATCCTTAAGACTACTATTCTCATCTGATAATAGTAGGTTACGCGCCAGGGCTAAAGCAATGGTAGATTTACCTAAATCATCTGGTCCAGTAAAAATATAGGTTTGAGCTATTTTTTTATTTGATAAACTACGATTTAAAAATTCAATTGTTTTGTCATTACCAATTTTAGGCCAATCAATTGTGGCTGAGCTCTTTGCCATATTAATTATTTATTGACACTTGATCTAAATCACTATTAGTAATTCCTAATCCCAAAGTCCTCATAATATTGAAAGCATCAGCTGGTCGACCTAAGTAATATAACTTTTTGCTAACTGGATCAACGTAATAGGCTTGTCCTTTATCTTCAACTTTTAACAAAATCTTTCCATATAAACGGCTGGGAGGATTCTTCTCAACACTAACAAAATCAACATTAGATATTCCCAAGCCTAAAGTCCTCATAATATTGAAAGCATCAGCTGGTCGACCCAGATAATATCTTCTATAATTATTTGGATTAATATACCAAGCTTGTCCTTTATCTTGAACTTGTAATAAAATTCGACCCTTTAATCGTTTAGCTAAAGCACTAGTTACTGATGAATTGTTATTGTTAGTATTGGTATTATAATTAGGAACAGTTAATCTAAAAGTTTGCCCCGAAGAAAGTAAATAATCCCGACTAATAGCAATGGTAATATTTTGCAGTTTTCCGTTCTGAGCATAAAAAGCTTTACCAAATTCAGTTCCGCTCTTGCTAGTATAAACTGCTAGATAAGGTCCAGCTGCTAAATGAATAGTAATTGTTCGATCACTTTCCAGCTTTAAATTAGCAATCTCTTGATCACGATAAAAGGTAGAATTATTGTTACTAACTAACTTATATAATTTAAAATAAACATCGCCAGAAATTCCTCCGCTCTGAGCTTTTGATAAACCAAGCCGAGTCAGATTAGTAACTAAGCTTTGATAATTATTTTGACTATTAACACCAATGTTCCAAAAAGCGTTCTCCTGATTAAACTGATCAGAAACAGCTAAAGCATAGGTACCAGTGGGATAATCAAAACGAAAATTACCTCCACTATCAGTTTTCTTCTTTAATAATAATTTACCCAACACTTTGCCACCCCCACTGTTAATTTGCTCATAAAGACGAACCTCCTTATCAGCCTGAACTCTTTTAAAAGCATCGGATAGCTGGCCTGATAAACCACTAAAGAGTTGCTGGAAAGTATAGTCACGATCTGGTTGGATTTTTATATTATAGACAGTGAAATAATTGCCACTAGAATCTTTAGCCCTAATTGCATAGGCGCCGGTTTGATTAGAGCGATAGGCGTTATAGGGAGAAACATAAATTATCGCTTGACCACCGCTGTCAGTTCGTAGGTTAGCAATAGAATCTCGATCTTCTCTGGTAGGATTATTGTCAGCATCATAGCGCTGAGCGTAGAGAGAGAAATTATAGTTTCTTTTTAGATTACCATCAGCGTCACGGAGAACAATTCGTAAGGCCGGAATTACTTTATCAATATTACGATTATAATCACAAACAAACTTAACCGCATCATAGAACCAATACTCTCCTAAATCAGATCGTCTATCCCAAATTTTAATAGCGTAACCGATTCTGGGATCGGGTCGGAAAGTAATTTCTCCACGGCCATAGGCATTAAGAGTGCCACCACCAACCTTGTCGCCAGCAATTGGCAGGCCATTGCTATCTAATTCTTGTTCATAAAGTTCAAATTTTAAGCCAGGAGCTATTTCACCACTAAAATTGTGCACATTTAAAATAAATTGGGAATTATTTTGGCATGAGCCCTGGGATTGGGTCCAAGTTTGACTAGCAGTAACTGTGTATTCGGTTGTTTTTCCACTTTCTGCCTCAATATCCCAAAAATATTGATATTGATTATTAGCTCCTTTAACTCCCAAGACATAAACTCCGGCTGCTACCTCAAAATTACCATAACCATTATCACCAATTAAAAAATCTCCTACTCTATTCCCTTTTTCTTTTTCGTTATCTAAGCCAACTGTTTGCTCATAAACTTCCACTTTAGTGTTGGGTGGAAAGGGACTGCCATCACTACTCTGGAGTTTAATCCTCAAGGCACTGAGATAATAATTAACTCCAGTTAGTTCACCATCAGTAACTTCAATATCATAGAAATTAAAGGTGGAATTGGGGCGATTAAATTCAATTGCATAATGATCACTCATGTAACCATTAAGACCTCGCACACTTCCTTGGGGTAAATAAATTTTAGCTTGGCCAGAGGAACCAGTATTAAGATTAGTGATATGATTTTTCTTTTCATTGAGTGGACTTCCTCCAGAACTATATAATTGAGAATAAACGCCAAAGTTAGTATTTTTCAACAAAGCGCCATCAGCATCACGGAGGGTGAATATAATGCCACTTAAAGTTTTTTCAATGGTGACATTTTGACCACAATTTAAAGTATTGTTATAGAACCAAAAAATAGCATCTTCATCATTCATCGTTCTCACTTTAAAAACATAGGTATCAGAATTAACCGCACTATTACGGAAGGTTAAACGAGCAAACCCCAGAGTTGAATCAGTGGTGGCGCCAGCAAAATGAGTGGTTGGTTTTGGCCTATTATTAGCATCTAATTCCTGTTTATAAACATCAACATAGACATTGGGAATAAAGGTGCCATAAGGATCACGAGCAACAAAATCTACCACTGTATCTTGATTACAATTAGCTTGAGCAAAGAGTGGCAAAATTAATAAAAAACCAGAAAACAATAGAACTCTTATTAATATTTTTTTCATATATTTAATTTAAAGTTATTTCTTCATCTAAATTATTAATCTCGGTTGGTAAAGAAAAGCCATATACTTTCCCAACTGACCATAAACTATGAACTTGTAAGTCCACAATTGAATTAGGATTATAATCTTCTTTTAAGCCAGCCAGAACAGTTAGCTCAGCTGGCTCACTATTACTAATTCGACAATAATTGATAATAAACTTAATCCGACCATAATCACCTAGTTCACTAGATCGAGCAATGATTTCTCCATCCTTTAATAAACGAAAATCTTCCCAATCATTCCAAGTAGCATTGCCTTGATTAGAAAAAATAATTTCTTTCAAATAAAAATCTTCATTATTAGTGTCTTCATAGATATCAAACTTACCCACCAAACGACTACCATTAGAGATAGCTAAATTTTCATTAGCAATACTTTGTTCTTGAGTTCTGACTGCACCAACATAACCAGCTCCAGAGAAAACATTAAACTGCGTTCCCAGTAAAGGAAATTGACCACTAGCTACTAAATCTGACTGAATAGCGTCTGCACTTTGGATTTCCGCCCTCATTGATTGATTACTACAAGTACAAGTGCCAATATCTAAAAATAATCTAATATCTTTTTCACTGCCGGCTGGTATTTGTAATGGCTCCCAAAAACTTATCACTGCCTGACGACTAATTTTACTCAAGCCAACATTAGCTTTATAGGTATTACCATTCTGATCACGAACATAAGCACTTTTTAATAGGTCGCTATTATAAACACCGGTAATTTTGACAGTAATAGAATTAACAATTGCTAAACCACTAGGTGAACGTAATTTAAAAATACCAATTAAATTACCATTAGTGTTGGTTAGAAAAGTATTGTTGTTGGCACCATAAACTGGATCACTTTCAATAATTAGAGATGCTTCACTGATTAATCCCACCTCAGTATAATTAACAGTTTCATATTGATCTAAGTCTGTTTGACTAGCCTCTAAAACTGGCTCCCCCACTAAACCAAAGGTGGCTAAATCTGTTGGGCTAGATATTAGAGCTTTTTTAGCTCCATTAATATAATAGATATTAGATAAGCCAGGGGTTCGTAATAATTTAGCTTCAGACCAGACATCAAGTTCATATTGACTAACAATTTTTATATCTGACCACTGATGACCATAACTTAAATAGGCATTAGCATTGATATAAGTTTTCTTGCGCTGGCTATTGTGACTCAGAAAATAAACAGCAGGATGATCAGCTGTTTTAACTTGTCTAAACTCAGTTCCCAAAGCTAAAGCTGGGGTGGTGGATAAAAACAAGAAAAACAACCCAGATAGTATAATTATCCAGTTATTAAATAGTAATTTTTTATTTAATGTTAGCATAATAAATCCAAAATTATCCCTATCACAAATTAGGTTTTGACTTAGTCTCCTCCTTTATCAACATAATTATTCACTTATATGCTTATTATAGCATATTTTTGAAGAAAACAAATTGATTTTTGGGTTCTAAACTGATATATTTAAAACATGCTTAATCGTTTGAAAAAATCTATTCTTTTTTGGGGAGATTTAGCTTTTTTGCACTTAGCTCTCCTTCTCACTCTGCTCTATCGCTATGGACAAGCTGATTTTGGAGCTAGCTTTATGAATCATTGGCCCCATTTTTTGGTTGTTTTCTTTATTTGGCTGTTAATTTTCTATATAAGTAATCTTTATAACTTAAATTTAAAGGTAAATAGTCGTCGTTTTTTCCGCCCAATTATTAATTCAGTTGTTCTCAGTAGTTTATTCTCAATTCTATATTTCTATCTAAATGTTAATTCAGATATTACTCCCAGAACTAATTTAGCTATTTTCATCGTAATTTTTGTTGTTCTATTTATTTTCTGGCGCTATTTATATCAAGCTATTACTCATTCCTTGCTGCCAAAAGGTAATTTGGCAATTATTGGTAATAATGAGCGTACTAAAAAAATAATTGAAGAATTAAAAAATAGTCCTAGCTTTGAATATCAAATAGGAACAATTTTCAAAAGCTCAATTGAATTAGAGCAACTTAATCATCATATTAGAAAAGAAAACATCAAAGCAATTGTTGTCGCTGATGATTTTGGTGACGATCAAAAAATACGACAAGTCTTATTTGATTGCTTAAAATACAAAATTACTTTCTTTAGCTATCCAGATCTCTATGAACTTTTAACTGGAAAAATCCCTATTGAAGCAATCGGACCTAATTGGTTCTTAACTAATTTAAAAGAAGGACAAAAAAGTTATTTTAATCTATTAAAGAGAATAATTGATTTTGGCCTGGCTCTATTTATCTTTATAACCTCTCTACCTTTCTGGCCTTTTATTGCTCTATTTATTAAATTAGGTAGCCCTGGTCCAGTCTTTTTCACTCAGATGCGTTTAGGTATAAACGGTCAAGCCTTTAGGATAATAAAATTTAGAACGATGCGAGAGGAAAATAATGACCGCTCCCCAACCACTACTAGTGATGATCGAGTAACTGGTTTTGGTTTATTTATTAGGAAAACTAGAATTGATGAAATTCCTCAAGTACTTAATGTTATCCGTAATGAAATGAGTTTTATTGGCCCTCGTCCGGAACGATTAGATATTGCAGTTGATCTAGAAAAAGATATTCCTTTCTATCGCACTAGACTACTTACCAAACCTGGTTTAACTGGTTGGGATCAAATCTCTGGCAAGTATCATTCTCCCTCACTAGAAGATAGTCTAGAAAAATTACAATATGATCTTTATTATCTCAAACATCGTTCCCTGTATTTAGATCTGTCTATCATTTTAAAAACTATTGCTACTGTTTTAAGTCGAGGAGGAAATTAAAATTATGACTTTTTCTTTTATTATTATCAATTATAATACTCTTGACCTCACTCGTCAGTGTCTTAATTCTATTTTTTCTGTTTGCCAAAAAAATGATTTTGAAATTATTCTAATTGACAATGCTTCTAGTGATAATAGCGTGGAGATATTAGAAAAAGAATTTTCTGAAAAAGTTAGGCTGATAGAAAATAAAGAAAATATTGGCTTCTCAGCTGCTAACAATCAGGGAGCTAAATTAGCTCAAGGAAAATACTTATTTTTCTTAAATAGTGACACTAAACTTACCGCTAATATTCTACCAATAATAGCTAATATTTTTGTTAATCAAGCCAATTTTGGCATATTAGCCCCTCAACTTCTAACAGCTAATCTTTCTCCCCAGGCTGGTGCCCATGGTCGCTTTCCCACCTTGTCTTCCTTAACTACCAGAAAAACAAAGGAGAATTGGAAAAAAATAATTAGTCCTTCGCTCTGGCAAACTGATTGGGTAAGTGGAGCTGCTTTAATTATTAGAAAAGAATTATTTGAAAAAATTAATGGTTGGGATGAAAACTTCTTTCTTTATTTTGAAGATGTTGACCTTTGTTTAAGGGCACACAAAGTTGGAGCTAAAGTTGGCCTTTGCCCTGAAGCTTCATTGATTCATTATTGCGGTAGCAGTCTAAAACAAAATCGCAAACGTAAACTCCATTACTACCGTTCCCAAAACTATTTCTTCTATAAACACTACGGAATTACCACCTCTTTATTAATGCGTTTAATTCGTTGGCCCTATAAACTATATTCTTGTTGGATAAAAAAATAAAATTATGAAAATCGCCATCAACGCCCTTCCCCATACTAGCTATCAAGGAATTGAAACTTTTTTAGCTGGCATTTTACAAGCTTGGCCAAATAATCCTGAAGATGAGGTAATAGTTTTTGCTAATCAAAACTCAGCTGAATTCCTGAAGCCCTTGCCTGCCCATATAAAAATAGTAATCATACCTTTCTCTAAATTAAGTAAAGGAAAAATTTTTCTCCACCAACAATTTTCTTTTGGAAAAATTTTAAAAAAACATAAAATTGATATTTTATTCTGCCCCTCTTTAATTACTCCTTGGTTTTTCAAAAATAAAATTGTTACTATTCATGATGCTGCTCCTTTTGTTGTTAAAGGAGAAACTAGTTGCTTGGGTAAATTGTATTGGAAGGTAAACTTATGGCTAGTCAAACGTTGGTCATTAAAAATTGTGACTGTTTCTGAATTTTCTCGCCAAGAATTAATTGATAAACTAAAAATTAAGTCAGAAAAATTAGCTACAGTCGGAGTCAATGCTCTTCCCTTGCCTAAAGTAGATCAGGAAATTGAAAAAGAAATTCTAAAAAAATTCTCTCTAGTTAATATCTCCTATTTCATTGCTATCGGCAACGCTCGCACCAGAAAGAATCTATCCCGTCTAATTTCTGCTTTTAATATTCTTAACCAATCACATTCAGAAGCTCAATTAGTTATCGTTGGCAAAAAAGACCAAAGAATGGAGACATTGATTCAAAAAAATAATAATAAAAATATAAAATTTACTGGTTTTATTTCTGAAACAGAAAAAACTATCCTTCTTTCTAATGCTCAAGCCCTAGTATTTCCTTCATATTACGAGGGTTTTGGTATTCCAATAATTGAAGCTCAACAAATAGGAACTCCTGTTCTTTGTTCAGATATTCCTGTCTTTAAAGAGGTGGCTGGTCAAGGAGCCCTATTCTTTGATCCTGATAGCACTGAAAATATTTCTGAAATCTTAAAGAAAATATTTAATAATAAAACTCTACAAACTGAATTAATTGAATTAGGAAAAAATAATTATCCTCGTTATTCTTGGAATAAAATAGTAAGCAATCTATTAACTATTATCAAAAATGAAAATACTTCAAGTTAACAAATTATATTATCCTGTCATCGGTGGCATAGAAACAACCGTTCGAAACATTGCTGAAAACCTTAATAAAAAAGATTTGAAAGTATCTGTTTTGGCTTGTCAAAAAAAGGGCTCTAGACAAGAAGAAGAAATTAATGGGGTAACAGTATATCGAGCTGCTTCTTGGGGAAAAAAGCTGGGCATGCCCTTATCTTTTGATTTTTTTAGATTCTTTAAAAAAACAGTAAAAGATTACGATATAATCCTAATTCACCATCCTTTTCCCCTGGCTTTTTTGGCCCTACCATTTATATCTAAAAAGAAAATATTTATTATGTATCACTCTGATATTGTCCGCCAAAAAATATTGGCTCTCCCCTTTCTCCCCTTTATCAAATATGGATTAAAACGGGCGGAAAAAATATTTGTTGGTGGAGAAAACATTATTAAATATTCACCTTTATTGAAAAAGCATAGAAACAAATGTGTAATAATTCCTTTTGGTTTAAATTTAACAAACTATCAAACTACACCAAAGCTTTTGGAAGAAGCGGAATTAATCAAAGAAAAATACAAACAGCCCCTACTATTAACAGTCGGGCGTTTAGTCTATTATAAAGGTTTTCAATATCTAATTTCTGCTATGGCTAAAATTGAAGCCAATCTAATTATTATTGGCCAAGGAGCAAAAAAGAAACAATTAGAAAAATTGATTAAAAAATTGGAATTAACTAATAAGATTAATATTATTGATCATGT
Source organism: uncultured Gammaproteobacteria bacterium (assembly GCA_964466835.1). Classification (GTDB taxonomy): domain Bacteria; phylum Patescibacteriota; class Patescibacteriia; order Patescibacteriales; family UBA12465; genus UBA12465. The sequence continues at coordinate 24,122 of CAYXNV010000011.1, forward strand.
TCCTGATCTTAAATCATATTATTTAGCTAGTGATTTATTTATCTTCCCTTCCTGTGCTCGTAGTGAAGCTTTTGGTTTAGTTCAATTAGAAGCAATGGCTTATCAAAAACCAGTCATTAACACCTATCTCAAGACAGCGGTGGAAGAAGTTAGTTTAAATAATGTTACTGGACTAACTGTTCCTATTAAAGATTCAATTGCTTTAGCTGAAGCTATTAATAATCTATTGAATGATCCGGAAAAAAGAAAAAAATTCGGTCGAGCCGCCGAATTAAGAGTCCAAATGGAATTTAAAAACGAATACTTCCTTACTAAACTTTCTTCTGTTTTACAATCATCATAAATAAAGCCAGAAAAACAAAGGTAATAACTGTGGCCCAAGCCGCTCCCAATAACCCCATTCGAGGCAGGAGAATAAAATTTAAACTAACATTAATAGCTAAACCAATAAAATTAGCAATAAAAATAACTTTTTCTCGACTCTCAGCTAATAATCGTTGATTAGCAGCCGTAAACAAAAAGATACCAGGCAAAGATAAAATATAAACTCGTAAAATATTAATGGAAGCATAATAATCTCCTCCAAATAACCACAGTATCAATGGTTTAGATATAGCTAAAGTGAAAATCATTATTAAAATAGCCAAAATAAACATTAACCAATATAAGCGCTTAAGGCGCTTATTATAAACTTGGCCACTAGTCATTCTGGCATTAATAATAGCAGGAAATAAAGATACACAAATCATTCTGGGAATAAAATCCCAAACCTCTGTTAATTTATCAGCTACCGCATAATAGCCAACCGCTGTTTTATTTAACAGCTCGCCAATAATAATTTGATCTATCTTCAAAATCGCAAAAATTGCCAAACCAGAAAACATTAAGAGCCAAGCAGCTCGCAGAAACTTCTTGCCTTGCTCCCAACTATAACGCCAATAACGAAGACGCCCTCCACTTCGTTGATAATAGTAGATTAGAAAGATGCCATTAAAGAGGACATCGGAAATATAAATCAATATCAACCAAATAAGTCCAGTGCCTGAAAAAAGCCAAGCGATTTTAAGAATTGAAGATAATATATTCCCGGCTATCTGAGCTTTTGAGCTTTTCTTGCTCTGCACCTTAGCTTGAAAAAAAAGACTAATTACACTAGTAGACTGAATAATGAAATAAGTGGAAAAGATAACTATTAATAAAAAGGTGAGGTGATCAAATTGAGCGAATAAAGCAAATAGAGTAGCGGAAACAAGGGTTAAGATTCCGCCAATTAATTTAACCAACCAAAAGGTCCCTAACAACTCTTTTTCTTTCTCAGGATGTTTAATAAACTCTCGACTCAAAACAGCGTCAAAACTGAAACAAAAAAAGATGCCAAAAATAGTCACAAAACTAATAACATAATTCAGAATTCCATAATATTCTGGCCCTAAATGACGAGCGATAAAAGCGCCAACAAAGAAAGAAATCAATAAAGAAACTATCTGACCCACAAATAACCAGCCGGTATTTGAGAAATAACGCCTAAAGCCCTCATGAATAACGGCATCATGATATTTATTGGGTGTAATCTTCTCTATTTTTGACCAAAAAAATTCTTTCATTTTATTATTTTATCCTAATTTGCCTTTTAGATGATAATTAAATATAATAAATCATATCATCCTAAATTAATTATATGCCCTTAAAAGAAGCAAATCAACCTTGTCCCTTCTGCCGGGAGGCTAATAAACCCAAATTTATTAAAGATATTAAGAATAAAGATGGGCAATTTTCTCTATATCATTGCCCTAATTGCCAAGGACAATATTGGGCGCCTTTTTCTCATCCTGGGGGCGAATGGTATGAAAAAGGTGATAGTTATAATGTAAAAAATGAATTTAAACCCCGTCATATTCATGGCTATCATGAATATTTTCTAAAACATCACCCTCAATTAACAGATCAATATATATTAGATTTAGGTTGTGGCACCGGCGAATTCCTTAATGAAACTAAGAAATTAGGGGCCAATGTCTATGGCGTTGATATTGATCGTGAAGCAATTAAAATTGCTAAGCATTTCTTTAAATTTGATCACCTTTATGCCCAAACTATTGAAGATTTTCTAGCTAATCCGCCTCATAATCAATTTGACTATATCACTATGTTTGAAGTTTTTGAGCATACTGATAATCCGATTGAAATAGTTAGAGAAACTAAGAAGTTGCTTAAATCTGAGGGATTATTAATCATGAGTATTCCCTCTCGAGAGAGAATCTTTGTTAATTTAGCTGGCTGGGACTACCCCTATCACCATCTTAGTCGTTGGAGCGGAAAAGCAATTAAAAAGATTTTAGAGTTAAATGATTTTAATAATATAAAAATAAGCTATATTAATAAATTCCGACAATTAAGAGAGCTTTTCCTAGATTTATTAGCAGCCAAATTACACTTTAAAAGCGCTCGTAAATTTAAAGTAGAATCAAATCCAAATAATTCCCCTACCAAACTATCAATTAAAAAATTAATAATAAAAATAATCTATAAAATAATTCGCTTTATTGGCGTTAAGTTAGCTCCTCGGGTATTGGCTACGATTTTCTATCCCTTCCTCCTAATTTTCTATCCTCAATCAGGAGTAATGTATATTGAGGCGAATAAAAAATAATATGATAAAAAAATTTCTTAAACGTTTTTGGTCTGGTAATAAAAATATAGTTCTTAAATCTTGCAATCAACCCCTTAAACCACGTTGGATCTGGTTTGAGGTAACTGATAATTGTAATTCTCACTGTACTCATTGCCAGATCTGGAAAAAAGAAAACTGTTCTAACCCGTTAACTTTAGAAGAAATGGAAAAAATCTTTAAAGACCCAATCCTTAGCGAAGTAGAAACAATTATTAACTCTGGTGGTGAAGCTATTCTTCGGCCAGACATTGTTGACATCATTAAACTACAACATAAAATATTCCCCAACGCTATTCTTGATCTCAGTACTAATGGCATTTTGGCTGATAGAGTGCTCCAGGTGGTAGAGGAAGTAATGGCAGCGGGAA
>CAYXNV010000012.1:0-23146 GCA_964466835.1 uncultured Gammaproteobacteria bacterium
ACCATCAATTACTTTACTGTTATACTTTAAAATAAACCCACCTAAAATTTCCTTATCAGTCTTTTCTTTTAAATCTATCTTCTCTGTTTTAGTAATCTTTTTTAGATAATTAACTACTTCATCCCGACTAGCCTTTCCTAATTCACGAGCAGTTGTTAATTCAGCTAATAGCTCTTTATTTTCCCTACTCCAAATCGCTTGAAAGCTTTCAATAATTTCATCTATCTTATTCAAATCATTATTATCATTTAACAATACTATAAAATTCTTGAGTCCTGACTCAATTTCTTTTTTAGGTTTATCAACCACAACTTCAAATAGGGCTTGAGCGTATTGTTGGGCAGAAGTCTTCATAATTATTTAACCATTTTCTTAATTAATTCTTTATCCTTATCACTATTCATTTTTTCGTTTAATAATTTCTCAACTGTAAGGATAACTAATTCGGCTACTTCCTTCTTAATTTCTTTCAAAGCTTGTTCTTTATCCTGACTAATTTTTTCTTTTTCAGCTGCAATAACTTGGCTAATTTCTTTTTTAGCCTTTACTAACATTTCGTTTCTTTTGTCTTCGCCTCGTTTATTAGCTTCTTCAACAATGGCATTAGCTTGCTTCTTGGCAGCATTCATGATGTCTTCTCGTTCTGTTTCTGTTAGAACTAACTTTTTTTCGATTTCTTCAGCATCCTTTAGGCTCTTGTCAATTTTATCTGAACGATCGTTCATGGTTTTAACTAAGGGCTTAAAAATTAAGTAATATAAAATTGCTAAAACAATAGCAAAATTAACTGCTTGAGCAATCAACAATTTAATGTCAATGTGAAAAGTTGAAATTAATGATTCCATATAATTTTAATAATAATCTAACCTCTGCCTCTAATATTGAGGCAGTTCGTTAAGCTACTATTAGTGAATACTAAAGGCAACAACTAGTGCGTAAATAGCAATCGCTTCGGCAAAAGCAGCAATCAAAAGCATCGGTACTAAAATCTTACCGGTTGCTTCTGGGTTGCGTCCAATCGCTTCCATAGCTTTAGCTCCAATAAAACCAACCCCGAAACCAGGGCCAATGGCGCCAATGCCAATAGCTAGTGCTTTAGCTAACATTACTTGTTCCATAATTTTATTGGGTGAAAAAAAATAAACTATTTAATCTCTACCCTTATTTAAATTTTAATTAATGTTCTTCAGCGGTCGTACTGATAGTAAGATATGTCAAAATCAACATGGCGAAAATCAAAGCTTGGATGGCCCCAACTAAAACCTCTAACAATAAGAATGGAATGGGCACACCAAAAGCTAAAATAGCTGACATCGAAGCTAACAATACTTCTCCCGCAAAAATATTTCCAAATAAACGAAAAGATAGGCTGGCAATTTTAGCTAGTTCACCAATAACCTCAATTAAGCCTACAAAAGCTTTAATTGGATTAACCAATACAATCATTGGGTCTTTCTTAATCTTCTTTGGTATCTCTAAAAAAGCTTTAATGTTAATAAATTTATTTAAATATTTCCAAGCACCAACAGTTATCACACCAATAATATGACTAATGACCACACCGATTGTAGCTAGAGCTAAAGTAGTGTTTAAATCAGCTGTTCCTCCACGGAAATAGGGAATGAACATTTTTTGATGACCATGTTCAACTATTTGGCCGACAGAACCAACTCCTGGCAAAATTCCTAACCAATTATTTAACAAAACAAAAAAGAAAAAGGCTAAAACTAAAGGCGCGAACTTTAGAGACCTTTTTCTGCTGCCAGTGACTTCATCAAAAATACCAAGGAAACTCTCAATGATCATTTCCATCATATTCTGTAAACCAGTTGGTACTTTTTTAATCCGACGACTGACTACAATTCCTAAAATAATTACAATCACCAATACTAAAATAGAATTTAAAAAAGAGTTGGTGATAGGAAAACTGCCAATCTGGGCAATTGGCTCAGCATATAATGTATTTTCGTGAACAATTTCTCCGGACATTATTTTGAATTATTATCTTTATTATTTTTTTCATCAGGTTTAGCCTGTACTTCTCTTTCAATTTTTTTAAACTCTTTAACAGCATTAATAACTAAACCAATCATAGAGATAGTGAAACTAATACCAATTGTTAGTAAGAATAACCAGGGCTCAGTATCATATCTACGATCTAACCATTTTCCTAAAAAAATGGCGATAATTACTGGAAAAGCAATCCAACCAGTTAGTCTAACCATTATTCTTAGAGCGGTTGGCCAATAATTATTTTTATTTTTCATATTTTAAATGCAAAAAATAAGAAGGGCTTAAGTTTTCCCCATCTATTTTATATAGTAAAAAACTATTTATGTCAATCGTCTATAAAATTTAAATTCTAAATAAAGAACGAGCAGTCGCAGTAGTAATTTCAGCTACTTTTTCCGGCCTAATATTCCTAATATCAGCAATTCTTTTAGCAACATATTGAACCAAAACTGGCTCATTTCTCTGACCTCGATATGGTTCTGGGGTCATATAAGGAGCATCAGTTTCAATTAATATCTTATTCAAAGGCACTTTTCTAATTAAATCATCCCATTGTTTGCTAAAAGTAATTAAACCAGTAAAAGAGATTAATAATCCTAAATTAAAGTATTTCCAAGCTAAATCTTCAGTGCCAGAGAAGCAATGCACCACTCCCCAGGGACGATCATTGGGAATAATATGACCATATTCTTTCTTGAATTCTTGTAAAATTTCAAATAAATCATCATGAGCTTGACGACAATGAATAATAACTGGTAAATCCAAGCTACGAGCCAATAGTAATTGTTGAGCAAATATCTCATGTTGCTTCTTTTTGGCTGCTTGAATATTTTTTTTAGGGTCTAAATGATAATAATCTAGGCCAATTTCACCAATTGCTACTACTTTTTCAAATTTAGCTAACTTTTCATAACTATCGTAATCAAAGGCTTCTGCTCGAGAATGAAATTCATAACTACCACTTTCATCATCGTTCTTTACCTTAATGTCCTCTAAATGAATAGGATGAAGACCAATAGCAGCATAAACACCTTTTTCATATTTATTAGCATAGCCTAAGGCTCGATTAGAGGTTTTATACTCAGACCCAACTAAGATCATCCAAGTATCACTAGCTAAAGACCGACGAATAGTGTCATCAGCATCGTCTTTAAAAGCAGAAAAATTAATGTGAGCATGAGTATCAATTAACATTTTATTGATATTTTATACCTAAAAAACGCGACCAAACGCGTTTTTTAAGCTATAAACTAAATAATTTATTCAGTTTTTTCAACTTCTTCAACAGCTGGAGTTTCTGGGGTCATTTCTGGAGTATCTTCGACCACTGGGGTTTCTGGAGTTGCTTCTGGAGCAACTGCTTCATTAGTTTCTTCCTTTGGGCAACAATCTTCTATCTTACAACAATTTTTGCCTAAAAAAAGCTTTTTAAACCAATTACATTTACACATAAGTTTTTGAATACATTAATAATAAGACACCTATATTTTAGCACTATAACTAGAAAAGTCAATAAAAATAGGCCTAAAAATTGACAAAAAATCAATTTTATTACAACTTTAAACCTTTTAGTAGCTCTTTTTGTTTCTTGTTGAGGTTTTTAGGGGTTTCTACAATAATTTTAACAAAATGCTCACCTACTCCTCGCCCATGTAGCTTGTCTATGCCCTTATCCTTGAGTTTAAAAATTGTACCTGATTGAGTCTCTTCTGGTATTTTTAGTTTAACTGGACCATGAATAGTATTAATCTCAATTTTATCACCTAAACTAGCTTGAATAATATTAATTTTCTTTTCACTCCTAATATCATAGTGATCACGAATAAAGTCTTTATGTGGTTTTACTTTTATTCTTAGATATAAATCACCAGCTGGAGAATTTTTTTGCCCAGCTTCACCTTGACCACCAAGACGAATTGATTCGCCATGATCAATTCCAGCAGGAATTTTTACTTTTAACTTGACCTGATCATGGATAATGCCATTACCACGACATTTAGAACATTTCTTGCTGTATATTTTTCCTTCGCCATTACAATCAGAACAAGTAGCTTGAGTTTGAATATTGCCTAAAATAGTTCTTTGTACTCGGCTAATTCTTCCCTGGCCATTACAAGTTTTGCAGGTTTCAATTTTAGCTCCTGGTTCAGCTCCACTACCTTTACAATGTTTGCAAGCAACATTCTTGGAAAAAGAAATTTCTTTTTCACCACCAAAAGCTGCTTCTAAAAAGTCTAAAACAATTATCATTTCAATATCTCGTCCTCGAGTAGAGCGCTGAGAAGAACGACGACTACCACCAAAACCAAAAATATCACCAAAGCCACCGAACATATCTCCCAAGTCTTCAAAATCAAAATTCATGCCACCACCCTGAAAACCACCAAAGCCAGGACCACCAGCTTGGCCATTTTGAAAAGCAGAACCAAATTGATCATACTGTTTCCTTTTAGTAGCGTTCCCTAAAACTTGATAGGCTTCATTAACTTCTTTAAATTTACTTTCATCACCACCCTTATCAGGATGAAACTCATGTGCCTTCTTACGAAAAGCACTCTTAATATCATTCTCAGAAGCATCTTTAGAAACACCTAATATATTGTAATAGTCTTTGGACATAATTATATTTATCTATTCAACAAGTTGCCCCTTGTTTAAAGAGGCAACCTATCAATATCTAAATTATTTAGTTTCTTCTTCAGGTTTATCATCCTCTTTTTTTTCTTCTACTTCGCCCTCAACAACATTATCTTCTTCCTTTTTTGGTTCTTCTGGGTTAGCTTGAGCCTGTTCAGCTCCTGGTTGAGCTTGATACATAGCGGCACCAATCTTTTGAGCGATAGTATTAAGTTCTTCCATCACTTTCTTCATGTCTTCAATGTTGTTAGCTTCTTTAGCTTTCTTTAGTTCTCCAACTTTAGTTTCTAATTCTTTTTTATCTTCTTCTTTCATTTTTTCACCTGATTCTTTAAGCATTTTCTCAGTAGTAAAGATAACTACATCAGCTTGATTAACGGTTTCTACTTGTTCTTTTTTCTTTTTATCCTCTTCAGCGTGAGATTCAGCTTCTTTCTTCATTTTATCAATCTCTTCTTCAGAAAGACCAGAGGAGGCAGTAATGGTAATTTTTTGTTGCTTGTTAGTCGCCTTATCAGTCGCACTAACATTTAAAATACCATTAGCATCTAAATCAAACTTTACTTCAATTTGAGGAACTCCTCTTGGAGCAGGTGGAATACCATCCAAAATAAATCTACCTAATGTTTTATTATCTTGAGCCATTGGGCGTTCACCTTGAACAACATGGATCTCTACTGAAGGTTGACTATCAGCGGCGGTAGAGAAAATTTGTTGTTTAGAAGTTGGAATAGTAGTGTTTCTTTCAATCAAAGGAGTAGCTACACCACCTAAAGTTTCAATACCGAGAGTAAGAGGAGTGACATCTAACAATAACACATCTTTAACATCACCTTGAAGCACACCAGCTTGAACAGCTGCTCCCATAGCAACTACTTCATCGGGGTTTACATTTAAATTTGGTTCTTTACCAAAAAATTCCTTCACTTTTTGTTGAACAATTGGCATTCTGGTCATACCACCAACTAAAACAATTTCATTAATATCACTTAATTGGAAGCCGGAATCCTCTATTGCTTTTTTGCAGGGCTCAATAGTTTTATCAACTAAATCACCAATTAATTCTTCTAATTTAGCTCGACTTAGTTTCATTACTAAGTGTTTAGGGCCATTAGCGTCAGTAGTGATGAAAGGTTGGTTGATTTCAGTTTCTGGCGAAGTTGATAATTCAATCTTGGCTTTTTCAGCTGATTCTTTAATCCTTTGTAGGGCTAAAGTATCATTAGCTAAATCAACTCCTTGATCTTTCTTAAATTCAGCAATAATCCAATCAATAATTCTTTGATCAAAGTCTTCACCACCTAAATGAGTATCACCATTAGTAGCCTTTACTTCAACTGTATCACTAGAAATATCTAGAACTGACACATCAAAAGTACCGCCACCTAAATCATAAACAACAATCTTTTGACCTTGTTTTTTATCAAAGCCATAGGCCAGGGCAGCTGCGGTTGGTTCATTGATAATACGCTTTACTTCTAAGCCAGCAATTTGACCAGCGTCTTTAGTGGCTTGACGTTGAGCATCGTTGAAATAAGCAGGAACAGTAATAATAGCTTCAGTGATCTTTTCACCAGTTTTAGCTTCAGCGTCAGCTTTTAATTTAGCTAAAATCATAGCTGATATCTCTTGAGGAGTATATTCTTTATCACCCATCTTTACTTTCACTCCTTCACCAGCTTGAAGAATCTTGAAAGGAGAAGTTTTAATATCATTCTGCACTTCTTCATCGTTAAAACGACGGCCAATTAACCTTTTAACAGCATAAATAGTATTTTCAGGATTAATAACAGCTTGACGTCTAGCTGCCTGACCAGCTAAGCGTTCGTTATCTTTGGAAATGGCAACTACTGATGGGGTAGTTCTGTTTCCTTCAATGTTTTCAATAATCTTTGGGGCTCCACCCTCCATGATAGCCATTGCACTATTGGTAGTACCCAAATCAATTCCTAAAATTTTTGACATATTTTTTCTTATTTAGTTAGTATATTATTTTTTAATTTATTAATTTTTTCTTTATCTTCAATAACCTCATTCGTGTTTAATTTATGAAGTAGAGGAATAACACCACAATTTTCACATTTACCCCAATTACAACCTTTATTCTTATTAAACTCTTGGTGACATATCTCTGTTTCTTTGTCGTATACTTCTTTGAAGTTATTCATATTTATTTCTTTTTACTCTTAATCTTAATAGATTTAGCTTTCTGTTCTGTTATTTTGGGAATGGTGATTTTAAGAATACCATCCTCATTAACTGCTTCTGCTTTATCTCCATCTACTCTGGTTGGTAAAGGAATAGAGCGATAGAAAGCTCCTTGACGAATTTCTTTACGATAGTAATTTTTTTCTTCAACTTCACTTTTCTTTTCACTTTCACCTTTAATACATAAAGTGTTGTTGTTAATTGAAATGTCCACTTTTTCCGGATCAATACCCACTAATTGGGTTTCAACAATGATATTGTCTTTATCTTCGTACATATCCACTGCTGGAGTGAAACCAAAACGATTTCCACGTACAGCTGGTAGATTGTTAAATTCTTTTTCCATGTCTTCAAAGTCTGGAAAAAATGGAGCCCATTTTATTAATGACATATATTTTTAACTTATTAACCAACTATCACTTTAGCTGGTCTAATTACTTTATTTTTTAATTTATAACCTGGCATTACTTCTTTCTTAACTTTTTCTCCTTCTCCTTCAAGTGCTTCCATGGTTTCATGGTTAAATTTCTCACCAATAGTTTTGATTTCTTCAATTCCCTTGTTATTTAATACTTCCTTAAATTGTTTTAATACATGCTTTACCCCTTCAACCCAAGGACTTTTCTCTTCATCGCCATTTAAACTGGATAAGGACATTTTAAGGTGGTCATAGACTGGTAGAATATCATGGAGAAAATCGCCAATGGCATATTTAACAAACTCTTGCTTATCTTTATCATTCTGTTTTACTAAATTTTGATAATCAGCTAGGGCTCTTTTATATTTGTTTTCCCAAGATTCATTTTCTTCTTTAATAAACTTAAATCTTAGTTTTTTCTTGCCATCAACTTCCACTGTCTCTAAAAACATTTTCTTAGGACGTGCCCAAATCTTATTTTCATCTTTAACATCTTGATAGATGACTAGTCCTTCTTTATTTTCGGAATCAATTGCTTCATTGATGACTCTATATTCTTGACCTTTGTAGTGCTGATAAATACCTAACTTTATTTTCTTCATAGTTTTATTTAAATTTCTTTTTTATAAAATTAACTAGAGCTAAATTATGATCATAATTCATACGCATTGGTCCTAGAATGCCAAGTATTCCTGTTTTGTTCTTATTCTTATATTTCACTAAGACTGTGCTAAGAAAATTACCAAAAGGATTTTTAGAGCCAATCAAAACTTGTTCTTTCTCTTCTAGCTCTTCAAAAATATCATCAATAATTTCTTCCATACGATCAATTACTGCTGAAAAATCTTGAACAGCATCAACTTGTTTAAACTCTGGTTGAGCAAAAAGATTAGAAAGACCAGTATAGTATAGATCATTTTTATGAAAAGCCCAGAATACAGCTGAATCAGATATTTCAGCTATTTTTTTGGCTGTTTTTTTAAGTGACAGCTCATCATGAGCAAAAACTTCTTCCAGTATCTTTATCTCTGTTTCTCTTAGCTCTTTATTCTTTTTTTTGTCTTCTAATTCTAATCTATAGGCTAATTCAGTGGGAACTCTTCCAGCTGAAGTGTGGGGTTGATAGATATAGCCCTCTTCTTCTAATTCCATCATTTTATTACGTACCGTAGCAGGGGAAACATTTAACTTATATTTCTCCACTAAAATGCCTGAAGAAACCGGCTGAGCAGTTTTTACATATTCTTTAATAATTGTTTGAAGAATAAACTTCTTGCGTTCACTAATCATGTTTTTCATTATATACAAACTTAGCACTCCCGTCAAGAGAGTGCTAAATGATAATTGACAAGAGCACTTTTTATTGCTTTAATAGTTAAGATGTATATTAAAAAATAAATGTAAAAAAGGAGGAAAAATGGAACAAATGATTGTTATTTGTCATGGTCAAGGCAATGAAGGGGGAATGCATGAAAAAAGAGTAAATAGTATTACAGAGCTTATTAAGAAAGAAACCGTGGGGCAAAGAATGATGTTAATATTTTCATCTGCCCCAAATGCTACTAAAATAGCCAACAAAATACAAAAAAAATTTAATCTCCCCTGTCATAAACTAACTGATCTTCGCACAGCTAAAAATGAAGAACCAAAAGAACGAGCTGCTTTGATAATCGCTGAAATAAATAATAACACCAAAGAGCATACTGTTATTTTGGTGATGAATTCTGAAAATTGCTTAAAAACCCCAATGCGAGTCGTAAATAAATTATTAGACAATCGACTTGGAATTTCCACAAGAATGCATTATGGAGACGTTATGATAATTAATCTAAAAGACGGAGATGTCAGTATTAGGCTGAATCAGGCAACCACTCATGTCACTATGCATATGCCAAGTACAATAGTCGAAGTGGAAGAATATTAATTCATCATTAATATCACAAAAGCCCTAACTAATAGTTAAGGCTTTTTTTATTTATTAAAATTATTTTTTAAGCAATAAATCACTATAAGACCAAGCAATTAAATCTTTCTTTTCTATGCCTAACAATTCTAACCATTCCTTCATTTGTTTTCTTAAAGTTTTGAGCTCACTTTCTTTTTCACCTCTGGCCTCAATCTCAATAAATTTTCCAAGTCCCCTAACAATATCTGTATGAAATCTAATATTATTTAAAACATAGATTTCCCGTTGTTTCTTGACAACAACTTTTATTCCTAAAGATTCTTTTAGGCTGGGAATTATATTAGAATTCTTATCTATAACTGAAACTAAAAAATCACTTCTTTTTGGATGTTTTTTATTTTCTCGATTATATTGGATTAAAATATCTTTGATATCACCAATTCTAGCTTTCAGTCTTCCTTTTTTTACATTAAAGTACGTATCTTGCATATTAAATTTTCCCAAAAATTTTGCTTTTTTAGTTTTTAATATATCTCTAGCTTTTTTTTGATCTGCGTATTTTGCTTTTATTTCTATATCAAGACCTTTTTTTTGCAACTTTATATCCATATTATTTTATTTTCATTAATATATTTTTAGATGTTTGCACATCACCGAAATTGACCTTAAAATTATTTAAGGAAAAATTATGTAAATTTTTATCTCTAGAAGTCACGCCATCTCTAATAATTATTGTATTAAATCCCCTATAAACTGCCGATCTAGCTGTGGAATCCACACAGACAGAGGTTGATATCCCGGTCAATAGAATAGTTTTTATATTATCTTTCTTTAAAAAATAATCTAACTTTGTTTTATAAAAACCATCATGAGTTGTTTTCTTTATTATCCTATCTGCCCTTGTTTTAGATAGAAAAGATTCAGCGCCATCGCTGTTTTTAAAACAAAAACCACACTTTTTATTATTGATGATATAGTTATCATAATTAGAAAGAATGTAATAAATTTTAACTTTTTTATCTTTAAATCTGTTAATCAGTTTATCAACCTTATTTGCTAGCTTAATATTTTGTTTTACGGGATATCCCAGTTTGTTATAAGAAGAATTTTGTAAACAAAAATCATTTTGAATATCAATAACTAATAGAGCTGTGCGGTTGGATTTCATAAACTAAATATATTTTATATATTATTCATTATTCCTAAAATACCAATTTAAAATATCAAAGGCAATTGGAACAGCAGTTTGACTGCCCTCAGTTCCTTCTTCGACTAAGACGGTGATCACTAATTCTGGATCACGATAAGGGGCAAAACCTGTAAACCAAGCATGAGGCGGTTTTTTACTAGACCATTGAGCCGTACCAGTTTTGCCCGCTACTTCAATTGGTAAAATATTCAAATATTGAGCACTACCTAGAGTCACTGTTTGTCTCATTCCCTCTCTCACTATTTCTAAATTACGGGGGCTGATAAAATTACCTCTGATTAATTTTTTATTTATTTTTTTAGTTACTTGGTTCTCTCCCCCTAAAATTCCGGTAACTAAATGAGGAGTGTATAGATCTCCACCATTAGCAATGGCAGCGGTATAATTAGCTACTTGCAGTGGTGTTGTTAGGACATCTCCTTGGCCAATAGCAAAGTGATAGGTGTCACCAATATACCAAGGTTCATTCTTAACTTTTTCTTTCCATTTTTCAGTCGGAACAAAACCAACTGCTTCACCATGAAGATCAATTCCAGTTTTTTCACCTAAACCAAATAAGTGAGCATATTTAACTAATTTATCTATCCCTAATCCTTCAAAATCTCGATAACCACCACCTATATAATAGAAAAAGGTATTAACTGACCAAGCGATTGCTTTTCTCACGTCAACTGTACCATGTCCACCATCTTTCCAGTCTGGGAAAAACCACTGGCTAATTCTTAGGCCACCAGTGCTAAAAAAACTAGTTTTTTCATCAATTATCTTTTCCTGTAAAGCAGCCGCAGCAAAAATTGGTTTAATGGTTGATCCAGATGGTAGCTCACCGCTTATAGCTCGATTAAATAAGGGTTTATTAGGATCTTCTAAAAACTTATTATATTCCTCCTGGTTAATTCCTCGAGCAAAAGCATTATTATCATAATTAGGCAAACTAACTAAAGCTAAAATCTCGCCATTATTAGGATTAAGAATAATGACGGCTGCTCGATGAAGGTTATATTTTTCTAAATAGATATTAGTTATCTCTTCTGCTTTTTGTTGAAGATCTAAATCTAAAGATAATAATAGATTATAGCCGTCTTCGGCCGGAATTTCATTAATATTTTTTTTCTGTCTTCCTAAAGCATCTACTTCAATATTTTTTTGTCCTGGCTTTCCCTTTAATTCTTTTTCCCAAGAATATTCTAAACCAATTTTGCCTACATAATCAATTAAGGAATACTCTCGACCAAACTTCTCCAATTCTTGTTCATTAATTTTGCCAGTATAGCCTAAAATGTGTCCGGTGTTTGGATAAATATATTCTCGTCTAATCTTATTAGATAAAAATACTCCAGGCCAATCAGCTAACTCCAAGGCTAATAGCATTGCTTTATCATAATCAATATTGTCTGCTACAAAAAGAGGTTGATATGACTCCAAAGAACCGATCCTTACTTCTGATAGAATATCTTTAATCTGATAGAAGGTAGCGCTATCAGAGACTAAATCAAGTTCCTGAGTTTTATTTTCTTGGAGGGGATTAAGGGTTTTAGCTTCACCATCAAGAACCCGGCTAAGACGACGAATTAAATTATCACGAGTTAATTCATCTCGAGGTAAATCAATTGGTCTGAAATATAAAACAAAATTAGCTTTATTCTTTACTAAAGGCTGAAGATCTTTAGCATAGATAATGCCTCGACGCGGTTCAATTATTTCTGATCGCAAACGATTACCTTCAGCCAGAAGCTGGTAATAATCACCTCTAACAACCTGTAGCCAAGCGGCTCGGATAATTAGGGTTAATAAAGCTAGAATGGCAACTAAAGCAAAATATTTTAATTTATTAAAATTAAAAGTTCTCCCCACCACTTCCTTGCCTTCAGTGCCTAGAAGAAAAGAATGCTCAGTCCAATCAGAATAATAGGCAGAATCTTTTAATTGTCCAAAACGAAACTTTCCTTCTTTAACAGTAAAAGGATCGCTTATTTTATCTTTTAAAGCCTCAACTAAACGCTTTTTATGGCTTGTTTTTCTTTCTTTTGGTCTCATAATAGTCTAACTAAATATTAGCCTGAATTAAGGGGAAAAGCAAACAATAATTAGTTTATCTTTTGTTCATCGCCTTTATTGTATAATGATAAAAAAAGAAAAGCTATGCAAAAAACTTGTCGAGGACACGAATGTTTCAAAAGAGGTACTTGCCGTCATAAAATTTTTTTCGGTAATTTATCACTCTGTCGAAAAAAAGAAGGGAGATGTCGCTATCGTGCACTACTGCCCTATGGTCGTTATGCGCTTGAAGATATTATTTGGCCCTAAAGACCAACCGCTGTTTTGAAAAAAGACAGCGGATTTTTAAAACTTGTTTTTTATTTAATTTTCCAATAAAATAAGAGGTATGAAAATTTTACTCATTGAAGATGACTTAGAAATAACTCATTCTTTATCTTTAGCCTTGAAAAATTCTAATTTTATAATCGATTCTGCTCCTGACGGAGAGAAAGGATTATTTTTGGCACTCGCAAATGATTATGATTTAATCATTTTGGATTATAATCTGCCTAAATTAGATGGACGACAAGTGCTAGAAGAGATAAAAAGAAAAAAACCAAGCTTACCAGTTATTATATTAACTGTTCGTTCGGAAATTGAAGATAAAGTAAAACTTCTAAACTCAGGAGCTGATGATTATTTGACCAAACCCTTTGCTTTATCCGAATTATTGGCAAGAATCAAGGTGGTTTCAAGACGTCCTGGCCAAATTAGTGGAGATATTCTTAGGATTGGTGACTTAGAATTGGATCCAACTGCTTTAATATTTAAAGTGAAGGACCGCATAATTGATTTAACTCCCAGAGAATTTTCTTTATTGCAACATTTAATGGAAAATAAAAATCGGGTGGTGTCGCGCCAAGAGATTATAGAACAAGTTTGGGATGATAACGTTGATCCCTTTTCCAACACAATTGAAGTCCATGTTATGCGGTTGAGACGAAAGATTAATAATCAAAAAAGGAAATTGATTTTAACTTGTTCAAACCGAGGCTACAGAATGGCTGATAAAAAATAAATGAAGTGTTTAAAAAAATGTTAACTTTTATTTACTACTAATTTGCTAGACTATAATCGACGATAAATATAAAGGTCGGTTATTGTCTGAGTCGACTTCAAAATCTAAAATCTTACAAAAACTATGAAGAAGAAAAATAATTTAATTTTCGCCTCCCTTGTAGCTGCTTTCCTTAATCCGGGAACGCCTTGGCGCGACTAATTACAGACACTTCTTGCTATTTAGCAAGAAGTGTTTTAACTTCTATGATTATAAAAACCTTTCTTAAAAAATTAATTCATCCTAAAAGCAAAAACAAAGAACTAGCTCGTCGTGAACTAATTCTGAACATCCTACTAACAGCTTCAATTGCCTGTTTTGTATTTCTTAACACAATTAGAGTAATTGATGTTGTCACCAATCCTAATGACAGAGGATTACCACTTATTTACACCTTATTTATCTTAGCCTTCTTTGTTTTTCTTTGGTGGTTATCTAGAAAAGGTAAAATCAAAATCGCCTCCTTGCTTCTAATTCTGATCTATGCTCTCCCTACTTTCTATTCTTTCGTTGCTTGGGGAGCTGATTTGCCAGCCGCTCTACTTTTGGTTGTTTTATTAGTAACTATGTCAGGTGTATTAATTGGGGCTCGTTTCGCTTTTATTAGCACAATTATTACGATTTCTTTTCTTATCACCCTAACTTATCTACAGGAAAATAATATAATTGGTGTCAACTCATATTGGCGCCAAGAAAGGCACACCCTAGGCGATGCAATTGCCTATACTTTTCTTTTCTTAGTAATTGCAACTATAGCTTGGTTATTCTGTCGAGAAATCAATAGAGCTTTACGACGAGCTCAAAAAAGTGAACAAGCTCTTAAACAAGAAAGGGATCTACTGGAAATAAAAGTAATTGAACGGACTAAACAAATTCGACAAATGGAAGCAGAAAAAATTAATCAATTATATCGCTTAGCTGAATTTGGACGATTATCTTCAGGAATCTTTCATGATTTAATTAATCCCCTAACTGCGGTTTCTTTAAATCTGGAACAAATAAGTATTGATAATGAAAATAAAATTTCTAGTGCTAAATCATATTTAGGCCAAGCCCTAATTGCTACTCGTAAAATGGAAGACTTGATTGCTAGCATAAAAAAACAAATTCAACGAAAAAGTGATTTGAAAACTTTTTCCTTGAATAAAGAAATTGAACAAACGATCCAAATTTTATCCTATAAAGCTCGGCAAGCTAATGTTCAAGTTAATTTTATAGCCAATCAAGAACTATTTTTATATGGAGACGCCATTAAATTTGGTCAAATTATAATAAATTTAATTGGTAATGCAATTGAAGCTTGTGAACAAGGTGATATGGAAGAGAATAAAGTAGAGATTAAATTAGAATCCAAAAAAGACCAAATATTACTAACTGTATCAGATAATGGCTGCGGAATTAATTCAAAAAATATTGATAAAATATTTGAACCATTTTTCAGTACTAAACAAAAATCTGATCGTGGCCTAGGCCTGGGTCTTTCTTCAACTAAGAATTTAATTGAAAAAGATTTTAGAGGGACAATTGAGGTTAATGTCGACTCTAATACAACTTTCGTAATTACTCTACCTCTAAAAAATGACTAAAAAGGAAAAAGTATATTTCTGGCCTCAATGGCTAGAAAAAATCTGTCCAGATAAAAGAAAAACTAAAAGCGATCTACTTAATCAACTTGGTCAATCGCAAATATATCTTTGGCGAGCTCTAAATATCTATGATGATTTTTTTGATAATAAAGGTAAATTAATTAAGCTGCCTCTAGCTAACTCTTATTTAAGAAAATTTATTACTATTCATTATAATCTAAAATTAGCACCCGACTTCTATCTACTATTGAATCAATTAATGACTAACTTAGAAAATGCTAACCAAAGAGAAATAAGAACACAAAGACTAAAAGTAGATGGTTATAAAATAACTATTCCTGAAAAACTTCCAAGTTTCTCTAAGCTTACAACCCTATCAGATAAATCTTTAGTTCTAGCTCTAGGCCCAATAGCATTTCTAGCTCACCAAGGATATAAAATGATTGATCCAAAGATAGGAGCAATAATTAATTTCTTTAGATATGCTCTAACCGCCAAACAACTGTCTGATGATGCTAAAGATTGGCTAGAAGATCTAAAAAATGGAGTCATTACCGTTGTTAATACTCCAATTCTGCGAGAATTAAAGCAAAAAAACCTTGTTTTAGATCTAAAAAATGATTTAGAGGCTATATTGATAGAATTTTCCAGAATTGCCCCTAAAATAGCTCAAAATATCATTGATTTGTGTTTGCTTGCCAGGAAAGAGATAACAAAGATAAATTCCAATAAAAATTGCTGCATATTAAGAGAAATAATTGAACCATTAGAAAAAACCGCCAAAAAATCCCTAAAATTTCAGCAGTTATTACTAGAAAATAATTATTGATGCTATAATGTAAAAAACAATAATTTATGTCTAAACCAATATTATCCATCATCATCCCAATATATAATGAAGAAAATGTGGTAGCTGATTCCCTGCCAGCTATTTTTAATCTGTCGATTGATAAAGAGGTGGTGGTAGTTAATGACGGTTCCACTGACGATACTCTAACTATTCTAGAGGAACTTAACAAAAAATATCAATTTAAATTAATTGATCAACGAATTAATCAAGGAAAAGGAGCAGCTGTCAAACGTGGTTTGGAAGAAATAAACAGTGATTATTTCATTGTCTGTGATGCTGATCTAGAATATAATCCTCAAGAAATAATTAATCTTCTAGAATTTATTCGGAAAGAAAATAATGACAGTCTAGTTGTCTATGGTTCGCGCTTCCTTAATCATAAACCAAAAACTTTTCATTATTTGGTAAATAAATTTCTAACCACCCTAACTAATATTCTATTTGGTGGTCAATTAACTGATATGGAGACTTGTTTTAAATTAATTCCAGCCTCAGCCTTAGAAAAAATTAAATTAAGTGGTAAACGATTTGAGATTGAACCAGAAATAACTGCCCAACTTCTAAAAAATAATTATCAAATAAAAGAACTACAAATTAGTTACGATCGTCGAGGTTATAAAGATGGTAAAAAAATAACCCCCAAAGATGGAGTATTGGCTGTTAAGACACTAATTAAAGAAAGATTTAAGAAATAAATAGTAAACACAAATAGAAAAGCCCGTTGTTGTTTAAATTAAACAACGGGCTTTTGTGCATTAATCATTAAATAATTAATGTCCAAAGAATCCTCGAGCAATTTTGTCAGGGATCATTCGTAAAGTAATGTTATTCCTTTTACAATAGTCAATGACTTCATCATCCTTTACAGAGCCAGAAGAAGTGAGGATTGTTGTAACGCCAGCATTCTTCAGGGCTTCTGGACCATCTGTAAATGGGAAAAAGCTATCGCTGTAAGCAACTGCTCCCTTTAATTGATGTTGTGCATCCGTTGCCTTCTTATCAGCAAGCTCACAACATTCAATCCGGCTTTGTTGGCCAACTCCATTGCCAATCAGGTAATTTTCTCTGACTAACGTAATGGTGTTACTGTTTGAAGTACATCCAATCGCCCAAGCAAGGATTAAGCTAGATTTCTCATGTTTAACCAATGCTCCATTGTGATTAGCAGCTTCATGCATTTTGAGTACGAAATTGTAATTTGACTGAACAAGGAAGCCCCCTCTTGCATAACGAAAACGATCATCCTGATCAAGCTCCGCTATACTTTTTGTTCCAAGTGCTTCATTTACCACTAAGCGACATTTTTTTCGTTTACTCAAAACATCAAAAGCTTCATTACTATAAGATGGCGCTACAATAGCGTCAAGTAAACGTCTTTTCCCTTCCACCTTATAATGCATAAGTATTTCAGCCTCTTTAATCCCAATTTGAAAATTTGTAATCACAAGTCCTCCGAAAATAGCCCTGGGGTCACCCATTACTGTTTTACGTAAAGTTTCTTCTTTGCTGTAACCATAACTGGCTCCACAAGGATTACCGTGTTTAACAGCAACAGCTATATTCGGTATTTCCTTGCCAGGATAGTTGGCAACAAATCCGGCCGCAATATGGGTAAGCGTATTTAGCATTCTATCGAGATCACACCTATTGTTGTAACTGAGCTTATTGTCGGTAATTGTTTTAAACTTATCCAACGCTAATGGATCATCAGAGCCCGTGCTATAAATATCGGCAGTCTGATAAGCATTTTCTCCATATTGGCATGAATCAACTCTTTCTCCCAGAATCCCAAAATATTTACCTTCACCGTGATAGCAAGCAGATGCTAATACATAAGCGCTCACCCTGAACTCTGCTTTAGCCACTAAATACTGGAGAAATTTTTTATCTTTTTCTCCATTTTTAATATAGCTAATCACTCCGCTCAAATCTTGTGCATCACAGGCTACTATTCTACGACCCTTAACAGCGGATCTTATCATAGTCGGGCCACCAATATCTGTCTGCTCAATTACGGACTCAAGGGTTGCCTCTGGTTTAGCAATTTCTTCTACCAGGGGATACATATTGCAATAGACCAGATCTAAAAAGGGGATGCTCAATTTTTCAAGTTCTTCCACGTCGGCGTCAACCTGGGGGCGTGCCAAAAGTCCTGCATGGATTTCCCGAGATAAAGTTACTACTCGATGTCCAAGGATGGCATCGCCACCCACAAGTTCAGCTACATTAATCACGGGAATACCATGTGACCATATTTTCTTGAATGTTCCACCAGAAGCATAAAGGTTAAAACCTAAATTGTGAAGCTCTAGAGCAAAATTCTCAATACCAGTCTTATCAAATACTGATATTAGTGCATTTCTTTTTTTCTGTTCCATTTTTTCTTTATTTTAAAGGTTGTTTGTATATATTTATTTTTTAATGTTCATAATTTAAGTAATTAAAAAAGCATACCACATGGGCATGCTTTTGTAAATATTTATTAAAATTGTTAATCTATTCCATTGGTAATCTTCCTCCCAATCTTAACTGACGAAGCTGTTTTAGATAATCTAAAGCACTACTATTTCTTCGGTTTAACTTTAAAGTTTGACGCCAACTTTCCTCTGCTTTTTCATAATCTTTTAACTGCCAATACACTAAACCCATTTGATTATAGACGGTTGGTAATTGATAACCTTGATCTAAAGATTTTTGTAAATATTCTAAAGACTTTAATAGAGAGGCTCTATCAGAACTGGTGGAATATAAGAATCCTAGAGAATATAAAGCTTGGGCATGTTCGGGTTGTTTAAATAAAATACCGCGGTATATTTCTTCAGCCAAATCTGGATATTTATTCATTTCAGCTAAATTAGCTAAATGGAGTTTACCTTTTGTATTAGCTTGGCCCACCAACTCTCTTAACCTAACTCTAAATTCCCAAGCATCAATTTCAAACTTATCTAATAACTCTTTATTATCTTCATTATTTCTGATCATAATAACTACATTACGATCAAAATAAATCAATGACCAATATGAATCATGGAGACGCTTATATAAAAATTGATTAGCCCAAGGAGTAGAGTCGGTGTGGGAAAAATAGATTAAATTAATGTCATATTCTTTCCCATATTTTATCCAATTATAATCATCCTCTTGGATTGGCTTATATATTTTAGAAAAAAATTCATTGCTATAGGCTTCGGGACGATTATCAACAAAAACTTTTTCCTGAGGATATAACCAAAAGATTAAGGCACTGCCTAAATCATAATTATTAAAGATTGGGCCAGCTAAATTATTTTCCTTAAAAAATTTAATTGAATCATTGTTGTCTTCATATAATCCCCAACCCAAAGAACTGCCAATAAAGTTATTATTACGCCGAGCATCAGATATTAAATAAAACGCACTTCCCAAAATTAACAAAAGCAGACCAATTGATAGCAATTCTTTTTGATAACTAACCTTTCTTATTTTTAACAGATGCATCTCTTTTTTAAGATATTTAGAGATTGGAACTAAATTGGTACTGATAATAACCCAAGCTACTAAACCAAAAATTGCCAAATTACGAGAAGAAAATAGGGCCATGATTATAAATAGAACCGAGATAGCTAATTCAAACCATTTTATTTTTTTTCTGAAAAAGAAATAGGCAACCCAGCTAAGCACAAGAACAAACAGTAATAACTTAAATAAAGAAAAATTATAATTAACCATTAAATTCTCTAGAAAGAAAACTGATTTGTTTTCCGCTATTTGATAGCCATAGTTTTTAAAAATATTGAAAGGATATAGAAGACCACTAAGGGTATTTGGATTTAACAAACAAATTATAACTAGATAGAAAAAATTTAATATCCAAACCTTGCTCTCCTGCCAAGCAAATAAAAATCTAGCTTTAAAGTCACCTGTCTTTTTAATAAAAGCCGGCAAAAATCTAGAGTCAGCTTTAAACCCAACCAAAACTAGTCCTAGAAAAAAATAAATGTGGATATTTACCCATAAAAGAAAGAGGGGCAACAACCACCAAAGTAATCTATAATTTTTCTTTTCCGAAACCTTTTCCAAAATAAACCAGGTTAGAAATAAAAACAGATAACTGAACATTTCTGGCCTGATTTCAGTTCGTTCGCTCAATAAAAATATTGCTGGAATAGCTAGTAGGGCTGCTAAATAAAAACCAACTCTTCTTCTGGCTAGTTTAAAGGCTAAACAAAAGGTACCTAGGATTAATAGAATATTTATAATTGATAATAATTTAAAACCACCAATTAGATAGATAAAATAATAAATCACCCCTGATAACCAGTGGTGATTAACAAAACGAAATTCGGGTTCGGTGTGAGAATAAAAATTATCAAATAAAACTCCGGTATCCTGCCAAACCACTTTTCCATTCTGGAGGTGTCTACCTAAATCAACTGCCCCAAACTCAACCTTCTGAGAAAAAATAATAACTATCAGAAATAAAAGCCCAATAAAAACAAGCCTTTTAAGTAGTTTTTTGGTATTTGTTTGCTTAAACATAGCTAATTATATAATAGCACATTATTATATATTATTAGTTGAAAGTCAATCAAAAACTTGAGCGGTAAAGGTGTATAACTCTATTGTTGGATCATTTTTATAACAATCTAAAGCTAAGCCGGCTTTATCAACACAAAGATGATTGAGAAATTCTTCTAAGCTCCAACCAGTATCAGTGGCTACTTGGGGCAAGAAGACACCGCTACGTAATCCTTTTTTCACCACCACACCATGACGACCCAATTCTATTTTCTTCCAATCAGATACTTTTTGTGGTGGTGATAGAACACTAATCTCATAATCCAGAGAGTCTAATTCATCTTCAGTAACGGGGAGAAAACGGTTATCTTCGGTCGCAGCCGCAATAGCCATATCTCTAACTGTTTCCCCTAGTGGTCCTTGGCCAATAATATTACCAATACAGCCCCTGAGTTGGCCTTTGTTATGCAAAGTTACAAAAGCACCATTTATTTCTTGAAAACGCTGATCTTTTATTTCTGGTTCAAATGTCTTCCCTTTGAGTATATATTGTTCAACTGTTTGCCGAGCAATTTTGAGAAGTTCTTGTTGTTGCTCAGAATTTAACTCATTTTCAATCTGATTTGAAAATAAAATTGAACCATAGCCTACTACTTTTTGATTATCACCTATAACTTGACCACTATGACTATATTTTAATAACTCAGCTGACCAATTTAATTCCTGGGCTAGAAATAAAACAGTTTTAACTGCGTCAGAACCACACAACTTATTATCCCCTTCTGGCATATCTTTAGACAAAATAGATTCTAATGTTTCCTGATCAATTTTTTCTGCCTGTTCAGTCGGGAGATAATGAGATAAATCTGTACTAACGATAATTAGATCACCTGGGTCCAAATTATCCTTCAGAGCTTGAGCTAACAATTTACTTTCTGTTTGACTAGTATTCCCGAACAAAATGGGAACAATGGTAAAATCATTTTCTATCACTGTTTGCAGGAATGGCACCTGTACTTCTAGCGAATGTTCTAGATCATGGGGGGTGCTATTAAATTTAATCAATGGACTAATTTCGGTTAACTTTTTGGCTAATTCTCTATCAATATTTACTTTCCCTAAGGGAGTCTGCCAATAATCATGATCATCTATGGCTACTCCAGAAAAATAATGTTGATGAGAATTACCTAAGATAATAACTCGATTAATCTTTTGATTAACTAGGTTTTTATAGCCACTAGCCGCCACTAAACCACTAAATGAGTAGCCAGCGTGAGGGGAAATTAAGGCTTTAATTCCACTATTTTCCACCATTTTCACCTTATTTAAATAGCCATTAATTTCTTTTTGAAGAATGTCAGCCTTGGCGGGATAGAATTGACCAGCCACTGCTGGTTCACGAATATTTTTGTTCATATTTTTAAAATAAAATAATAATCCAATAGATAATAGGATGAAAAATAGAATTAAGAACCAATAATAAGGTATTTTCATAAAACTATATTCAAATTTTGTTTACATTTAGGACAAGAACCATTTTTATTAAATCTAGTTACTCCATAACCAATTCTTTCAATCACCAGAGCATTGCATTTAGGACAAAAAGTATTAGTTCTTTGATCATTATGAACATTGCCAAGATAAATATATTTTAATCCAGCTTTTTCCCCAATTTCATAAGCTGTGTCTAATGTTTTAAGTGAGGTGTTGGGCAAAGATTTTAACTGCCAAGAAATAGCGGGTGAAAAAGAAGATAAATGCCAAGGTGTTTCTACTCCCAACTCTTGTTTAATAAACTTAGCGATCTTAGTAAACATTTCTGCCTGGTCAGAGAGGGTAGGAATGACTAAAGTTATAACCTCTATATGGATATTATGTTTTTTAAAATAGATTAAATTATCTAAAACGGGTTGCACACTAGCTCCACAAACTTTTTGATATGATTCTTCGTTGATAAATTTTAAATCAATACTAACTGCATCTAAATACGGTGTGATAGCCTCCAAACAATCATTAGACATAAAGCCATTACTAACCCAAACATTTTTTAAACCATTCTTTTTCGCCAACTGCATTATATCTAGAGCATATTCTGTGAAAACAGTTGGCTCGTTATAGGTATAGGCAATTGATTGACAACCCGATTCTACTGCTAGAGCCACAATTTCTTCTGGCTTTCTAAAAATCATTGTATCATTAATCTCTTTAGCCTGACTGATATCATGATTTAGACAATTTAAACAACGAAAGTTACAACCAATTGTTCCAATAGAGAAAACTTGACTACCAGGCAGAAAATGAGATAGAGGTTTTTTCTCAATTGGATCAATATTAATAACAGCTGGTCGACCATAGACCAAACTATATAGTTTGCCCCCTATATTTTGCCTAACCCCGCAATTCCCAATCGCTTTATTTTCAATCGTACAAAAATGATTACAGAGACGACATTGAATTAAATCATCCTTAATTTTTTTATAGAATTTAGCTGGCTGTAGTTGTGAAGACATATTAGGAGGCTGATTTTACTTTCTTAATGTTTTTATATTTTTTATAGCGAAAAACTGAGGGGGTTCTGAAGGCTGGCAAGCCTTTTCTTTTGCCAATTTTCGCATAATTCTTCATATTTATCTATATATTCTATTAATATTTTAACAAAATAGCAGAAAAAGAGCTATTAATAAAAATAACCTTCGTTAAGGCTATTTTAATATATAAAATAAT
>CAYXNV010000012.1:23156-26448 GCA_964466835.1 uncultured Gammaproteobacteria bacterium
TAATTATTCTCCTTCTTTCTATAAATTATCTAATATATAATTAAACTCTCTTTCTTCATCGCCGAAATCTGTAAAATTACTTTCAATAATAATTGGCTTATTTTTTAATTTTAAAGCCTTAATAATTTCTTTTTGCTGTGTAGAAAAAAGAGGGATGTGTTCTTTGCCTTTTCCTCCATGACCACTTATATGATATTCAACTATTTTATCAGCCAACTCATTATGAAATTTTTTAGCTAAATCCATTTGAGGATCATTATCAAAACAATGATTAAGGTCTAGGGTTAGATTGAAATTATATTTATTAATCAAGGGTTTTAAATCCTCTACTGTCTGCCCAAACTTTTTATCACTATCCATATTTTCAAGTGAGATTGGCAGATGTTTAAAATTTTTAAAGATATTCCAATTATCTACTCTATCGGGATGTAATACTATATTTTTTATTTTAAATTTATTACAAACCATCTCTATTCTTTTTAGAATAGAGATGGAATAGTTATCGTCTTTTGTAAATAAATTAGAAATATGAAGAGATATATATTCAAAATTATTATATTTATCTTCATTAATTTTTTCTACTAATAAATCAATCATTTCTTCATTCAAACAGTGTAGTTCAATTGCTTTAAATTTATTGTCTTGTAATGGGGCTAAGAAGACATCTTTATTATATCTATCTAATTTGTCTTGGAATTTTTTATTAAAAACTCCATTACTAAATCCAATTATCATATTATTTATTTTAATTCTTCCTGCCATTGTTTTATCTCTTCATAGAACCTAGCTTTATTCTCTTCCTTAATTGGTTCTCCCGGGGGAAGAACTTCACGTAGAGGATTAACCTTGGCTCCATTTTTTACCATCTCATAATGCAAATGAGGACCAGTTGATAAACCAGTTGAACCAACATAACCAATAATGTCTCCCTGTTTCACCATTTGACCAGATCTAACAGCAAATCCAGACATATGAGCATAATTAGTGCGGTAGGTACCATTATGCCTGACCTGAACCATTCGACCATAACTGCCATTCCAACCAGCATAGACAATTTTACCATCTCCAACTGATCTCACTGGTGTGCCAGATGGAGCTGCATAATCAATTGCTCTATGTCCAGTAGACATATTAAAGGCTTCAATATAACGAGAACCAGTAGTAAAGCCGGAAGAAATATATTTAAAAGATACCGGGGCTTTCAAGAACATCTTCTGGACTGAATTACCATCAACATCAAAATATCCTTTATTATCTTCATCTTCTTCAAAGTAATATACTTCAAAAACTTCACCATCATTTACATATTTGCCAGCAAAAATATTACCTGGCATGACATACTCACCATCTAAATATCTTTCTTCATAAATAAACTTAAAGGTATCACCCGCCCTGGTATCCATAGCGAAATCAATCGACCATTGGAAAGCGTTAGCTAGCTCTATAACTGCCCTTTCATCAATGCCATTATCTAGGGCTGCTTGATAGACAGAACTTTCTACCCGTGCTTCCTTGGTTACAACTTTTACTTCATAATCAATTTCTTCAACTTTAGCACTCCAACACTCGCCTCCATCTATATTATTAATTTCAGCCACAATTTCATCTTCAGAATTTATTTTATAGACTAATTTCTTTAAACTATTATCATCTTTATCATAGGTTAGTTCTAATTTATGACCAGCTTTAATCTGAGCTAAATCATATTCTTCTAGACAAGCATTATATATTTCATTAGCCATTATGTTAGATATGCCTATGTCAGTCATTAGAACACCATAGGTAGAGCCAGGCAGTATTTCTACCTCCATTTCTCGATCTTTGGGCTCCTCTTCAACAAAAGAGTTAGCTTCATTGGGGCTAATGACACTACTTTTAAAAATTAAAAATAAAGACGTGGCTATTAACACCACCCCAAAGATAATTAAATATTTAATAAATTCTTTTCTGTTCATATTTAAAAATTATAGCATATTTTAATATTTAATGCCGAGCAACTAATTAATAATAACAAAAACAGGCTTTTCAGCCTATTTTTAATAGAAATATTAGGTTATTTGGATGATTCAAGAATAGTATTTAAAAGCTCACGCTTTTTATTCAACATAGCTTGTTGCGCAGGATTATCAAGTGATGGTGCTACTTTTTTATCAGTCGCACCAGCTCCTGCTAAATATGAGTCTATACCATTATTCCATTCTTTAATTATTTCTTTTAGTTTATCTCTATCTCCCTGTTCAAGTGCTTCAGCCATATCCGGAGCTATTGAACCTTGGGCCTCGGCAACTTGGCGAGCATCTTTAACTATATCACCCGTAAGCTGAATGGCCTCTAACCGAGCTAATTCTTGTTCAAATTTACTATTTAGTTTATTTGAAATAAATTCTGCTTGGCGAGATTTACTGTTAGCAAGCTCCTCCAATAATTCTGCCTCATTTTGATTATCACTAGTATTATCTGTTTTCTCTGTTATTGGCTTATCAGGCGTTATTGGAAAATTTTCTTTAAAATTCATAAATTTATATGTTAATTTATTAACAATAAAATAATATGATATTACTATGCTTTCGTCAAGCAATGTTTAAAAGCTCGGTCTGTGCCAAAATAAGCTATATAAAAAATATGGTTTATTTGCTAAACTATAATTATGAAACACAAATTAATTATTGGAACAAAAAATAAAACTAAGATTAATCAGATCAAAAGTGCTTTAGATCCCCTGAATATCGAAGTTGTGGGCTTGGAATCATTAGATAACCTCCCAGTTATAATTGAAGATGGAGAAACTGCCCAAGAAAATGCCAAGAAAAAAGCAACAACATATGCTAAACATTTTGAAGCAACTGTTTTGTCAATGGATAATGCTCTATATTTTAATGACCTAAAACCAGAGGATCAGCCCGGCACCCATATCAGAAGAGTTGGTAATCAAAAAGAAGAATTAAATGATAGTGATCTATTAGACTACTATCATAATTTAATATCTAAATTAGGAGATGAGGTAAAAGCATATTGGGAATTTGCTATTTGTATTGCTGAACCAAATGGAAATATTTATGAAACTACTATCATTCTTAAACGAATATTTACTATAAATAGAGGCAAACAAGTAATGAACGGTTATCCGCTTGAATCAATACAAATAGATCCTGAGAGTAAAAAACATATATCTGACATGACTGAATCTGAGGTTGATATTTTCTGGAAGAAAAAAATAGGAGCACCTTTACAAGAGTTTGTTAAAAAATCATTTAATATTGAATAAATTTAAATATTATATAAAAGCAAAGAA
>CAYXNV010000013.1:0-25993 GCA_964466835.1 uncultured Gammaproteobacteria bacterium
AACTTCATTATTATCTCCCATAGATTTATTATTATCTATTAGATATCTATATTATATAATATTTTTGACAAATAAAAAAGAGGAAGCAATTGCATGCTATCCTCTTGTGGTAATAATAATTTTAACCTTCTTTAAGCTGTCACTAACTTTCTAGCTGCCATTCTAACAGCTATTGGCAACAACCTCCATTCATGGGGCGAAACATGTTGTTGTAATCTTTCAGCAAGTTTTTTCATGCCGTCTTTATCATCAGCCCTAATGTTTGTGAGGTCATCAATAATGTCTTTTGGTATCTTGACTTTTAAAGAAAGAAGCTCGGGACCCTTATCATACTCTTCGATAATTCTATGTATTGTTGGACGAGTATATGGCTCCCATTCTGGCAATCTTTCAAGATCATCATCATCAATATCCTTCTTTAATGCCTGTAAGAATTTTATATGAGGAGCTAAACCATACATACCCTCGCCACCAAACAACTGAGGATCGGCCGGATGAATGTTGTAGCAAGGAATACCTTCAATCAAGGGCATTTTCACAATACAACCCACCAGAAAAATTAAATCAATCTCCCACGTTTTCATAAAGTTTTTTACTTTTTGATTAAACTTTTCTGGGTTGTTTTTTTCATAATTAACAACAAAACTCTTAACCTTATGTTTTCTGGCTTTTTCAATACAACCAGCGCACCCATTGGTGCTAATAAGAAATTCAATATTAACTCCGGGAATTTTTCCATCAACCCAGGCCTCCATGATAGCATTGGCGCCTGTTCCACCACCAGAGGCAACTAAGGCTAAATTAATAATTTTTTTATCTTTCATAATCAGTGTTTTATATTATTAATATTCATTTTTCAAATTACAATTTTAATATAAAAGCCTAACATATTTTAATTAGAAAATCAATACAAAAAGCGGCCACGGGACCGCTTTATATTATTCGCACAGAGCTTCAATAATTTCTATGGCTTTTGTTTCAGTAAATTGACTTTTCTTTAAAAGCCTTTTAGCTAGGTTAGCCACTTTCTGATCTTGACCATAGCTATTCCTTTTTTCTATTAACAAAGCTGAATAGTTCTTAAGGTGAGCTACTTCTATCTTCTCAGCTAACTTTTTAGCAAGTTCGCGAGTAGACCTATATTCACTTACCTGACATCTAAGTAAAAAGTTCAAATATTTAGCCAACTCCTCTGAATCAAAATCTTTAATGATTTCCAACTTTAAAGCAAAAGCTCTTTCCCTTGTTTCGCAGGATCCTGAATTAACACAGTCTTTGATAAAATCAAAGTATTGAGCAAATTCTTTTCTCTTTAACTCAAACATCGCTTTTAATGACAACTCTTGAAGAAAATGGCTGGCTGAACTTCTTTCCTCCACCTCTTTGATGAACAAATCAAGATGTTTGATTTGATCTTTTACTGGTAAATTTAATATTAAATGACAGCCAAGTTCATAGACATCACTTTTCTCTTCATCGTTCCCGTTTCTTAATTTAATAAGGATATCGGGGAGGGATTCAATAGTAAGTTGTTGTAATTCTTTTTGAGGAAACTTTTTTAAAGCCTCAATAACTTCTAAAAAAGAATATTTTCTTGACTGGACAAGGGTAATTAAATTATTTAATGACATTATAACCTCCTGTTTTGTTTTTTCATTGTTAATTTACGTTAATTTTATTTCTAAATTTAATATTCTATACTAAACTATTTTTTAATTAATATCAACCTTACTGAAGCCAGGGAAACTGCTCTTTAACTACATTATCAACTTTAATTTCTGCCTGATTATTTCAAATTCGTTATTTTCGGTCATAATAAGTTATTTATATATTCTAGCATGATTTCCTAAATCTAAAAAAATCACTAGAGTATAACCATCAAATTCTTCAAATATAATTCGAAGATCTGAGCTAACTGAAACAGACCTCATCCCTTTTAATTTGCCCCGCAAAGCATGATTCTTTAAAATTTTGCTATCGGGATTTTTAACAAATTTCTCAATAGTATTAATTACTTTCTTTTTATCACTATCAATTAATTTTTTAAATTGTTTTTCAAATCTCTTGTGATATCTGATTTTCATATCTTTTTCAGATATTCAACTGCTTTTTTATCAGACATCACGGGAGAAACATTCTTTCCTGCTCTAACTTGTTTAGAGGCCTCTAATATAGCTATCTCATCTTCAACACTCATTCCATTGTCAGTAATTAATACAAAAGGTAGTGTTTTGCGAATACTTGTTTGTCGTAAAAACAACTTAATAGCTGAACTCATATCAAGCCCTAACCTATCAAATATCTTCTTTGCTTCTATCTTGTCTTTTTTGTCGATTCTAATTTGTATATTACTCATATATTTATGTTTAATTATTATGTAATAATTATATCATTATGTAATTACAATGTCAATACATTAATATATAAAAAAATAAGGCTAATATTAGCCTTATTTTTATACGCACGGGATAGAGGAGTCGAGCCTCTGCTTCCGGTTTTGGAGACCGGCGTACTTCCGTTATACGAATCCCGCAATCTATGTTTTAAACTGACGGATAAACCTTTCTATGATTAACATTGTTTCATCAAATAATTTATAATCACCATAACGAATATTAATACACCCCTTATAACCATTCTTTTTTCTTATACCAGAGTTCTTCTTATTATATATATTAATTCTTTTTTTATCAATACCCGTAATTTTTGACCAAAATTTAATCATTTTTTCTCGATCATGATAATCATGCAAGTGCAACCAAGCACTTAACTTTTCTTCTTTTATATTAAAAGACAATCTTAATAAACTTAAATAAACACTAATCATTTCTGGATCAGAATTAATAAACGAAAATCTTCTCCTGGTTTTAGATCCTTCTCCCCAATATAATAATGCTAAAAAAACTTTAATTTCATCTCTATTATATTTATATTTATTTTTCAAAACCGTACAATCTTTTTCCAATTTTTCAAGACATTCCTTTTTCTTTTGAAAAATAACATTTCTAGACTTTACTTTAGATAATTCTAATAAATTATGGAATCTAATTCTACCTTGTTTAGTCATTTTTTCATTTCTAGCCCACAGAGAAGCTGTGCTTTTAGAAATTCCCAAATCTTCACTTATTTCTCTAAATGATCTTCCACTTTTTCTCAATTTCCTCGCTTTTTCTTTTAAATCTTTCTTCATAATAAAACCCTATAATATAATTATATAACTATTATACAGGGTTTTATTTATATTAGCAATATTGTATTTCTTTACTATTCTTTCAACTCCATTGGCTGATCACAACAAACTAGTTGGCCACCACCATCTTTCTCAAACTTTACTTCATTGCCACAAATAGAACAATAATAGATTTTGCCTTCTCTATTGTCCATATTGTTATTTATATTAATAAGTCTCAACAAAAATTTCAAAGTGGGCTTGGGCATGGAGACAAGAAGGACAAGTTTCTGGTGCTTCTTCACCTTCATGAATATAGCCACAATTATTACACTTCCAGCGTTTTACTTCTTCTCTTTTAAACACTTGGCCTTTCTCAATATTTTCCAATAACTTTCTATATCTAGCTTCATGAGCTTTTTCAGCTTCACCAACATACTTAAATAATTCAGCAATCTCTTTATGACCTTCTTCCTCAGCTTCTTTAGCCATCCGGGGATACATTTCTGTATTTTCATAGGCTTCACCTTTAATTGCATCTTTTAAGTCAGCTTCAACGTCACCAATTAATTCTAATTGCTTGGCCCATAACTTAGCATGTTCTTTTTCATTACGAGCGGTTTCTTCAAAAACATTGGCAATCTGCACATAACCAGCCTTTTTAGCAACTGAAGCAAAATAGTCATATTTATTTCTGGCCATTGATTCGCCAGCAAAAGCATCTTCTAAATTCTTTTTGGTTTTTGGTCCTAACATATATTTATTTTTTTCTTTTTAATGATAATTTTTTTCTTCTTTTATCTACCACTGGATCACATTCCTCTAGTGATTCACAGAACTCTAGCTCATAGATATGGAAAACTGTAACTGCTAAGGCGACTAATAGTGGTCCCAAAACTACACCCCAAAAACCGAATAAGACAATGCCGCCTAAAATGGAGAAAAGAACAAAAACTGGATTAACCTCAGCCTTCCCTTTAATCATATAAGCTCTAATAATATTATCAGAAGTGCCGATGATTAAGGCGCCCCATAGTAATATAAAGATACCTTGCCAAATATTACCGATTAAGAGATAGAAAATACCAACTGGGACATAGAAAATCATTGAACCAAGGTATGGGACTAGAGATAATAGAGCGACCAGAACACCAGCTAGGAAGGCGGGAAAGCCAACAATGGCAAAACCAATTGCACCAATTACACCTTGGGCAGCGGCTGTAACAAAAGTGGAAACAAAAGTAGTATAACTAACGGCTCTGAATTTCTTGAAAATTTCCTGATCGTATTTATTGGGCAAAGGAGAAAGATACATTATTCTTTTTAGAATTTTCTGGCCATCGACAAAGAAAAAGAACATTGCCATAATTATCAGCACCAGAGAAATAACAAAATTAGTTGTTTCCTTAACCGCAATCGTAGCCCCTGACAGAAACCAATTACTAGATTCTTTGAAGATATTCAACATAGCTGTTTGGAAACCTTCACTACGTTCACTAAGATTTAAGACATCAACATTTTTAAGGATACTATTCTTAAAGGTTTCACTTTCAATTACATCACTAAGATCATTATTATGAAAGAAATTAACTGTTTCTGAATAGGCAACAACTGATTTCTCAGCTGCATAGGCTAATAATTTAATAGTTGGCAAAATAATAACAATCACCAACAGTAAACACATTAACAGAGCGGCCAAATTGCGACGCCCTCCAATAACTTTGGTCAACCATTGATATGGAACATAAAAAATGGTTGCCAAAATTGCCGCTACCAAAATCTCTGTTAGAAAGGGCCTAAATATTAAATAACAACCGACTAACACTACAAATAGTAGGATTAGTAAAAACGGCTTGGTTAGATTTTTAGGCATATTGATTTTATTTAGTTTCTTTGTGTAGAGTATGTTTTTTACACTTTGAGCAATGTTTTTTAATTTCTAACCGCTCTTTCAAAACCTTTTTGTTCTTGTGGGAATGGTAATTAACGCTCTTGCATTCCGTACATTCCAACTTAATCATGTTATCCTGAGACATATTTTTATAATATTAATTATACTTAAACAATATAGAAAAATAGGCAAAAAGTCAACTTAAGCTTCATTTCTGACAATTGGGGCAATAATGAGTGCCACGCCCAGCTAATTTAACTTTCAACACCTTCTTTTTACACTTATAACAAACTTCTCCTGATCGTCCATACACCTTTAATCTATTAGAAAAATTACCCTTCTTTCCCCTGGAATCAACATAATTACTAAAAGTAGTGCCTCGAGAATCAATTGCTCTCTCTATCACTCGAGGAATTATTTGATATAGTTTTTTTATCTCCTTTTCTGTTAATGAATTAGCTAAACGTTGTGGTTTAATGCCAGCTAAAAATAATGATTCATCAACATAGATATTGCCTAAACCAGCAATCAGTTTTTGATTCAATAGCAGGGCTTTAACATTGGTTCGGCGATTAGTGAAGATAGTTTTAAAATTTAGCCAAGTAAACTCTTTGGCTAGGGGTTCAATACCATAATTTCTCTCTATAATATTATCCAAGTCTTTTTTATCAACTATCTTTAAATAGCCAAACTTTCTCAAGTCGTTAAAAAATAATTGACTACCATTATCAAAACTAATAATTACTCGAGTGAAGCGATTGGGTAATTCCCCGCCAATTGCCTCAGAAAAAGATTGATTACTTAAACTGTGTCCACCAGCTACTTTTGTTTTATTATCAAGATAAATTAACTGACCAGTCATCTTTAAATGAATTAATAGAAATCTATTATTATTAATATTAAAAATCAGCAATTTGCCTCGACGTTCTATCTTGTCAAAATTTTGCTTAATTAAATTCTTTTTAAAAAAAGCGGCTGAGTTATGAGCGCTTTTTAGAGACAATATTTCTACAGCGGTGATTAACTTCTTAGTTACCTTAGCAACTAAATCACGCCGTATAGTTTCTACCTCCGGCAATTCAGGCATATTAGAAAGACAAAAGAGCGATCAGTACGATCGCAGCTACAACTATTTCAACTACAAAAATCTTTATTAAACTAAGACCAATTTTGTCAGGATTAATAATAGGCATATAAGGTGGGCCGAGTAGGATTCGAACCTACGAAGGCGAAAGCCAGCAGATTTACAGTCTGCCCCAGTTGACCGCTTTGGTATCGACCCTTATTTTTTAAGTCTGACTCTATGATAAAAAAAATATTAACGATTGTCAAACCGTTAATATTTTAGCAAAAATTAAAATAAATAACTAGGATTTGATATTAATAAGGAGAAATCTGATTAAACCATAGGAAGCGAAGATAATAACTAGGCCAATAGCTGACCAAACAATAATATCTCTCCCCCTTTTCACTTTCTCTTGATTACCACTAGAAGTCATCCAAGTTAAACCACCAAAAACAAACATTAGCAAGGCTAATGAACCAACCAAGCCTAAAATAGAATTAACAATCTTACCAATTAAAACGTTGGGTGAATCAGTACTTAGGGGGTTGGTGAGTTTGACTGGCTCCGGAGATGTCTGACTAGCAGAACTTTCAGCCCAAGCACAACCAACAATAGCCTCACAGTCAGTTTGACTAGTAGCAGCGGCACAATTAGGTCCGCCGATACACTTAAAATCCGCCTTAGTTGCTAATGGAATTGATAGAACCATTAAAACAACGAGAAGAATTAATATTCTTTTAAACATATTATTTTATATTATATATTTATTAAACCATATTTTTAGAAATAAAAAAAGGGGTGTCTTTTAAAGACTCCCCTTTGCTATTGAATTAGAATATCATTGTATATCTATTTCAATAATCACTTCTGAATCAGGTAATGCCTGAATTTTGAAATTACCATTCGGCAATTTTTTTTCACCTCCTTTAGAAACGTAAGTTAACTCTCCATTGGCATCTACAAAATAAACATCATCTGTAATGTACCAGGTGGCTTGAGTAAAGGAGTTGTTGGGAATGTTTAGCCATCCAGTTGTTTGGCCATCTTTTAGTTTAAAGTAAGGTTTATCACCGGGATAATAACATCTCACTTCCGGTAATTCAGAGATTGTTTGATCATCAGATGTTCCACTGAAACCATCATACTTAGAATAGTCAGCAACCATGATTATGATAAAAGAACCTATCATGGCCCATACTACCGCTACACTACTAAATTTTGTTCCTAAAATTTTATCAACAGACACCAATGTGGCTATATGAACACCTAAAGTCCATAGATTAGTTGCCCACCAAGCACAATAGTCATTAGTGATCCATACAAACACCGCCCTTCCCACTAGAAACAAAACAAAAGTAATGAGGAGAAGTATGCCAAGTTTGATTATCTTCTCTGTCCATTCTTTTTTAAACTTAAAAGAAGATTCGTTAGAACTTTGTTGGTTCTGATCAATAGATTGACTCTCTTGGCCACTTTGAGGGCCGAAATTAGTTTTTTCTGGTTTCATAATCTATGCCTCCTTTGTTTTTGCTGAATCAATACCGGAGCCAATTGCTGCACCAAGATTAACTGCACCTCCACCACCTTCAATAAGGGTGAATTTCGGATTATCTTTCATTACTTTAATCGTATCCCATTTCTTCTGAGCCACCAGATATTGAGCAGCTAATTCTTTGGTAAGGCCAGAAGCATCCATAACGCTTTTTAACGCATTAGCTTCACCTTCACCAATTAACTCAGTCGCTCTTTTTTTACCTTCAGCCGTTTCAATTTCTTTTTTTGCATCGGTTTTGGCTTTTTCTAGCAAATCTAAAGCGGCCTGTGCCTCTTGCTTTGCCTTTAAAACTTTTTCCCTTTGCTCTTTAACGCTAGGCGGTAATTGAATATCAGAAATTGCCAAATCTCTTGGTTCAACGCCCCAGACTTTTAATTTTTGATAGAAATGACTTTCTTCAAACTCTTCATCAGTTACTTTTTTATTCGGGTCTTTGTTAAAGTCAACCAAGCAGGCGACCTCCCTTAATCCAAACTTACTTTTTAGCTCAATGGCTTGATCAATGGAATAGGGGCCGAAGAATGATCGGAGCATATGATCAGTTAATTCTTCAATTGCTCTAACCACGTCATCTACCTCATAGGTAGCCAGAGCTGAATCAAATATCCGATAATAAAAGAATGATTTAATAGAAGAAGAACAATCTTTAAACTCAACATCACCTCCGCCGCGGCCTTCTCTTTCTCTTTCATCAAGAAATAATTCCATTAATTGAGTTCCCCTAAATTGCGCAACTTTGATACGTACAAACTTAAACCAGGGAAATAAAATTTTTGGACCAGCTTCAATAGGATTGCCAATATAATCTCCCATAAATTCAACCATATACTCAAATTTTTCCGGAACCTGAGTCCATCCTTTAATTATTGATATAATTAAAACAATAATCGTGGTTAATAGTGTAATAAATATGACCCAGCCAAATCCAAGGCTAACATCAAATTTATTCATTATAAATGCTACTAAAACTAGCAGCAAGAAGGTTGTCACAACAACCGCGAGCGTAAAAACGCCCCAAATTGATTCTTTTAAGAATTCTTTCATGATCTATGTGTTTTTTAAGATTTATATTCAATATTTATTTGTAAAAGAGCGTTTTTTGCGATATACGCCCAGTGCTCATTTAATAGATTATTATATCACATTTTAATATTTTTGTCAATGATAGTTTAAACTATAAAAAAATCACCTAACAATAGGTAATTAATGGAGCCGTTGACCGGGCTTGAACCGGTGACCTTCTCCTTACCATGGAGATGCTCTACCAACTGAGCTACAACGGCCTATCAACTTTTCTTAGAGTGAATCTATCTTCTCTTTTAGTTCAATTAACTTATTATTCTCTGGGTTAACCGAAGCTAGCTTAGTAAAATACTCAATGGCTGCTCCTTTATCTTTTTTCATTATACTTAAATCCAAAATTAAATCAAGATAACGAGGGTTATTAGGTTCTAGATCAAGCGCTTCCCTAATATGTTCTAAAGCAGCATCTAGATTATCAGTTTCTCTCTCTAAGACAGCTAGAGCAAAATGAATATGTTGCCTACTTAAATCACCAATAATTTTCTTGTCATCTCCATATTGCTTTACCAGTTTAAGAGCATAGTGATAGGTTTGACGAGCTTCCAACCATTTCTTTAAATTATTATAGAGTTCACCTAATTTAAAAAAGGCCAACAAATTTTTATCATCTAAACCAATAATTTCAATTAACTTTTCTTCAGCCTTATCCAATGATTCTTTTTTTAATAAATCTTCAACTGCTAGAAATAAATTTTTAATTCTTTTTTCTTTCTTGGGTAAGGAAATTTTTTTACTAACACGATAGGTCTGTTTCTTTTTCTTTAAATTAGTTTGTAAGTTTTTAATAGCTTCTCCTGCTCGTCTATTGATCGCTAACCAAATCCGAGCAAAGATGCCACCAAATCGAGCTAAGTCTCTTTCTAGTCGTTGCTTGATAATTTCATCTTTAAATTTAGCTTCTTTAGCGCCAGCCATATTATGAATATCTAAAATCGCTAAAGCCGGTAGCTTCTTAATAATAATTGCTAGAATAATTACTAGACAAATGAATATTAAAATGAAAGAAATTATAGTTGGCATATTTTAGAAAATTCGTTGACTTTCAAGCTTGCCCCTCCAACTAATAGGCCATCAATGTTTTTTTGCTCTAGAAAATCTTTTGCATTTTGAGCATCAACACTACCTCCATATATGACCTTAATTTTCTTTTTGAAAATCTTATTAAGCTCCTTCTTGATAAAATTATGAATAATTTCTGCTTCCATTGGAATAATTGCTTGCCCGGTTCCAATTGCCCATAAAGGTTCATAGGCAATTATTAAACTATTAGCAGTTTTAACCTTTATATCCTTAAGATCTTGGCGCAATTGCTTAGCTAAAAACTTTTTGGCCTGACCCTTGTTTTTAACCGTTAATCCCTCTCCAATACATAATACTGGGATTAGATTATTATGCAAGGCGGCCTTAATCTTATTATTTATAACCCTAGAACTTTCTTGTAGATACTTGCGTCGTTCACTGTGACCTAAGATAACATATTTAGCCTTAGCTTCCCTAAGCTCCTCTGGAGATACTTCGCCAGTATAGGCGCCTTCATCACTAAAAGCACAGTCTTGAGCCCCAATCTCTAGTCCTTTTTTCTTTATTATTTCTGCTACGTTAGTAAAGGAAAGATAACCAGGACAAACTATTACTTTATTGTATTTGGTCGATACTTTCTGAGCAAATTTCTTAGCTAAAACCAAACTCTCTTTATAACCTAATTGCATTTTCCAATTAGCAATAATTATTTTTTTCATATTAACTATTTTTTTGAGCCCACGCAATTGTTCTCTTAACTCCCTCCTCTAGGGAAACAGTTGGTTGCCAATTAAGAACTGCTTGAGCTCGTTTATATGATAGGACACTCCGACGTTGTTCGCCTTCTTTAGCTGGGGCTTGATTAATTATAATTGTTTTTCCTAAGGCCTTCTCAATCTGTTTTTTTATCTCTAACAAATTAGTTTCTTCACCCGTACCAATATTTATCTCCCCTCGGCAATCAATTTCTTGGGTCAAATATAGAGCTTGAACAACATCATCAATATAAACAAAGTCTCGAGTCTGTAAACCATCGCCATACATAGTGCTTTCTAATCCTTTAACAGCATTATCAATAAAAATAGCGATCACGCCAGCTTCACCACCCTTAAATTGACGGGGGCCATAGATATTGGCAAAACGAAGAGCAGCATAGTTTAAATTATAGACTTGATAATAGTAGTGTAAATACTTTTCAAAGGTTAATTTATTGATTCCGTAAGGAGAAACTGGATAAGTGGGATAATATTCAGTAGTTGGTATTTCTTCGGCTTCACCATAAATGGCTCCACCAGTAGAGGCAAAAATAATTTTCTTTACTTTATTCTGACGACAGTTTTCTAAAACATTTAATCCCCCCAAAACATTTATCTTATTATCCAACACTGGATCGGCGACTGATTTACGAACATCAATTTGGGCCGCTAGATGATAGACAAAATCAAATTTTTCTTCAGAAAAAATATCAGCTAATTCAGCTGAACAAATATCTAATTGATAGAATTTGGCCTTGGGATTTAAATACTCTTTTTTACCAGAAGACAGATCATCAATAATGACCACTTCATTCCCCTCCAAGATCAACTTATCAACCAGATTGGAGCCAACAAAACCAGCTCCCCCAGTTACTAATATTTTAGACATATAATCATAATAACACGAATTATTGAGAAATTAAAGTAATAAAAAAGCTTGCTAAAAGCAAGCTTATTAATATTTGTTTACAACTTCAATAATATCGACGATAGTAATTTTCCTTAAAGGTTTCCCCGATTCTTCTACAATAGCAACGCCCCAGATATACAAATAAAGACCCAAGGACAAAAGCTATTAATAATGGCCATCCATCATTATTTAGGTTGAAAAATATATATCCAATAATTGTCCAGGCTATAATTCCATGAAATATTATTAAAGTAGGCTGCCACCATGTTTTTCGTTTTGGATTTTCATAATTAAATCCAGCTCGAAAAAATCCAATCAAAACTTTAATAACAATTATTGATGAGCAGACAATATCCACCCATAAAGGTATTTTTTCACCGCTCAAACCCATGAACACCAGAACCAGTGAAGCTATAATAAATAGAAAACTAGTAAAATAAGAGAATCTTTTTGATTTCGCGATTGTTTTCATTTTTAATATATTTTTTGTTAAAAAACGATTTTTATCTGATTAATTATCATATAATATTTATACTATTTTGTCAATAATAAAAGGCATTTTAAACCCATTTTTAATGGTTGCCAAACCTTATTTTTTTTGCTAAAATAGTAGTAGATAATTAACTAAAAAATTAAAGAAAAATACCCTAAAATTCGGGAATTTTTTGTTTTTAATGTATGGCAGAAAAAAAGAAAAAAACTACTGGTTATGGTGCTGACTCCATTACCGTTTTAGAAGGCTTAGATCCGGTCAGAAAAAGACCAGGAATGTATATTGGTTCCACCTCTGGGGCTGGCCTCCATCACTTAATTTGGGAAGTGGTTGATAATTCAATTGATGAGGCCATGGCCGGCTATGCCAATGAAATTAGCGTTACCCTGCTTCCTGATGGAATGGTTGAGGTAAGTGATAATGGTCGTGGTATTCCAGTAGAAAAACATAAAGTTACTAAAGTATCTGCTTTAGAAACTGTTCTAACCAAACTCCACGCTGGTGGTAAGTTTGGTGGTGGTGGCTATAAAGTTTCTGGTGGACTTCATGGTGTTGGTGTTTCAGTCGTTAATGCCCTAAGTGAATATTTGAAAGCAGAAGTACATCGAGACGGAAAAATTTGGATGCAGGAGTATAAAATTGGCAAACCATTGAGAGTAACAAAAAATATTGGTCCAACTAAAAAAACTGGAACAACTATTACCTTCAAACCAGATACTACTGTCTTCACTGAATTAGAATTTAGTTGGGGTAAAGTTTTAGATCGTCTTCGCCAACAAGCCTATCTCACTAAAGGCATTACCCTAAATGTCTTGGATAAACGACCTGATCATCGTCAAAAAAAATACAAATTTCATTTTGAAGGTGGTATCCAATCATATATTAAATCCCTGCATCGAAATAAAACGGTAAAAAATAATACTATCTTTTATGTTGATAAAGAAGTAAAAGGATCTCGAGTAGAAATAGCCCTACAATATAATGATGAATACAATGAAACAGTTTTGGCTTTTGCTAATAACATTCATAATCCTGAAGGTGGTACTCATTTAGTTGGTTTCCGTACTGCTCTAACCAGAACCCTAAATAATTATGCTCGTAGTCATAACTTAATTAAAGAAAAACAAGAAAACTTGACTGGTGATGATGTTCGCGAAGGTTTAACAGCGATTGTAAGTGTAAAATTATCTGATCCCCAATTTGAAGGACAAACTAAAGGTAAATTAGGTAATGCCGAAATGAAAACCTATGTCGAACAAATTCTAGGTGAATTTTTCACTACCTTTTTAGAAGAACACCCCAAAGAAGCTGAAGCAATTATTGGTAAATGCGTTCTCTCTGCTCAAGCTCGTTTAGCTGCTCGAACTGCTCGTGCTACTATTCTCAGAAAAGGAGCTCTAGAAGGCATGACTTTGCCTGG
The DNA here is from genome assembly GCA_964466835.1 of uncultured Gammaproteobacteria bacterium. GTDB lineage: Bacteria > Patescibacteriota > Patescibacteriia > Patescibacteriales > UBA12465 > UBA12465. Next base: position 13,363 of record CAYXNV010000013.1, read on the forward strand.
CAAGCTAGCTGACTGTTCTAGTCGTCATCCTGAAGAATGCGAATTGTACATAGTGGAGGGAGATTCAGCAGGAGGTAGTGCCAAGCAGGGTCGTAATCGTCATTTCCAAGCAATTCTGCCTTTACGTGGTAAAATCCTTAATGTTGAACGAGCTCGTTTAGATAAAATGTTAGCTAATAATGAGATTAAAAACCTAGTAATCGCTCTAGGTACTAACATTGATGATCAACTTGATATTGAAAAACTACGCTATCATCGTATTATCATCATGACTGATGCTGATGTTGATGGTGCTCATATTCGCACTCTCTTGCTCACGCTATTCTTCCGTCATTTTAATGCTCTAGTGGCTAATGGTAATCTATATATTGCTCAACCACCTTTATACCAATTAAAAAAAGGCACTACTATCCGTTATGCCTATAGTGACCAGGAAAAAGAAGATATTATTAATGAGTTAGGGGGTGGAGTTGAGGACACCATAGAAGTCGGTGAAGAAACTGATGAAAAAGAAGAAGTTGAGGTAAAAGAAAAAGATAAAAAGACTTCTGCTAAAATTAGAGTCCAACGCTATAAAGGTTTAGGTGAAATGAACCCAGAACAGCTCTGGGAAACTACCATGGATCCAGAAAAAAGAATCCTTAAACAAGTAACGATTGAAGATGCTGCTCGAGCTGATCAAATCTTTGATATGTTAATGGGTGATAATGTTGCTCCTCGTAAAAGCTTTATTCAAACTCACGCCAAGAAAGTAGAAAATTTAGACATATAATTATATGTACATCTATATTATTTGTCCGATAATTGCCTTTGCAATTGCTCAGGGCACTAAAGTTATTATCAAATCTTTTAGTAAAAAAATAAGATTGATAGATCTTTTTTCATACTCTGACATGCCTTCGGGACACACTGCCTTGGTGATTGGTTTGGTAACGATTATTGGACTAAGGCTAGGAATTGATTCCTATGCTTTCGCTATCAGTTTTGTTTTTGCCGCTATTGTAGTAACTGATGCGGTGGGAATAAGAAATTATTTAGGACAACATGGTAAGACTCTCAATGTCCTGGTAAAAGATTTGGGTGAAGATGAATTTTTAGATAAAAGTTATCCCATTCAATTAGAAAAGATTGGTCACACTCCCTTACAAGTAATCATTGGCGCTCTAATTGGTGTAGCTGTTAGTGTAATTATTCATTTATACTTTTAATCAGACAAAAAAAATTTGATAAATAAAAAAAACCGGCAAACTTTATGTTTCCGGTTTTTAAGTTGGCGTAATAATTTTTCTGATAACTCTTTCAGAGACTGCCGGGACTCCAATAGTCATATTTCTATAACCTTCAGCTTTTGAATACATTTTTTTGAGACTTGATAATGAAACACCAACCTCATTGGGATCTAGCATTTTATGAATAATACAATTATAAGCAATCATTGTAATCCTTTGTACGCTTTTAACGGAAAATAGATTATTTTCCGAGATACCCCAATTAAAATAATCATTAAGAGAAGAAATTTCTTTCTTTTCTGAGTTTGTCAAGCTAACTGGTTTAGTAATGCGCGCGATAGCTTCGTCAGTCATCGTTGGTATATCACTACATACAAAATTTGCAAACCCTCGAGCCTTTGAATACATTTTCCGTACACTTAATAAAGACATGCCTAAATCATTAATATTTAATGCTCCATAAGTAACACAATTATAGACAATAAATGTAATCTTTTTTACGCTGATTGAAGAAAATAACTTATTCTCAGGGATTCTTAAATCAAGATGGTTATTGAGCAAAGAAAGCCTTCCTTTTTCAATATCCGTTAATTCAACTGGCATATCAGCTAACATAAAGACCTCCTTTTTTTAAAATGAACAATTTATTTAATTAACTTATAAAATTACACTAATATTAAACTATTGTCAATACTTAATTAATTAAGCTTTTACCAGTCATTCCTTGAGGTTGTTTAATCTGAAAAATTTGTAAAATAGTCGGACCAAGATCAGCTAGAGCGCCAATTGGTGCTAATAGGCTAAGATCGTTGTTTGGAGGATCTATTAAGCCAACATTTTTATCTTTAAACTCTTCCCCAATAATTATAACTGGCACTGGATTATTACTTATATCAGTATCCATTGTTTCAGCAGCTAGATTTTTCATTTTCTCTGCATTACCACCAGTGGAACTAATAATTAGAGTGCCTTTCTTATCTAAAACTTCATTAACAATTTTTCTTAAATTCTCATCAACCGTTTCAATGGTTTCTCGGAGTTTATCTAAATCACCTTTATTAGCAACTAAATCAATATCAGCCATAACTGAAAAAATAAAATTATAATCGCCATTTTTAATTGCCTTAACTATTTCTTTAGTCACTTCTTTAACTGGGCTGTCAATGTTAGAGGAAATAATTTTTTGCTCTTCACCAATAATCTTTTCTTCTTGCCAGCCATTAAAGTAGTAGGTGGCGGGAGCAAAACGTTCTGTTTCAGCAATTTTAATTTGTTTTAAATTATTATCTGATAATGTTTTAGTCAATGTATCAACTTCAGTAATTGATTCTTCATTGTCTATCTCTTCACCGGCTCCCAAACTTAGATAACGACAATTTAAAGATTTATCTCCTGGATCTAAAGCTGCTACTGGATAACTTTTGGCTAAATCAGAAAAGTTAGTGGTGTTAACCAAAGAAATTATATTAGCCTCACTAGCGGAAGCAATGCCCCAACCATCCAGCAATAACAAAACCACCGGTTTAGGCCGAGACGAATCAATTGAATTGTTATCTGAAGTAGTTATGTCCATTCTATTATTTAATTAATTCAGCAATTTCTAGAAGTCGATTGTATTTTACTAATCTCTCCCCCCGAGACAATGAGCCAGTCTTGAGATAATCAGCTTGAGCAGCCACTGCTAAGTCAACAATAAAATCATCAGTAGTTTCCCCACTTCGATGAGATACAATTGTTTTATAACCATGCTTCTGAGCTAACTTTATACACTCTACAGTTTCCATTAAGGTGCCGACTTGATTAGGTTTAATAATAATAGCATTAGCAGCTTTTTCCTTTAACCCCTGCCTTAGCCTATCTGTATTAGTAACAAAAAGATCATCACCAACAATTAACATATTATCACCTAATTCAGCTGTTAATTCTTTCCAATCACCCCATTCATCTTCAGCTAAGCCATCTTCAAGATAGAAAAAGGGATATTTCTTCAACCATTCATGATAGAGGCCGATTAAATTAGCTGAGGTAAAATAGGCATTATCTAAAGGAAAAACATATTTTTTAGTAACTGAATCATATAAAACAGAGGAGCCAACATCTGTGCCTAACCGCAAGTCTTCTCCTGGTTTATAACCAGCTCTGATAGCAGCTGCTAAAATAAATTCAATTGCTTCAATACTTGAATCTAAATCAGGCGCATAGCCACCCTCAGCCCCAACATCAGTGTCATAGTTAGCTTCCCTGAGAACTTTCCCTAGCTCATGAAAAACTTCTGCCCCCAACTGAACCATTTTATCAACCGCTTGTTTTTTAGGAATAATTAGAAATTCTTGAAAATCAAGATTAGTGTCAGCATGTTGACCACCGTTGAAAATATTAAATAATGGGACTGGCAAATTATCTTGATTAATTTTGTTAAATGAAAAAGTAGTTTGCAAATATTCAAATAATTCTTGTTTCTTGCTAAAAGCAGCTACTCGAGCGCAAGCTAAAGATACTGATAGGATTGCATTAGCTCCCAATTTCTTTTTATTTTTAGTGCCGTCTAATTCAATCATTGTTTTATCAATTTCAATTTGCTTTAAAACATCCATTCCAATTAATTTAGGAGCAATAATTTCATTAACATTACGAACTGCTTGGAGAACACCTTGACCACTATAGCGCTTCTTATCACCATCTCTCAACTCCCAAGCTTCATGAATGCCAGTTGAAGCTCCACTGGGCACACTAGCCTTAGCGCTGAGTCCATTAGCTAAAACTACTTTAGCTTCAATGGTGGGGTTGCCACGAGAATCTAAAATTTCTCGAGCAACAATATTTTTTATCTTTGGCATATATTTATTTTTTAATTATTTTATTTAGACCAGGCATCTTACCTCCACCAAGATAAGTGAGCATAGCTCCGCCAGCCATTGATACCCAGTCAACATGATCAGCCATTTTAGTCATTTCTAGAGCTTTAATAATATCACCACCGCCAATTACACCATAGGCTTTCCCAGTTGAACGAGCGGCCACTAAACTAACAATGGCTAAAGTACCATGTTTAAAACTAGGATCTTCAAATTTACCCATTGGTCCATTACAAATCAATGTTTGGGCTTTTTTAATATAAGTTGAATATTTATTAATTGTAGCTGGTCCAATATCTAAAATATTTTCATCTTTTTCAACCATCTCTGGCTTCTTAACCACGGCCCAACCCTTTTTATTACTAACAACTACATCAATTGGTAAAATAATCTTGGGCTTTATACTTTTACCTTGATAGAATTCCTTAAGATGATCTAAGCTATCAGGATCATAAAGTGATTGTCCAATTTCTTGTTTTTGATATTTAAAAAAAGTATTAGCCAAACCACCACTCAGAAGAATTTGATTAGCTTTGGGATAAAGTTTGGCAATTAATGGTAATTTTGTTTTTAATTTAGCTCCCCCCATTACCACCACTACTGGTTTCTTAGGCTTAGAAATTTTAGCTAAAGCTTTTATTTCTTTTTCTAATAATAGTCCAGCATAAGCGGGCAAAAATTTCTTAATAGCTGAAAATGAAACTTGATCACGATGAGAGGTGGCAAAAGCATCATTAACATAAATATCAGCTAAAGAAGCTAATTGTTTGGCAAATTTTACATCATTATCTAACTCTCCCTGCTCAAAACGTAGGTTCTCTAATAAAATAACTTCCCCAGCTTTCATTTTCTTGACTGCTGTTTCTACTTTAGTTCCAATCACTTCGGGAATAAATTTAACTGGTTTTTTGAGTAATTTTTTTAAATGTAGGGCAATTGGTTTAAGGGAATATTTAACATTCTTCTTGCCATTGGGACGACCAAGGTGAGCTATGATAACTAGGCGACATTTTTTCTTTAAAAGAAAATTAATTGTCTCTAAACTAGCTTCTATTCGCTCATCTTCATATATCTTTCCGTTCTTTAAAGGAACATCAAAATCAACTCGTAATAAAACAGTTTTATTAGCTAAGGTTTTTAATTTTTTTATTGAATTGATTACCATATAATCAATTAATTATTTTAGTTCTCCCAACTCTACTCCAACCTCTTCTGTTTCTCCCTCGCGCCAATAGGTGAGAGTAATTTTATCTCCAGAGCCATAACGAGCAATTACATCAGCTAAATCATTGTCAGCATTAATTTCTTGGTTATTAATCCAAGTAATAACATCACCAGCCTCTAGGCCAGCTTCATCAGCTGGGCTATTTTTTAATACAGCTGATTTAATTCCTGAATAAAGCCAGGCGCCCTTACTTAAATCAATATCTAATGGTTTATTAGAACTAAGATCTAAATAATTAACTCCTAAATATACTCTAGTCACTTCTTTATCTTTTAAAAAACTTTGCCAATAATAATCATAGGCAAAAGCAGGAATAATCTGGCTATCAGAGCCAACCAAAGCAATTAGATTACCAGCTAAATCAAAAATAAAAGAATTAACAAAATCACTACTTAAACTATCAGCCAATTCTAAACGAACATTTAGAGAATCACTACTTAAAATATCTGGGGTTTTCTCAATAGAAGATAAGGATGATAAAAGGATATGATTATAATTATTTAAAACCAATAAAGATTTCCCTAATGATAAATCAGTTCGTTTAACATTTTTCTTGACTGGCAAATTATCAGCCTCAGCTAAATGAAAGAAAACTAAATCACCTGGCAAATCTCTAAAGTTAGCGACTTCATCAATTTGATAAGTTTGACGATCAGCTGATATAGCTACGTAACCCTTATTAGAAAAAATATTTCTGATTTTAGCAGGAACTGAAGCTACCATCCAGCCATCACTAGTTATTACCAAGCCGACAAATAAAGGTTCGGCTAAATTATAGTGATCTTGAGTAGATTTAGAAGTGAGCTGACGATGAACTCCCATTAATGATGGTTGAATTGAATTAATAGTTTCACCAACTTTGACATCTTGATTAACTACTACTTTTTTAGCATCGCGAATAATTAAATTAGAACGACCAGAATTTAAATTAGCTAGATTAAGTTCTTGATCAAAATAAGGGACATAGAGATCTTTCATTAAATAAGCTCTAGCAAAAACTTCACCGAAAACACCGGCCACTAAACCAGCGATAACTGCCAAAATAATAACGATTAGAAATCCATTTTTTGTTTTCTTCATAATTTATCTTTCTTTAATTAAAGCCAACGAGCAGTCAAAAATAGGAGGAATAAAACAATCGCGACTAAAATCAAAGGTGTTCTTATATTCTTTAAACTCAAACTATTACGCCAATAAAGACGATTAATAACTAATAGTAAATAATAGAAAACAGCGGTTAAACAACCTAAAACATTGAAGTTTAGGGGCAATAAGGACAAGACCCAAGCAATTTCAGTTAAAACTAAAACATCCAAAATAATAATTGCTCCGCCACTTGTTAAACTAATTTTCCTTAAAAGTAGAAACTGATTAAATAGAAGAAAGGTAACTGGGATAAAAACTAATAACATTGCCCAAAAAGGCCAGTTTAAAAAAGCTGGCAAAGTATATAAAGTAGCTGAAGTGGCAAAAATAGTTAAAAAACCACCAATCAATAAAAGATTGTCTAGTCTTTCAGTTCGTTCTCTGGTTTCGTGGGATAAATAATTAAATAAATTTCGGAAATAACGAAAACAGAACCAAGCAATCAAGATGAAAACAACTTGCAACCAAAAACTATTTGTTAGTACAAGAGCGTAAATACAAAAACTTAGAAAAAGTAACAGTGGTGAAAAAGCAAAATTTAGCCAGTGACTATTCTTAGTCTTTTTCACTAAATATCTCACACTAACCAAGATCAATAAAACACCTAGGGCAACTGCGAAATAAAAAAATCTAGGTTTTGCTAAAAAAGCCTGGCAAAGAATCCAGAGAATAATGGGAACAAGGAATAGAAAAAAGTTTTTATATTTCATAAATTTATTATTCGCTCGGAGGAGTATCATCTATAGTAACCTCGGGATTAGGTATTTCTTCAGAATCAACTTCAGGCTCAACTGGAGTATCAATAATAAAATCATCAGGAGAATCTGGTGTTAATTTTAAATCTTTGACTGTGCTAAGATCACTAATCTTATTAATCTTTAAAAATTTATTAGAGAAAGTAACCAGATTATCACCAATATACATATTACGCTTAACCGTATTATCATAATATCCATAACCACGCCAAGAATCAGGGGTAGCAAAATATCCACCTTCAGAATGATCAATTCTTCCCTTTAGACTTAAGCTATTATTTTCCAGGCCAAATACTAAAGCACCAGCAAAAGCCAAGCGACCATTATTCTCTCTTAAAACAGCCGGAATTGAAATAATCTTTTTACTGCCAGTATAAAGGAAAGCTTTATGATCATGGAGAGCAATTGAGTCGCTATAACGATCGCCAATAATATAACTGTCTAATTCTTTTGGTTTACTTAAATCAGAAAAATCAAATAAAGATAGCTTGATCCCTTGAACAGTGATTTGATCACCTGTTCCAACCTCAACATCTCTGCCTAAACCAATTAATTGTTTGCCATCAGGATCAACTGGATGAAGATAATTGGAGTAGCCCGGAACTTTAATTGCTCCTAAAACTGCTGGTTTAGTAGGATCAGCTAAGGAAATTACATATAAGGGATCAACCTGGCGGAAAGTAACCAAATATACCCGATCACCCATAAAACGAGCTGAATAAATACGTTCAGTTGTCGCTAAATTCTCTAAACTACCAACCAATTTCATATCAGGGCCCAATACATAAACATTACTATATGAATCTTCTGGAGAATCAGTTAATTGTGACCAGAGACGACTTCTGGTAGTGGCGATTCGGAAATAGTCACCATTTTCATCCATGGAAAATTGATTCAAGACTTGACCATTCACTTCGCCTTTAGCTTTATATTCAATTTTATTGTCTTTAATAGCAATTTTATGAATCACTGTCTTTTCCCTTTCTTTAGATTTGGCTAATAATTCATTATGGAAAGCAGTATCAATTTTAGTTTGCCAAGTATCTTGTTCGGCTGTAGTTAAAGAAGAAAGAAATTTATTAATAATTTGATCAACTTTCATCTTTTTCTCTCGACTATTAAGAATATAATTAGGTGAAGCTTCTATTTGAGTAATTTTTTCCTTGTCATCTGCGCTCAGAGATGGATATACTTCTTTTCTCTTTACTTCTCTTTCAATATCATATTCACTAAGATATTCGGTGTAGGTGATGTAGATATTGTCTTGGGAAACATAAAAATTCTGAGTGTTATCTAATAAATATACCTGACCACTAATTTCTTCAGCATTGTCTTTAACATTAATAGCCGTGATTGAGGTGTAGTTATAGTTCTGATAAGGAATATCAAAATAGAAAACTGAAGGAGCAAAAGTAGCTATTTCTTGGCCACCAGCCAAGGCTCTTGGTGTTAGTGGTTCCCCCTCAATATAATTAACATAATTATTAGTAACAAAATAAACATAATCACCAATCATGCGAGAATTAACATAAGAACCCTCAAAATCTAAATCTCTCACTTGTTTAGGATTACTAGGATCAGTTAGATCAAACACTTTAAAGAAAGTATAACCACTTTGACGAGCAAAACTTCTAAACACTTGATTATCAGCTCCAAAGACCACTAATTTATTACCATTAATAAATAAATCCAGGGGGCGAGAATTAAAAGTGATTTTGCTAATCAATTCCATCTCTTCAGCTGGATTAACTTTGATAATAGATAATTCTTTACGTACTAAAACATAAACATAATTACCGTCTGTTTTAATAATATCAGCTTCATCAACTCCAGCAACTTGATTATTGGTTAAAGAATAATCAAAGGAAGCGCCACTATCAGAAACAGTTGAATCATTAGTAGATACAGTTTGATTAGTCGTCATTGGCGCTATGGTTTCCATAGCTAAACCACGGGTAGTAAAGGTCATGGTATCATAATTCATTCCAGAAGCATTAACTACATTCTCTTCTATAAACTGCCTTAACTCATCCTCACTAGCAAATTGCTTAATATCATTAGTTTTGGGGATTTCCTTTTGTATCTTTGGCGGAGTTACAACAGGAGTGGTATCACTTGGAGTTGCTGGAACAGGCTCTTTTTTCTCCCAGGGCAAAGTACAACCACTAATAATAAAGGCGGTAATTAATAGAATTAAACTTAATTTAAATGTTTTTTTTGACATAAATAAAAATTCTTAGTGCTTAACTAACTAGAATAATTATAACACTTAGGTAAAGGAAAAACAAATATAAAATAAAGGTGATTATATTTAATATAATCACCTTTATTTAAAGAATAAAAGATAAATAACTATACTGCCTCTTTCATGAAACTCCTGGCTCCATCCCCTTCTGCTTCTTCTTTTAAAGCTTCTGAAATTTCCCCAGCTTTTGCTTTTTCTAATATTTCTTTTTTCTCTCCTTCTGCGTACAAACCCCAACGATCAGGTAACTTTTCCACTCCTTCTATGGCTAATAATTCATTTCCAATATCATCAATCATTTCCTTGTTATTATCATCTCCCCCTCCTTGATTGTCTGGTTTTTCAAAATCCATAAATTTTTGATTAATTTTAATATATGTTAATTAATTATATATTCCCAGCCTGGCTGCCAAGCTTTTCTTTCGCGCCAATCTTCATCAATTGCTACTTCCCATGTTTTACTCTTTAATAATACTTCCAATGCTAATTGAGGGGCTTTATGAGCCAGAATAGCAATGTGCTTATCTTGATAATCATTCTTTAAAAAATTTAGAAAACTTTTAATTCGATTCTCTACGTCCTTCAGGCTTTCTCCATTTGAAAAAGGAGTCTCTATATGTTCTCTATAATTAACTTTTTCCTCTTCAGCTTGGGTTAGGTCTCCATAATTACATTCCCTCAACCTTTCATCTTGAATAATTTCATATTTATCTCCAAATCCTAACTGAGCTGAATCTACCGCTCTTTTTAAATCAGATGAAAAGAAGACATTAAATTTTTTATCACTAACAATATCACCCAGCTCCTTAGCTTGTTTTATGCCTAGTTCTGATAATTCTCCTGGTGCCCAACCAGTACTTTTGCCTGCTTCATTGTCAATTGTTGTCCCATGAACAAAATAAGTTATTTTAACGCTCATATTATTTTTTCTTATAATTACCCGAATATTCACACCCACAAAATTTCTGGCGATATACACCTAATTTCTTGGCTAGATTCTGAGATTTTTGATAACCATTATTAGCTTGAAAGTCCCAATCTAAATAAGCAACTTGAAAACTCTTAGCTAAATCTTTTCCAAGACGATTAATTGCATTTATATCCTTGTAAGGGCTAGACAAGAGAGTGGTAGAAAAAAAGTCAAAATCTTCTTTCTTAGCTAACTCAACTGTTTGTCTTAGTCTATCTAAATAGCATATTTGGCAACGACCACCTCTTTCAGGATCGTTTTCTCTGCCTTTTATCTTCTGCAACCAAGGTTCGTGATCATATGGTTCAACAATAAGGGGGATGTTAAATTTCTTAGCCATTAGTTTAACATACTTTAAACGTTTGTCATACTCTTCTTGACAACAAAGGTTGGGGTTATAGAAATACCAGGTGAGATTATATTTAGGTAATAGAAATTTCTTAGTAATATAAGTGCCACAGGGAGCACAGCAGATATGTAATAACAGTTTGGGTTTGTTTCTTTTCTTTCTTTTATCTAAATACCAAAAGAAAATAACTATCGCTAGCATTATAACTACCAAAATTATCAAAGCTAAAAACTTGCCTTTGCTCTGTAAAAATAAACCACTTAGACCGAACACTAAAGACATAAGATAAAAAATTAGAACAGTTTGCCTTTGACTTAGCCCCAGATCTAACAATCTAAAATGTAAATGTTTTTTATCAGCAAACCTAAAGGGATTTTTACCTCGTAAAAGCCGACGGACAATCGTCCAAGCCACATCTAAGATCGGAATACCCATTATTAAAAGAGCAATAGCGATTTTTCCACCAGAAATAATTGCCAATACCCCTAATATATAACCCAGCAACAATGAACCGCCTTCACCTAAGAATATTTTAGCTGGATAGAAGTTGAAAATAAGGAAACCAAGTGAAATGGCGGCTAATAATAGAGCCGCCAGAGCAATGTCTGGTTGATAGTATTGAGTCGTTAAAGTAAAAAGAAAAATAACCAAACCACCAATTACACTAACACCACTAACTAGGCCATCCACTCCATCTAATAATTTAGTAGTATACATCATGCCTAATAACCAGAGGGCAATTAAAATTGGCCCCACTACTAATAATTGATCGAGATAGATAAATCCTCCCAAAGGATTAGTTATTTTTTCTATCTCTACTCCGCCAATAATTATAGCTGCGACTGCTAATAAAGGAAAGATTATTTGCCAATGTGGTTTTAAATTATACTTATCATCTAAAAATCCACCAATTACTAAAATAAAAGCACCAATACTAAAACTAATTAGATGGCGCCAATCTAAATTACCAGCTAAAAACTTATCAGAAAAAATAAAGAGAATAGAGAAAAAGGTAATAAAAATAGCAATTCCACCCAGCAAAGGAACGGGAGTAGTGTGAATTTTTCTATCAATATCTGGTTTATCAACAATTTTAAAACGACCGGCAATTTTTCTAATTAAGCCGGTTAATATTAATGACGCTAAAAAACTAATTATAAAAACGGAAAGATAAAACATAAATTATAATTTAGCTGCTTTAATCACCGTTACCTCTGCTTTTTTATTTATCATTACCGTATCACGTCGTTTTAATTCACCTGACAAAATTTTATTGGCAATAATATTCTCAATTTTATCCTGCAATAATCTTCTTAGGGGACGAGCACCAAATTTAGGGTCATAGCCTTGTTTGGCCAATATTCTAACTCCTTCTTTTTCTGCTTTTAAGCTAATGCCTTTCTTAGTTAAATTTTTATTTATTTTTTTCAACATTAAACCAGTAATATCAACAATATTTTCCTCACTCAAAGGTTTGAAGACAATAATGCCATCAAAACGATTAATCAACTCTGGTCGCATATACTTATTCATCTGGTTGTCAATCAACTCTTGTTTGATAATCGCTAACTCAGTCTTAGCTTTTATTTGTTCTTGAATATAAACAGCGCCAATATTAGAAGTGGCAATAATAATTGATTCCGTAAAACTAATTGTTCTTCCCTGGCCATCAGTTAAACGACCATCATCTAATAATTGTAAGAATAGATTAAGAATATCAGGGTGAGCTTTTTCAATTTCATCTAAAAGAATCAAAGCAAAAGGTTGTTTACGAACAGCTTCAGTTAGATAACCCAGGGCACCATCAACATCACCAATCATTTTACGAACACTGTCAGGATGTTGATATTCACTCAT
>CAYXNV010000014.1:0-22020 GCA_964466835.1 uncultured Gammaproteobacteria bacterium
ATTTATCTTTAGCTTTAATTTTGGGAGCAGGCGCCTATATTATATCTTTATTATTTAGTTTTAGTATGGTGGCTGGTGAAGTCTATTTTTGGCTATTCTTCGCCCTGCTAGTTGTTTTAAATTTTCCTAGTGTTAAGTTTAAATATAAAAAACTTAATTGCAGATGTCATTCTTTGAGAATGTTGATTGCTTTGATTTTGGTTTTTCTAGCTGTTATTAAGATCTATGGTAATCTAAAGATTTTGATGGCTGATCATTATTTTAATAAAATATATTATACTTTAGCTCAAGGTGATTATTCCACCGTGTTTATTCTAGATGATTATATTCGCCAAGGAAAAATGAATAAGCCTCAACAAAATTTTTATGATCGTTTCTTAGGAGATAAGTTAAGTGATCTCTATCCAAGCATTAGTGAATTAACCATCAGAACTGTTGCCCAAAAGAAACTAGAGAATATTCTCTATACTCTACCTGAACATGGCTATGAAAATATTTTAATTAAAGCTAAGATTAGTTCGGCTTTAGGCAATTTTGAAGTGGCTGAAGATTATTTTGCTATTTTAAATGCTCATTCTCTTCATTGGCCTAGAGGTTACTTTGAGCTCGCTCGAATGCTATCACGCAAGGGAGATTTTATTCCTGCCATTGCTAGTTATCATTTAGTTGAATTAAATTTACCTGACTTAGAAGATGAGCGCCTCAATGATCGTCATCGTCAAGTTGTTTTATATTATCGTCATATTGTTTATAAAGACTTGGGGGAATTATATGAGAGGAATCAAGACTATTTAAATGCTGGTAAATATTATCGTTTGGCCTATAGACATAATACCCAAGATTTTTCTTTGCTCAAAAAAATTGCTGACTCCTATTATTTGCGCGGTGATATTGAAACAGCCATTCGATATAACAAACAAGGATTTATTCGTAGCCCTAAAGATTATAATTGGCCTCTGGCTTTAGCTATTTTAAACAGGGAAAAGCAAAACAATACTGAAGCACTATTATTTATTAATAAAGCAATTGAATTAGCTCCAAATCTAGAACAGTTAAAAGAATTAAAAGTAGAATATGAACAATAACTTAGGAAATAATAAAATATCAGCTTGTTTAGTGGTTCGCAATGAGGAGAAGAATATTGATTCTTGTTTAAAGAGTTTACAGGGAGTAGTTGATGAAATTATTTTAGTTCACGATGGTAATTGTGATGATAAAACCTTGGAAATAGCTAAAAAATATCAAGTACAAATATTTATCAAGCCCTTTGTCGGCATGATGGAAGCTCATTTATTATTTGCTCTAGGGAAAACAAATGGTGATTGGATTTTGCGGATTGATGCTGACGAATTTTTAACTGATGATCTTAGGGATAATTTGCGCTCTTTGGTGGCTGAAGCAGAAAAAGAAAATATCAGTGCTTATTCTTTTTATTGGATAGATTTTAATCCTAAAAACAATAATTTTTTTGGCAAGAAAGAAAGAAAAACGATTTTTTTCAAACGTCGAAATCTTTATTGGTTTACCATGCCTCATTTTGCCTGGCAAACACGGGGGAAGATAAAAAAATCTAATTATATTCTTGGACAAATAGTTAGGCCCAAGAGTTGGTCAGAACGATTATCAGCTCAAAAAAAATGGGCTCAAATTCAAGCAGAATATTTATTAAAAGATTATACTGATTTAGATAATTTTCAAGCTAAGCGAGATGATTGGGAGAAAGTTTATTCTTTTTCTCGACGTCAATCTAAAAATTCTTTATTGCCGATTATAAAATTTATAAAATCTTTTATTGAAGAATTGTTTATTAAGCGAGTTGGTTTTAGAAAAACGTTTAGGCGAGCGTTATATAATTTTTATTTAGGTTATTATCTTTATATTTCATCACGTAATTCATAATTTATGTATTATTTAGTAGTAATAATAGTTGGTTTAATGGTCGGTAGTTTTTTAAACTGCTTAATTTGGCGATTATATAAAAATGAAACCCTACTAGGAAGATCATACTGTCCTAAATGTCGTCATAACATTAATTGGTATGATAATATTCCTCTTTTAAGTTTTATTATTTTACGTGGACATTGTCGTCATTGTCATAAAAGTATTTCTTGGCAATATCCTTTAATAGAGTTAATAATCGCCCTACTTTTTACTTGGTCATTCTTTTTAAATTTAAATGATCCTCAGTTTTCGCTTTTAATCTTACGAGATTGGCTTTTGATTAGTACTTTAATTGTAATCTTTGTCTATGATTGGCGTTGGCAATTAATTCCCATGCATTTAGTTTGGCCAATGACAGCTATCTTTTTTATAATTAATTTATTGTTAGGTTTTATTTGGTGGCAATTATTAATATTTGCTGCTATCGGAGCAATTTTCTTTTTAATTCAATATTTGATTACTAATAAGAGGGGAGTGGGTGAAGGTGATATTTGGTTGGGATTATTATTAGGTTTATGTTTCCCTAATTTCCCCAAACTTTTATTAATAGTAATTATTTCCTATGGTTTGGGTTCAATAGTTAGCATAATGTTATTGATCGTGAAGAAAAAGGGCTGGAAATCAAAAATAGCTTTAGGTCCCTTTTTAGTTCTGGGAGCCCTAATTACCTTATTTTGGGGAGAAAAGTTAATTAATTGGTATTTAGGTTTACTATAAAAAATTGTTAAAATCCCAGAAATTTTGTATAATATATAAAGCAATTGTTTTTCTAAAATTGTCCCTATTTTATTAGTGATTAAACATATTAAATTATATGAAGGATAATATTATCGCTGGATTGGATATTGGCTCAACCGCTATTCGTTTAGTAATTGGTCAGCAAACTCCAAGCCCAACCGGTGACGAGCTACAAATTATTGGCGCTGTCTCCGTGCCAACTATTGGTGTTAATCGAGGAATTGTTAACAGCATTGAAGAAACAACTTCCTCTATTTCTGCTTGTTTAGAAAAGGCAGAACGTTTAGTTGGGGTGCCAATTAATAGTGTTTGGGTTAGTATTAATGATCCTCATATTAAATGTGAACGGAGTAAAGGAGTGGTGGCAGTTGGTCGCAGTGATGGCGAAATTACTGAAACAGATGTTAATCGAGCAATTGAAGCTGCCCGAGCTTTAGCAGTTCCGGTGAATTATGAAATTCTTCACGTTATTCCAATTAAATTTAGTGTTGATAATCAAGCTGATGTTAAAGATCCGATTGGCATGAATGGTATTCGCTTAGAAGTTGAAACTTTAATTGTTCAGGGTTTAAGTACTCAAATTAAAAACCTTACCAAAGCTATCTATCGCACTGGTTTAGAAATTGAAGATTTGGTTTTAGCACCTTTAGCTGCCTCAGAGGCAGTTCTTAGTACCAAGCAAAAAGAATTAGGAGTGGCTTTAATTAATTTAGGTTCTTCCACTACTTCATTAGCAGTTTATGAAGAAAGAAATTTAATTCATACCGCTATTCTTCCAATTGGAGCAGAGCATATTACCGCTGATATCGCAATTGGTTTACGCTGTCCAATTAATTTAGCAGAGAGAATCAAGAAAGAGTTTGGCCAGGCTGTTCCTAGTGAAATTTCAAAAAAAGATGAAATTGATGTAACTGAGTTAGTGAAAGAAGAAGAAATCAATGATGATATTAGTTTGGTTTCCCGCAAGTATGTAGCCGAGATAATTAATGCTCGGGTTGAAGAAATATTTGAAAAAGTTGATACTGAGTTTAAAAAAATTGATCGTTCAGGTATGCTTCCAGCGGGAGTAATCTTTGTTGGTGGTGGAGCTCAACTTGACGGATTGGTAGAATCTACTAAAAAGAAGTTAAGACTACCAGCGGCAGTTGGAGAAGCTAAGAACGTTAATGTGGTTATTGATAAGGTTAAAAACCCAGAATTCCTATCAGCTTTGGGCTTAGTTATTTGGGGAAGTAATTCAGCTGAAGACACTCTTAGTGCTGGCAAAATAAAGAAGAATTTGGGTGGTTTAGTGACCAAAGCTAAGGGTTTTTTAAATAAAATAATACCAAAATAATAATTAATTAAGATAATTCTATGGCAGAAGTAAAACCAGAAGTACAAACCTTTGCCAAAATAAAAGTAGTAGGAGTTGGTGGTGGCGGCAGTAGTGCTGTCAACCGCATGATTGACACTGGAATTAAGGGGGTCGGCTTTGTTGCTATTAATACTGATATTCAAGCTCTGCACTATAATAAGGCGAAAGAAAAGATTCATATTGGTAAAGCAGTTACCCGTGGCCTAGGAGCTGGCATGAATCCTGATTTAGGCAAAGGAGCGGCCGAAGAGTCGCAAAATGATATAAAGGAGGCGTTAAAAGATTGTGATATGGTTTTCGTTACTTGTGGTTTGGGTGGTGGAACCGGTACTGGAGCTTCACCAATTGTTGCTCAAATTGCTCGAGACATGGGAGCCTTAACAGTGGCAGTAGTTACCAAACCTTTTATTTTTGAAGGTGGTCAAAGAAAAAATATTGCTGAACGCGGTCTATCAGAGTTAGCTGACAAAGTTGATACCATGATTACAATTTCTAATGATAAATTATTGCAGGTGATTGATAAAAAGACTTCATTATTAGATGCTTTTAAGGTAGCTGACGATGTCTTGCGTCAAGGTGTCCAAGGTATTGCTGAAATAATTACTGTCCCTGGTATTATCAACGCTGACTTTGCTGATGTTAAAGCAGTTATGTCAAATGCTGGTTCGGCTTTGATGGGTATTGGCACTGCTAGTGGTGAGAATAAAGCAGTTGAAGCAGCCAAGGCCGCTATTAACTCTAATCTATTAGACATGTCCATTGATGGCGCTCGTGGCATTGTCTTCACTGTTACTGGTGGACCTGACTTAAGTATGAATGAAGTTAGTGAAGCAGCCAAAGTAATTACTTCCGCGGCTGATGAAGACGCCAAGATTATCTTTGGCGCTGTTATTGATGAAAAAATGAAAGATGAAGTAAAGATTTCTGTTGTTGCTACTGGTTTTGATGGCCAACCAAGAAGTTCTGATGGTGAAATAACAAAATCATACACTCCCAATGCTTTTATCAAAAGTGATAAATCTGATGAAGAAGTGACTCCTACTAAGGCTAAAGAGCCCGAAAGAGGTAAAAGCAAATTCTCTGTCTTTAAAAATATTCAAGTTAAACCATCAGTAGAGAAAAAAGCAGAGGAACCTGTTAAGGAAGAAGATGATGATTTAAGTGTACCAGCGTTTATTAGAAAGAAAATGAACTAGATTTTTAAATATAAAGAGGCTATACTTTAGGTATAGCCTCTTTTTTTATAACAATATGTTCAATAATCTATTTCCCTTAGAAGATTTACCTTTAATTCAGTTTTCGCATACTTTTGCGGCTGCTTCTATTTGGCACGGAGAAGGGATGCAAAATCAAATAGCTACTTTTGATCTAGTTATTAGGGATATGCCCCAAAATCGTAATTATTTAGTCTTTGGTGGGCTAGAGGAGACTTTATATTATTTAAAAAGAATGAAATTTAGACAGGAAGATATTAGTTTTCTTCTTAAGGCTAAACTTATCACTAAAGAATTTGCTAAGTATCTAAAAACTTTTAAATTCTCTGGAGATATTTATTCTCTACCAGAGGGGACTATCTTTTTCTCCGGTGAACCAGTGATTAGAGTAACGGCGCCAATAATTGAAGCTGCCCTGTTAGAGGTATTCTTTTTTACTTTACTTTCTTCCAATGTTAGTTACTTGAGCAAGGCTGCTCGTCTAAGGATAGTAGCTGATGATGCAGGTATTTCTATTTCAATTGGTTCACAGAGAGCGCCTTCTTTTGAATCCAGTATAAAGATCCTGAGAGCTGGTTATATTTGTGGAGCGGAAAGTTATGTAAATCCTATTTTAACAAAAAAATATAAATTTCCCATCCCTAAATTTACTATCAATGCCCAGCATTTATATGTTAAATCATTCCCTGATGAATTAACCGCTTTTGAAAAACATATTAAATATTTTCCTGGTAATTCATCTTTCATGATTGATACCTATAATATCAAGAAGGGAGTTAAGAATGCAATTACTATTGCTAAGGAATTAGAAAAGAAAAGAAAAAAATTATGTTCAGTTTGTATTGACGGTGGTGATTTGCTTTCTCTAAGTAAATATGTACGTAAAGAGTTAGATAAAAATAATTTGGAATATGTTGATTTATTAATAGCTAGTAATTTAGATGAGTATAAAATCAAAGATTTAATGAAAAAAGGAGCACCCAAGGGTATATATGTAGTCGCAACTGAGTTTAGTACTCTGTATGATTCACCTAAGTTAGAGGTTGTCTATAAACTGGCTCAATTAAAGAAAGGGAATAAGATTATTAATACTGCTAAATTAACCCCTGGTAAGGAAAGTTATCCTGGCAAAAAGCAAGTTTACCGAGTTTTCAAGAACAAAACTATGCAATTTGATGTTATTGGCCTAGAAGGGGAGAGATTGGGCACACCAATGTTGAAAAAATTTATGTCCCAAGGCAAAATTATGAAGAATTTTCCTACTTTAAAGGAAATAAAAGAATATTTTAGCGGACAAATAAAACTATTACCTGAAAAACTCAAGGATTTAGAGAAGGATCAGACCTATACAGTAAAGATAAGTCCAAAATTAAAGAAATTATTTCAAAAAGTAAAGGAAACTCATCAATAGATTGATAAAGTTCTTATTAATTTGAGATCTCACTTCTAGGAGTGAGATTTTTTATATTTTAAGAAAAAGTTATCCACAGTTTTTAAGAAAATTTTAGAAAAAATTGATATTTTGTTTAAAGTTAGGTAATTTGACCCTATCTTTTATTTTTGCTAAAATAGAGTCAGATACAACATTTAGTGGTTGTTATTTAAATAGATACACAAAATATAGGGTTTATGAAGTGTCCCATCTGCTATCATATTGATACTAAGGTCGTTGATTCTCGGGTAGCACCTGATGGTCTTTCTATTAGAAGAAGACGTGAATGCCTGAAATGTACCTTCCGCTTCTCCACCTATGAAGAAGTTGAACTTTTGGATTTAGCAATTGTTAAACGTGATGGTCGTCGAGAGTCATATAATCGAGAAAAATTAGTTAGAGGTTTGCGCAGTGCGGCTGAGAAACGCCCGATCACTGAAGATCGTTTCAAAAAATTGATTCATTCCATTGAAAGAGATTTACAACGTCTTAAAAAAACAGAAATTACTTCACAACAGGTTGGCCAAGTGGTGATGAAGAATGTAAAAAAAGTTGATCATGTTACTTACATTCGCTATGCCTCAGTTTATGAATCATTTAAAGACGCTCATGAATTCCGTAAAGAATTAAATAAACTTATCAAAGGAAAAAAGAAAAAAATTAATTAATAATTTAAAAAGAAAAATCCCTATGCCAGAAAAAATTAGTCAATTAAGAAAGAGATCAGGTGAGATCGTTGACTTTAATCAAGAAAAAATCACCAACGCTATTCATAAGGCAGCCTTAGCTGTAGAGATTGATGATCATAAGTTAGCTAAGAAGCTTAGTGATCAGGTTGTTAAAACTCTAAATAAAAAATTTCACAAAAATAGTATCCCGGCCGTAGAAGAGGTCCAGGATTTAGTGGAAGAAGCTTTAATTGAAAATAAGCGAATCAAAATTGCTAAAGCTTTTATTTTATATCGTGATCAGCATCGTCAATTACGTGACATTAGCCAGGCAACAGCCGATGAAAAGTTGATGGAAGATTATTTAGGACGAGCTGATTGGCGCTTGAAAGAGAATAGTAATATGAGTTTTTCTGTTCAGGGTCTAAATAATTATATTGCTTCCGCTATTTCTGCTCGTTATTGGTTGAATAAACTTTATCCAGAGAATATTCGCAAAGCTCATATTGAAGGAGACTTTCATATTCATGATTTAGGACTATTAGCCCCATATTGTTGTGGTTGGGACTTAAAAGATTTGTTAGTTAGAGGATTTAGAGGTGTAAGTGAGAAAGTTCAGAGTAATCCAGCCAAACATTTCCGTAGTGCCTTGGGACAAATCATTAATTTTTTCTATACTTTACAAGGAGAAGCAGCTGGTGCGCAGGCTTTTGCCAATTTTGATACTTATTTAGCACCATTTATTCGTTATGACAAGCTTTCCTATAAAGAAGTGAAGCAAGGTTTACAGGAATTCATGTTTAATATTAATGTTCCTACTCGAGTAGGGTTTCAATGTATGTCAGCTGATACTGAGATTTTAGGAAAAGATGGTTGGAAAAAACACAATGAAGTCAAGAAGGGTGATGTTATTGCTACTTTTAATACTGATCAGGGATTTATTGAATATTTGCCAGTAAAACATGTTTTTGCAAAAAAATACAAAGGAAAAATGTATAATTTAAAAAATAGGATTAGTGACCAATTGATTTCTCCTGAGCATCGAGTGGTTAGAAAGAAATTTCATTCGGGGGAATATGTATTAGAAACAATTGAAAAGGTCAAGGAGTTAAAATCTCCTTTTATTGTACCAGTTGGCAGTTTAGGCAACATTAAAACAGAGAGTCGTTTGTCTGATGATGAAATTAGATTAATCGCCTGGGTAATTGCCGAAGGCAGTTTAGATAAGGGGCAACGTGGTAGTGGACGAATTAGTATTTACCAGTCTAAAATTGTCAATCCCAATGATTATCAAGAAATTAAAAATATTTGCGTTAATTTAAAATTGAAATATGCAGAAAGAACCCAAACTAGCTTAGGACAGGACTGCCAAGTAATTAGATTTGATGCTAATAGCACTAGAAAAATTCTTCAATATTTTGGTGGCCACAAAAACAAAGGTATTAAATTTATTCCTACAACTATTTTAGAAGCTGATGTTGAAACTGCTAAATTATTTTTAGAAACTTATATTAAGGGTGATGGTTGCGAGGGTTGTAAAATTATTACTACTTCAAAGGTTATTAGCAATAATTTAATGCAAGTAGCAGTTAATGCTGGTTATGGAACCACTCTTTTAACTAGAAAACCAGAAGGTATTTCTAAAAAGGATCGTTATATTATAAGGTTGGTTAAACATCCAGATACTTATATTAATAAAATTAAAGAAGTAGATTATCAGGGAGTTATTTGGTGTCCTAATACTAAAAATGAAACCGTTATTGCTCGTCGTCAGGGCAAAATATTTATTACCGGTAATACTCCATTCACTAACGTCACTTTAGATGTTACTCCTTCTCCAACTGTTGCTGAAGAGAATGTTATTATTGGTGGCAAAGTAATGCCAGAGAAATATAAGGATTTTCAAGAAGAAATGGATATGTTTAATCAGGCTTTTGCGGAAATCATGCTAGCTGGTGATTCAACTGGTCGTGTCTTTGGTTTCCCAATTCCTACTTATAATATTGATAAAAATTTTGATTGGAATCGAAAATGTTTAGAACCAGCTTGGGAAATGACAGCTAAGTATGGTATTCCTTATTTTTCTAATTTTGTTAACTCAGATATGGATCGTGATGATGCTCGTAGTATGTGCCCCTTGGCTGGCAATGAAAAAGTTTTAATCAAATCTTCTCGTGGTCGAGGATTAGAATATTCAGAAATTAGGAATATTTTCGAAGGTAATAGTAAAAAAGATGAATATGAGATTTATAGCGACGGGCAATTTGTTAAAGGTCGTTTTAATTCTTTTAAAAATCAGAAAATGATTAAGGTGCTTTTGGCTAACGGACATGAGGTTAAAATGTCATCTGAGCATCTTAATTTTATAAAAACTGGCAAAACTAGCCCACAAAAGGTTGTTAAAGGAGAGAAATTAATTCCTGGCATGTATTTACCTTATTCTTTAAATAAATACAAAGGAGAGGGTGGTAGTAAAGATTTGGGTTATTTTGT
This sequence comes from uncultured Gammaproteobacteria bacterium, assembly GCA_964466835.1. Taxonomy (GTDB): domain Bacteria; phylum Patescibacteriota; class Patescibacteriia; order Patescibacteriales; family UBA12465; genus UBA12465. The sequence goes on from CAYXNV010000014.1 coordinate 9,844, forward strand.
TGGAGCCTATGCTGGTGATGGTTCTTTTGATGGCGAAGGTACGGTTGTTTTTTCTCTAGAGAATGTTTTCAAAAAAAGAGTAATTGATAAATTGCAAAAAATAGCAATTGATTATTTTGGTGCTAATAGTGTAGTTAAAGAACACAAAAAGACCAAATTAGTTAGCTTAAAGGTTCATTCTCGGGCAGCTGTTGGTATTTGTAAAGATTTTGTTGCCGGGAAAGAAAGAAATAAACATTATCAAGCTAGATTATTTGATTCAAGTCTAGAATTTAGGCAAGCTGTTTTTGCTGGTCATTATGACACTGATGGTGGTAATAGAAATAGAATTTATACCTCTTCAGTAAAAATGATGGAAACTTTAAACATGTTAGCTGCTACTTTAGGAACCACTACCAGTATTTATAAAGATGATCGAACTAATCGTTTTGGTAAAGAAACTAATTATGCTGTTTTATTTTATCAATTAAATAGAAATAATTATGGCGATATTTGGTTTAAAGATGTTAAGACTAAAAGACTATGGTTGAAAATTAAGAAAATAGAAAAAATAACTAACAGCACTGCTTATTGTTTTGAAGTAAAGGGCGGGAAACCACTATTTACTATCGGTACCACTGGTATTCTAACTCATAATTGTCGTTTGCGTTTAGACAACAGAGAACTCAGAAAAAGAGGCGGTGGTTTATTTGGCGCCAATCCTTTAACTGGTTCTTTAGGAGTAGTAACTATTAATTTAGCTCGTTTAGGGCACACATCAAAGACTAAAGAAGAATTTAAAGAAAAATTGGTACGTCTAATGGAATTAGCTAAAGATAGTTTAGAGCTAAAGCGTAAAGTAATTGAAAAGTTTACTGAAGATCGTCTTTATCCTTATTCCATGGTTTATTTAAGTGATATTCATAAACGTTTTGGTTCTTATTGGAAGAATCATTTTTCTACCGTTGGTGTTAATGGCATGAATGAAGCAGTTCTTAATTTAATGGGTAAAGATGTTTCTACCCCTGAAGGACATGCTTTTGCTGGTGAGATTTTAGACTTTATGCGGGAAAAATTAATGGATTTCCAAACTGAAACTAATAATCTCTATAATCTAGAAGCCACTCCTGGCGAAGGTTGTACTTATCGTTTTGCTAAGAAAGATCAAGAAATGTACCCTGATATAATTTGTGCTAATAGTGAGGCAGTTAAGGAGGGTGCTAACCCGTATTATACTAATTCTACTCACTTATCAGTTGGTTTCACCGAAGATATTTTCTCTGCCCTGGATTTACAAGATGATCTTCAAACTAAATATACTGGTGGCACGGTTTTGCATGGTTACTTAGGAGAACGTTTGCCAGATGGTGGAGCCGCTAAGAAATTAGTCAAAAAAATAGTTGAAAATTACCATCTCCCTTATTTTACAGTTACTCCAACCTTCTCAATTTGCCCTAAACATGGCTATTTATCAGGTGAACACAAGTATTGTCCTAAATGTGATGAAGAGATTGGTTTTAAGGAGAATGTTGAGGAGATTAGAGCTGCTAATCAGAGTTAATAAGCAAATTTGTAATTTATATAAATTTATTTTATAATTAATTAAGAATAAGAACTGCAATAAATTTATTATCTAAGGTTATTGTAGTCTTACATAGAGTATATGAGCCCCATCCAAACTCAAAGACAAGAATGCATTGTTTACAGTCGTGTAGTCGGCTGGTTGACTCCGGTGCAAAATTATAATCCAGGTAAAGCGTCTGAATATAAAGACCGTAAGACTTTTAAGGTTTGTTCAGAGTAGAGTTATATATTCAATCCCATGATAATCGGTGGTCTAGAAAAATTAACTTTAATTGACTACCCCGATCATCTAGCGGCGATTATCTTTACCCAAGGTTGTAATTTCCGATGTCACTTTTGTTATAACCCTATGCTTGTCTGGCCCCAGAAGGGTACGGACGAAAAAAATAAGAAAGAAAAAGGTTTTCCTCTCATCTCTGAAAAAGACCTTTTTCTTTTTTTGAAGAAAAGATTTGGCCGACTAGAAGGAGTAGTCGTTACTGGTGGAGAACCAACTTTACACTCCGACCTGCCTTCTTTTATTAGAAAAATTAAAAAGATAGGCTATTTAGTTAAATTAGATACTAATGGTACTAGCCCTAAAATGTTGCAAGAATTAATTAAAGATAAATTAATTGATTATATTGCTATGGATTTAAAAGCCCCCTGTGAAAAGTATGAAAAGGTGGTGGGAGTGAAAATAAACTGTAATAATATTAAAAAAAGTGTTAAAATAATAAAAAACAGTGGTTTGCCACATGAATTCAGGACAACGGTTGTTCCTGGGCTTTTACTTAAGTCAGATTTTAATAAAATGGGGAAAATGATTGCTGGGGATAGTAATTGGTATCTACAAAAATTTAAGTCAGATGTTAATTTAGTTAATGCTGAATTTCAGGGTCAAAAATCTTATTCCAATAAAGAAATGAAGGAATTTGCTGATATCGGTCAAAAATATGTTAAGCTTTGTCAAGTTCGTGATTAAATAATTTTATGAAAGAAGAAAAAAATAAGCCAGTCAAGGAAATTGAAGGAGATTTAGCCAAGATGTTGCAAGAAAGCCTGGAGACTAACCGGGAGATTTTGCGATCAGTTAAATTTATCAAAACTTATTTTCGTTGGCGAACAGTTTGGAATGTGATCAAGATAGTTATTTTAGTCTTGGTAGTTGTTTTTGGTGCTATATCCTACAAAACAGCCCTTAACTACCTACAAGGCTATACTACTAGTCTAGAAACATATTCAGAACAGTTAAATCAATTGAATAGCTTTAAAGATTTAATGGATATTCAAAAACGTTAAATTATGAATGATGATATAGCGGTTTTTGCCCAAACAACCTATCGTAACGAATTTAAAAAATTCGGAATTAAACCTGACGACCGTCGTCGGCACATGTATTTAATTGGAAAAACTGGCATGGGCAAGTCAACTGTTTTAGAAAACATGATTGTTAGTGATATTAGAGCTGGCTATGGTGTAGCTGTAGTTGATCCTCACGGTGATTTAGCAGAAAAAATTATTGAATATGTACCAGCTGATCGAGTTAATGAAGTTGTCTATTTCAATCCTTCAGATATTGATTATCCAATTGCTTTTAATGTAGTGGAACAAGTAGAGCCCCATCTTAGGCATCTAGTTGCTTCGGGCTTGATTGGCGTTTTTCAAAAACTTTGGGCTGATTCCTGGGGACCAAGATTAGAATATATTTTAAGGAATGCTATTTTAGCAATTTTAGATTTCCCTGGCTCTACTCTTCTAGGAGTAGTGCGAATGTTGTCCGATAAAAACTATCGTAAAAAAGTTGTTGCCAACATCAAAGACCCAGTTGTTAAATCTTTTTGGGAAAGAGAGTTTTCTGGCTATGCTGATAAATTTGCCGCCGAAGCTGTCTCCCCGATTCAGAATAAGGTGGGACAATTTTTATCTAGTTCTCTAATGAGAAATATCATTGGCCAGGTTAAATCAGCTATTAATTTAAGAGAAGTAATGGATGAGGGAAAGATTTTAATTATGAATCTTAGCAAGGGAAGGATTGGTGAAGATAATTCAGCTTTATTAGGAGCAATGATGATTACTAAAATTCAATTAGCAGCCATGAGTAGAGTTGATGTTCCTGAAAAAGAACGTCGAGATTTCTATCTTTATATTGATGAATTTCAGAATTTTTCTACAGAAAGTTTTGCTAACATTCTTTCAGAAGCCCGTAAATATCGTCTTAATTTAATTTTAGCTCATCAATATATTGAACAACTAGGAGATGCGGTTAAAGCAGCTGTTTTCGGTAATGTTGGCACTTTAGTAGTATTTAGAGTGGGAGCAGCTGACGCTGAAGAGTTGGTAAAGGAATTTACCCCCACTTTTACTGAAGAGGATATTGTTAATCTCCCTAAATACGAAATGTATTTAAAATTAATGATTGATGGTGTTGCTTCAGCTCCATTTTCTGGCTTAGGATTAGCGCCATTAAATAATGAAGAAAGAACTGATAATACTGATAAAGTGATCCAATACTCTCGAGAAAAATATGCTTCACAGCGAGAAATGGTGGAAGATAAGATTATGCGTTGGCATGAAAATTATGGTGAAGAAGAAAATAAGCCGGTGAGAAAAAAACCAGCTAGTGCCTATAATGAGCCTACTCCAACAAGAACTACAGCCAGAAATACAACCAGAACTACTGCGCCGGCTCAAGATGGCCATGACGCTGTTTGCTCTAGTTGTGGTGCTAACACTAAAACGGTTTTTGTTCCTGATGGTATCCGTCCGGTTTATTGTAAAGACTGTTTAAGTAAAAAAAAAGATGAAAAACGATTAGAGGTTGCTAATCGTCGTCAAGCTAAACAAAAAGAGAGACAAAAATTAGAAGAAAAAACTCCTTCACTATCATTAGAAGCTCTTAAAGATGTTAAGCCAGTTGATTTTAAGGGCAGAACTATAAAAACAAAAGATCCAGCGGAAAGAGTCGAAGAGGTTTTTGCTGAGTTAGAAGAAAAAAACACAATTGAAGAGAAAGATATAAAAGAAGGAGAAGATATTACTTTATAAAACTATGTATTTATTTTTTGACACCGAAACTACTGGTTTGCCAAAGAATTATCAAGCACCACTTGATGATTTTTTAAATTGGCCCCGCTTAGTTCAGCTAGCTTGGAGTCTTTATGACGCTGATGGCAATCATTGGGAGAGTTATAATTATATTATTAAGCCAGTTGGCTTTGTCATCCCAGAAGAATCTACTAAAATTCATCGAATTTCTCATGAACAAGCACTAAAGGAAGGGGTAGAGATAGAAAAAGCTCTAAATCATTTTTTAGAACAAGTTAAAAGCGTTTCCCATTTAGTTGCTCATAATATTGATTTTGATGAGAAGATTATTGGTTCGGAACTATTAAGAGCTAAAATGGAAAATCCTTTTGTTTCAGCTAATAAGATTTGTACGATGAAATCAAGTGCAAATATTTGTAAAATAGATAATGGTCGGGGAGGTTATAAGTGGCCTAATTTAACAGAACTTCATAATTATTTATTCCAAGGAAACTTCTCTGATGCCCATGATGCTGTCTTTGATGTAAAAGCTTGCGCTAAATGCTTTTTTGAGTTAAAAAGAAGGGGAAGCATCTAACTATGAATTATTTAAAGATTGGCAAAGCAACTGAGTTGACTGGCAAAAATCGGAGATTATACCGATTTTTTGAGATTATCCCTGGTTTTTTATCCGTTGCCACTTTATTAATTCTCTTGATTTTTTCCTATTTTAAACCAGTTTGGGTCGCCTATTTTATTATTGCCTTTGATGTTTATTGGCTATTATTAGTCATTTACATGGCAATTTTTTTAATTACCTCCTATCACCGCCTTAAACAGGGTCTAAAAACTGATTGGCAAGGAAAATGTGAAGAACTTAGAAAAGGAAAAATTGAAGCTAGTGTTGGTGACCAGGCTTTAGCTAGAAAAGGTCTGAATTGGACCGATCTTCATCAATTAGTAATTCTGCCAACTCAGTCTGAGGGCCCAGAGATTATTCGGACTTCATTAGAGGCTTTAGTAAAAGATAGTTTCCCGGCTGATCAAATGATTGTGGTTTTGGCAATGGAAGAAAGAGCGGGGCCGATTGCAAAAGAGTGGGCCAATACTATTCAAAAAGAATTTGGTGATAAATTTAAACATTTTTTAATTACTTTCCATCCGGATGGAATAGTGGGAGAATTAAAAGGCAAGGGTGCTAACCAAGCCTGGGCCATCAAAGAGGTGAAGAAAAAAATTATTGATCCTGAAGGAATAGAGTATGATAAAATTTTAGTTAGCGTTTTTGATATTGATACGATTATAAAATCAGGTTACTTTTTTACTTTGAGTTATAAATTTTTAACAGTTAATGATCCCTATCGGGCTAGCTATCAACCAATTCCGGTTTATCATAATAATATCTGGGAGACACCTTTCTTTTCTCGTCTAGCCGCTTCTTCAAATACTTTTTGGCAAATGATTATGCAAATTAGACAAGAAAGTCTAGTCACCTATTCTTCTCACTCAATGACTTTTAAAGCTCTAACTGAAATTGGTTTTTGGTCAACTAGCATGGTTAGTGAGGATTCTCGTATTTTTTGGCATTGTCTTTTCCATTATCAAGGTGACTATCGAGTAGAGCCATTATATTATCAAGTATCAATGGATGTAACCTGTGACCAAACTCTTTGGCAAACTGCTAAGAGCTTATATAAACAACAGCGTCGTTGGGCTTGGGGATCAGAAAATATCCCTTATCTTTTTTTCAATATGGTCAAGAATTGGAAAACTATTAAACGTAAAAAGTTTATTGGCCACTTAATAATTCAACTCTATGGTTTTCATTCTTGGGCAACAGCTGGGTTAATTATTGCTGTAATTGGCTGGATGCCAATGTTGTTGGGTGGTGATCGTTTTAACTCAATGGTTTTATCTGGTAATCTCCCCCTTATTACTCAGACATTAATGAATTTTGCTATGGTCGGCCTGATTCTGTCGGCCGTTGTTTCTTCTTTGTTACTACCGAAAAGACCACAGAAATATAAAATATGGAAGAGCATTAGGATGATTTTAGAGTGGATATTTGTTCCGATAACTATTATATTCTTCGGCGCTATTCCTTGTTTAGACGCCCAAATAAGGTTGATGAGAGGAAAATACATGGGATTTTGGATAACACCTAAATCGCGTCAGTCTTAGCTTTATGCTATAATATTGGATAATGGCTAGAAAAAAAATGGCCCCTCATGTTTTGCAAGAAGGGCAACTAAAAAAACCCAATTCTTTTGTCTATCGCCTGGTGTCTAACCAGAGATTTTTAGCTATTATTGGTTTAGTTTTTCTATTAATCATTATTATTCCTTTAGCTAAAACCTATAGTCAACGTCGTTTAATTGAAAGAGAAATTGAAGAAGTGAAGAAAGAAATTGTTGAATTTGAGAATCAAAATCAAGAGCTAAAGGAAATTATTGCTTATTTAGAATCGGACCAATCCCTAGAAGAGCAAGCACGGCTTAGTTTAAATATGAAAAAACCTGGTGAACAGGTGATTGTAATAGAAGATAAAGATAATGAGTTAAAAAGAGAGATTAAGATAGATTTTGATGAGGATAAGAGTAATTTTAGAAAATGGTGGGATTATTTCTTTAATTAATGAGCCGAGAAGGAGAATTGAACTCCTGACCTACGCGTTACGAGTGCGTTGCTCTGCCAACTGAGCTATCTCGGCAGATAAATTTAATAAATATATTATAGTCTTAAGAAAATAATTTAGTCAATTAGCGCTTATGATTTTTAGATTGAAAAAAAATCTTTTTTTATTACCCCTGTTATTACTATTATTAATACCAGCTTCAGTTAACTCTGGCACAATTACAGATTTAAAAATTATTTATGATCGTCAGGCTTTTACTTCTACTTCCGCCAAGTTAAATATTGCTTTAAGTGAAAAAACTAATTTGCCTTGGGAATGGGAAGCTCTTAGTCCTGCTTATCAATATTCTTTTAGTAATTTTGGCTTCTATGATCCTAGTCGATTATTGGAAATAAAAATATATTATCCTAATAGTAATAATAATTATAAACAAATTTTCCTATATGATGCTTTTGCCAAAATTTGGCGCCCCCTGGAGACCACTGATAACCCTGGAGAAAGATATGTTACTGCTAAAACCAATTCAACCTCTGGTCGAGTAATTGTTCTTTCTAATCCTAATTTCATGACGGTTGGTACGGCTAGTTGGTATGCTTTTAAAGGAGGAGATTTTGCGGCTTCACCAGACTTTGCCAAAGGATCAATTTTGCGAGTACATAATTTAGATAATAATAAATTTGTTGATGTTACTATCAATGATTGGGGACCGGAAAGAGATAAGCACCCTGATCGAGTGATTGATTTAGATAAAGTAGCTTTTGCTAAAATTTCTTCAACCAGTTTAGGTTTGGCTAGGGTTAAAGTCGAGCCAATTAAAATAGTTGTTTCAGAGATAGTGGCTAATACTCCTCAAATTAGTGATGAGCCAAATGTCACTGCTTCCTCAGCTATAATTATATCAGAGGAAGATAGTCAAATTCTTTGGAGTAAAAATGCTAACACCGTCTCTCCATTAGCTAGTTTAACTAAATTGGTGGCGGTTAAAGTATTTTTAGATACTAGACCAACTTTTAATCAAGTCGTTACCTATAAATATCAAGATGAGAAGTATAATCATGAATATTGCAAACCCTGGGAATCATCTCGTTTATTGATTAAAGAAGGAGAAACCCTTACCATTGAAGATTTAGTCTATAGCTCTCTGGTTGGATCAGCTAACAATACAGTTGAGACCCTAGTTAGAGTTAGTGGTTTGAGTCGAGCAGAATTTATTCAAAAAATGAATGATACAGTTAGGGGCTGGGGCACTAACTCAACTCATTTTGTCGAACCAACTGGATTATCACCTGATAATATGAGTTCTCCTCTTGATTATGCTATAATAACTAAAGAAGTATTTTCTAATCCTTTAATTAAAAAGATTAGTTCTACCTATCGTTACGAATTTTATACCGTCAACACTAAAAAATATCATCGTCTGACTAATACTAATAAATTATTGAAGAGTAATAAATATCCGATCATAGGCTCTAAAACAGGTTATTTAGATGAAGCTGGATATTGTTTAATGACCAGGATAAAAACTGATCAGGGGAATTTAATTGTTGTTAATCTAGGCTCAAAAAGTAAAGCAGAGAATTTTCTTGATAATGAACAATTGATTCGTTATGGTCAAAAAATTATAAAAACCAAAAAATAACTATGATTAAGACTCATAATCTTACCAAAACCTACGATAATAAGATTAAAGTATTAGATGATGCTAGTATTAATATTAAGCCAGGTGAATTTGTTTCTATTGTTGGTCAATCTGGAGCTGGCAAGACTACTCTAGTTAGAATTTTAATTGGTGAAGAAAGGGCCAGTGAAGGTAAAATAGCAGTTGGTGATTGGGATATTACTAAAATTAGTAAACGAGAAGTGCCATTTTTAAGAAGACAGATTGGAGTTATTTTTCAAGATTTTAAACTATTACCTAAAAAAACTTTAGAAGAAAATGTTTCTTTTGCTCTTCAAGTTTGTGGTGGAAAACCTAATAAAATTAAAAAAATAGTGCCTAGTGTCCTTAAAATTGTTGGCTTAGAAGATAAAAAAGATCGCTATCCTCACGAGGTTTCTGGTGGTGAGAAGCAGAGAGCAGCCATTGCTCGAGCTTTAGTTCATCAGCCCAAGATTTTATTAGCTGATGAACCAACTGGTAACTTAGATGCAATTAATGCTAATGAAATTATTGATTTATTGTTGAGAATTAATAAGTTTGGCACAACTGTAATTTTAGTTACTCACAATCGAGAGATTGTTAATAGTCTTCATCGTCGAGTAATTACTATGGATAAAGGTAAAGTTATTAGTGATCAAGAAAAAGGTAAATATATATTATAATATGCTATCTTTATTACGAATAATAAAATTTAGTTTTCAAGATATTGGTCGTAACATTTGGTTAACGATTGTTACCATTACAATTCTGTTGTTAGCTTTATTTTCCATTAACATGCTAACAACCGTACAGTTAATTAGCGAGAATGCTGTTTCTGCCATCAAGGAAAAAATTGATATTAGTCTTTATATTAAAGCTGAGACCCCAGAAAGCGAAATTTTAGCTCTAAAAAATAAATTAGAGAGCTCAGAAAAAATAAAAAATATTGTTTATATTTCTAAGCAAAGCGCTTTAGAGTCTTTTCGAGAAAAATATAAAAACAATCAAGCTGTTTTAGCGGCTTTAAAAGAATTAGGACGCAATCCTCTTTCTCCTAGCCTGACAATTACGCCTAGTAATTTAGAAGAAAGTTCATTATTGATTAATGAGTTAAGAGTTTTAGATAATCCCATTATTGAATCACGAGACTTTTCTGATAATACAGTTATTCTTTCTAAGATAAATAATATTACTAAACGGGTTAATGAGATTGGTCTACTTATCATTTCTATTTTCATTATTACCAGCTTGTTGGTTGTCTATAATGCAATTAGAGTGTCTATTTATACTCATCGTAAAGAAATTGAAATAATGAGATTGGTCGGTGCTTCCAACTTCTTTATTTATATGCCTTTTATTTTTTCTGCTTTTATCTATGCTTTATTGAGTGTGGGAATAATTATTGCTGTTTTCTATCCTTTTCTCAGTCTATTACAACCCTATCTAGAAGTTTTCTTTACTGGTTATAACGTTAATATTCTTGCCTATTTTATTAGTAATTTCTGGGCTATCTTTGGTATTCAGTTTTTAGTAATATTATTTATTAACGCAGTCGCTAGCTGGTTTGCTGTTCGTCGTTATGCTCGAGTCTAGTTGACTTTTATTCAGTTTTTTAATATTATCCTTTTGTTAGGATTTTATTTATATTCGGAGGTCGTCTAATGGTAGGACTCCAGGTTTTGGTCCTGGCTATCGGGGTTCGAATCCCTGCCTCCGAGCAGATAGCAAAAACACCCCGTTTGTGGGTGTTTTTATGTATTGGGCTGTGTATAGATTTGTGATATAATTTTGATATGAATAAAAAACAAGCACAAGAAAATAATTTAGCCTTTATTGATGGGCAGAATTTATACATGGGAACAGACTCAGATAAACCGAGTTGGCATGTAGATTTGAAAAGATTTAGAGTTTATTTGCGGGATAAATATAAAGTATCAAAAGCTTTTTATTTTTTAGGATGTGTAGTCGATAGCAATGATAAATTATATGACGAAATACAAGAAGCAGGTTTTATTTTGAAATTTTTAGAGAACATAAAGAAAAAGATCATATATAAAAAAAAGACTCCTTAGGCACGAGGCCGTTCGGATCCTTTTTGTCTTGATATTATTATTATATATCATAATAAATAATAAGTCAAATAATGGGAATTTCTATGTTTGTGTTGTTATGAAAAAAAACAAAATACAAATATTTGTCATTCATGGAGGAATGACATTCAAAAACAGAAGAGACTATCTTAATTTTTTGAAGAACAGGGATGTTTCGATTGAAAAAAAGATAAAGTGGACAGATGAATATTTAGACAAGCAATTAGGGAAAGATTTTGACATAATAAGACCCCGTATGCCATTACAGGATGATGCTAAATACGAAGATTGGAAATTATGTTTTGAGAGCTATTTCCCAAAATTAAAAAACAATATAATTTTGATTGGTTCATCTCTCGGAGGAATATTTTTGGCTAAATATTTGTCAGAGAATAAATTTCCTAAAAAAATACTTTCAACTTATTTAGTTTGCCCGCCTTTTGACAATACATTAACAGATGAGGATTTAGTGGGTGGCTTTAAACTAAAGTCAGATTTATCTTTATTAGATAATAGTTCAAAAAATTTACATTTATTATTTTCAAAAGATGATGAAGTCATTCCTGTCTCTCATGCTGATAAGTATAGGGATAAATTAAAAAATGCTAACTTTAAAATATATAAGAGCAAAAACGGTCATTTTAAGATAAGAACTTTTCCAGAGATTATAAAGATGATAAAAAAAGATGAGTCTGATAGTTAAATATAATTTTTACATAAAAAAGTTCGGAAGTTATTCTCATGCCCAAGTAGATTGACAAAACAGCATGCTGATGGTATGCTGTTTTGATATTTATATAATGTTGAACTTTTAAAACTATATAACCATGAGTATTTATATGCCCAAAATTGACGAAATAGAAATTAAGCTAGGCTTATTCGTATTTAGTGTGAGCGTTGGTTGCAGCCATAGAGCACCAGATAAAGGTCCTGGTATAGTAACTTATCACAATAAAGAGACTGGACAATATAAAATATTTTTCTTTTTGGAAGGTGTTGAAACTGGCTTACTTAAAGGATCCTTAAATTATCATGAAAAAATTACTGGAGAGGAAGCTAAACAATTCTTTGAAGACATATTGTATGATCAGAAAAAAGCCGTGAAAGATACTGAGGAAGAATTGAAGAACAAGAAAAATAAGCTTGAAAACTCAGAAAAAGCTGCCGGTACTATTGATAAAAAGATAAAAGAATTATCTTAACCCTAAATGTGGCCCAGATTATATCTGGGTTTTCTATTTAAG
>CAYXNV010000015.1:0-17941 GCA_964466835.1 uncultured Gammaproteobacteria bacterium
AAAAAAGAAATTTAAAAAAATTTTAGGGGATATTATTAAACACCTTGATAATGGCGAGCCCCTGGGTGATAGTTTAGCTAAATACCCCCGGGTTTTTTCTCAGTTGTTTACTAATATAATTAAGGCTGGAGAGGCAAGCGGGAGCTTGGAAGAGAATTTAAAATATTTATCTTTGCAGCTTGAAAAGCGGTATGATCTCCAACGAAAAGTCAGGGGAGCGATGATGTATCCATCGCTTATTTTAGTCAGCACCCTTATTCTCGGCACAGCTTTAGCTGTTTTTATTTTGCCAAAACTTCTTCCTCTTTTTAGGAGTTTTAATATTGCCCTGCCTTTGCCAACCAGGATTTTGGTCTGGATTATTGAGGTCATTCAAAGATTCGGGTTTTTATCCCTTTTGGGCCTGATTATTTTAATAATAGTTCTAATCCTTGTTTCCCGGCTTAAGCCAGTTAAAAAATTTAATCATAGATTAATTCTTAGCCTGCCAATTTTTGGTAAGGTCTGTCGACATACTAACCTGGCTCGATTTGTCAGAACTTTAGGTGTTTTGCTTAAAAGTGGTATTCCCGTAGTCGAAGCTTTGGACATCACCGCTACTGCTTTAAAAAATGTAATTTATCAAAATGCTTTAGAAGAGGCCTCAACTAAGGTCCAGCGAGGAGAATCAATTAGCTCTTATTTAAGATCAAGGTCGTTCCTCTTCCCAGGAACAACTTCAAGAATGATTCAGGTTGGTGAAAAAACCGGTAATTTAGAAGAAACTTTGTTTCATTTAGCAGAGTTTTATGAAAAAGAGATTGATAATGTAACAAAAAATCTTTCTAATATTTTGGAGCCTGTTTTGTTAATTGTCATTGGTTTAGTGGTGGGTTTTATTGCTGTTTCTATTATTATGCCGATTTATCAACTAACTAGAGGCTTCCAAGGGTAAGATTATGCGTAGTTTCACTCTTATTGAAGTACTACTAGTGGCAGCGATTATTGTTGCTTTAGCCCTATTAACTCTACCAATTGGGATCCGCTTTTATAAGACTCAACAATTAGATACTACTACTGATGGTATAATTCAGGCCTTGAGAAGAGCTCAATTAAAAGCCATGTCTCAAACCAATGATAATTTCGGGATTTATCTTGGTTCTGGCCAAACAGGCCAATACTCTTTATTTAAGGGCGATTCTTATGAGGCCAGGACCGATGAAGAAATTTTTGAAATTATTAATAGTATTTCTTTTAGCGGTGTCTCAGAAGTAGTTTTTTCTAAATTACAAGGATTGCCAACACTTACTGGCTCAGGTGATGATATTATCTTAACTGCTGATAGTGAAACAAGAACAATAAATATCAATGAAATAGGACGGATCAACTATTAGTTGATCCACGCGGATTACACGGATTACAACCGACTAAACAGATATATGAAACAATTATTATACAACCCTGCCTCTGCAGGGCAGAGTCTTATAGAACTGTTAATCGCCCTTGGTGTTTTTGTCTTAGCAGTTAGTGCAATCAGTTTTTTGATAATTGATGCTTACCTGGCTGATCAGTCTGGCCGAGAAAGAACCTTGGCTACTTTTTTAGCTGAAGAGGGGCTTGAAGCTGCTAGATCAATTCGAGACAATAATTGGGAGAACTTAACTACTGGTGAACATGGTTTGGTAATTTCTGAAAATAATTGGATATTTTCAGGCAGTCAAGAAGATCTGAGCGCCCAATTAAAAGAGGGGGCAAGAAAAGTAATTGTCAACCAAGACGATAATTGCCAAGATAACTGCAAAAAAATTACCTCTCAAGTCACTTGGCAATTAACTGAATCTCGCAGCCAAGATGTTACTTTGGTTACCTACTTAACTAATTGGGCCAGAGTGGGAGGAGGTCCTCCGAGTGGCCTTTCTTTGGTTGCTACTCTTGATTTGGGAGACAAAGCTAATGATGTTTTTGTAGTAGGAGATTATGTTTATATGGCAGTTGATAAAAAAGAGTTTGGGCTTGGCATTATTGATGTTTTAGTTCCAACCAATCCATCTTTACTATCTCAGCTTGATATGGAAGACAAGGCTAAAGGAATTTTTGTAAATGGAAATTATGCTTATCTGGCTATAGACAACGACCAAGCTGGACTTCAAATTGTTAATATTTCTAATCCCCTAAATCCTCAAAAAGTGGCTTCAGTTGATGTGGGGGGAAAGGCTAATGATGTTTACGTTTTAGGGAGCTACGTCTATCTTGCAGTAGATGATAATGAAAAAGGTTTGGCTATTGTCGATATCTCAGATCCTTTTAATCCATCATATATAACTTCTGTTAATGTCAAAGAGGTTGCTAACGGAATATTTGTTTTGGGTGATTACGCCTATCTAGCAGTTAAAAAAAACGATAAGGGCTTAGGAATTGTTGATGTTTCAAATCCTACTAATCCTTCATTTGTGACCTCTTTTGATCTAGGCGCAGAAGGACAAGGTATTTACTTAGATGGAAATTACGTTTATCTGGCAACTAGGTCACCTAATCAAGGCTTGACTATTGTTGATGTAAGCGATCCTGCTTTGCCTAGCCTCTTGAGCACCTTGGAGACCGAGGGTCAGGCTCGTGATGTGTTTGTCAGCACAGATGTTGCTTATCTGGCTGTAAAAGAAAATGAAGAGGGTTTGATGCTAGCTGAGGTGACAGATCCTTCAGATCCTGAATCAATTGACTCAGTTGATGTTGGAGAAAAAGGCAAAGGAGTATATGTTTTGGGTAATTATATTTATCTAGCGGTGGAAAAATCTAATGCTGGACTAGCCATTGTGGAAATGTCTTATTAGGCCCCGTTAGAAATTAGGATATTTCTAGCAGGGGTTCATCCAAAAAATTATGTTGCAGAAAATTGGAATTTCTAACGGGATGAAACAAGGACTTACTCTTATTGAACTAATAATCTATATTGCTGTTGTGGCCACAGTTTTGGTATTAGCTTCCGGTTTTGCTTGGAATATTATTCAAGGCAGTATTAAAACAGCTTCGTATCGAGAAATACAGCAAAATGGACGATTGGCAATAGAGAAAATTACCCGAGCTATTCGAGCTGGCCAAAATCCGACAACTGTTTTTAGTGTTTCAGATGGTGTTCTTTACCAAGATGGAATTGCTGTAACTACTGACCAAGCAAGAGTGACAGGTCTTCAATTTACTTCTATTAATAATACTTATAGAATTACCATAGCTATTGAATATAATAATCTGAGTGGTCGAAATGAATATGACGCTTCTTTAAATTTAGTTTCAACGGCCAGTGCAAGACCCCGCATCGAGGAATAGATATCATAAGATTAATTTAATGAATTTCAAAACACTAAAATCTAAAAATGAGGGGTATATAGCTTTAGTGGCAATCCTTATAATCTCAGCTGTTGTTTTAGTAATTGCTGTTAATGCTGGCCTTTTTGGGATTTCTGAATCAGATATGGGACTAATAAAAAATCAAGCCTCAGAAGCTTATTATTTAGCCAGTGCCTGTGCTGAATATGCTGTGGCGAAATTAAAAGATAAATTAAATTATCCTGGCAATGAAACTCTAAATATTGGTGATGGAAGCTGTTATATTTATCAGCCTGAGGGCAGTGGTAATCAGGATCGAATAGTTAAAACAACAGGTACTATTTATAATCTAACCAGAAAAATTAGAATTAACATAAATAGAGTTAGACCAGAAACAGAAATTGCTTCTTGGCAAGAAGTGAGTAATCTTGAATAAAATATGTCTATTTTTTTTAAAAAATCTGCTTTTGGCTTAGACGTCTCAGATCATTCAATTGAGGCCCTTGAGCTTAGTTCAAAGTCAAAAGTAAAGGCCTTTGCAAGAATAGTCCTTGAGCCGGGTATTGTTAAAAATGGGATGATTCTTGATAAGAAAAAATTAGCAGAAAAGATTAAAGGAGTTGTTTCTCAAGCCAAAATAGAATCTAATCAGGTGGTTTTATCTTTACCAGAATCAAAAGTTTTTATTCACATTTTTCAAGTACCAAAAGGTTTAAAAGGGAAAGCGCTAAAAGATGCCATTGCTTTTGAAGCACCTAAAATAA
Organism: uncultured Gammaproteobacteria bacterium; assembly: GCA_964466835.1. Lineage (GTDB taxonomy): Bacteria > Patescibacteriota > Patescibacteriia > Patescibacteriales > UBA12465 > UBA12465. Next base: position 4,068 of record CAYXNV010000015.1, read on the forward strand.
TTCCCCTAGAGCAAGAGAACATATACTGGGATTATCAAACAATCTCTTCCTTGCCAAAATCAGCCCAAAAATCTGTCTTATACATTGCCACTTTTAAGGAAATTATTGATGGATATATAGAGGTTTTGAACAAGGTTGGACTTAAACCAGTAGTTTTTGAAATAGAATCAATTGCTCTTGGACGGGCTTTATTACAAGAGATTAAGCTCAAAAACAGCTTAATGATTGTTGATATTGGGGCCAGGACTACTAATATTAGTATTTTTAATAAAAACAAGGAGCTGAGGTGGTCTTCTTCTATCGCCGTAGCTGGGGGTCAGTTTACCAAAGCCATATCAGAGAAATTAAAGGTTTCTTTAGATCAGGCAGAAAAAATAAAAAGAAAGCAGGGTTTAGCTGAAACAAGCAAAACAGTCTCTATTTTACAAAAGGAATTGCAAGTAATTATCCAAGAAATAAAGAAGACCCTTCTTTATTATAAGGAAAAAATAGATGAAGTGCTTTTAGTTGGCGGCTCAGCTCAAATGCCAAACTTAGTTTCTTATTTTTCTCTTAATATTGAGAGAAAGGTCAGTCTGGGTAAATCGTTAATAACCAAACAATTAAGAGGAAACTCTATTCTCTATAACCCGGTTATTGGTTTGGCTCTCCGGGCCTTAGGCAGAGGTTTAGAAAAAGCAGGCATAAATTTATTCCCCCAAAAAGCCAGAAAAGAGATCTCTTTAATTAGTAAAGAGGCTAGAGAGAATAAATATTTTCAAATTTTTGGCTATATATTTCCCCTTGTGGCTCTTGCCTTTTTGGGCTGGGCAATTATGAAATATACTCCTAAAGGACCAATGCCTAGATATGCTATAATTAAGGTTTCAGTTAAACAAGAATTAGAACCCCAGCCAGAGGCTGGTCCGCCTCAGGTGAAAGAACAGCAAGAAATTGTTCCAGAAGAAAAAATTGTTCAAGAAGAGGCTGTCCCAGAAGAAGAGGAAGAATTAGTTGAAGAAAAAATTATCAAAGTTGTTGTTCAGGCAAAAATTAGCAGATTAGACGTCAGAAAAGGACCGGGTACCAGTTACCCAATTATTGCCAAGGTTTATCCTGGCGAGGTTTATCAACTCTTGCAAGAACAAGATGAATGGTATAAAATAAACATAGATGAGCAAACACAAGGCTGGGTTTTTGCAAGATACGTATCTAAAGAAGAATAACTTATAGAGGCGCCGGCCCATAATTAATTAGTTAATTAAATTAAAAAATTATGCTTAGATCTCGCAAGGGTTTCACCCTAATAGAAATTCTCATCACTGTTGGTATTATTGCTATTTTGGCGGCAATTGTCATTATTGCTATTAATCCTGCTCGTCAGTTTAAACAAGCTAGAGATTCTCAGCGCTGGAGTGATATTAATGCGGTTCTCAATGCCACCCATCAAAGAATGGTTGATAATAAAGGCAGTTTTGCTGAAGGCACTACTTGTGATGCTTTGCCATCCACGGCTAAGTATATAACAAGTACTGATGGGGCTAACGAGGTTGACCTTTGTGCTTGTTTGGTTACTACTTATTTAGCAGCAATGCCTTTTGATCCTTCTGATACTAGTGCTGGCTATACAGATTGCGCTGCCTATACTACTGGTTATACCATTGTTCAAGCTGCTACTGGCCGGATTACGATAGCTGCCCCATCAGGTGAGTTAGCTACTATCAACGTAACTCGATAAGATTAGATTAATAAAATTGGTAAGATTAATCCTCCACTATGCTCAAAAGGTGGGTGGAGGTTTATTGTTAAAATAAAGATGAAAATCAGTAATCTTTATGAAACTCTCAATTATCATTCCCGCATATAATGAAGAGGATACTGTTGAGCAGCTTTTGAATAAAATAAGGGCAGTTAATATTCCTGGAGTTGAAAAAGAAATTATTGTTGTTGATGATGCTAGCACTGATAAAACTCCTGAAATACTTAAAAAGCAAAAAGATTTGAAAGTTGTTTATCATCAGAAAAATCAAGGCAAAGGGGCTGCTTTTAAGACCGGTTTAAAACATTGTTCAGGGGATATTGTTATTGTCCAGGACGCTGATTTAGAATATGACCCTGAAGATATTAAACTATGTGTCGAGCCAATTTTAAAGGGTCAAGCTAAGGTTGTTTATGGCAGTAGAGAATTAACCCCGCACCAGAATAAATTCGGGGCGGGGCAAGAAAAAAAAGCCCATAGCGGCTGGTTATTCTTTTTTGGCGCCAAATTAGTTACGGGAACGGTAAATCTTCTTTATGGTTCTCACTTAACTGATGAACCAACCTGTTATAAATGTTTTGATTCAAAACTTATTAAATCAATAAAAATTAATGGTAATGGTTTTGAATGGGAACCAGAAATTACAGCCAAAATTCTTTTAAAAGGAATTGAGATTAAAGAAGTCCCTATTAAATATTTTCCTCGAAAAAAAGGCAAGAAAATAAAGTACAGAGATGGCTTAAAAGCTTTATGGACCTTGATTAGATACAGGTTCTAGCCCCGCACCAAATCTAGAAAGATTGTGGTGCGGGGTTAATAATATTTAATCTCTTTGGCTTTTTGATAATATTCCTGAGCTTTTTCTTGTTTGCCCAATTGTTGATAAATATTGCCTAAGAGTTGATAAGAAAAAAAGAAGTTTGGGTTGATTTCTATACTTCTTTTAAGATGGTCGATTGCTTGGTTAGTTTGATTAGTAATTAGATACAATCTAGCCAAATTATAATGGGTCTGGGCATATTGATCACCCATTTCAATTGCCTTTAAATAGTGTTCTTCTGCTTTTTCTAAGTGATTTTCATCTACATAAGCCATGGCTAAATTATTATGTACTCGAGCTGTTCCCTGATTGTATTTTAGAACATCATTATAAAAAACTATTGGATTTTTCCAGTCTGTGTTTCTTTTTAAAGTTAAGCTCATTAAAATAAAGACGATTACTGATAAGAGAGCAATAATTACTTTTCTGACCTGAGGATATCTTTGCCAGAAATAATGAATTATTACCCCTGAGCAAAGAAAAAAACCAATTGAGGGGAAATAAAGCCAGTGTTCTAGTAAAAATGAGTTAACAGGGATAATCCCACTCATGGGGATAAAACCAATAAAAAACCAAAGAATCCCAAAACTAAGATGGAATTTTTTTTGTTTAATGTTTTTATAAATAACAAGGGCTAAAAATATTAGAATTACTAATGAGATTAAAACCTGAGGGGATAGGGGAGAAGCAAATACAGGAAATTGACGTTCCATGTGAAGATTGAGCGGAAAAAACAAAAAAGAATAGTACATTAGTAATGAGGCTAAAAAAGTAAATATTCTTACTGACAAATGTTCGGTATAAATGTTTGATTCTTGATAAAGATTCAAAGTGTTAACAAAATTTAAAACAGTTAAACGCAGGGCAAAATATCCCAAAGCAATAATAATAAACCAGATTATATGTCGATAAGATGAAATGCTTTTTCTTTTTTCACCAAAAAAGAGCTCATAAACAATAAATAATCCAGGAAGAATAATAATTGTCTCCTTTGAGAATAAGGCAAGGATAAAAAGAATTAAAGAAAAGATTAATAAATGGGCTTGTTTTTTTTGTCTAAAATTAAGATAACAAAGAAAAGAGCTTAAACCAAAAAAGACCAATAAAGGGTCAGCTATTCCGCTCATATAAGTAACTGCTTCCGTGTGAATTGGGTGGACAACCCAGAGAAGAGAGGTTAAAAAAGCTAAAAAATCCTGCCTGCCTACCGGACAGGCAGGCCTGCCTACCGGACAGGCAGGCCTGCCTACCGGACAGGCAGGCCTGCCTACCGGACAGGCAGGCCTGCCTGCCGGCAGGCAGGTCTTTTTAAAGATTTTTCTTATTAAAAAGAAGATTAAACAAGCATTACCAAGATGGAGTAAGATATTAAGTAATAAAAAGGCCCAGGGCTTAAGTCCGACCAAGGAATAAATAAGAGTATAGGCGGTCAGTTGCATTGGTCGATAGAAATTATCTAAACGGCCAGCTCCAGCTCCACTAGGGGTTGAAAATATTTGAGGCAGATTCTTAAAGCTACGAATAAAAACATTTTCCTGGATTAGAAATTCATCATCCCAGAGAAACTGGTTGTGATAAACATTTGAATAAGAAACAAGGCCAGCTAAGACAATAATTGCAATCAAAATCAGTAACTTGTACTTTGGCCAGTATTTTTTAAAAGTTAGATTCATGGTTTAATTTTAGCAAAATCAGAGGAAATGTTAAAGAGTAAAAATATAGTCAAAAACACGAATATTTGCTATAATTTCTAGGGGTGAACAAATAAGAAATTTATTTATTGATAAGCCTATGAAAAGGGGAATCGCCACTTTTACTCTGGATCATGGCCAATGTCCGCGATGGCTTTTTGAACGCATGGTAAAGCTGGGGCAAAAAATGATTGAGGTGATTGTGACTGAATATAGTCCTGAGGAATTTATTAAACGTTTAGCTGATCCGGTTTGGTTTCAATCTTTGGGCACTGTTTTGGCCTTTGATTGGAATGCTTCGGGTTTAACCACTGTTTTAACGGCCGCTTTAAAACAAGCTGTTAAAAATCGAGAAAAAGATTTAGGTGTCTTTATTTGCGGTGGCAAAGGTAAAACTTCGAGAAAAACACCTCAGGAAATTGAAAACTGGGGTGAACAATCTGATCTTGGGGATGAAAAAACTCAGGCTTTAGTTTATAACTCAAAAATGACAGCTAAAATAGATAACTCGTTAATACAGGACGGGTATCAAACATATCATCATTGTTTTTTCTTTACCCAAAAAGGGGCTTGGACAGTTGTTCAACAAGGAATGAATACTTATAATCAAACTGCTCGGCGTTATCATTGGTTTTCAGAGAATATTAAGGATTTAGTTTGCGAACCGCACACTGGTATTATTTCTGAAAAACGAGGTCAGACATTAAATCTAACTGCTAAAAAGAGTCAACAAACTCGGGCTTTAAGCACTGAATTAGTTAATAGTAGTTATAATTCTTTAATAAAAGATGTTTGTCTTTTATCTAAATATTACACGCCCCTGTCTCAAATGATTGAATTAAGAAAGTCCTCAGGCGAAGAATTAAAACTATTAAATTTAGAAAAAACAGAGTTTGAATGGCATCCAGTGGTCTTGGAAGATTTTTCTCAAAGCAAATATTTGAAAAAGATTCTCTGCCAGGTTTGTGAAATTAAGCCTGAAAGCTATGAAAGACTTTTATCTTTAAAAGGGGTAGGGCCAAAAACAATCAGAGCTCTGTCTCTGGTTGCTGAACTAATTTATGGCGCCAAACCTTCTTACGAAGACCCGGCTCGTTATTCATTTTCTCACGGGGGTAAGGATGGCACCCCCTATTTTCCAAAATTACAAGAAATTGACCGCACTATTGATTTTATGAAAAAAGTAGTGACTAAAACCAAATTAGGTTTTTCAGAAAAACAGCAAATCTTGCTTCGCTTAAAAGTTCTAGAAAATTAAAATATGGCTATATTTACTTGTCGAAAACTCCGAATAGAAAAAGATGATTTAGATGAAATAAAAGGGATTGAACCCCGGAGATTTTTATTAGTATTCATTGTTACCACCATTCTTATCTTTATCCTTATTCTGATTAGTGGGGTTATTATCACTAGTAAAGCAGAAAATCAATTGTTAGCCAGTTCAGCCTCTTTTGGGTCTCAAGTACAAGAGGTTTCAGGGCCTGAATTTAATATTAAAAAACATCTAATTGAGCCTGGCGAGGTGTTTTCTAAATTAAACACAGCTCTAGGTTTAAATGATCAACAGCTTGAAAAAATACTAACTGCTTCTAAAACTGCTTATGATTTAGCACAAATTAGGGCTGGGAATGAAATCCAGGCCTTTTTTGATTTAAATAGCAATGAGTTTCAAAAATTAGAATATGAGATTGATCAAGATAATATTTTAATTATTGAAAAATCAGAAAACAATGAGTTAAAAGCAAAAAAAATAGCTATTGAGTATGAAATTCAATTAACCAAGGTTTCCGGAACAATTAAAGAGACTCTTTATCAAACTGGGCAGAATTTAGGATTATCAGATAAAACTATTATGGAAATGGCTGATATATTTGCCTGGGATATTGATTTTGGCTTTGAGGTTAGAGAAGGGGATAAGTTTGAATTATTATATGAAAAAAGATATTTAGATGGCCAAGAGGTTAGTCCAGGAAAAATCCTAATTGCTTATTACCAAAATCAGGATGAAGATCATTGGGCTGTTTATTACCAGGATTTTGAAGATAAAGAAGATTATTATGATTTAGGGGGGAATTGTTTAAGAAGACAGTTTTTAAAGTCACCCATTAATTATAAGTATATTAGTTCGGGCTATAGTTTGAACCGTTATCACCCAATTTGGAAAAGATATACTACTCATCGAGCGATTGATTATGCTGCTGCTTGCGGCACTCCAATCTCTGCCTCAGGAGCAGGAACAGTTACCTTTGTTGGCTGGAAAAACAATGTTTATGGCCAGACGGTAATTATCCGCCATAATGATGTCTATACTACGCGTTATGGACATCTTTCGGCTTATGGTCGGGGTATAAGGTATGGGGCAAAAGTAGCTCAAGGCCAAATAATTGGCTTTGTTGGTACTACGGGGACTTCTACTGGCTGTCATTTAGATTATGCTATGATGAAATACGGCAGTTTTGTTAATCCTTTAACCCAGAATTTTAAGCGGGCAGAACCAATAAAAAAAATGTATGAAGGGGACTTTGAGTTTAATAAGAGAATATTAAGGCAATTATTAGCAGAAAATTAAGAAAATAATACTTGTTAAACGATCCTATTTAAGTTAAAATATTAATAGGATTAATAAATAATTAGTTAATTTTATACTATGGAAGCCTATTGTGTTAAATGCAAAGCCAAAAGGAAAATTAAAGATCCCAGGGAAATTATTATGAAAGGCAAGGGCAAAAGTAAGCGCCGAGCCATGACGGGGATCTGTCCAAAGTGTGGAACCAAGATGTTCCGAATTCTAGGCAAAGCATAATTAATTAAAAAATAAGGTTTATTGTTTTTATTTCCTATTAAAAGGGAAAAGTTTTTAGTATTATGAATCTATATTAAGTCAACAATTTTTAAAGTAATCATATGATAAAGATGTCAAAACTCTTCCACGGGGTCGGAAAAAAGCAATGGCCAAAAGAGACAGCTGGCAGGAAAATGACTCCGCTAGTCCCTGTAATTAGGCCGGAGCAAAGCATTGCTGAAGCTCAGAATATTCTTTTAAAGAGATATAAAGAACTGGGGGAAGATAAAGACATAGAAACCATTAACTATTTTTACGTTGTTAACGAGGAGGAAAAACTGAAAGGTGTTTTTTCCATTAAAGAACTCTTTCGCCAACCACCAGAGACATTGGTCAAAAAAGTAATGAAAAAGACTGAGATTGTTAAAGTTAGTCCCTGGACAGATCAAGAAAGAGTGGCTTATTTAGCCTTAAAACATAATTTAAAGTCTGTTCCTGTAGTTGATAAGAATGGAGTTTTATTAGGAATTGTTCCGAGTGATCGGATACTTGACATTCTTTACAAAGAAACCAGTAAAGATATTCTTCAATTTGCTGGTATTTATCACCCAGAATTTGGCCTGGACAACGCTTTAGATGTCCCGGTTTTAGAATCAATTAAACATCGCATACCCTGGCTTTTGATAGGTTTATTCGGGGGGATATTAGCTGCTTGGATTATTGGGTTTTTTGAAGCCTCTTTAAAACAAAACTTGATTTTAGCCATGTTTATCCCGGTAATTGTTTATATGAGTAATGCAGTTGGTAGTCAGACCCAGACCCTTTTTATTAGAGATTTAGCTATTCATCAAAGATTACCCTTTAAAAAGTACCTTTTAAAACAGTTGACAACCTGTTTTTTTATTGCCCTGGTTTGTAGTTTACTGCTCTTTTTCATTATTCTCTTGGGTTGGGCTTCAGCTTATTTAGGATTTGTTTTAGGTCTTTCAATGTTAGCAGCTATTATTTCTGCCACCTTTTTTGCTCTATTTGTTCCTTATTGCTTAAATAAGCTTAAATCAGACCCAGCCTTTGGTAGTGGCCCTTTTGCCACCATTATCCAAGATATTTTAAGTATTATTATTTACTTTAGTATTGCTAACTGGCTACTGTAACCACCTTACTAAAGACGGGGTTAAGTTTAAAAGAATCTTAAATTTGAATTAGTACTTATTAGTATTTATTCGTAATTTCGTAAGGTCCATGACTAACAAAGAAGTCGCCCAAATCCTTGGCCAAACCGCTGATATTTTAGAAATTAAAGGAGAAAATCAATTTCGGATTAATGCTTATCGCCGGGCTGCTCAAGTTATTGAAACTCTGCCAAAAGATATCAATCAGGTTTATCAAAAAGACAAGTTAAGACAAATTCCTGGAGTAGGGGAGGGTCTGAGTAAGTATATTAAAGAATTAATTGAAACTGGCACCTGTAGAGAATTTGAAAAATTAAAAAAGAAGATTCCCTTAAGGGTTTTGGAATTATTAAAAATTGAAGGTTTGGGCCCGAAAAAGGTCAAACTTTTTTTTCAAAAATTTGAAGTTACCTCTATCTCAAAATTAGAAAGATTAATAAGATCGCATAAGCTTTTAAAATTAAAAGGCTGGAAAGAAAAAAGTGAAGAAAATATTTTAAAGGCAATTGCCTCTTACAAACGTTTTAAACAGCGCTTTTTGTTAGGCGAAACCTATTTTTTAGCCCAAGATATTTTAAAACAATTAAAAGAATCAAAATTAGTTAATCGAGTTGAGGTTTGTGGGTCAATCCGTCGCTGGAAAGAAACTGTTGGTGACTTAGATATTTTAGCTATTTCTAAAACACCACAAAAAGCAATTAAGTTTTTTACGACACTTGAACCAATTAAACGAGTTATTGCTCAAGGATCAACTAAAGCCCAGGTTATTTTAAAACAGGGGATAGGAGCTGATTTGCGAGTTGTTAGGCCAGAAAGTTTTGGGGCGGCAGTTCATTATTTTACTGGTTCAAAAGCTCATAATATTCATGTTCGGCGACTAGGAATGGGAAAAGGATTGAGAATTAATGAATACGGGGTTTTTAAGAAAAAGGGCCAGAAATTAATTAGAATCGGCGGTCAAAAAGAAACAGAAATCTTTAAAGCTATTGGTTTGCCCTGGATTGCCCCAGAATTAAGAGAAGATGAAGGTGAGGTTGAAGCAGCTCAGGCTGGGAAATTGCCTAAGTTAATTACTTTAAAACATATTCGAGGTGATTTACATCTTCACACTAATTGGTCAGATGGCTACAAAACAATTTTAAAAGTGGCTGAAGCAGCTAAAAAAATAGGTTATGAATATATTGCTATTACTGACCATGCTTCGCCAATTGGGGTTACTAATGGATTAGATGCTCAAAGAACTTTAAAATACATAAAAGCCATTAAAAGAGCTGATAAAAAGATAAAAGGGATCAAAATCTTAACCGGGGTTGAGGTTGATATTAAAAAAGACGGCAGTTTGTATTTACCAGATAAAGTTTTAAAGCAAATAGAGGTGGTTGTGGCTGCTATCCATGCTGGTTTTAAAATGAGTAAACAGGAAATGACCAAAAGAATAATCAAGGCCATGGAAAACCCTTTTGTAAATATCATTGCTCATCCTACGGGGAGATTGCTTAACAGAAGAGAGCCATATCAGTTAGATTTTAATCAAATAATGGCAAAAGCTAAACAAACTGGAACCGTCTTAGAAATAACTGCTTTTTGGAAACGTCTTGATTTAAATGCCGGCCAGGCTCGACTAGCCAAAAATAAGGACGTAAAAATGGTAATTTCCACCGATGCCCATCATCCTGATTCTCTTAAGGTAATGCAATTTGGCGTAGCTACAGCTAGAAGGGGGTGGCTAGAGAAAAAAGATGTGATTAATACTTTGCCTTTAAAAGAATTCTTAAGATTTTTAAAAATCAAAAAATAAAGATAACAAAAAAGTTATCCACAGAGAACCCCTTTACCTGACTAAATAGTCAGGTATAATTATTATATGAACATTAATAAGAATAACAAACTAACACCTCGGCAAAAATTAATCTTGCAAGTAATTTATAACCAGATAAAATCTTCTGGTTTTCCGCCAACCTTAGCAGATTTGCGAGAAGCCCTTGATATTAAGTCTAATCAAGCGGTGTTAGAACACTTGACTGCTTTAGAAAATAAAGGTTTTATAAAAAGAGAGGAGGGAGCGGCAAGGGGAATAAGAATTTTATCTAAAACCTTTAAGCTATTAAATCTTAAACCATTAATTCCCTTTGCTGGTATAAGTTCAGCTGGTTCATTTGTTGAAGCAATAGAACAAACAGGTGAATGGAAAGCAGTTTCTCCTGAGATAACTCAATTCCAGGATCGTGTTTTCTTAATCAAAGTTAACGGTGATTCAATGATTGGTGCTGGCATTAAAGATGGCGATATTGTTTTAGTTAAAGAAGCTGAAGAATTTAAAAATAATGATATTGTCTTAGCTCAAACAAGTGATGGAACAACTGTTAAACGTTTTATTAAAAAAGGTAATCAAATTTATCTTAAACCAGAAAACCCAAAATACAAGAACATTTATTTGGACGAAAATAGTGATTTTAAACTTCTTGGCGTTGTTATTAGTAATTTAGGTAAGAAAAAATAATAATATCAGAATTATTTTACAGAATGACAATAAATTGATAATATACTGATTATATATGCCAAAAATCAATGATTTAAATTTAAATAACTGGAAAGAATATGAGGATATTCTCACAGATAGCCTTTGGATTATTAGCGAAAGAGATAAATCAGGTGCGCATCAAGGCGATTATCATGGAAATTTTATCCCACAGATCCCTCATCAATTAATATTAAGATTCACTAAAAAAGGCGATGTTGTTTTAGATCCCTTTTTGGGTAGTGGTACTACGCTAATTGAGTCTCGACGATTGGGCAGAAGTGGTATTGGCATCGAACTTATTCCTCAAGTAGCAAAGTCTGCAAAAAGAATTGTTAGTAAGGAAAAGTGTTCAAATAGTAATGCTTTCACTAATATTTTAATTGGCGACAGTACAACAAAAGATGCAAGAAAGAAAACAATTGACATGTTAGATAGGCACAATAAAAAAAATGTTCATCTCATTATTTTGCATCCCCCGTACCATGACATTATTAAATTTAGTAATAAGAAAGAGGATTTATGCAATGCAGAAACCATAGAAGATTTTACTAGAAAATTTGGCGATGTAATAGAGAACTTTTCTGATTTATTAGAAAAGAACCGTTATTTAGCTGTAGTTATTGGTGATAAATACACAAATAGTGAATGGGTGCCGCTCGGTTTTTATCTTATGAAAGAAACTCTGGAGCGGGGAGATGGCCTAAAATTAAAAAGTATTTTAGTAAAAAATATGGTGAATAATCGAGCAAAAAGAAATCAAGAACATTTATGGCGCTATCGTGCGCTTGTTGGTGGTTTTTATATTTTTCGTCACGAATATATTTTACTTTTTCAAAAGAAATAATAAAATGCCCACAAAAGAGAAAATTCCTTTTAAGAAAAATAGAAGATACTTATTTTTATTGGAGCCCAAATTAATATGAAAAAGTTACTTTTAGTTATCATAGGAATTTTTTTAAGTTTATTGACTGGATGTTTTTTGGTCTTTTTTATTCAGCCAAGTTTAGTTTTAGATTTCTATATTTATCCTCGGGATCTGGAAGCTTCCGGCTCAAGAGAGGTTTTTCTTAGAATAAGGCCCCTTTTAATAGATATCAAGCTCACTTATAATAGAAATTTTAAATCTGATAATTTAAATTGGTCACCTAATAAAAAAAATATTGCTTTTTATGAAAGAATATTAGAACCAGCTAAAAATCCTTATGATAGAGAATGGGCTTTGAAAATCATTAATCCAAGAACTTTTAAGATAAAAACAATTTTCATTGGAGACAACAAAATAGGAGGATATCAATGGCTAGATGATTATACAATAAGGGCCTATATTAATCCCTGTGCTCAAGTAAGAGCATATCGAGACATTAGTATTAACATTTCTAAACCATTTGTTGTTGCAGAACATGCATCTCCAGAATTTTGGATACCGGAGAAAACGTTTTAGAGGAATAAAATTACTATTCACTTTTTCACGGCCGTGAGAAATACAATAGTAACAATTTTTGAAAGTAATAAATAGTGGAAAATAACTGCGACCGCAATTATTTTCCGCGACTTTTAAGACAAAACAAGGTGAGAAGTATCCCTTGCTTTTTTATTACTTTTTTATTTGTCAAAATTGATGGAATTGGTATACTTAGAAAGTAGGGGGTAGCCTTTATTTTTATTACTAAATCATTAAAATAGCTTTATAATATGACAAAAAAATTAACCATTGGAGTGATCTTTGGCGGCCGGTCTTTTGAACACGAGGTTTCTTTAGTTTCAGCTCGCTCAATTATTAAGGCCCTAAATAAAAAGAAGTATAAAATTGTTTTAATTGGCTTAACTAAAAAAGGAGGTTGGTTAAAAGGAGAAGGGGCAAAAAAACTTTTAGCAGGGAAAAAAATAAAAGAAAAAGGGGAGTTTATACCCACGTTTTTAAAGCCAATTGATGTTCTTTTCCCAGTTTTACATGGTCCATTTGGTGAAGACGGCACCATCCAAGGATTTTTTGAAATCTTAAATAAACCCTGTGTTGGAGCTGGGGTTTTAGGTTCAGCTGTGGGCATAGACAAGATTATTCAAAAGATTATTTGGCAAAAGTATCATTTGCCAGTGGTAAAATTTTGCTGGTTTTTAACAAAAGATTGGCCAAAGAACAAGCAAAAAATAATAAAAAAGATTGAAAAAGAAATTAAATATTCTTGTTTTGTTAAACCTGCCAATGCTGGCTCAAGTGTTGGTATTTCAAAAGCCCATAATCGTCAGGAATTATTAAAAGCTATTAATTTAGCCAGTAAATATGACCGGAAAATACTGATTGAAAAAGCAGTTAAAAATGTTCGGGAAATTGAGGTCAGTGTTTTAGGTAATGATGACCCTCAGGTATCTTGCCCAGGTGAGATAATCTCGGACAAAGAATTTTATGACTATGAAGCAAAATATGTTGATGGTAAGTCACAAACACTTATACCAGCTAAATTGAGTAAAAAGATACTCCGACAAATACAAAAAATAGGTATCCAGGCTTATAAATTAATTGATTGTCAAGGTATGGCTAGAGTTGATTTTCTTTTATCCGGCCCCAAAATCTATTTAAATGAAATTAATACCATCCCTGGCTTTACCTCTGTTAGTATGTATCCTAAATTATGGCAAGTATCTGGTTTACCTTACTCAAAATTATTAGATAAATTAATCATCTTAGCTCGGAAGCGCTTTAAAGAGAGAGAAAAACTCCATTATTACTTTAAGTCAAAAAAACAATGGTATGTTCAGTAGACGTAGAAAAACTATGAGAAGTCCAGGCTTGTATCGGCGAGCTCAAGCAGCTCGGACGGCTCAATCAAGAAAATATTTTTTAGAAAAACGGCATCGCCGGATTAAACTTTTAATGCTGATAATTTTGATTATTTTACTTTTAGGAATAAGTATTTATTTTTTGTTCTTTTCTCAATTCTTTCAAATTAAGGATGAAAATGTAAAAATTATTAAAATTAATAACAATAATCTAATTTCTGAACAGGAATTAAGAAATATTATTCACCCTTTGATAAATAAAAAATTATTTTTATTGTCCCGGGGCAATATAGTTCTTTTTAAAACCAGTTGTTTAACAGAAATAATGAAAAAAGATTCGCGGATTGCCTTTTTTAAAGTAGAAAAAAGATG
>CAYXNV010000016.1:0-14057 GCA_964466835.1 uncultured Gammaproteobacteria bacterium
AATTTATTCTGGAAACAATACAATTAAAAGAAAAGTAGATAGTTTAACTAAAGAAGAATTTTTAAAAAAGAATAATATAAATAATCCATTCATTTTATATTTAGGTAATATTGAGCCCAGAAAAAATATTTCTGGCTTAATTAAAGCCTATAATCAATTACGTTCCGAAGGCATTGATTTAAAGTTAGTTTTAGCGGGATCGCCAGGCTGGAAGAATAAAAAGATTATTAATGATTGGAAAAAATCACCATATAAAAAAGATATAAAATTTTTAGGATATATTAATCAAGAAGAAAAAGAAATACTATATTCGGCTGCCAATATTTTTATTTATCCATCTTTTTACGAAGGTTTTGGCTTTCCGCCTTTAGAGGCAATGACCTATGGTTGCCCAGTTATATGTTCTAACACTTCTAGTTTACCAGAGGTTGTTGGCTCAGCTGCTCTAACAATTAATCCTTTTAAACCTAGGGAAATAGTTGAAGCAATCAGGATCATCAATAAAGATAAAGATATTAGAGAAAAATTAATTACCAAAGGCTATCAACAAGCCAAATTGTTTACCTGGGAAAGAACAACTCAAGAATATTTAAAATTATTTAAACAGTTAAGGGATGGCAAAGACAAAAGATAAAAAAGTATTAGTGGCTATGTCTGGAGGAGTTGATTCCTCGGTTGCCACTCAATTATTAGTCGACCAAGGATATCAAGTGGCCGGCATTTTTTTGAATTTCTGGAAAGAAGAAGGTCTAGGCAATAAAGCGGAAAATCGTTGTTGTTCTCTGGAGTCATTAATGGATGCAAAAAATGTAGCTGCTAAAATTGGAATTCCTCTTTATACTTTTGATTTTTCCAAACCTTTTAAAAAAACAGTAGTTGATAATTTTTTAGAAGAATATGCTAATGGTCGTACCCCTAATCCTTGTGTGGTTTGTAACAAACAAATTAAGATTGGTCGACTTTTAAAATATGCTCAGAAATTGGGTTTTGACTATGTTGCTACGGGGCATTATTTAAAAATTAAAAAGATTAAAGGCGAATATCAACTATTTAGAGCAAAGGACAATAACAAAGATCAATCATATTTCCTTTATACTTTTACCCCCCAAGAATTATCTCATTTATTATTTCCTTTGGGTGATTATACTAAAACTCAGGTCAGGGAGTTGGCCAAGAAACAAAACCTCAAAGTTGCTTCTAAGCCAGAGAGTCAAGATATTTGTTTTCTGTCCGGCCCTCATAATAATTTCCTCAAAAGACATTTAAAACTTAAATCTGGTCCAATTAAGATTTTGGGAACCAATGAAGAAATTGGACAACACCAAGGCTTGCCACTCTATACAATTGGTCAAAGACGGGGAATTGAGATTGGTGGTACTGGGCCATATTATGTTTCTGGTTTTGATTATAAAAAGAATATTTTGTATGTAGTTAAGAATTGGAATGAAAATATTTTATATAAAGATAATTTAATTGCTCAAAAAGTTAATTGGTTAAATTCAAAATCACCCAAGATGCCTCTAAAGTGTGAAGCCGTGATTCGCTATGGTCACCCAGCAGTTAAATGTGTAGTTAAGGTTAAAAATAAAAGTAGTTATTTAGTAGAATTTAATAAGCCTCAACGAGCTATTACTCCTGGACAGAGTGTTGTTTTCTATAGTAAAAATAAGGTTTTAGGAGGGGGAATTATAAAAACTTGACATTAGGTTTAACTTTTGTTAAACTATAGTTAAACCTAATAATTAATTATAAAAATATGGAAAATTTAGTAGCCTTAAAAGATTTAAGGATAAATATGGAAAAATATATACAAGGAGTCGAAAAAGGAAAGTCTTTTATTGTTTTAAAGCAAAGCAAGCCTATTTTTAAAGTAGCACCAGTTAATAATGATGAAAAATGGGAAGAAGTAATCGATTTTACTAAAATACAAAAAGGCGGAGTTGATATTGACGAATTGATATCCCGACTTTAATTTCTATGGATAAAATTACTAAAGCATTGCAAAAACTTTCTGAAAAGGAAAAAATAGTAATAAAAAATATTTTTTTAAAAATAAAAAATAATTCCTTAGATGGATTTAATTTAAAGAAACTAAAAAATAGTGATAGTATTTTTCGTATCAGAAAAGGAAAATTTAGAATTATATTCAAAATTAATAAACTAAATAAAATAGATATCTTATCCCTAGAACGTCGATCAGATAAAACCTATAATAAATATTAATAATAGAACGTTAAAAAAACAGACCTAATTAGTCTGTTTTTTATTTGTGCCGCGGGAGGGAATCGAACCCTCACAGATTACTCTACACGATTTTGAATCGTGCGCGTCTACCAATTTCGCCACCGCGGCTTTTTCTGATTACGGATTTTAGTATAGTAAATAAATATTTAATTGTCAAAGAATTTACTTTAATATATAATAAAATATATAGATACTCTATGGGAAAAATAATTGCAGTTGTAAATCAAAAAGGTGGAGTTGGAAAAACAACCACCGCTGTTAATTTAGGTGCTTATTTAGCCTATTTAGGTAAGCACGTTCTTTTGGTTGATATTGATCCTCAAGCTAACGCTACTTCTGGCTTAGGATTGGATCATCGTAATTTAGAACACGGTGTCTATGAAGCCTTAATTGGTGCAAAACCATTCCACACTGTAGTGAAAAGAAGTATTCAATCTGGCTTTAAGGTTGCTCCTGCTACCCTTCCTTTGGCCGGGGCTGGAGTTGAGCTAGTCAATATGGATAATCGTGAGTTTCGCTTAGCTAATCTTTTGGATGAAATAAAGAATGATTATGATTATATTATTATTGATGGCCCACCCTCATTAGGACTATTAACAGTTAATAGCTTGGTGGCAGCTGATGAAGTTTTAATTCCAATTCAGAGTGAATATTTTGCCTTAGAAGGGTTAAGTCAATTATTGGAAACGATTAATTTAGTACAAAATAATCTAAAACCAAATTTAGGTGTTCTAGGGGCAATTATTACTATGTTTGATCGTCGTAATAAACTTTCCGGAGCGGTTATGGAAGAATTATATCAGTATTTTCCTAATCGTATCTTTCGTTCAGTTATCCCTCGAAGTGTTCGTTTGGCTGAGGCTCCTAGTTATGGTCGTTCTATTCTGCACTATGATCCTAAATCTCGAGGAGGGAAAGCTTATGAGAATTTAGCTAGAGAGATTTTAAGTTTAGAAAAATAATATAACATATATGGCTCAAGGTTTAGGCCGAGGACTCGGCTCTCTAATTCCAAAAAAGACTGTTAATAATACAGAAGATACTTTAATTTCAGATGACGAATTGGTTGTAGTGCAAGATAATGATCGTATTTTAAAAGTATCGCCCAATAAAATTGATTTAAATCCTCATCAACCAAGACAGAATTTTGCTGAAGGCTCTCTTAATGATTTAGCAGATTCAATCAAACAACACGGGATAATTCAACCTTTAATTGTCACCAAGAAAGGAAATAAATATGAATTAATTGCGGGAGAAAGGCGCTTACGTAGTGCTCGAATATTAGGGTTAAAAGAAGTGCCAGTAGTAATTAGAGAAGAGAAGGAACAAGAAAAGTTAGAATTAGCTTTAATTGAGAATTTGCAAAGAGAAGATTTAAATCCTTTAGAAACAGCTTTGGCCTATCGTCGTCTAATTGATGAATTTAATATTACTCAAGAAGAAGTGGCACGAAAAGTTGGCAAAGCTCGTTCTAGTGTAGCTAATGCTTTACGGCTGTTAACATTACCAAACCAAATTCAAGAAGCTTTGACTAATGGCAAGATCAGTGAAGCTCATGCTAAGTATTTATTAGGTCTTGATAATGAGGCTAAACAATTAAACGTTTTTAAGAAAATATTACGTCAGAACCTTACCGTAGCTGAAACTGATAAAGAAATTAAGCGTTTAGGAGGCACTAAAGCAGCTAAAACTAAAGATTATGCTGATTTAGCCAAAGAAGAAGAGCTAAGTGAAACCCTAAGTACTAAGGTGGAAATTAAACGCAAAGGCAGAGAGGGTAAAATTATTATTGATTTCTATTCAGAAGAAGAATTGGGTAATATTCTAGATAAGATTAAGTAGCCTTGACTTTTTTTATAAAAAATGATTAAATAATACGTTATTAAATAGTATTTTAAAAACTAAAACATCATAAAATGAAAGCTATTAAGTATTTCAAATTTTTAACCAAGATTGCAGGCTTTGTTATCGGAATAATCCTATATATCATGGAAATTACTAAGGATTTTAAACTTTTAGCCAAAATTGTTAGCATCTCCTTTGTTGTTGGAGTGATTGCAGGAATAATCCATGGAATTAATGTCCATAGTATTTGGGAAGGCGTAGGATGCTTCACTGCTCTTTTTGTTTTAGGTTCTTTTGCAATTTCCGTCTTTTTCATGCCGAAGCCAGACTACTGTTCATAAAATAATACTTCAAACTCGGGAGATCAACACGATCTCCTTTTTTATTTGCCAAGGTGGGGCTGATGTATTAAAATGAATTTATGATAAATTATTATTAAATTACTTATAATCATGTCTTTTGTCCACCTCCACAATCATAGTCATTATTCATTGCTTGACGGCCTAACTAAGCTGGATGAGTTGATTGATTATGCCAAAGAACAGGGTTCTCCAGCCGTTGCTTTAACTGATCATGGAACAATGTATGGCGCAATTGAGTTCTATCAAAGATGCAGAAAAGCAGAAATAAAGCCGATAATTGGGGTGGAAACTTATTTAGCACCGAATTCTCGATTTAATAAAGATACCAAGGATGATGCTAGAAATTATCATCTTTTATTATTAGTTAAGAATTCAGTTGGTTATAAGAATTTAATAAAACTTGTTTCAGCCGCTCATATTGAGGGCTTTTATTATAAACCACGAATTGATTGGGAGTTATTAAAAGAACATCATGAGGGATTAATTGCTTCTACCGCTTGTTTGGGTGGTGAAATTCCTAGGTTAATATTAGCTGATAAACTAAAAGAAGCTAAAGAGAGAATATTGGAATACAATGAATTATTTGGTCAAGATCATTTTTATTTAGAGATCATGAATCATCCTGAGTTAGAGGGTCAAGAAAAAGTTAATAAACAATTAATTAAATTTTCTAAAGAGCTTAATATACCTCTAATCGCTACCAATGACGTTCATTATTTAAAAACAGAGGATGCTGAAGCTCAAGATATTCTATTGTGTTTACAGAATAAGAAAAAATTTGAAGATACGGATAGAATGAAATACATTGGTGACTATTCAATGCGAAGTAATAAGGAAATGATTGAAATTTTCAAAGATGTTCCAGAGGCAATTGAAAATACTTTGAAAATTGCTGAAATGTGTGATTTGGAAATTGAATTAGGCAATATTCAATTACCTTATTTTGAAGTTCCAGCTGGTGAGGATGGTAACTCTTATCTTAGAAAAATTTGTGAAGAGGGAATTGCTAAAAGATTCCCCGATACTGAGACAGAGGAGCTTAAGAGGATTAAGAAACGTTTAGATTATGAATTAGAAGTTATTGCCAAAATGGGTTGGCCATCATATTTTTTAATCGTTGCTGATTTTATTAGTTGGGCTAAGAATAATAAAATTGTGGTTGGACCAGGTCGAGGCAGTGCTCCAGGCTCTTTGGTTTGCTATTTATCTGGAATTACTAATCTAGATCCACTTAAATATGATTTATTATTTGAGCGATTTTTAAATCCTGATCGTATTTCTATGCCTGATATTGATATGGATTTTGCTGATATCCGAAGAGATGAAGTAATTGATTATGTGGAAAAAAAATATGGCCAAGATCATGTTGCTCAAATAATCACCTTTGGAACAATGGCTGCTCGAGCGGCCATTCGAGATGTTGGTCGAGTTTTAAATGAACCCTACGATTATTGCGATAAACTGTCCAAAACGGTTCCCATGTTTATGAAATTAAAAGAAGCAATCAAGACAGTACCGGAGTTAAAAGAAATATATAATAATGAGCCAGCTGCTAAAAGGATTCTTGATTACGCCCAGCGTTTAGAAGGAGTTGCTCGTCACACTTCTACTCACGCTTGTGGTGTTCTTATTACTAAAGATGTTTTAACTGAATATGTGCCAATTCAATATGCCTCCTCAATTGATAAAAGTGTTATCTCTCAATATTCATTACATCCAATTGAGGACTTAGGATTGTTGAAAATGGATTTCTTGGGTTTAAAGAATCTTACTATCATTGAATCAGCTCTAAAAATTGTAGAAAATACACGGGGATTAGAAATAGACATTGATAAACTTCCTTTAGATGACAAGAAAGCCTATAAACTATTTCAGGCTGGAGAAACCACAGGTATTTTTCAATTTGAATCATCAGGAATGAAACGTTATCTAAAAGAACTAAAACCAACCGGGTTTGAAGATGTTATCGCTATGGTAGCTTTATATCGTCCAGGACCGATGGAGTGGATTCCAGAGTATATAACTGGTAAGCATAAAAAGAGGAAAGTTTCTTATCTGCACCCCAAATTAGCGTCAATATTAGAGAAAACTTATGGCGTAGCTATTTACCAAGAACAAGTAATGCAAATCGCTCGTGACGTAGCTGGTTTCACAATGGGTGAAGCAGATGTACTCAGAAAGGCAATGGGAAAAAAGATCGCCTCTTTATTAGTTGAACAAAAAGAAAAATTTGTTGAAGGTTGTGTAAAAAATGGAGTTTATAAAGAGTTAGCTGAAAAGATTTTTTCTTTTATTGAGCCCTTTGCTGGTTATGGCTTCAATCGTTCCCACGCTGCTTGCTATGCCATGATTGGTTATCAAACTGCCTATCTAAAAGCTCATTGGCCAGTAGAATTTATGGCGGCCTTGTTAACAGCCGATCAAAATGATAGTGATAGAATTGCGATTGAAATTGAAGAATGTCGAAACATGAATATAAAGATTATGCCGCCTGATATTAATGAATCTTTTGCTTCTTTCACAGTAGTAACAGCTGGCACGAAAGAAAACAAGGCAGTCGGCGCTGATGAAAAGACAAACACAATTCGTTTTGGTTTGAATGCGATTAAAAATGTTGGTGAACACATTGTTAGTGTAATTATTAAAGAAAGAAAAGAAAATGGTCCCTATAAAGACATATTTGATCTTTTAGAAAGAATAACTGACAAAGATCTGAATAAAAAATCTTTAGAGAGTTTAATAAAAAGTGGCGCCCTTGATAATTACGGAGAACGAGGTCAATTACTTTCTAATATTGAAAGATTATTAGGTTTCAACAAAGAGATTGCTAAAAACAAAGATAGTAAACAAAGTAGTCTATTTTCTGATTCACCCTTAGCAGCTGGAATTAATAAAATTACTCTTAACTCCGCTCCTCCAATTGATCAAACAGAAAAACTTACTTGGGAAAAGGAATTACTCGGTCTATATATTAGTGAACATCCTTTTAACACCTATCGTCCTTATTTAATTAACTATGCTATTCCTTTAGTAAATTTATCTCAACATAAAAATGATGATTCAATAGTTACAGCTGGAGTGATATCTAATATAAAAAAAATAATTACTAGAAATGGTGAATCAATGATGTTTGTTAAAATTGAAGATTCTAAAACCAGTGTAGAGCTATTGATTTTCCCTAGATTACTAAAAGAAACAGCTAGTTTATGGTTAGAGGGCAAAACTATTATTTGTCGAGGAAAGATCTCGGAGAAAGATAGGGAGTTAAAAGTTTTAGTGAATCAAGTAGCAGCTTTGAGAGAGGGTGACATTCAAGGATCTATTAATAATTTTAAAAAGATTGTATTAGAAAGCGGACCAATTAAAAATGGTAATGGTTATAATAAGAAAACAGTTAAAAAAAGAATAATTACCAAAGCTGAGCCAATTAAAAATTCAATTAAAACCAAAAATCCGCTTAAACTAGCGTTTTTAAAGGATTATTCTTTAGTAGATTTAGAGGAACTAAAAGAAATATTCAATCTTTATTCTGGTAATGATGAAGTTTATTTTAAAGTTAATGATAATGGTAAGGCTCAAATTATTAAAACTTCTTTCCAAGTTGCTAATAACAGTGAACTACAAGCTGAGTTAGAGAAAAAGTTTCCCGAGACATTTAGGATTGCCGACTAATTTTTTTAATTGTCGATAATTCAAAATTTTGCTATAATTTATTTAGTTTTATTTTAATAATTACTTCTCTCTATGCCCAGAGCTAAAAAAACTACTTCTAGGTCGTCTACCACCAAAAAGGGAACGACTAAAAAAAGAACTAAATCAAAGCCAAAAGCTAAATCAGTAGTGGTTGATGTTATTAATGATGAGGAAGATATTTTCTCTCCCGAAGAAATTGAAGCGGAAGAGGAATTTTTTCCAGAATTTCCAGTTTTTAAAAAAGAGAAAACAAAGAAAGGAAAAGAAAAAACAGAGCCAGTTAATGTTGAAGAAATTGATCAGCAAAAAAAATTCTTTTCTAGTATTGCCTCAGAAGCAGAAGAAAAAAAGAAAACTAAAAAAATAACCGGAAAAAAGAAAGCCAAAAAAAGTTTAGGTCTTTATCGTCGGTTGGCAATTAGATTTATACTTTTAACCGTTATTTTAATTATTGTAGTAGCTTATTTTTCTGTTTCCAAGCTAACCATTACTATCACTCCTCGTGGTGAAGTTATTAATGATAGTTTGTTATTAAAAGTATATAAAGAAGAGCCATCATCGGAAACCAACTTAATTGATATCAGGGAAAGAGTTAGTGGTATAGTTGAGGAAATTGAAACAGAAGTAGAAAAAAATTATCAAACTACTGGTGAAGAATTTGTTGGTGAAGAGGTTCAAGGCAAGGTGATAATTATAAATGATTATAGTAGAAATCAACCTCTGGTTGCTACAACTCGTTTACTCACTCCTGATAATAAGCTTTATCGCATCAAGGAAGCAGTTAATGTTCCTGCTGGCGGAGAAGTAGAGGTAGAAATATATGCTGATAAACCAGGAGCTGATATGGCGATTGGCCTTACAACTTTTACTATTCCTGGTCTGTGGTTAGGACTGCAAGATAAAATCTACGCCAAAAATAATGATGATTTTGTTTTTAAACAAAGGATCAAAAAATATGTTAGAGCTAGTGATATAAATCGAGCTAATCAAGATATTGATGATCTGATTTTAGAGGAATCTCAAAAAGAAAAGCTACCTTCAAATAACGGAAGCGATTGGCTTTATGAAGTTGTTGGTTCAATTGAATCTGAAATTGAGGCTGAAGTTGGTGAGGAAAAAGAACAATTTGTCGCCAAAGCCAAAGGAAATGTGGCGGCTGTTTCTTTTTCCAAGGAAGAAGCTGTTAACCTAGCTAGAGCTAAATTAACTTTATTAGTTCCTGATGATAAAGAGTTAATAGAGTTTGATTCACAAAACATTACTTATTCCTTAGATAGCTATGATGCTCAGAGAGGGATTGCGACTATTAAAGCTTCTTTTCAGGGGGTTATTGCTCTGAGAACCAATACTGATGTTATTGATCGTCGTAAATTAGTTAGTTTAAATAAAAGTCAATTAGAAAGTTATTTAGATAATTTCCCTGAAATTAAAGAGTATGAATTCAAATTTTCCCCTTCATTTATAAAGAAGGCTCCGCGCTTACCAGAAAGAATTAAAATCGAAGTTAAGAGTTTGAACGATTAATAATATAAACAAAAAAGACCTTCAACAAAGGTCTTTTTTGTTATTTTTAATTAAAATAAACCAAAGAAAGTTTCTTTATTCTTTTTCTTCGGGGAAGGAAAAATAATTTCACTTATTTTTTGTGATAGACGTAGGGCATCAGCTAGGGGAAGTTGATGGATATTACGACCGATGGCGATTCCAGCTGTGCCAGCTATTTTAATTTGTTTTTTTAATTGTTCTAAAATTTCTTTTTCATTTCTTCTTTTACCACCAACACAAATTATTTTAGTTCGACCAGCTGCATTAGTTACTTCTTTAAATTTTTCCGCAGTGGTTTTTTTACTTTTAGTTGTGTAGGGATATTTAACTTTAACAAAATCTGTTCCTAAGGCAGCCGCTACTCCAGCCCCACCAGCAATTGTATGAATATTTTCTTCTTTAATGTTTTTACCTCGGGGATACATCCAGATAACAGTTAATAGACCATTCTGATGAGCTTCGGTGATTAATTTTGCTGCTTCAGCCAACATTTCAGCTTCAAATTTTCCTCCTAAGTAAATAGTATAGCCAACTGCTACTATTTTTAATCCACTTTGTTTTTTAAATCTAACTACATCTTCAACTGTCCATAAACAACGGCTAGAATTTTTTTCCTCATTAGGGCCGATATTGGTTTTGCCATTAAGCTTAACTAAATAATTAATATTCTTATATTCTTGCCCATAGTGTGAGATAAGTCCCAATGGTAGTGCCAAAACACTTTTTGGAGAATTAGTAGCTATTTTAAATAAGTGCTCTGGATTACCATCTTCTGGGGCAATGCCAGCGCCATAGAAAGCATCATTTAAATGCTCTATGTTTTGGTCGCCAGCAATCAAAAATAAGCGGCCAGTGTTAGCAGTCATAAGTTCATAATTTTTTTTATATTCCGATTTTTTATTGGTCGGAACGCTTAAAGGGATTATTACTTTAGACATAATTAAAATAATGAATATTTATAAATTAAAAGAAATATGATATTATAATAATAGAAATATTATATCATATTTATGAAAAAAGATAAAAAAGATAAGATAGATTTAAGTAAATATAATGATTTAAGTGGAGTCAGTCTTAAGGATATGCATTTTGGTTTATGGCTATCTAAGAATAGAAAACTTTTTACCAGAATGATCATTGTTTTTTTAATTGCTGCTTCAGCCTTCTTTTTTATTTATTCTTCCTATAATTATGTTGTTTATTTTTTGACTGGAAAATCAAATGAAGAATTATTGGAAACTGGTAATTTAATATTTTCTCGTCGTAAAATTACTGATGATATGACAGTTTCTAAGGTGAGAATTCTTAAAAGTAGTCAGAATTATGACTTAGCAGTTAAATTGGGAAATCCCAACGAAAAATTCATGGCTAATTTTGAATATTGTTTTAAACAACAAGAAGAAAAAGTTAGTTGTGATAGTGGTTTTATTTTGCCTAATGAAGAAAAGTATATTCTTGCTTTAAACAAAGAACTTCCTTCGGCTGCATCCGATATTCAATTTGTAATTGAAGATTTATTTTGGCAACGAATTAATACCCATCAAATTCCTGATTGGAATCAATTTAGATCCGAACGTTTTAATTTTTTAGTTGAAAACTTACACTTTGCTTCAGCTTCAGAAAGTGGCCTATCTGAACGGCTATCATTAAATGCTTTAGAATTTAATATCAGCAACAAATCTCCCTATAATTACTATGAAGTTCCTTTGAGTATTCTATTATATAACGGCGCTGAGTTAGTTGGTGTTAATCGTTATATAACTCAAGATTTTTTGGCTGGAGAAAAATTAGATATCAGAATTGCTTGGTCAGAAAATTTACCAATTATCAGTCGAGCTGAAGTTGTTCCGGAAATAAATATTCTTGATAGTACAATCTATTTGGACTATCAGGATGAAGACAGAAATTAATTTTTGTTAGGAATTTCTATGTTGAATCGTCTAAAATTTTATTTAAAAAGTTTTGATTGGATTATTTTTGCTACAGTTATTCTGCTTGTATCTTTTGGTCTAATTGAAATTTATAGTGTTGCCCTTGGTCAAGAAACTTTGAATTTTCTTTTTTTTAAGAAGCAATTACTGTTTGCCATTGTCGGAGTAGTGCTTCTTTTTGTTTTTTCTTTTATTGATTCATATTTTTTAAAAAGTGTAAATCGTCATCTTTATCTTTTTGCGCTAGTTATTTTAATAGCAGTTTTAATATTCGGTGATACTATTCGAGGAACTAAGGGTTGGTTCTCAATCGGTGGTTTCGGTTTACAACCAGTTGAATTAGTAAAAATAATTTTAATTCTTTTTTTGGCTAACTTTTTTTCTAATTTAGCTACTAAAGTAAAAACCACTCGCCATTTTCTTCTTTCTGCTTTTAGTGCCCTTGCTTTAATCATTCTAGTATTATTTCAGCCTGACTTTGGTTCAGCTTTAATTTTGGGGGCAATTTGGCTGGTGATGGTAATTGCGGCTGGGTTTAATAAAAAATATTTTATCGTTGTTGCTTTAATAGCAATTTTTTTATTTTTCACTTCTTGGACACTATTTTTTCAAGATTATCAAAAACAGAGAGTTATGACTTTGTTTAACCCGGCTGCTAATTCTTTAGAATCTGGCTATAATATTTCTCAAGCAATTATTGCCGTTGGCTCCGGTGGTTTAATTGGAAAGGGAGTTGGCTTTGGTTCACAATCACAGTTAAAATTTTTACCAGAAGCTCAAAATGACTTTATTTTTTCAGTTGTAGCTGAGGAATTAGGTTTTCTGGGGATTGGTTTGATATTGGGATTCTATTTTATTTTCTTTTCCCGTTGTTTTATGGTTTTGAGAAAAATAGACAATGATTTTGGGATTTATTTCCTAATTGGAGCGACTGGCTTGATTTTTATTCAAATGTTTATTAATATTGGTATGAATCTGGGCATAATGCCTGTAGTTGGTTTGCCCCTGCCTTTTGTTAGTTATGGAGGCAGCTCATTGATATCACTTTTAATCTTAGTGGGAATCATCGAGAGTATTATTATTAAATCAAAAATTAGATATTAAATTTATGGAATTAAAACTGAATGCCCAAATTAGGGAAAAAACTGAAAAATTAGGGGCGGATTTTATCCCCGCTATTTTATATGGTAAAGGAATAGAGAGTCAAAGTTTAAAGTTAAAAAGAAGTGATTTTGAAAAACTTTTTACTTCAGCCGGAGAATCAAACTTAATTGATCTAGATTATGGATCAGGGTCAACAAAAGTTTTAGTAAAAGATCTTCAAAGAGATATTTTGAAAGATTTTATTACTCATGTTGATCTCTATCAAGTTAATATGAAAGAAAAAATTACTACTGAAATACCTCTAAACTTTATTGGTGAATCTAGAGCGGTAAAAGAGTTAGGTGGAATGATTATTAAAGAGCTTAGAACTATTGAAGTAGAGTGTTTGCCTAATGATTTAGTTGATCATATTGATGTTGATATTTCTGTTCTCAACAACTTTGATGATGCTATCTTAGCTAACGATTTAAAATTACCTGAGAATATAAAGTTAGCTAACGAAAACAATAATGTAGTAGTGACTGCTAAAGCTCCAAGAGTTGAAGAAGAAGTTCAAGAAGTCGAAGAAGAAGTAGAAGAAGGTGAAGAAAAAGAGGAAGGCAAAGAAGGAGAAAAGAAAGAAGATAAACCAGCTGAAGAGGGCGAAAAAAAGGATGAGAGTCCAGAAAAAAAAGAATAACAATTTAGATAACAAAAAAGACCTCTATAATGGAGGTCTTTTTTGTATATATTATTCTAATTTTTTATAATAACAAATCTATCTTTTTTCATTAAATCTTTTTTAAATTTAAACTTAGCTGATTCAAAATGTTTTTTAATCAAGTTGGTCATTCCTTTTTTTTGATTAGGATTAATTTCACAAATACAAGTCAATTCTTTGTATTTTATCTTATCCAGCTGTTTAAATAGCTTTTGGTATAATATTAGACCGCCAGAACCGCCATTTAGAGCTATTTTAGGCTCTTTTTGAATGGTGGGCAGGGTTTTAGTCTGTTGAGGGGTTAAATAGGGAAGATTGGCGGTAATCATTAATTTTTGACTACTTAAATCCAATGGTTTAATTGGTTCCGTTAGATTGCCTTGATAGAAATTAATTTGGTTGTTTAAACGATGTAATTTAGCATTTTCTTTCGCTATTTTTAAAGCTGGTTTAGAAATATCAATGGCAATAAAATTAATTTTTTTAAATAGAGAATAATTAATTTTTTTTAATTCTTTAGCTAGAGAAATAATAATTGCTCCACTACCAGTGCCAACATCAATAATTGTCGTGTTAGGGCTAATGGGGTTAGTAATTACTTCTTCGACTATTAGTTCGGTTAGCGGGCGAGGA
>CAYXNV010000017.1:0-14027 GCA_964466835.1 uncultured Gammaproteobacteria bacterium
GTTTTTTTGCTAAACTAGGGGTAAATGATATAAATTTAAAATTTTTACCTAAAGAAAATCAGTTATTAGTTTCTTCTCTTAATAGTCAGGTTGGTGAAAACAAAGCTATTTTGCCAGCAGAGATTACCGGTCAAACCAATGAAATCGTTTTTAATTACCGCTATTTAATTGATGGTTTAACAAACTTGCCTGGTGAAGAAGTAAACTTAGAAATAGTGAATGATGACACCCCAGGCTTAATAAAATCAACTACTGATCAGTTTTATTTATATTTAATAATGCCAATTAAAAATGGTTAATTAATTCCTGCTAAATTACAAAAAGAGTACAGAAACACGAAAATATAATTTAAGAATTGATAATCAGGGATTTATTTTTGTACTTTCGTAATATTTTGTAGTTTGTAGGAAAAAGTGAGGCTACTATGAACAAAAAAGAATTAATTGAAGAATTAGCCAAGAAGGCTAAATGTTGCTCAAAAGCTGAAGCAGCAAGATGCCTAAATGCTTTTGTTGATATTGTTAGAGGCGTTTTAAAGAGAGGCGGAAAAGTGGTGATTGCTGGTTTTGGTACTTTTTCAGTTAAAGGCAGAAAAGCGAGAACAGGGGTTAACCCCCAAACTGGAGCTAGAATTCAAATTCCAGCTATGAGGGTGCCGAAATTTAAAGCTGGTAAAGGGCTTAAAAAAGCTGTTAAATAAGCTTTTAGAATAAAAAGGCTCTTAGATTATAAGAGTCTTTTTTATTATTTGGACATATGCCTTGCTCGCTCTGCTCGTTCGGCATATAACTAATTTCGGAAATAGTCCCGAACAACTTTCTAAAAGGACTATAACAAGGGCTAAGTGACGTTTTTACTATTAAATCGTCCTAATCAGTAGTACTAGACTAGTATTTAGAAAACTAAACATATTTTGTGCCAGGGTATATCCAATTTTAGGCCCCTGGCTTTTTGTATTTATGGAGAACCGTTCTCCTTAATTTTTTAGTGGTACCCCCACCAGGAATTGAACCCGGATCAACGGATTAAGAGTCCGCAGCTTTACCATTAAGCTATGGGGGTATGATTTACTTTGTAAATCAACCGCAAGCAAACTGTGACTATAGATTTATAAGTTCAGATTGTTTATTGTTTAAAGTTTAGAGCTTAGATTAGAGTTGTTTGCTGTGCAAACAAGTGCCCCTGCCAGGATTCGAACCCGGAATTCGACGTCCGAAGCGTCGCGTGATATCCATTTCACTACAGAGGCTTTAAAAATTAAATCGGAGACTAGAACCCCGATTTTTATTATCTCATAGAAGCTTAAGCTTATTTTATTCTTTCAGAATCTCTTCTGGATAATTAGCATGAGCTAAAGCAGTTTTAAGGGTAATAAGATTACTTCGATAAAGTCTTTTCAAGGATTGTTCTAAAGTACACATCCCATCTTTACTGCTGGTTTGTAAAACAGATTTAATTTGAGCAATTTTATTCTCTCTAATCAAATTAGCCACAGCCGGGGTGTTAATAAGAACTTCACGGGCGGCAACCCTTCCTCCCCCTATCTTAGGTAATAAGTGCTGAGAGAGAACACATTTAAGAGCTAAAGCTACCTGTAGTCTGATTTGTCTTTGTTGATTTGAAGGAAAAATATCAATGATCCGGTCAATAGTTTGCGGGGCATTAGGAGTGTGAAGGGTAGATAGAACTAAATGGCCGGTTTCAGCTAAGGTAATAGCTAGAGCTACAGTTTCTAAGTCTCTCATTTCACTAACAAGAATAACGTCAGGGTCTTGGCGAACAATATGTTTAAGAGCTGATCGAAAGGAAGTCATATCTTGGCCCAGTTCTCGTTGAGCAATTACACTTTTCTTTGAAGAGAAAATGAATTCAATTGGGTCTTCTAGGGTTATAATATGACAAGCTCTTTTGTTGTTAATATAGTCAATTAAGGCGGCTAAAGTAGTTGATTTTCCACAACCAGTTGGGCCAGTGACTAAAATTAGGCCATCCCGGAGATCAGCTAATTTATAGGTTGCTTTAGGCATATCAACCTCTTCCATACTAGGGATTTCTGGCTGGATAAGTCGAGCAGCTAAGGCCAGACTGGTTCTTTCCCAAAAAACACTAACCCTAAAACGAATATTACCTTTAATTTGGTAAGAAAATTCTAAATTTCTTTCTTTAAAGAGTCGATCTTTTTGCTCTTCATTAATAATTGGTCTAATTAAAGCTAAAATGTTTTCATGTTTAAGGTCTGCCCAATTTTTTACGGGTCGAAGATCTCCATCAATTCGAAAGAAAACCGGTAAACCATTGGCTAAGTGTACATCTGAAGCTTTTAAAGAGGCCGCCCCATTAAAAATTTCTTCAAGATTCATAATAGTTGGTTAATTAGGTACTTAGGGATTAGGGATTGGGTATTTGGGAAACGTTAACCCAATTACCTAATTACCCGATTACCAGAGTACCTGATGTTTAAACTCTTTCTACATACTCCCCTGTGTCTGTGTTTATTCTAATTGTGTCATCTTTTTTAACAAAGATAGGCACACTAATTTTAGTTCCAGTTTCCAGGGTAATTGTTTTTGTTGGTGTAGTCGCAGAATCTCCTTTAATGCTTGGAGGAGCCTCAATAACCTTAAGTTCTACTTTTTTAGGTAAATCAATATTAACAGGGTTTTTATTAAACATTAAGACGCTAACCTCAAGTCCTTCTTTTAAAAATTTTTCTTGTCCAGCTAGAGAACGACGATCAAGAAAAAATTGCTCATAGCTTTGGTTGTTCATAAAGAAGAATTTATCTTCCTTTGAATATAGAAAACTAGCCTTTGATTTTTTAATGTCAGCTTCTTGAACCTTGTCAGAAGCAGTAAAAGTCTTTTCTAACGTTTGACCAGTAATAAGGCTTTTAAGTTTTGTTCTGACAAAAGCCTGGCCGCGGGCTGTTTTAGAGTGTTGAGAATAAATTATTTGATAGGGTTCATTGCTAATGGTGATCACCAGTCCGGTTTTTTTAAGGTTATTAATATCTGCCATAATTGTTGAAATTTACAAGTGTAGCGAAGGAAATTTCACTACAATTATGAGCACCCCCTTCTTTTCGCGCAAGCGCGCAAAAGGAGGGGGTAAAGGTTTTGTTGCTAAAATTTGTTTGCCCTTCGACTAACTCAGGACTCCAAATTTTAGACAAAACTCTTTACTTTTTTACAAATGGGAGTAGAGCCATAATTCGGGCTCTTTTAATAGCTTGAGCCAACTTTCTTTGATGTTTGGCGCAGGTACCTTTTTTACGACGAGGAAGAATTTTTTCGTAAGCCGAAACAAACCGACGTAAAAGATCAGTATCCTTATAATCGATTTCTTTAATATTGTTGACGCAAAAATAACAATGCTTTTGATTATTCATATCTACTACGAAATACTAAATCGTACGAAAGTACAAAAAGGATCTTTTATTTAAGTTTCGTATTTTAGTAAATTTTTCGTATTTAGTAGTCGTTAAAACGGTATTTCCTCAACATTAATTTCATCTGAGGTAGTGGTTTCTTCTGGCGGAGTCTTATCTGATTGACTATTTGTTGGTCGGCTGCTTAGTCGTGGGCCTAATTGTATTCTTTCAGTAATAATTTCAGTCCTTGACCTTTTGTTTCCTTGTTGGTCTTGCCAATTTCTTGTTTGAAGCCTGCCTTCAATGTAGACCAGGCTGCCTTTCTTTAAGAACTCTTGAGCAATTTCTCCCAACCTTCCCCAGGCAATAATATTATGATACTCAGCTTGTTTTTTCTTCTCCCCGCTTTCTTTGTCTGTCCAAAAACGATTAGTAGCAAGCCCAAAAGAGGTTACTGTTTGGCCTGAAGGCGTAGTTCTTGTTTCTGGATCCCGGGTCAGGTTTCCTAAGACAATAGCTTTGTTAACATTCATAATAATGCGATGCTAATATACTAATGCATTCGAATGATACGAATAAAAATATTAGTATAGTTGATTAAATTAAAGTATTAGTATAATTAGTATTAATTCGTATATTGGTATCGATCTTAGATTTTAAATAGATTATCAATTTTTTCTCCTAGTTTTTTAAGATCGATTTTCTTACCTTTTTTTACTTCAGCTTTTTTTTTGGTTATTTTTTTCGGTTCTCTGCTGACCTTTAGAGGCACCTTTTTTGCTTCAACAGTTTTAACAATCATGTGTCTTAAAATTTTTGGAGTTAGTTCTAATTTCTGATTTAATTCTTTTAATTTTTCTCTTTCAATTTCAAAATTTAACAAAAGATAAAAGCCGCGATAGATCTGTTTAATTGGATAGGCTAATTTTTTATTACCCAGGGTTTCTTCTTTGGTTATTTTTCCTCCTAATTTTTCAATAATTTCTTTTACTTTTTTTGAAATATTCGGCAGATCTTTTTCTGTAAAGGGAGCAGGAATGATATATAATAATTCGTACATATTAAATCATTTTAACTTTTTAACATGATAACATTTTAACATAATGAAAAAATAAGACAAGTTGATATTTATTACTATCCATGATAAGATTCATTATAACGAGCTATGATTTATTTCTTTATATTAGGACATAACCCGACCCTATCAATAGCTGAAATCATTAGTGTTCTGTCTGAAAGGGCGATCGAGATAAAACAAGTCTCATCAGAGGTCTTAGTTTTGGGAACAGAACAAAAAATCAATGTGGAATCTTTACAAAACCGGTTAGGCGGGACAATTAAAATTGGAGAAATTATATCTACAAATTACGAATCTAATACGGATCTACGAATTACGAACAAAAGCGTTGAAAGAGATATTATAAATATAGTTCTAAAATTGTTACCAAAGGATTTCAAAAAAGTCTATTTTGGATTTAGTATCTACAAATTGGCTGATCAAGTTGACCTAGCAGGTTTGAGTAAACGAATCAAAGATATAGCCCTTAAAATAAAGAAAAAATTAAAAGAGCAAGGTATTTCTTGTCGTTGGGTGAGCTCAAAACAAAAGGCTTTATCATCAGTGATTGTTAAAAGGAATAAATTATTAGACCAGGGAGCAGAGATCGTTTTATTGGTAGATAAAAAAAGGATTTTTCTAGGTAAGACCCTGACTTGCCAGGCTTTTGAAGAATACAGTTGGCGTGATTTTGGTCGGCCAGCCAGATCTATTAAAAAAGGGATGATTCCGCCAAAGTTAGGGCAGATAATGATTAATTTAGGTGCAGGAAAAAAGGGGATTTTTTTAGATCCTTTTTGCGGCTCAGGAACAATCTTACAAGAGGCTCTTTTAATGGGATACAAGAATATAGTTGGTGCAGATAAAGATAGAAAAGCAGTTGCAAACACCAAAGAAAATTTGAAGTGGCTAGCTAGCAGGTTTAATAAATCTCTTAAAAGAGTAAAAATTTTTCAGTCTGATGTTAAGAACGTTTCAGAAAAAATAGGCTCAAAATCTGTTGAGACAATTGTTACCGAGCCATATTTAGGCCCTCTAAGGCTTCAGTCTTTTAATTATAGGATTATAATTAAAGAGTTAAGCCAGTTGTACCTCTTGGCCTTTAAAGAGTTTAAAAAAATTTTAAAGCCAGGTAAAAGAGTGATAATTGTCTTTCCTGTGTTCAGGATTAGAAAAAAACAGTATTTTTTACCAATTTTAGATGAAATAAAGAAAATGGGCTGGCAAATAGAGTTACCAATTCCTGTTCCCTTATTAAAAAATTCAATAATTAAAACTACTTATCGTCGATCTATTATATATTCTCGGCCAGGGCAAAGAATTTTGCGAGAATTTTTTATTTTTATTAATAAGCAAAATTAAGTTTTTATTTTTATTAATAAGAAAGAATTATGCGGATTGGTATTGACGCCCGATTTTACGGTCTGCCAGCAGGAATCGGGCGTTATACAGAAAAGCTGATTAGTTATTTAGAGAAAATTGACCAAGTCAATGAGTATTTTATTTTTTTAACAAAAAAAGGCTTTAATTACTATCAACCACAAAATCCTAATTTTCATAAAGTTTTAGCTGATTATCGATGGTCCACTCTCAGAGAACAGATTTTTTTCCCTTTTAAGCTTTATAAGTTCCGCTTAGATTTTGTTCATTTTCTGCAATTTAATGCTTTTTTATTGTATTTTGGTAAATTTATTATCACAATTCATGATTTAACCCAAAGACAGTTATCTAGAAAGGCCTCAACTCGGTCTTTTTTAGTTTTTTATTTTAAAAAGCTGGCTTATTTTTTAGTTATCAGATCAGCTATTAAGAGATCTAAGAGAATTATTGCTGTTTCTCAATTTGTTAAGCAAGAAATTATCAAATATTATAAAATAGATTCTAAGAAAATTACTGTTATTTATGAGTCTGCAGAATAGAGTTCACCCTGTTAAATCCTGCAAAGCAGGAATTTCGCCAAAAGCGAAATTATTTAACAGGGTAAAAAAACCTTACTTATTATATGTGGGTAGCGCTTATCCTCACAAGAATTTAGAGCGTTTGCTTCAGGTTTTTAAGATTGTTTTAAAAAAATATCCAGATTTACATCTGGTTTTAGCTGGTAAGATTGATTATTTTTATCAAAGACTGCAAAAAATAGCTGAAGAAATAAACTTAAAGAGTCAGGTTATTTTTCCCGGTCATGTCTCTGATCAAGAATTAACCTGGCTTTATGAGAATGGCTTAGCTTATATTTTTCCTTCTTTATCAGAAGGGTTTGGTTTGCCCGGGCTAGAAGCCATGAAGCAAGGTTTACCAGTTGTTTGTTCTAATCAAGGTCCTTTACCAGAGATTTATAATCAAGGAGCAGTTTATTTTAATCCAGAGGATACTCAAGAAATGGCTGATATTATTTTAAAAGTGATTAATAGTGAGGACTTAAGAGAAAAATTGAAAAAAGCTGGTCAAAATCAGATTAAGAAGTATTCCTGGCAGAAATGTGCTCAAGAGACCTTAAGGGTTTATGAAAGCCTGAGAATTGACGATCAAGAAGTGTAGCTAGGATATGAGATTTCACGACGACTGAGAGGCGTTGTGATATCTTGAATATTTAGTGGCAACTAAAAGATGTAGCTAAATATTCCTTTTACGACACAAGAATTGCTTTTAATAAGGCAATTTTTTGTTTTTAACCTAATTTATCTCTCTCTACAACTTTTCAGTTCCAATCATTTTTGGTTTAAAGTTTTCATCTAATGATTCTGGAACAGCCCGGATCAATTTCGGCAGTCTTTCTATATAATGATATCGCCATTTTTTTTCTTGCTCAGAAAATTCTTTTTTCCATTGATTAAATTGTTTTTCTTTTAGACCAGATAAACGGCCCTCAAAAGCTGGAATAATGATTTTTTTAATAACTTCTCTTCGGCGGACTAATAGTTTAACCTGATGTCGCCACAGTAATGGATTTTTCTTATCTTGGTAGTTATATTCATAAACAGGCTCTTTTAATCCTAAAGTATTTCGAACAGCAAGGACCAGATCTTTGTTCTCATAAGGCATTTGAAGTTGGAAAATAGCTACTTTTTGTTTGCCTTTATTTTGAGAGGTCCAGCCAAAATAACCTGCATTAGTAATTAAGCCAGCAATAAAGTCTAAAGATAATTGCTTGGTATTTACAGTTTGTAGAATTTTTACCATAGATTCTAGATTAAGTGGCACATGTTCGTTGTGGAGCAATTTGTTATACTGTATAACATTATGACACATATAAAAACTAAATCAACGACTCTCTGTGGATAACTTTTTACTAATTTCTTTAGTTTATCAATTATTTTGGCGTCGTAAAAAAAAGAGGCATAAATCCTCTTTTTAAATTTCTGTTTAGAGTTTTAACTATTTTTTATTCATTTTTATTAAATAAAGCCCGCCGTAAATTCCGGCCATATCTCCCAGGGCTCCTTTGACAATTGGTGGAGCTTTAAATATTTGAAGATTTTGTTTAACAAACTCTTTCAAAGGTTTTAAAAGTAACTCTCCTGTTTTAGAAAAACCTCCGCCAATAATTACAATATTTGGTGACCATAAAGTAATAATATTGACTAGTCCTTGCCCGAGTTTTTGGCTAAAATTAACCCAAACTTTAGGGTTGGTACAATTTTCAGGTTTAATCTTATATTTTTGATAAAAGGCTTTTGCTGAAACATAGGCCTCAAGACAGCCCTTTTGCCCACAACGGCATCTTTTTCCTTTTAGTTTAATAATTTGATGTCCAGGCTCAAACCCTTGGGCTGACTGATTAATTTTTTGATTAACAATTCTTGTTCCGCCTAAACCAGTGCCCAGGGTTAAATAAGCTACAATTTGATGTTTTTTGCCAGCTCCGAACACAGCTTCGCCTAAACCACCAAGAGTTGTATCATTTTCAAGTAAAACTCGACATTTAAATTTTTTAGATAATAAATTAACAATTGGCTTATTAGCCCAATTTTTAAGGTTTGGCGCTTTAATTAATCTCTGGTTTTTTCTGTTAATGACTCCTGGCAGACCAATAACTATTGCCTTGATTTTCTTTTTCCTGGTTAATTTTTCAATAGCAGTAATTAATTTTTCAATTCCAGGGCGGAAGTTTTTTAAGGTAGAGAATTTTATTTGTTTTTCAATGATTTTTAGATTTTTTGAACTGGTAATTCTGGTATTTGTTCCACCAATATCAATAGCAATAAACATAAACTTAGGTTTTAAATTGTAAGTGGTGTTTGTTGGACGAAATCCGAACGCATTTTGAGCAAAATCCTCTGGATTTTGCGGATTGAATCCCGCCCAGCGTTTCCGCCCGCCTCCGCTTCGCTTCGGCGAGCAAAACAGAAAAATTTTCTCTACATTTTTTTAATCGCGCGCCCCTAAAATTTTTTTCAATTAAGGAAAAGAAAATTTTTCTGTTTTGCTATTCTGCTGACGCAGAATTGCGGAAACGCTTCCCACCCTGACCGCGCCTTTGGCGCGGTATTGGCGAGCGGGCAAAAATTCATTTCCCCCAGACCCCCTTTTCTTTTTGCCCGCTCGCTTCGGCAGAGCCGAAAAAATTTTGGCGGAGAGGGCTACAAAATCAAGAGCGGCGGGTGGGTTTAGATTAGAATTCAAATATTTTTTCTACCATAATATTACTACAGCAGTTGAATTATTACAATTGCGGATTACTAATATCGAATCGTAATTGAATTAACTCAGCAGTGATACTTCCATCTTCGTTCGCCGTTCCGTTAATTGTGACCGACTTTCCAATTTCAAGATCATCTGATGTTCCACTTGTGAATTTACTGACTTCGGTGCTATCAGAGTAAAATACGATTTTTGAGCCGCCGTCCCGAAGTTCTATGGTAATGCTTTGCTCGTCTTTTGAAATAATCTCTCCGTTGGCAAAACCAGAATCCGTCCGATCTGCCATTCTTCCACCAATAAAACCTACACCAGCCGCTCCCATTTCTTGAAATCTTTGCTGACGTTCTTCTGGAGACAAATTACGAAGTTCTTCAAAATCTTCTCGGACAAATCCCTGTAAAGCTTTGCTTTGGCTATATTTCATACCTCCGTAAAACGCTCCCCCACCGATTATAATAAGCGCGATAATAATTGGTAATACTTTTTTCATATTGACCTTTATATTATTAAAATTTTATTTAATCGCTCGACTAAGCGATTTTTTATTCGTATCTCAATGCCTCTATTGGATTAAGCGATGCAGCCCGCCTGGCTGGGTAATAACCAAAGCCTATCCCAATAGCCGCAGACACACCAAACGCCAAAACAATAGAAAACATTGAAACACTCGTGCTAATGCCACCAAATTTAGCAATTAGTAAAGAAATAATCCAACCAAAAACAACACCTACCACCCCACCAATAAAAGTAAGAGTAGTTGCTTCTGAGAGAAACTGCAAACTAATATCTTTATTCTTAGCGCCTATGGCTTTACGAAGACCAATCTCCCGTGTTCGCTCAGTAACTGTCGTGAGCATCATATTCATAATGCCAATACCACCTACTACCAAAGAAATGCCAGCGATAGCAGCTAGAAGCACTGTAAAGGTATTGGCAACAGAAGACGCTGTTTCCACAATATCAGCTTGGTTCATTACAGAAAAATCAGCCATTAGGGGATCAGAAATATTATGCCGAGCCAATAAAAGATTGGTCACCTGTTGCTGAACATTCGCCATATAGTTTGAGTCTTGGGCTTGCACGCTGATAGTTGAAACATAATTATCACCAGATAAAAATCGTTGAGCAGTAGTAAGAGGAATAAGAATCATATCATCTTGGCTACCAAACCCTGTTCCGCCTTTTGCTTTAGTAACGCCAATAACTGTAAAATCAATTCTATTAATCCTTATTTTTTGACCTACAGGATTTACATTCTCGCCGAATAAGTCATCGCGGGTCGTAGGTCCAAGAACTGCTACTTTTGATAAGCTTCTTACGTGCTGCTCAGAAATAAACGAACCTAGCTCTATTTCAACATTTCTTACTTGGCTATAGGAAGCAACTGTGCCAATAACAGAGGTATTAGTATTAGCGCCCTTAGCTGTAATCTGATATCGTCTTGAGATTTCTGAAGCTACTGCTTTTACAAAAGAAACTTGTTCATAAATAGCCTCGGCATCTTCTTGAGTAAGGGTTTGAGCCGAACCCCTGCCAGAGCGCACTTCTGATCCAGGACCCATCTGAAATCCAGGCATAACCATTATCAAATTTGAACCAATGCTCTCAATGTTTGCCTGAATTTCTCCTTGAGCACCCTGTCCAATAGAAATCATAGCCACCACTGAACTAATACCAATAATAATGCCCAAAATTGTCAGCCCTGATCTGGCTTTATTCATAGAAATTGCCGAATATGTTTCTTGTAGTAAATCAGATATAATCATGCCTTTTTATGATTAATCAAACGTTGACGCTGGTTTTTATTATCCTCTACAATAGCACCATCAATGATATGGATCATCCTATTGGCGTGCTCAGCTACATAACGCTCATGAGTAATAAGCACAATAGTGCGTTTTTGTTCAGAATTAAGCTTCTGAAATGTTTCTAAGACAATTTTGCCTGTTTTTGTATCAAGGTTGCCTGTGGGCTCATCAGCCAGAATTAAAGAAGGATTATTAACAAGAGCTCGAGCAATGGCAACTCTTTGGATTTGTCCGCCAGAAAGTTGATTAGAAAGATGATGAAAATGAGATTCTTCAAAGCCTGCGTTGAAAAGAGATTCCTTTGCCAATTTCTCTCGTGCTTCTTGCTTGATACCTGCATAGACAAGCGGCAAAACAACATTACGAAGCACTGTAGCTCGAGGTAGCAGATTAAATGATTGAAAAACAAATCCAATTTTATTCTTTCTAATATCTGCTAATTCATCATCAGAAAGCTTAGATATATCTTGGCCTGCCAAAAAATAATTTCCATCAGTAGGAGTGTCCAAACATCCTAAAATATGCATTAAGGTAGATTTGCCAGAACCAGAAGGACCCATAATAGCTACAAACTCGCCTTCTTTAATGGTAAAAGAAACGCTTTTGAGCGCTTTGGTTTCTACATTGCCGCTTTTATAAATTTTAGTAATGTTTTGAACTTCAATCATAAACTTAACGCATCATTCTCATCATGCCAGGATTAAAACCTCCCCCTGTATTTTGTTGCGATTGATTTGAAGTGGAGTTTGAAGTTATGGTTTGAGTAACCACAATATTTCCTTCTTCAAGACCATCAAGAATTTCTGTCATGGTGTCATTAGACAAACCAAGCTGAACCTGTTGTGTGCGCAAATTGGATGTAGGAATGATAGCGCTAGAGATATTGGCTGCGGCTGGATTAGATTCTGTGGTGCTATTATCTGCCAACTGCACATAGGATACATCACCCTGTTGTTTTATTGCTGAACTCTGAACCATAAGCACATCTTGCTTAGCTTCAGTAATAATATTTGTAGAAAGAGTCATTCCTGGCTTAACCCGTTCATCTTGAGTATCAAAAGCAATTTTAACACCATAGGTCACTACACCTTGTGTTACTGCACCGAGAGTATCAATTTCTACTACTTCTCCTGTGATATTCAAATCCTCAACTGCATCAAAAGTAATATTTACTTTTTGCCCCACTTTAACTTTGGCAATATCAATTTCATTGAGGGTAATTTCAGCTATTTTTTGCTTAGTAATAAGTGTAGCCACTGCGTTAGAAGAAACTGATTCTCCCTTTATGATATTTAGATTAGCAATAATTCCATTAAAAGGTGCGCGGATATAGTGATCGGCCAAGCTTTGTTGTGCATCAATCAAAGCATCTTCTTTTTGTTGGATAGTAATTTTTCTCGCTCTAACATCAAGTTCATCAGGGTCAGCCTTTAATTTA
Organism: uncultured Gammaproteobacteria bacterium; assembly: GCA_964466835.1. GTDB lineage: Bacteria > Patescibacteriota > Patescibacteriia > Patescibacteriales > UBA12465 > UBA12465. Next base: position 12,315 of record CAYXNV010000017.1, read on the forward strand.
CCTAAAGCTTCCTCTTTTTCTTCAACGGTTCTCTCCGCCGCAGCTAAATCAAGCGGGTTGTTTTGGTTCATTTCTATTAAATCCCGTTCAGCATTTAATTTAGCTTCTTCATTATCTTCAATAGTCCTTTGGACAGATAAAAGGCTTAATAAATGAGTGTTAGTTTTTGCAGTATAAGATTTTAGATCTGATTGATATTCAGTTATTTTACTAAATATCCGTAAATCTTTTCGGGAACGATAATCAACCCAGTAATCTAACATATTGGTCCCGCTCTTTACTGCTTCAGCTATTGCTCTGGTGGTTTCCAATGTTTCTTCTAATAATGCTTCAATAACATCCTTATCAGAATAACGACTGGCATCTTTATAATTCTCGAAGTTCTCATCGTATTTTTCTCTGGCTGTTCTATAGTCACTTTCAGCACTATCAATAAATTTTTCTAATTTATCTCGATCATCATAATTAGCAGACAAAATAGTATTTATAAGAACTGATTTGTTCCAATTTTGAGAAAGGCTAATTTGACTCTCTGATATTTCATAGCTATATAAAATATCTCTTAATCCACTAATAATAGTTGGTAAATCTAAAAAGGCATCAGTAACTGTATTGAAGGCATCTTCATAAGCTTTTTCTAAATTATATTCTGCTTTTTCTATTGTGTCTAAGGCGTCTTGATGTTTGCTCTCTTGAGTAAATTTTAATTTTGTCAGATTGTCCTTCGCTTGAGTAAGGGCATTTTCTGCTTGCATTAAAGAATAAGTATCAGCGGGCTGTAGCAATTCTTCTAATTCGAGCTTGGCAGTTTCAAGAGATGTTTCAGCGTCGTTCACTGCTTTTTGGGCTTTACGGCTATCTATTTGAACAAGCAAGGTGCCGGCTTTCACTTCCTGACCATTTTTTACTCCCACATAAACTACATCACCAGAAACTTTTGGTTTAATGTCCACTTGGTCGGAAGCTGACACTTGACCACTTCCTGATAAAGAAACTATCAGCGTGCCTTTTTCAACAGCCGCTGTAACATACCGCGTGGCGTTGTCGTCTTGGCTCAATCCCTGACAACCAAAATAACCGCCTGTGGCAATTAGTGCCAGACTTATTCCTGCTACTAGCTTTTTTCGAAGTATTTGTTTAAATAATTTAGTTATCATAAATTAAAAGAATGGGAATCGAGAACCTTTATGCGGCATAGGCGAACCCCTTAATTCTCCGTTAAAAACACGAATGAGTTTAGCTTCAATTTGTCCTTCTTCGTTTGGAGAGCCAATGACTACAACATGTTCACCGATTTCCAGATGGTCTTCTATGGTTTTCATCCTTTTTTTGATTACTGTATCTTTAGTGGTTACAATTACTTTTTCTATTTCGCCACGATCTTTGATGACAAAGCCATTATCTTTAAGTTCAATAATTTCACCAAACGCGCCATGTCCTTCAATAAAATCTCCGGGCATAGACGGTATTCTTCTCCAATCACCAAAAAATCCACCTCGAGGCCCGGCAAAATTCTTATGATAGCTTTCTGCCCAGCGATAAGAAAATCTCGTTTTCATTCCGCCAACAACCATACCTGCGCCAAATATCAAAACAACAACTGCAAAGCCAGCCAGACCGATAACGACCCATTTAAGAATATCGCGGTTTATTTTTTTATTAGATTGTTTTTCTCCGCTCATATATTTTTATTAAAATTAAATTAATTTTTAT
>CAYXNV010000018.1:0-13961 GCA_964466835.1 uncultured Gammaproteobacteria bacterium
ATTTTCCTTTCGGGATGAGTGATAATAAATTCTCTTCTTTTATGTAATAAAAAAGCCAGTAATATTTCTGACTCAAAGTTAGGCAGGGAAGAATTAGTTATTATTGTTTTAATGGATAGGATCATTGACTCAATTTTATTTATCTATTTTTTTAAGTTCCTGAATCATTTCTTCAATTTCTCCTTCCATAATTTTATTGATACTGTGCCAAGAAGAATTAATACGGTGATCAGTGATGCGATCTTGGGGGAAGTTATAGGTGCGGATTTTATCACTACGATCACCAGCTCCGATTTGATCTTTGCGAGCATCAGAGTCGTTTTTAATCCTCTCATCCTCTTGTTTGGCTAATAAACGAGAACGAAGAACTTGCATGGCCTTATCTTTGTTTTGGTGTTGAGATTTTTGATCTTGACAACTAACAGTTATTCCAGTTGGTAGATGGGTTAATCTAATAGCGGAATAAGTAGTGTTAACACTTTGACCACCAGGACCACTAGAACAAAAAGTATCAACTCTAACATCATTAGGATTTATTTCCACATCTACTTCTTCAGCCTCTGGTAAAACTACTACAGTGGCGGTTGAAGTGTGAACACGACCCTGTTTTTCTGTTTCTGGAACCCTTTGAACGCGATGGGTGCCAGCTTCATATTTTAATAAACCATATGAACCATCACCCTTAACTAGAAAAATTATTTCTTTATAGCCACCAATTCCAAGGGGATTAGAGTTAAGGAGTTCAATTTTCCAATTATTGTTTTCACAATAACGTGAATACATTCGGAAAAGATCACCAGCGAATAAAGCTGCTTCATTACCCCCAGTTCCAGCTCTTATTTCTATAATAGAATTTTTTTTGTCATTAGGGTTTTTGGGATGAAGTTCATCTTCAATTTTTAATTGTAGTTTTTCTAATTCTTTTTCTAGAGTGCCCAATTCTTCTTGAGCTAGACTTTTTATTTCATTATCTTTTTCTTTAGTAATTATTTCTTTTGTTTGTTTTATATCGGCAGTTGTTTTTTCCAATTCAAAAATCAAAGTCATAACTTTTTTTAATTCAGCATGCTCTTGAGATATTTTAATTATTTTTTGCCGATCAGCAATTATTTTAGGATCACTTAGATCTTTTTCTAGCTTGGCAAATTTTTTCTTTAAGTCTTCGTACATATTGACTTGATTTTATTTATATGGTAATTTCTATGGGTTCATTGAACAATAACTTATGGGGGTGGTTGTGTGGTAGTTTTTCTAAAGCTTAACCAGAATTTCCTCCTATACTTTCATGTTAGGTTTGGATTCTTATCTAAAACACGATTGCCCCTTTTTCCAATAAAAAAGTAATTAGTTTGCTTATCAATTATTTTAACACAAAAAGGTTAAATAATTAAAACTAATTACTTTTTTTATAGCTATTTTTTGCTCAATTTGACTTGAGCGATCTTTTTTATATCTTTGGTTTTTACCACTACTTCCTTTTTTGCTTTAACCTTAGCTCTAGCTTCTTTTTTTACCTTTTTACCTTTTCTGGTTTTTGAGGCAACGCCTTTAGCTTTTACTTTAGCTTCAAATTTTTCTACTCGACGAGCAGTATCAACCAATTTTTGTTTACCAGTATAGAAAGGGTGGCAAGCTGAACAAAGCTCAACTTTAAGTTCAGATTCAGTTGAACCAGTAGTAAAAGTATTGCCACAGGCACAAGTTACTTTACATTTAGGGTAGTATTGTGGGTGAATTTCTTTTTTCATAAATAAAAAAAATTTTATTGAATTTAAAATAAAATTTCAGCTATTGATTAACCTTATTTTATGGTTATTATACTAACATAGCTTTTAAATTTAATCAATAGTCTGCTATAATAGACCAAGATAGATTTTGGTTCGATTTATGACTAAAATAAGCAATATTGCCAAGAATACTTCCTATTTAACTCTTGCCTTGATTTTACAGAAAATCATCTCTTTTTCATACTTTATTCTTTTGGCTCGTTATTTGGGTCCAGCTGATTTAGGGAAATATTATTTTGCTATTTCTTTTACGACCATTTTCGCTATTTTTATTGATTTAGGCTTTGCTAATGTTTTAACTCGAGAGATAGCGAAAAATCAAGAAAAAGCCTCTCGTTGGCTGGGTAATGTTTTAACTTTAAAACTTCCGTTAACTCTTTTATCAGTAGCGGCGGTTTTTATTTTTATTAATGCTCTAGATTATGGTCCTTTAGTGATTATTTTAGTTTATGTTTCGTGTATTTCAATGGTATTAGACTCTTTCACAGCCACTTTCTTTTCAGTGGTCCGTGGCTTCCATAACCTAAAATATGAAAGTATTGCTTCAGTTATTTTTCAGCTGATCGTCTTGATTGTTGGTTATGGAGCTTTATTATTAGGCGGAGGTTTAATTCCAGCCATGGGCGCCTTAGCTTTGGCTAGCTTATATAATTTTACCTATTCTTTAATTATTTTAAGAAGAAAGATAAAGGTTTCAATTAAATTTCTCTATGACAGACCTTTAATTAGAAAGATTCTAATAATTAGCTGGCCTTTTGCTGCTTATGCTATTTTTCAACGTCTTTATACTTATTTAGATTCGGTTCTGCTTTTAATCTTGGCTGGCGATGAACAAGTTGGTTTATATCAAGTAGCTTTTAAAATCATTTTTGCTCTTCAATTCCTGCCTCTAGCTTTTACCGCCTCTCTGTATCCAGCCATGAGTTCTTATTGGCAAAATAATCGTGAACAACTGGCAATCTCTTTTAGGCGAGCGTTAAATTATTTAATTATTATTTCTTTACCAATAGTTATCGGAGCGGTTGTTTTGGCAGACAAGATAATTCTTTTATTTAAATCTGGTTTTGAAGGAGCAATTCTACCACTACAAATATCAATTATAGCCTTATTCTTTATCTTTATTAATTTCCCAATTGGCTCTTTGCTTAATGCCTGTGATCGCCAAAGAAGAAATACTTTTAACATGGCCATTGTCACTATAGTTAGCGTGATTATAAATTTAATCTTAATTCCTCGTTGGCAAGCAGTTGGAGCTAGTGTAACCGTTCTAATTACTAACTTTTTAATGTTTATCCTCGGTATTTATTGGGCCAAAAAGATTATTACTTATAGATCAGGAGAGAATTGGCAAGTCTTTTTTAAAGCTTTATTTGCTTCAATTTTAATGGGAATTATCATTTTAGTTGGCAAGGGTGCTCTCAACATCTTTATTCTAGCGGTTTTAGGTGCTATTATTTATTTTAGTAGCCTGTTTATAATGGGCGGCTTTAGAAAAAGTGACATTATTAGTGTTTGGCAATCTTTTAAACGATAGTTTATGAAAACTTTATTATTTACCCTAGAATATCCACCGTTTAAAGGTGGAGTAGCTAATTACTACGGTTATTTAGCTAAATATTGGCCGATTGATCAGAGTCTTTTAGTATTGAATAATAATAAGAAGGAGTTAATGAAAAGAAGAGGATTTTTGGCTTGGCTACCAGCTTATTCGGTTTTAAAGAGGAAGATTAAATTTAGTAAGATTGATTATGTTCTGGTAGGGCAGGTTTTGCCACTAGGAACAGTTGTTTACTTATTATCCCTTTTCCGATCAACAAAATACGCTGTCTTTTTACATGGTATGGATTTTAATTATGCTCTCAGGGGGCATAAACGTTTTTTAACCAAATTAATTTTAAAGAGAGCTGATAAAATAATTTGTGCTAATAGTTATTTAGCTAATAAGGTGGGCGAGTTTAAACCAAGTTGGAACAAAAAAATTTATAAAGTAAACCCTGGGGTTGAATCGGGAACGCCAGAAATAGATCGAAATGAATCCCGAAGAATAGTTAATGAACACAATTTAGAAGATAAAATAGTTTTATTTAGTCTGGGTCGCTTGGTAAAGAGGAAGGGAATAGATATGACCATTAAGGCTTTAGCTGATTTACCGGAAGAATTAATTAATAAAATTATTTATGTTATTGCCGGTGAGGGTCCTGATGACACTTATTTACAAGAGTTAATTCCCACCAGATTAAAAGGGAGAATAAAATTTTTAGGTGAAATAACTGAAGATGAAAAATGGATCTGGTTAAAACTAGCTGACATCTTTATTATGCCTTCTCGAAAAATTGCCGGTGACTTTGAAGGTTTTGGCATTGTTTATCTAGAAGCTAATTTAGCCGGCAAACCAGTAATCGCTGGTGATGCTGGCGGTGTACGTGATGCAGTCAGAGATGATCATAATGGTATATTAGTTAATCCTGAGAATCTAGAGGACATAAAAAATGCAATTGTTAAATTAATTAATGATGATGACCTAAGAGAAAGATTAGGGAAATATGGTCACCAAAGAGCGATTAAAGATTTCAATTGGGAAAATCGAGCTAATAAAATTTTTCAAATAATTAAACTGTAATTATGATTTCTATTATTATTCCTGTCTATAATCAGGCGAAAAAATTAGTTAAAACTTTAGATAGTATTAGTAAACAAACTTATCAAGATTATGAAGTAATTATTGTTAATGATGGTTCCAGTGATGGAGTTGAAGCTATTTTTAGCCAATATTACGATAAATTAGAAACAAATAATCATTATTTATTTATCAATCAAACTAATCAGGGGGCACCTTCAGCTCGCAATCAGGGATTTAAAAGATCTAAGGGAAACTATTTACTATTTTGTGATGCTGATGCGATTTTAGCACCAAATTTTTTAGAAATAATGTTGGGTCATTTAGAGCATAATCCTTCAATTAGTTATGTCTATTCTTCTTTCAAATGGGGAAGGAAGTTATTTAAACTAGGTGAATTTGATGCCGACAAATTAAAACAAATGCCTTATATCCACACCATGTCTTTAATTCGTCGGGCTGATTTTCCGGTTACTGGTTGGGATGAGAGTATTAAGAAATTACAAGATTGGGATCTTTGGTTAACAATGTTAGCTGAAAACAAAACTGGTCTTTGGATTCCTCAAGTTTTATTTACAGTTTCACCAGGGGGAAGAATTAGTACTTGGTTGCCAGCTTTTGCCTATAAAGCATTCCCATTTTTACCAGCTGTTAAAAAATATAAAAAATCAATTAAAATAATCAAAGAAAAACATGGTTTATAAAAAAGGTAAATCAATTATTTATTTAATTTTATTTATCATCGTTGTTTTTTTAGCTGTTTTTCTATTCTTAAGGGGGCAAAGAAGTATGGTTATTATTAATGATAATGAGATTAAGGTGGAAATAGTTAGGACAGCCATTGACCAATATCGTGGCCTGAGTGGTCGTGATCATTTATGTTGGGATTGTGGCATGCTTTTCGCTTATAAAACCAAAGATGTCCGAGAGTTTGTTATGCGAGATATGAATTTTTTCTTGGATATTATTTATATTAGCGATGGCCGAGTTGTGAAAACAGACGTTAAGCTTCGACCAGAAGGACGAGATCCTTTAGCTGTCTACAATAGTGGGCAACCAATTGATTACGCTTTGGAAGTTAATGGTGGTTATTGTGAAGAGAAAAACATTAAAGTTGGTGATAGAGTACAAATTAAATAAAATATCATGTTCACATCTTTTCGTAAAAGGATTATTATTATTTTAGCTATATTTTTAGCTATTGAAATTTTGTCTTTAGTTGGATTTGGTTTTACTTTAACTAATAAAGTATTTTTTGTAATTTTAATCCTATCTAGTCTAGCCCTGACTATTTATAGGTTGGAATATGGTTTATTAATGGTTTTAGCAGAATTATTTATTGGTTCAAAGGGATATTTATTTTATTGGCAGTTTTCGGACTGGCAATTTTCTTTAAGATTGGGTTTGTGGCTGGCAGTAATGTTGATATTTATAATTAAATTTATTTATCAATTAATTAAATATAAAGACAAATCTGTCTATTGGCAGAGGATCAAGAAATTTATTTTCTGGAAACCGTTCATCTATTTATTCTTTTTTACAATAATTGGCCTGGTAACTGCTTGGATTTCTAAAAATGAAATTTCTAATATTTTCTTTGATGTTAATGGTTGGTTATATTTTCTTTTAATTTTGCCAATTATTGCGATTTATAATCGAAAAGATCGAACTGCTAGGGAAAATTTAAAAACTATCTTTTGGGTAGCTGCTATTTGGTTAAGTTTAAAAACTTTAATATTATTATTTATCTTTACTCATAGTCTAAATTTTGAACCAGAAATATATCTTTGGCTTCGTAAAACTTTAGTGGGGGAAATGACCCCAACTACGACTGGTTGGCCAAGAATTTTTATTCAATCACAAATTTTTCCTATCATCGCTTATTTCTGTTTATTCTGGTATAGCCAAGTAAAGTTTAAAACAGAACCATTTTTAGCTCGTCGTCGCTGGCCATTACTAATTATAGCGGGATTATTTTTTAGCTCATTATTAATTAGTTTTTCTCGTAGTTTTTGGTTGGGTGCTTTTTTGACAGCAATTATTAGTTTAATAATTGTCTGGCGTCTCCAATCTTTTAAAAGAATGATGAGTTCAGTTGTTTGGTTGGTGGTAACAGTTGTTCTTGGTTTTGCCATTACTTATTTAGTAGCGGTGTTACCGATTTCACAACCAGAAGGATTTAAAGCTAATATTTTGGATCGGGTAAGCAATAAAGGGGAAGCAGCTGTTATCTCTCGTTGGTCACTATTACCACCGTTAATGAATGAGATCAAAAAGTCTCCAGTTATTGGCCGTGGTTTTGGCTCAACTGTTACTTATATTTCTAGTGATCCTCGAGTTTTAGAGAATAATCCTGATGGTAAGTATACTACCTATGCTTTTGAATGGGGTTATTTAGACATGTGGTTGAAGGTTGGTTTATTAGGCCTATTAGCTTATCTATTTGTATTATATAGAATATTTTATACTAGTATTAGCCAAGGAATAAAGAAAAATAGTTATCTCCTTCTGGGCCTGGGTGCAGGAATTATATTTTTAGTTATTACTCATTTTTTTAGCCCCTATCTTAACCACCCCTTAGGAATTGGCTTCATATTACTCGCCTCTTGTTTAATTTCCCAAGATAGAGTATATTAGAGACTATAATTTTAAATAATTTTCACAAAACTATGAGTGAGCAAATCATTTCTCAAGAAGGTTACGATAAAATAAAAGGAGAGTTAAATCACCTTACCACCACCAAACGAAGGGAAATTGCTGATCGGATTGAGCGAGCCAAAGAATTAGGGGATTTAAGTGAGAATGCTGAATATAGTGAAGCTAAAGACGCCCAAGCTTTAAATGAGGGGCGGATTTTAGAATTGATGAATATTTTAAAAAATGTCACGGTAGTAGAGAATGGTACTTCTAAAAAAGAAGTAGTAATGGGCTCCAGGGTAATTGTTAAGGTTAATGACAAGGAAAAGGAATATACAATTGTTAGCTTTAACGAAGCTGATCCCTTAGAGGGAAAGATTTCAAACGAATCACCATTAGGAGTGGCTTTCTTAGGGAAGAAAAAGGGTGATAAGGTGGAAGTAGAGACTCCCAAGGGTTTGGTAAAATATAAAATAATTAAAATTGGTTAATAAAAAATATATGGCTGAAGAAAAAAACACAACAAAAATTAGTGAACGTTCAGATCGGTTAAAAAAGTTGGAAGAACTTAAAAAAGCCGATATCAACCCCTACCCAGCCAAGGTGGAACGTGATTATTTAATTAAAGAAGTTCTAGATAATTTTTCTTCTTTAGAAAAGAAGAAAAAATCTTTTTATATTGTTGGTCGTCTTAGAAGTTTACGTTCTCATGGTAATCTCACTTTTGCTAATTTAGAAGATGTGAGTGCCAACATCCAGATTGCTTTATCAAAAAAAGATTTAGGCGATGATAGTTATAAGAAATTTATTAAATTAATTGATAGTGGTGATTTTATTCAAGTTAATGGTAGCTGTTTTGTTACTCACAAAGGCGAACAAAGTGTAATGGTTAAGGAATGGAAATTATTAACTAAATCACTAAGACCAATTCCTGATTCTTGGTTTGGACTTAAGGATGAAGAAGAGCGCTATCGTAAAAGATATTTAGATATTATCCTTAATCAAGAAACTAGAGATATTATCTATAAAAGAACTAAGTTTTGGCAGGCTACTAGAGAATTTATGTTAAATAAAGGCTTTCTAGAGGTAGAAACTCCAGTTTTAGAAACTATGCCTGGTGGAGCTGATGCTCGTCCTTTTATCACTCATCATAATGCCTTAGATATGGATGTCTATCTTAGAATATCAACTGGTGAGTTATGGCAGAAGAAATTAATGGTAGCTGGTTTTGAAAAAACCTTTGAAATTGGTCGTCAATTTAGAAATGAAGGCATGGATGCCGAACATCTTCAAGATTATACCCAATTAGAATTCTATTGGGCTTATGCTGATTATGAAAAGGGAATGAAGTTAGTGGAGGAATTATATAAATATATTGCCCAAGAAACTTTTGGTACTCTGAAGTTTAAAATTAAAGAATTTGAGATTGATTTAGGAAAGAAATGGGAAGTCTATGACTATCAAACTATAATTAAAGAAAAAACTGGAGTTGATATTTTAAACACCACTGAAAAAGAAATTAAAGCTAAGTTAGATGAGTTAAAAGTTGAATATGATAAAAAGGGCTTCAATATCACTAGAGCAATTGATAATCTTTGGAAACATTGTCGCAAACAAATTGCTGGTCCTGGCTTTTTAGTTAACACTCCAGTTGATGTTTCACCTTTAGCCAAGAAGAGTGATGACAACCCTAAAGTTACTCAACGTTTCCAAATTATTCTAGCTGGTTCAGAGTTAGGTAATGGCTACAGTGAACTTAACGATCCAATTGATCAGGAAGAGAGATTCCAAGAGCAACAAAAACTCAGGGAAGCCGGAGACGAAGAAGCTCAGATGCATGATCATGATTTTGTTGAAGCCCTAGAATATGGTATGCCCCCAACCTGTGGTTTTGGCATGAGTGAACGATATTTTAGCTTTTTAATGGATAAGCCAGCCAGAGAATGTCAGTTATTCCCATTAATGAAGCCTAAGCACTAATTACAACTTAATACACATTCGGGAATCGTCTAATTGGTAGGACGACTGGTTCTGGTCCAGTTAATCGGGGTTCGAGTCCCTGTTCCCGAGCAGTTGAGAAAAATCGCTTTTATTTGATGCTTTAGAGAGTATATTATACGGCTCTTTAAAGCTAAAATAAGCGATTTTTTGGTTCTCAAAAGAAGCGTTCCAAAGTAATGTTTTTATAACTTTTTCTTTCTTTTCATCTTTAGCCTCTAAAAATGATTTTTCCTTGTTAATAGGGTATAAAAAGATGTTTTTTATCCGTTCCAAAGTTTCTTTACCCTTATGACCAATCTTACTCTTTATCTCTAATAATTCTTTCTTAATATCTATTTCTTCATTAGCTAAAGATTTGTTCTTATTATCATAAACATCCTTGTTTATCTTGTTGTCTATGAATAGGTCTAATAGGTTATTCTTTCGGCTTGTGATAGTGTCTAAGCGTTGTTTTAAGTTATCTTGGACTTTGACTAGATAATCATCATTAGCTTCTAATTCTTCCATTTTAGCTTTATAGCAGAGATTAATTAATCTCTCATCAAACTTTATCTCTTTAAACACTTTAGCTAATTCTTCACTAACATATTCTTCTTTTAAATAGGCTTTATGTTCATTACATTTACCTTTTCCATTAGTGCAGTAATAATAGATGTGTTTACCTTTCTTTTTAGAAGCTGTCATAGAACAACCACAATTAGCACACTTTAAAACTCCTCTATACATAAAGTATAGTTTCTTGGTTTTTGGTCTACTAGCTAATTCAGAAACTTTTTGAGCGTCATCAAATAACTTCTTGGATATAATTGGCTGATGATTGCCAATATACTTTTTGCCGTCTTTTTCAATAATGCCACAATAGATAGGGTTAGATAAAAGATAATGTATTTTACTCTTATGTATCTTATTATCACCCCTACTTCTAAATCCCTCATTATATAGAGTATCGGTTATTTCTTTTAGACTATAATTACCACTAGCATATAGTTCAAAAGCTTTACGAATATATTTAACTCTATCTTTATCCACTACAATAGTTTTAGTTGCTTTGTCGTTTATATATCCCACAGGAGCAAAGTTAGGAAAACCTCCTTTTTCTAGTTTAGCAATAATACCTCTTTTTACATTCTTAGACAGATCTAAAATATATTGATTAGCCATAGAGCTTTCTACATTAAATAACAAAACATTATCACTAGGTAGATATTGTCTATCTGCTGTTTGAATAACTTTTATTCTTCCTTGTTGTAATAGCCACTGGATAGTAGCACTGTCTATGGGGTTACGAGACAACCTATCTATTTTCCAACAGATAATACCAAAACTATCTTTCTCATTGCTTTTTATATATTCAACCATTTCAGAAAACAGAGGACGATTATTTGGCATTTTAGCTGACTTACTTTCTCTATATATCTTTTCAATCTCTAATCCTAAACTATCTGCCAGTTTATTCATCTCACTAACTTGAGAATCTAAAGACAAAACTTGCCGACCTTTATCTTCGGTTGACTTTCGGCAATAGAGGATGTATTTGGTTGTGGTTTTTGTGTTAGTCATATAAAATATAAGTATAATAATTTAAGTTTAAATTTATGAAAAAAGTTTTAATACCAGCTATTATTATTGTGGCTCTAGCAATTTCTTATTATTTTGTTATTTTTATGCCATCACAACAGAAAATTAGGTTAGAACAAGAAAGAAAAGATTTTCTGTTTAATAAAGAAACAGAATGTATGGATATTTGTAAAAATATTTATGAAGAAGGGGTGGCTTCAGTTCCAGATGGTTTAGGATTTAATCCAGAAGATGCATATAATGAACAAAAAAATGCTTGTTTTTATTCAGGAGGTGTTTTTACTAGTCTAGGCAATATGAATAAATTCGTTATAAATTGTCAGACGAATGAAGAGGTTTTATCATTTATGGTTGTTAATGATGAAGTTTTTACAAGTTTTTGTGATACATGTGTTGGTGGTGGCGACGAATATGAAAGATTAAAAGAAGAATATTTAGAAAAATAATTTAACCAATCAAAAAGGGCAGTCCTGGTTGACCCAATATATCTAATCAGAAGACTAAATAATCGGCAGAACTGCCCGTTTCGAGCGACTATTAAAAAAGTCTCTGATTTATTTGATATATTAGGTCAACGCTTTAATAATATCTTTTAAAAATTATTTTGGCAAGTTTAATATAGGTTAGCCAATCTCAAGGCCTCTTTCATTTCTTCTGGGAATTGAGCTAATTCAAATTTCTGATAGTTAAAACTTTTCTCTCTTTGTTTATATTTATATTTCAAATCATCTGCCCCATAGCTTAATGCTTCTTGGGGCATTTGTTTTTTAATTATATCAACCAGTTCTTCAACTTCTATTTCAATAGGTTTAATAAGTCCTCGGCTATTAAAATATTTCTTCTTATTCTTTAACCTCTCATCCTCAAAACTCTTGGATATGTATTTAGTAAAGTATTCAACTATCTTTTCTAACTTTTTACTATTATTAACACAAGTAAAACCTTTCTTTCTGTTTTTGGTTTTAGTTCCTACCCAAAAATATCCTTTGCCCCATATTTTAGTTAACCTATCATATATCTTGGTCATTTTAGGGAGGTTATAGAAAATCATATGATAATGAACAACACCACCCCTATTCTTATCCTGAAATTCTATGACAGCTGAATACTTTAGTAGATTCTTCTTAGCTCCTTTTTTACTATATCCTCTCTCTATCTGATTAACACTATAATTTAATCTTTGAATAAAGTTAGAGAATAGATTATTAGCTTTCTCAACATCCCTTATTTCATCAGAGAAAGTTAATGTTAGAGTAATGGGCATATATGGATTATTATCATTATCTACCCACTTAAAAGCATTAGCCCTTATCAACCTAGATATACTTCTTTTAGCCCTACGAGCAGAACTTAATATCTTTTCTTCCTCACTCATAGTATTAGCAGAACTAATTAAAACACTTTCTTCTTTATTCTTTATTCTCAATCTTCTGCCATACATAATAGGGTCAGAAAACTCATAGAACTCAAATACAGAACCAGAGATGACTAAACGCAAATTACTATAGTAATTTTGTTTCTCATTTTTCTTTTCATATTCAGGATAGAACATATATTTTTATCAGATTATATGTATCTCTTATAGATTGTAACTTTTCTTTTTGCGAGGCTGTCGCCTCTCGCAAAAAGAAAAAATGTTATCAATTCCATCAAGAGAACTACTTTATATAATTAATGATTAAAAGAAATATTAGTTATTAGTTTTGACTGGTTTTCGGGCAAACAAAACCAGTCAAAACTGTATTAATCCAAATCAACTAAAGCCGAACAAAGAGAAGATAGAGATCGTAAATATTCATCAGCTTCTTCATGACTGATGTTTACTTGGCAAACATCCCTAAAATAGTCTATCGCCTTATTTCTCAATTGTTCGGAGAATTTGAACATAAAAAAACTGCTAAATATTTCTATTCGCAGTTTAGAAAAAAAGAATTCCCCAATCTTTCAGGGAAGAATTGAGGAATTTATTTAAAGTATTTAGTTGTGGTAGTTATGAAAGTATTTTTTAGGGGAATTATATTACGAAACCATCTGTTAATTTTGGCGGAGCTTCTTCTATTACTTCTTCTACTTCTTTTTTAGCCCCTGAACTATTAAAATAGTCTGGGCTATGGGGGTTAGTGAATTTGCTTGTATAATCATAAAATTCTTTTATCATTTCATCTAATATCTCTTGTAAGGATTTTATGATTGCTGGATCAACAATTCCTCTTCTTCTGTAATTTGGGATGGTATTATTTCTATTGTTAACATCTTGATGGGCTATTAGTTGGTCTCTTATGGTTTTTAGTCTAGTATCTTGGAATTTTTGAGTTAAATCATTTAGCTCTTGCGTTTTTTTAGCAGGGAAGTCATCAAAGTTCCAAAAACTTATAGCTTTTTTATTGTTCTTATCTAGCAATGAGCCAATAATCAGAAGACTATCTCCAAATGCAAGATTACATACAGATTTATAGAACTTGTCCTTTGGAGCTATGACATCAAAATTTCTTTTTCCTATTTTTTGAGGGTAGCCCGTTATTGTGTGGCAGTATTCAAGTTGTTCTTTAGCGACTAATAATAGTTGGGCTATTTGATATTCCCTGGGCATATGGTTTTAATTAAAATATTTCTTATTTATTTTAACATTACCAGTTTTACCAGTAGAAAACAATAAAAAATCAGTGATATTTGTATCAATTCTAATTTTTTCTTGCAGTCTCTCACAAGCCCGATAATATCTTTTCCAATCGGTTAATCCGTTATAGTCATATTCGTTTAATTTTTCTTGGGCAATATCTTTAAAATATACCTCATCATTTTTATCTTCCTGTTCAAATAGATATTCAAGGATATAATGCTCAAGAGGGAAGTCAGCTTTTCTTTTTATTTTTATCTTTTTGCCTTTGATATATAGAATGCTTTTCTCTTTATCAAAGATAATCTTATCTTTATTATCGTTATTATTGATAAACTCTAATTCATCAAGATGCTCCATTATATCTTCGTGTAGTGTATAGAGAAGAAAATCAAGAAATTTCTTGTATTTCTTAGTGAAGTTATTATCTAGCTTATTCTTAACCTCAATTTGTTTCTCACCTCTATATTTTTCCATTATTTCATATACTCCTACCAATATACAGAATGCCCCCACACTATCTATGGCATTTGATATTATATCTAGGTTGTATTCTAGACTATCGCCATCAATATCATCTTCTTTTATCTTCTCTAAACTTTTATTAGTGATATTTTGATATTCTTTAACTTTACTCTCTGACAGAGGATCTTGTAGAGAGCTTATATATTCGTGAATAACAACAAAAAGCTTGAAATTACGACTTTCATCTTCAAAAGTTGAA
>CAYXNV010000019.1:0-13686 GCA_964466835.1 uncultured Gammaproteobacteria bacterium
ATTGACTTTTCTCTAATTATATGATATTATATATCTATAAGTTAATTTAATTTAATAAACTAACATTAATCAAAAAAATATGAATAAATTTGACGAAATTCCATCACAAGAAGGAGGGGAAGTAGAGGCAGCTGCAGAAGAGAAGTCAGATGTTAAAAAAGTGCCTGAAACAGTAATTGAAGACAAAGAGTTAGTGAAAAAATTTGCCGAAGAAAAGATGCAAGAGGAAAAAGGTGTTGATAAATTATCTGCTGATATTAATAGCCAGAAGAAAGAAGCAGAATCGGAAAAACGAAGAAAGGAATATATTCAAGCGGGGCTAGATTTAATTATTGCTAATCTACAAACTCAATTAGAGAAAAAAGGTATACTTAGTTTCATGACACCTAAAAAAGAAATCCAAGAAAAGATTAATAATCTCAAAATTTTAAAAAGTCAGAACCATGGTAATTTGGCCTGGGAGGTTATTGTTACTAATGCCACCTTTGTTAAAAATGAAAAGGAATTGATGCAACAACTAGATGATTTGAAAAATGAGCATGGCTTGACTGAGGATGATAAAAAGCATTTTAATCCTTCGGAAAAAGTTTTGAATCAGATTAGAACTGTTGATAATCAAGATTTTCAAGGTTAATTAATTTAAATTAGAATATAGAAAAGGCGCTTAATGTATTATTAGGCGCCTTTTTAGTTTTCCGAGAATCTCTTTTTTTCTTTTTCTTGAATTTCTTCAAGTCTCATTCCCCCAAAAGCCTCGGTTATTTTTATTGTATCTTCTGCCTCTTTTAGTTCCAGTCGTTTAGCTTTGGTGGGCTCATTCTCGATAGTTAAAATTTCTAAAGTTAAAGTTAAAGTTTTTGGCTTGGTTGGTGTTTGTGTTTTTTTCTCTTCCATTCTTCTTCTCCAAGAAGACTTTTTAAAGAGCAGTAATATTAAATTACTCATGGTTACCTCCTTTGTTGATTTTTGATTGTAACATATTTTTGGATTTTGTCAATAGGTTGACTTTCTTAGTAATATCTTTTAGTATAGATATGTTAATAATTAAATATCACCTTTAATAAACCTTTGGATTTAGGTGGCCAAAGGGCTCTGTATAGCAGGGTTAAATAAGCTTTTTTTATTATATAAAGCTTTAAATATTAATATGGAAGATAAAAATATTGATTTTTCTGCTTTACTTGGTAAAGATGAGATAAATATTCCTCAAGCAGGTGATACTGTTAAAGGAACAGTTGTTTCCGCCTCTAAGGCAGAAGTAAAATTAGATATTAGTGGAGTTTTAATGGGCATAGTTCGTGGCCCAGAGCTTTTTAATGAGGTTCCAGAATATTCTGATTTAAAGCCTGGTGACGAAGTCGAAGCAACTGTAGTTGAAGAAGAAAACGAAAATGGTGAACTAGAATTATCGTTTCGTTTGGTTGGTCAAGAAAAAGCCTTTAATAGTTTACGAGACGCCTTTAAGAATAAAGAAGTTATTAGTGTAAGGATTGTAGATGCTAATAAGGGCGGTTTACTAAGTCGCTATCGTCAAATTGATGGTTTCTTGCCAGTATCTCAATTAGCCCCAGAAAATTATCCTCGTATCTCAGGTGGTGACAAGAGTAGGATATTAGAAAAACTTAAATCATTTATTGGTCAAGATTTTGAAGTAATGGTCATCACTTTAAATGAAGATGAGGGTAAAATTATTTTTAGTGAAAAAGATGTTTGGAACAAAAAACAAAAACCAGCTCTAGATAAATATAAAACTGGTACCAAGGTAGAAGGTAAAATTACTGCTATCACTAACTTTGGAGTCTTTGTTACCTTTGGTGAAAATATTGAAGGCTTGATTCATATTTCTGAATTAGCTTGGCAAAGAATTGATTCGCCAAATGAATTATATAAGGTTGGCGAGAAGATAAAAGCAGAGGTTATTAACATTGATGGTGCTAAAGTATTTTTAAGTGCTAAGAAATTGTTAAAAGATCCTTGGTTAGAAGCTAGTGCTAAGTATAAAGTTGGTCAAGTTGTTCCTGGTACCATTCTTAAAGTTAACCCCTTTGGTTTGTTTGTTAAATTAGATGAAGAAATACATGGCTTAGCTCATATTAGTCAGCTTGAACTTGATCCTAAAGAAAAAATTACAGAATTATTCAATGCTGATGAAGTAAAAGATTTTGAAGTAGTTAGCATTTCTCCCTCTGAGCATCGTTTGGGTCTGAAATTAGCTGATGAAAAATCAAAAAAGAAAAAAACTGCTAAAAAAACTGAGAAGAAGGAAGAGGCCAAAAAAGAGAAGAAAACCGAAAAGAAGGTTGTTAAGAAGAAAGATAATAAAAAAGAAGTTAAAGACACAAAGGAAAAGAAGAAAAAATAATTAAAGATATTATATAACAAAAAGCTCCTTATGCGGGGAGCTTTTTGTGTATAATTGACATTAGTCTTACTATTTGTTTTAATTAATTATTAGTTCATAATAAAATTATTAAAATGGAAAGAATAATTACAGAAGTTTTTTGTGAAATTGAAACACTGATTAAGAGTGATGAAGAGTTACCGCCCAAAGTTAAGTATTCAATTGATTTTTGTGGTCAAGGAATTCGTTTAACTATTAATACTGGCGATGATCTTCAAGCTAAAGAACATTTAGAGCTTTTAAAGGGTGTAGATATTCCAGGGTCGTTTAAAAATATTTCTCGACAATTAATCGTGTATAGCAACTCAGAACCTTTGCGGCGAATTAATAAACAAGCAAACATGATTATCAATAGCCGTATCTTAGAGGCTGTCCCCAGGGAGGATGGTGAAAAATTGATTACTCAAAAAAAATCTGCTCAGGAGTATATAGAAAGATTTTTGAATCAAAATGGCGCCTTTCTGATCAGAAAAAGTTTAATTCCAAATCTTGCTTCTTTTAAAAAATTAGCAGAAATGCCTCCATAGTAAGGGGGCTTTTTTATTAATTTTTACTAAAATTATAATTGCCAAAACAAGTTTTTACCTTTATAATAAAGATAATCATCTAAGTATATAATATGAAAAATTTAATTAAAAATTTCCTTTTATTTTTTGTAATTTTTTTAGTAATTACAGCAATTTTTAGCTCTTTTTCCAACCAATCAAAGAAAGCTGAAAATGTTGGTATTGAAACTTTAATTAGGCAAATCAATGAGGAACAAGTTGAACAAATTGTTGTCAGTGGAAGTAAATTGAATATTACTTTGAAAGATGGACAAAAAGAAGTTATAAAAAAAGAAAGCTCTGAGTCTCTGTCTAGCTTGTTGAGTAATTTTGAAGTCGATCCTATTAAGAGTACTAATATTAAAATTACAGTTAAGGAAGATAGTGGTTGGGATTATTGGCTAACCCTTGTTTTGCCTTTTCTATTGCCACTATTATTAATTGGTGTTTTTATTTATTTTGCTATGCGTGGAGTCCAAGGAGCAAATTCTCGAGCAATGAGCTTTGGGCAATCAACTGCTAAAGACTTTATGCCCAATGAAAAGAATCGGGTAAGTTTTAAAGATGTCGCAGGGGCTAAAGAAGCTAAAGAAGAATTAAAAGAAGTGGTTGATTTTCTTCGTTTCCCTAAAAAGTTTCATGAGTTAGGCGCTAAAATACCTCGAGGTGTATTATTATTGGGTTCTCCTGGAACAGGAAAAACACTATTAGCTCGTTCAGTGGCTGGCGAAGCTAAAGTTCCTTTCTTTCATATTTCTGGTTCAGAATTTGTTGAAATGTTTGTTGGTGTTGGGGCTTCCCGGGTTCGTTCTCTATTTCAGAAAGCTAAAAAGAATACACCGTGTATAGTTTTCATTGATGAGATTGATGCAGTTGGACGTCGTCGAGGAGCTGGCTTAGGTGGTTCACATGATGAAAGAGAGCAAACACTTAATCAAATTTTAGTAGAGATGGATGGCTTTGAACCCACTCAGAATATAATTGTTATTGCCGCCACTAATCGTCCTGATGTTTTAGATCCAGCTTTATTACGTCCTGGCCGATTTGATCGTCGAGTAATGATTGACTTGCCAGATTTAAATGACAGGGAAGCAATTCTTAAAGTTCATGCTCGTAAAAAACCTTTAGCTAAAGAAGTTAATTTAAAAAGAGTAGCGGAAAGAACTCCAGGTTTTTCTGGAGCAGATTTAGCTAATATATTAAATGAAGCAGCTATTTTAGCTGCCCGTCGTGACCGCAAAACTATTAATAATGATGATTTGTTTGAAGCAATTGAGAAGGTAATGATGGGGCCAGAAAGAAAAACTAGAGTTATTAATGATAAAGAAAAAGAAATTACTGCCTATCACGAGGCTGGCCACGCTTTAGTTTCTCATTTTCTTCCCAATGCTGATCCAGTCCACAAAGTTTCCATTATTGCTCGTGGCCAAGCTGGTGGTTATACCCTGAAGGTTCCAACTGAAGATAAGCGTTTACACTCTAAATCAGAATTTATTTCTGAGCTAGCGGTTTTGTTAGCTGGTTATTTAATAGAGAAAGAAATTTTCAATGAAGTTACTACTGGTGCTACTTCAGATTTACGTCGAGCGACTGCTCTAGCTCGTCGTTTAGTGACTGATTATGGTATGAGTGATAATTTGGGACCAAGAACTTATGGCGAAAAAGAAGAAATGATTTTCTTGGGTCGTGAGATTCATGAGCAACGTGATTATAGTGAAAAAATAGCTGAAAAAATAGATGAGGAAATTGCTGGCTTTATTGAACAGGGCGCAGCTCTAGCTAAAAAAGTTTTTGAGAAGGAAAAAGTTAATTTAGAAAAGATTGTTAAGGTTTTATTAAAGAAAGAAACCATTGAGAAGGAAGCATTTGAAAAAATTGTTGGGCCTAAGCCAAAAGTTGACTAATGATAGCTTTAAGTTATACTAGAAAAGTAATTATTAATTATTAGATTTTATGTCTGTCCCTAAAAAAAGAAAAACACCTGGTTCTGTTAGACAGGGCCGATCTCATTTAGCCTTAAAAAAAGTAGTTTTAGGTAAATGTCCTAAATGTGGCAAAGCTATTAAAGCTCATACTGCTTGTGTTTTCTGTGGTAATTATAAGAATAAAGAGGCGGTGAAGCCAAAAACTAAATCAAAAAAGAAAAAATAATATGTCTAATCGACATTTAGCTAGAACAATCGCTCTACAAACCTTGTTTACTTGGGATTTTAATGATAGTAAGGATCAGGATGTAGACCGATTAATCGAAGGAAATTTTGCTAACTTTGCTCCAGATTTTAATGATGGTGGCTTTGTAAAAGATTTGGTTCAGGGTGTAATTAAAAATTTAGAAAAGATTGATAAATATATTATTAAATATGCAACTGAGTGGCCTTTAGATCAAATCACTACAGTTGATCGCAATATTCTTCGTCTAGGTATCTATGAATTACTTCATACTGATATTCCACCTCGAGTAGCTATTAATGAGGCGATTGAAGTCGCTAAGAGTTTTGGCGGAGACTCTTCTGGGAAATTCGTTAATGGTGTTCTTGGTGCCATCTATAATGATGAGCCAAAAATACAAAAACGAGACAATAAAGAAGAAGTTGAAAACAAAGAAAAAGAAGATAAAGAAGAAAATAATTAATTAAAATAAGCGTCTGAATAAGACGCTTTGTATTTATATGAGTTTTAGAGATTTAGATAAATTACAAAAGAAGATTGGTGTTAATTTTAAAGATGAGAATCTTTTACGACAAGCCATGGTTCATCGTTCTTATTTAAATGAACATGCTGATTTTGAAATTGGTCACAATGAAAGATTAGAATTTTTAGGCGATGCTGTTTTAGAAATAATAGTAACCGAATTTCTTTATCTTAATTTTGTTGATAAACCAGAAGGTGATTTAACTAATTGGCGAGCTTCTCTAGTTAACGCTAAGATGTTGTATGAGGTTGCTCAGGAAATTAGTTTAGATAGTCATCTATATTTATCAAAAGGCGAATCTAAAGATAAAAATAAAAAATCACGTCAGTTTATTTTAGCTAATGCAATTGAAGCAATTATTGGGGCAATTTATTTAGATCAAGGAATAAAGAAATGTCAGCAATTCATTAATAAACATATTCTTAATAAATTAGATGATATTATTGAGAATGAACTTTATCTTGACCCCAAATCTAGTTTTCAAGAAAAATCTCAAGAAGAAAAGGGAATCACCCCTCATTATCAAGTGTTAGATGAAGAAGGTCCAGATCACGCTAAAAATTTTACAGTTGGCCTCTATATTGGTGAAGATTTAATTACTACCAGCAAGGGCTCCTCTAAACAGGAAGCTCAGATTAAGGCAGCTGCCAAAGGTTTAAAAAAATTAGGTTGGTAAAAATATGGATATAAATAAAATTTTAAAATTAGCAGTTGAATATAAAGCTTCTGATTTACATATTATTTTTGGTCAGACTCCAATTTTTAGAGTTGATGGAGAATTATTTAGTATTAATGATGTAGTAAAAGAAGCTGATTTTACTAAAATTAATACCCAAGATTTAGAAGAAATTTCTAATTCTATTCTAAAGCCAGAGCAAAAGAAGCGTTTTTTAGACAAAAGAGATTTAGATTTAAGTTATCAATTAGAAGAACATCGTTTTCGAATTAATTTTTCATTTGAAAAAAATAATATCAGAATGGTGGCCAGAATAATTGATGAGAGTAAACCCACTTTGGAGGAAATTGGCATGCCAGAAGTAATTAAAAATCTTTTAGATTTACCCCAAGGCTTTATTTTGGTTACTGGTCCAACTGGTTGTGGAAAATCAACCACTTTAGCGGCCATGGTTAATTATATTAATAATACCCGCAGCGCCAACATAATTACTCTAGAGGATCCGATTGAATTTATTTTTAAATCAGACAAGAGTGTTATTTCTCAAAGACAATTAGGAACCGACATGCTTTCATTTGCCAGTGGCCTTAAACATGTTTTGCGTCAGGACCCCAATGTTATTATGTTGGGCGAGATGCGTGATTTAGAAACCATTTCTACTGCCATCACCTTAGCTGAAACTGGTCATTTAGTTTTAGCAACTCTTCACACTTATAGTGCCGCTCAAACAGTTGATCGTATGATTGATATTTTCCCACCTCATCAACAGAATCAAATTAAATCTCAATTAGCTTCAGTTCTAACAGCTGTTATCTCGCAACGTCTGTTGCCAAGTCCAAAAGGTGGTCGAGTAGCAGCCAGAGAATTGTTGATTAATAATGCAGCTGTGGCTAATTTAATTAGAGAGGGAAAAATTGCTCAAATAAAAAGTGTAATTGAGACGGGTGGCAACAGTGGCATGATTACCCTTGATCGTCATATCAAACATTTATATCAACATGGTGATATAGACAGAGAAGTAGCTTTAGAAAACATTGAAGATCAAAGATTATTAAATGGATTATAGATATATGATGGAAGAGACATTAAAAAAATTTGGCTATCCTAATAGCTTAATTAAAGAATATGATCATTGGTGGTTATTGTGTCGCCCTAAACAGGTGACATTAGGATCATTAATATTATTATGTAAAGATGAGGTTGATTCCTTTTCCAAAATTTCTGAAGATAGCTTTAAGGAATTTTCCAAGATAATAAATAATATAGAAAATAAATTAAAAGATAATTTTCAATATGAGAAAATTAATTATTTAATGTTAATAATGGTTGACCCAGAAGTTCATTTTCATGTAATTCCTCGTTATTCTGTTGATAAAAAATTTGTTAGTTTTTCTTTCAAAGATCATGGCTGGCCAGCTACACCCAATATGGATAAAATAAATGAAATAGATGGAAACATGTTTAGCCAATTAGTCGTTGAATTAAAGAATATATTTAATTAATTTATATATTAATAAATACCTTAAAAAATAGCCTAATTTTGG
The DNA here is from genome assembly GCA_964466835.1 of uncultured Gammaproteobacteria bacterium. GTDB lineage: Bacteria > Patescibacteriota > Patescibacteriia > Patescibacteriales > UBA12465 > UBA12465. The sequence continues at coordinate 7,859 of CAYXNV010000019.1, forward strand.
CTATTTTTTATATACTTATCCCCACTTGACAATAATTTTAAAAAAGGTATAATTATTAACAGTTTTTAACAGGACAAAAAAACTAAAAAATATGAGAAAACATCTAATATTTAAATTTAAAAAGCGATTCTAAATGATTGTCTATTTTGCGATTACTTAGAACCGCTTTCCAGCGGTTTTTTTGCACCCTGCGGACCTTAAAAATAGAATAGTTAGGTAAAAGAGCATCAAATTAAATGCAATAAAAATATAAGTTCATGCTTTTAAAGATAAAAGCGTGAGAAAATCTCGTTAAGAGTATATAGTGGATGCCTAGACATAAGAAGCCGATGAAGGACGTAGCAGCCTGCGATAAGCTGCGGTGAGGTGGCAAGCAACCTTTGACCCGCAGATCTCCGAATGGGGAAACCCGCTCCATTGAAGATGGAGAGAGCTTGATTTATCAAGCTAGAGGACCCGGTGAACTGAAACATCTTAGTAACCGGAGGAAAAGAGAACAATAGTTATTCCCTGAGTAGTGGCGAGCGAAAAGGGAGAAGCCCAAACCTATTTAACCGCGAATTAAACTTGGTTCGCCAAGTTTGATTCTGAAGGTTCTATGACTACATGTTATTTAGGGGTTGCAAGAGAATTGTGTTTGTCTCATAGAAAGACAAGATGAAGTTAAAAAAGAAAATTTTTAGCTAAAGGAGTTGGAAAGCTCCGCCAGAGATGGTGATAGCCCAGTCAGCGAAAGGAATTTTCTCTTCATGGCAATTTTTCTTAAGTAGGGCGGGACACGTGAAATCCCGTTTGAAGCTAGGTCGACTATGACCTAAGGCTAAATACTTCTTATGATCGATAGTGAACAAGTACCGTGAGGGAAAGGTGAAAAGCATCCCGTTTAGGGAGGTGAAATAGTACCTGAAACTATATACTTACAAAGAGTCGGAGCCTCTTTATGGGGTGACGGCGTGCCTATTGAAGAATGAGCCAACGAGTTTATTCTATGTGGCTTACATAATTTCCATTTGGAAAGCATGTGGAGTGAAAGCGAGGGTTAATAGCCCGTTTGTGTTTCGCTTTTGTTCTTGTTAGTTTTACTAGCAGAACAGAAGTGAAACATTTGTCGCATGGATAAGACCCGAAGCCGGGTGATCTAACCATGGCCAGGTTGAGCTTTGTCGAAAGACAAAGGGAGGACCGAACCCACTAGTCGTGCAACACTAGGGGATGAGCTGTGGTTAGCGCAGAAATTGTAATCGAACTCGGCAATAGCTGGTTCTCCTCGAAATAGCTTTAGGGCTAGCCTCGAATGTTGACCTCAGGGGGTAGAGCACTGGATGAGGGCGGGTCTTCGGATACCGTCTTCAATCAAACTCCGAATACTTGAGGGTATAGTTCGGGAGTTAGACTATGGGGGCTAAGCTCCATTAGTCGAAAGGGAAACAGCCCAGATCACAATCTAAGGTCCCTAAATCTAAACTAAGTGTAAAAGGTGGTGTTGTGACTACGACAATTAGGAGGTTGGCTTAGAAGCAGCCATCCTTTAAAGAAAGCGTAATAGCTCACTAATCAAGTTGTTTCGCGCCGAAAATTTACCGGGGCTAAGTTTAGTACCGAAGATGTGAATTCTAATCTTTTAGATTAGAGTGGTAGAGGAGCATTTCCTTCAGCGCTGAAGCCGTGTTGTGAAGCATGGTGGAGCGGAGGGAAGAGAGAATGTTGGCATGAGTAGCAAAAAGGCGGGTGAAAACCCCGCCCACCGAAAACCTAAGGTTTCCTGGGCAACGCAAATCGACCCAGGGTTAGTCGATCCTAAGGCGTAACCTGTGTAGTGCAGGTGTAGTCGATGGATAAGCTGGTTAATATTCCAGCACTACTGTTGTTTTCCGATGGGAGGACGCGGTTCTGTGGTTTGAGCGTGCTATGGTATGTGCGTTAATTACTTCAAGAAACGGCCTAGGCAAATCCGGGCCATTAGTTTCAAGGAGTCGTTTGAAGATGAAGTCGCAAGGCGGATTCAACTTAAGCAAAAGAACTGACTAGAAAAATCTCTAGGGTTAAGACAACAGTAATCGTACCGTAAACCGACACAGGTAGGTGAGGCGAGAAGCCTCAGGTGTACGAGAGAACCTTCGTTAAGGAACTAGGCAAAATAGCGGCCGTAATTTCGAGATAAGGCCTGCCCCGAGCAATCGGGGCCGCAGCTAAAGAGCCCAAGGGACTGTTTATCAAAAACACAGCTCTCTGCTAACTCGCAAGAGGATGTATAGAGGGTGAGGCCTGGCCAGTGTCCGAACGTTAAAGGGATGGGTTAGCTTAACTTGTTAAGCGAAGCTTTGAACTCAAGCGCGGATGAACGCCGGCGATAACTATGAATGATTGTAGTTATAAAATTTGGCTATATGCGGGAACATCCTGTTAAGTTAAAAGTACTCGTCTGATTTTACAGGCAGTAAAAATCTTTTAAATAGGGACAATCCGCAGGAAAGACTTTTAATCATAAATATATGAGTAAACCAAATTGGATAAAACAAGTAAATCCAGCAAAAGGATATTATCTAGCTGGCTTTGCTGACGGAGAAGGAAGTTTTAATGTTTCTTTACGCAAAAGAGATGACCATTCTATGGGTTGGCAAGTAGTATTAACTTTTAATGTTTCTCAACGTGAAAGTCATATACTTGCTCAATACAAAAGGATTTTAGGTTGTGGGCGCATACAAGAGAGAGCCGATGGCTTACATATGTATGTGGTTAGCAATCCTAATGCTATCCTCGAAAAGGTTATTCCTTTTTTCAAGAATTTTAACTTTCTTTCTCAAAATAAGAAGAAAAATTTTTCTATCTTTTGCCAGATTGCTAATTTAGTTTCTAAAAAAGAACATCTTAACAAAGATGGCCTTGAAAAAATTGTAGCTTTACGAGAGAAATTAAATGAAGGCAAGGGCAGAAAAAGAAAATATAACCAAAAAGATGTGTTAATGCATCTAAAAAAGAATCCTCAGAGACTACATGCCAAACCGCGATCTTTTCGTTTTGAAAAGAAGCGGATGATATAGTCCGATCTCTATGGAGACATAGAGTGTTAATGAAAATAAGTTTTATTAACTGTTAACATAAATGAATCGTCCTAAGGTAGCGAAATTCCTTGTCGGGTAAAACTGGTCGGACCCCTGTAGAAAGGGATGCCAACTTGCCCGAAAACGCAGCGATGCGTTAAAGTAAACTGACTCATAACGGTGAAACTCCTGAATACAAGCCATGTAGACAGGACAATACCGCGGGAACCTCATATTTATATGAGGACCTGTAACGACTGAGCCGAAAGGCGAGGCTTCTTAATTGGAGCAAAACGTCAGCTCTTGCTAAAAAAAGTCATCCATGAAGGCTTAATTACAAATTTATGGATAAAAAATCTTATATTACTGGTTTTGTTGATGGGGAAGGTTGTTTCCTTATTTCCTTTTCATTAAGAAAAAAAATGAATTTAGGAATTGAAGTAAGGCCAAGCTTTTCTGTTAGTCAACATAAACGTAGTAAAGAAATCATATTATTTTTCCACTCATTTTTTAAGTGTGGAGGAGTAAGATTCTCTAAAAGAGATCAAAACTATAAGTTTGAGGTGAGAAGTGTTAAGGATTTAATGAAAATCATTATCCCTCACTTCAAAAAGTATCCACTAATGACTTCTAAGAAAGAAGAATTTGAAAGATTCGCAGAAATTTGTGAATTAATTTATTCAAATCAACATCTTTCTCGAAAAGGATTGGAGGAAATAATTAAGCTAAGTGAAAAGTTAAATGTTTCTGGTAATAAAAAATATAATAGAAAAGACCTTCTAAAAATGATAGCAAGATGAATGTATAGTCTAACCATTATAGTAATATAATGTTAATAATGAAGTTCCGACCTGCACGAATGGCTTAACCACTTGGGCACTGTCTCAACGAAGGACTCGGCGAAATTGCAGTACGAGTAAAGATGCTCGTTAATCATAGCAGGACGAAAAGACCCCGTGAAGCTTTACTACAGCTTGATATTGAATTAGGGTCATGCATGTTCAGTATAGGTGGGAGCCTTCGGGCGCCAGTGAGATACCACCCTTGTATGTTCTTAATTCTCACCCTGAATTTCAGGGGACAGTGTCTGGTGGGTAGTTTGTCTGGGGCGGATGCCTCCCAAAAAGTAACGGAGGCGTTTACAAAGGTTGGCTATCCCGGAATGGAAACCCGGGAGATAGCGTAAAGGTACAAGCCAGCTTTACTGCGAGACTTACTAGTCAAGCAGTCGCGAAAGCGGAACTTAGTGATCCGACCATTCAATATAGGATGGTGGAAGCTCATCGGATAAAAGCTACTCCGGGGATACAACTGTGTCCCTATTAACTGGTAACAGTTAATACAGTATACGGCTAATAACGGTGAAGCCCTTTATTTGCATCCAAGGAGTGATGCACGAGGAAGATAAAGGGTAATACCGTGGGAAGTTAAAAGGTCATAATCAATAAATTTATGATGTTAAACAAAACGCAGAAATTTATCATCTATGGATTAATCCTAGGGGATGGGTATTTGCAAGCAACTAGTCAGAATAATGCCAGACTTCGAGTCGAGCATTCTGACAAACAAAAACATTACATAGATTGGATCTATGATCAATTAAAGAATGTCTTTAATGATAAACCAAAAAAAATTGTTAGGCGACATCCTAAAACAAAGAAGTATTACACCTACTATCGTTTACAAAGTAATTCTTCCCCAGTTTTAGGGAAAATAAGACGTGATTTTTATACCCCCAAGGGGAAAATCATTCCTAATAATATTTCCAAGTACCTAAAGTCTAATTTAACATTAGCAATTTGGTATATGGATGATGGACATTATTATCGCAGAGACAAATCGGCTCATTTTTATCTATCATTATTAGATAAAGATAGCCAAAAGAATCTTCTAAAATGTTTGTTTGATAACTATGATCTAAACGGCAAAATATATTGTCGTCCCGATCGTAAAGCTTGTCAGCTGAATTTTAGAAGTAAAGATAAGGATAAATTATTCAGTTTAATTAAACCCTATATTTTATCAGAGTTTAATTATAAACTACCTTTTAACCCCGTATCGACTGAGAACGAGAATAATTCTGTATAATGAGTTCAAAATATCAGCTATTACAGTGCTGGTATTATACGCCGTACTCCTAGAAAAAATTCTAGGATGAAGATATAGTCAGTGCCTAAAGTAATTTAGGATAATAGTCAACACGAACAGGCTAGTCAGGTCCAAGAGTCCACATCGACGACCTGGTTCGGCACCTCGATGTCGGCTCGTCGCATCCTGGGGGTGGAGAAGCTCCCAAGGGTTGGGCTGTTCGCCCATTAAAGCGGCACGCGAGCTGGGTTCAGACCGTCAAGTAATTGAAGATTTGTGACTTAAGATTTAAGAATGAATTCGATTATTTGAATCTCTGAATCCAAGCTTAAGACATAATTTACGGCGGCATTTAGCAGTAATGTTAAATGTGAAGCTAACTGATATCGGTAAAATCCTAATGGGACAATACCGAGGGAATTCTTAAATTTAAGAAGCCCGTAGAGACTAAACGTTAGCCTCCTTAAAAAAACAAGGATGAAGTTATAGTCCATGCGTCTGGTAACAGGCGATTAACATGCGTAAGACAGGTCGGTCTCCTATCCACTATGATCGCGGAAACTTGAGGAGTCCCTTCTCCTAGTACGAGAGGACCGGAAAGGACAAAGCTCTAGTGTACCAGCTGTCCCACCAGGGGCATCGCTGGGTAGCTACCTTTGGTTTGGATAAGCGCTGAAAGCATCTAAGCGCGAAGCCGTC
>CAYXNV010000020.1:0-12952 GCA_964466835.1 uncultured Gammaproteobacteria bacterium
TAACCATCTCCAGCTACATAAAACATGGAGGTGGGATTGGTAGTACCAATACCAACATTACCAGTAGACCGAATAACCATTCGAGGAACGGTAGAGGTGGCAGCTGTATTTTTACTCATGAAGACAATATCTCTCACAGAACCAGGGCTATCTGTTCGAGCTTGTAAAACAAGTCGTCCATAACCATCAAAAGGATATTCACCAGAATTGGTTCCTGTTCTATATATAGCAGGCGTATCTATGCCCACGGGTGCACTTGTTAATCCATTCCTAAACATAAGTGAGGATCCTGTTCCTTCTATTTTTACACCACCGTCTTTTCGCACAATAAACTTGCTACTTCCCCCCACTTTCATATCAAGCAAGGTTGAAGTAGCGGCCGAAGTTGTATCAGTGATATTTAAAGTCCAGGCCGTAAAAGAAACATTAGAATTATTCCAGGTTTGAGAGGTGTTTAGTACCGGTCCATTGGTAGTCATGGTAGCACCACCACTAATAATGTCACCAAATTTAGTAATCCTAAAACGAGTACTACTTCCCACTTGGAAATGCAAAAGATCACCGGTAAAGTTAGCTGGGGTATTAGCACCAACAAAAATACCTTGACTAGCTGGAGTTTGTAGATCACGCGGACCAATTTGGAAAAAGGTTTTAGATGATGGAGGAGCACCAGTGTTAGTACTAAAATTAGTTTTAATAGAGTCACCTATTTGTAATTGTAGATTATCTGGATCATATTCAATTGAACGTTGTAGATTAGTATTATCTGGATCATCAGGATCATAGAAAGTAACACCAGGAGAAGAAGCCGCTACTAATAGTGGTGCGGTAAAAACAAAATTACCATTAGTCCCTAAAGTGGGATCAAAAGAGATGCTTTCATAACCATCTGTAGTCCGACCTAAATTAATTTGACCAGCAGAAGTAGCTCCAGCTGGATCCTCAACAAAAGTAGCTGAACCAGAAGAATCTAAATCAAATATAGCATCACCAATAACATATAAAGCTTCAGTTGGGGTAGTAGTACCGATTCCTAAATTCCCAGGGAAACTATAATTACCACCACCAGTGTTTAAACCAAAAGCACCAGAAGAAACATTTCCAGCCGAAAGAATGCCAAGATAGGAACCAGTAAAACTATCCGCTACTATTGGACCATTAACTTCTAAACCAGTAGCCGGAGCACTAGTAGCAATACCAAGTGGACCATTCATGGAAACAGGCAACCAAGTATTAACAAAATCATCAAATAAATCATTCCATTCAGCGGCGGTTAAAGTACCGTTATAGGCTTTGTTGTAGGTAGAAGTAGAATGATAAGCTGAAACACTTTTTGGTGCCAAAACAAACAAAAAGAGCCCGCTTAATACAAAAGCAGTTAGAACTATTTTTAGTTTTTGTCCTAAGTTGAGGGACATTAAAATTTGTTTTTTTTCTTTCCGTTCAATTACCTAAATTATAGCATTTTTTCCCTACCCTGCCAAGAAAAAAACCGCCCTAAAGACGGTTGATAAATATGGCTAAAAAATGGCTAATTTTAGATACGAACTTCAACACTTCTCTTAGCTCTTTGATACTCTCCAATAGAGGTAAAAACTAAAGGAGGAAAATCAGAAAAATAAACACTATAAGTAGCATTGGTTTCACTTAAAGTGCCAGTAAAAATTTCACTCCCACCAGGGGTTCCATAGGAAAAACCATTCTGTCTTAGTTCCCATAAAAGCCTTTCCGTTCCTGCTTCAGCCGCAAAATAAGCTTTAATAGACTCGGATTGAATATTGCCAGCTACAATACCAATAGAAATTAAATAAGCACCACTCATGGCCACAATTAACATACTAGCTAAAATAAACATAGTTAATAACATGGCACTTCCCTTTTTATTAAATTTTTTAGCTATTATTAGCATAAATTAATTGTATCATTTTATCCTTCTAATTGTATCATTTTGATACAATTAAGCCAAGTAAATGATACAATTATTATTTATAATACCGAGACGAAAGACTGGTTTGAGTAATCATTTCTGACTTAAATTGAGCTTGATCTAGAGCGTGAGCCTTTAAAACAATTGTTACTAATGGTTGAGAACTCGTAGCGAAAATAAGGTTAAAATTGAGATCATCAATCTTAATCTTACTAGGAGAAATATAATCTGAAGCAGCATTACGAGTAATTTTAAAACGAACACTATTAGAGCTAGAAGCTAGGAAATAGGAGGTACATTCACCATAATAATTTCTAAAATTTAAAACATCTCCTAGGGCATTGGTAGTGGTAGCGAAAACTTGATCAGCTGGAATATCGCCGCAAGAACCATCATTTTTTTGGGCCATTCTAATTTCCTTAGCGGTTACCTCTAAAAAGTATTTCAGACTCTCTTGTACATTCTGAGAAGCAATCGCAATTCTTTGACCATCAATTACTAATTTAAAAATTTGAGTAGAGGATAAAATAATAGTAGCAAAAATCAAAACCGATACTAAAACTTCGATCACAGAAACTCCAGATTTATTCTTTTTTATTTTAGCGCCAATCATATAAAAGTGTTTCTAAAGTATAAGTAAAAGTCTTATTCTTATCACCCCAGTCAACTTGAGATATAACTTGAATTGAAGAAGTGCTATTAACCGCTAAAGAGATTTGACGAGAAAAAATACTGGTAGAAACTGCATCGCCACTATCATGGGTATAAAAATTATTTGCATCTAAATAAAGAACTTCAGCTGAGCTAGTGGCAGTAGGGATACTGTCATTATAATCCATATAGTAATCACCAGCTGCTAAATTTTCATTCCAGTTTGCCCCAGTTAACCAATTAGAATCTCTCACTTTCCTAATTAATTCTATTCCCTCTTGAGCTAATTGATGAGCAATAATATTCTGTTTATTAAATTGCTGACCTTGAATATTTTGCACAATCAAAGTTAATACCCCCACTAAACCTAAAGAAATAACAAATAGAATCGTAATTACTTCGATTAGAGAGAAGCCTTTTCGATTGTATTTGATTGCTTTAAACATTTTAATCAATTGCTTCAGCTAAGCCTAAAAAATTAACTCTAATAGTCTTAATTGAATCATTGCGAGTTTCTTTTAGTTCAATATCCATAGTAGTTGAAGTAGACGTGCCATCATAAATGTTAGTCTTGGGGTCAGGCGGCAAAAAAGTAACAACCCCTGATGTTGCCACTACCCCTCCCACTCTAATAGCAGAAATTTCTATATTATCAGGTAAACTAATAATTCTAGCGCCATAATCAACTGTATTTTCACCCGCATCCATTACCATATAGCCTGGGCCCGAAGAATCTAAATCAGCAAAAATAGTATACTGGTCATTATTGGTAGTTGAAAAATTAACTCCCCAACCACCAGCCGGAACACCAGAACTATATTTTACTAAACCCAAAGAATTGTTTTGGGCTTGATGAATATCAGCTACTAATTTTTGAGCCGTCATAATTAAATCTGTTCTCTTTTCAGTCGTGCGATAATTAGCAATAAAAAGAGCTGTAACTAGCACAACCATAGACATGCTAATCACCATTTCTAAAACTGTAAAACCTTTTTTTTCCTTATATTTCATAAATTATTCTGCTTTAACCTCACGCCAAAGTGGCAGGTCATAATTAATTGTTAATTGAGTTGAAGTGCTACAAACATAACTATCAACATCGGTTACTTCAAGGGTAACTGAAGTGGTAGTAGCGAAGAAGAAAATAATACCAGTAGTAGAGGCAGTATCATCATCAATTATGGCTGAAGTATCAGTGGTAGTCCAAAGATAACTACAAGCACCATCTGTACAATCCTGGGCGGTAGAAGGTGAAGCACTGGAATAATATTCAGAATTACTAGTGAATAAAGTAGTTGTACCCACTAGGACATCTTCTGGATCCCATTCAAAGAAAGGATTAGGAAATTCGTGCTTAAAGGTGGAAAATGTTTCCGCATCAGTATCTGGATCACCATCAGTATCAGTGCCAGAATTAGTATTATATTGATACCATTCAGTCGGCTGATCATCTTCATCATATAACCTTATCCACCAATAATAATCAGTATCATAACTTAGGCTAGCACAATCTGGATCAGAATTAGGGAGAATATATTGGGTAGCAATAGCCGAAGTCTTTTTGCCTGACCAGCAAACAGCTGAACTTGTACTTAAAGTGTCCGTGTCATTAACCACTATTTCATAGGCAGTCTGTTGACCACTTTTTTTATACCAGCGTAAAACAGCTGTTTTCGCTAAACCAGAACAAGCTTGAGTATAATTCCAGTTTGGAGCCGATAGATGACCAATTTGAAGATTACTAATATAAACAGCATAGTCTCGAGTAGCACAAGTACCAGCTCCTCCGCCTTCACTTTCACAATTAAAGCTCATATCAGCTAGGGTGCTAGTGGCATAACCAACAAAATAACCTGGATCAATATCATGACCAGGCAAGACTGAACTAGTTAAATCCCAAGACTGAATCTTGACTGGTGTCGTGGTCTCATTATTAAACCAAATCCAAGTACCATCATTAATAACTCGAGCCCAGCCATATACTTTTTGATCATCCTCTAAATAACAAGCCCAACAATCATTACTGAGATTACAGGTATTGGGACAATTAGAATTAAAACTATAACTATCGGGTGGAGTGGTGGTAGCATCAAAAGATATTAGACCCTTAGTCGGATTCCAGGCTTCACCAGAAAAATTATCATCAGAATCAATATAAACACCATGAACTAAATCATTACAAGGAGAAGAATAAAAATGAAAACCTCGAGGTTCAGGTAAAGAATATAAATTTTCATCCACATCCAAACGATCACCGATAATATCATCTAAACAATTAAAATAAACATACTCATAATTTTCCCCCCAATAAGCCGAACCCCTGACTGTAGAGGTGGCTGCTTGGGTTGAATTTATGGCTAAAAATAACAAAAAAGTACCGATTAACAAAACGGCTGATAAACCAATTTTAGTTTTCAGATTGATCAACATTATGAAATTAAGTTCAATAATATTATAGCACTTTTTTAAGGAAATTTGTAATAATTAAAACACCTCAGTCAATTAGACTGAGGTGTTTTTATAAGAGAGAATACTATAAATTAAGTAATTTTATCTAAAAACTTAGTTCCCAATTCTAACATTTTCTTCCTGTCCTTCTCTGTTTCATCATCATAACCAATTAAATGTAATAAACCATGAACAAGAACAAAATTAAATAAATGTTGAACTGATGGTTTATTAACAAAAACATCTTTATATTTATCAACTCGTTTAATTTCATCAATATTAATTACTATCTCCCCTAAATACTTACCCATAAATTCCCCGCCCCGAAAAGAAAGAATATCAGTGGTTTTATCAATTTGACGATATTCTTTATTTAATTTCTTGATTACTTTATCACTAACAATGGCAATTGAAATATTCCAATTCTTTTTTTTGTGAAATTGAAAAAATTTCTTGACTAAGTCTTTAGTTTTTTTAATAGGGATCCTGTGTTTAGTTGTATTATTTATTTCTACCATAGACGTTTTAACTTTCTCATTAGATTATATAGATTATAAAGGATTGGTTTAAAGACAACATCAAAAGTGCCAGGATATTTAATTGTTTTACCTCCAAATCCCAATTTAAATCTGCTTACTCCCGGCCATTTCTGTTCATCAATACCAAAAAAATCATAATGTTTATATTGAGCTTTCTTAGCTTTTTTAATTATTTCCCAATGTAATAAATAGGGGGCCATTACGTTCCTAAATTTATTATCAGAAGCTCCATGTAGATAAGTTACTTTATCACCCCAAAAAGAAAACATTCCCGCCACAATATTCTTATCTTGATATTGGCCAAAGAATAATTTAATTTTATTATTACTAGCAGTTAAAAGGGTTTGATAGTGTTTAGCTTGATGAAGACGAAAGCTATCACGTTGACCAGTTAACTCCATTAAACGCCAAAACTCTGAAAAATCTTTATCATCGCCCTCAATTATCTTCACTCCTTTTTTCTCAGCCAAACGAATATTATAGCGGGTTTTCTGATGCATTTCTTTAAGTAATTCTGATTCACTCTTTTCTAAATCTAAAAACAAAGTTTTTTTTGGTTGGACAGCAATTGTTTCTTGACCAATAATTTTTTGCTTAGGCTCAATTCGAAGAAACAGAGCCTGCTTATCAATCTTTTTTGCTTTAGAAATCAAGAATTTAATTGCTTCAATTTGCCCCAAGGGGCCTCGAGGACAATACCAATAGAAATAGTGATTATTAATTATTTTTTTAACCAAAGTTGCAACTGCTAATAATTGATCATTTTCAACTACCCCTAAGCGTAGGATATCATCCTCTTCCTTAACTAATATTTCTCCCCAATCATAACTTTGCAAAAACTCAGCTCCAAATGAATTAGCTGATTGTTTAACAAAATTATTAACTTGGTCAGGGTTTTCTAAATATATTAATTTCATAATTAGATTATATCATATAAAATTAAAAAGAAGCTTACGCCTCTTTTTGGGGACTTTATTTAAACAATCTTAAAATTATCGTCTAAAGCTAATTAATTCATGCCGGCCGGAGAGGCATATTGATCGGTGTTACCAGTTATAGTGTTTACCGTAGCTCCTAAACAATAGCGAATAGTGTAGGAAGCTGTACCACTTTGTGCCGCACCAGTTTTAGCATAAGTATAGTGTGGCTGTAGGGCTGGACAACTAGAGCCATCAACTGGAGTTGGAGGGGTTGGAATAACTCTTAAATAAGTGCCGGTTGAACTATAAAGGGCGGCGCCAGCTGTAACTGAAGCATCAATTGGATAATCGCCAACATCATTATAATACATCTCCAAAGCAGTTTGGATTTGTTTAACATCAGCTACTCTTTTAGCGTCACGAGCTCTAGCTCTAGCTTGATTTAAAGCTAAAATTGACAGAGTAGAAAGTAAGCCAATAATAGCAATTACAACTAGGAGCTCGATAAGGGTGAAACCCTGTTTATTTTTTTTCATAATTCTGTCCCATCAAAGTTTCTAATTCTTGTCCTAATACCGGTTATTAGGACAACAATCAAAAATTTAAATTATTAAAAATTAAAAATATAAAAATTAACTTTTTAATCTTATCTTAATTATAGCATTTATCTAAAAACAACACAATAACTTAGATTAATTATAGCATTTATCTAAAAACAACACAATAGCTTAGAATTGAGTAGCTAAATTATACATCGGCAGGATGACAGCCGCCACCATTACACCAACACCAATACCCATAATTACCATGATAATTGGTTCCATTAATTTACTAAGATTATCAAGCATATTACTGGTTTCTCGGCTATAAAAATCAGTCACACTATCTAAAACACTATCAATTTTCCCTGTTTTTTCACCAACTGCAATCATTTGCGGCACCATTCTAGGAACATGATTGCTTTCTTCCATAACTGTGGATAAAGGGTTGCCATCATTAATTGATTCCAATGTTTCTAGAATTAATTCGCGATAAATAGTGTTTCCCACTACTTCAGCCGTAATCTCTAAACTTCTAGTAATAGTAACTCCCCCTTTTAATAATGTGGACAAAGATCGACTAAAACGCATTAAGTATATGTACTTAAATAATTTTCCAAAAATTGGTAATTTAATTTTTAAAATATCAATATTGCGACGACCAGAATAGCTTTTGCCATAGAGACGAACCAGGAAGCCAATTACAATTATAATGATTATAATTAACCACAAATAATCTTTCATAAAATTAGAAGCACCAATTACTAAACGAGTAGATAGGGGTAGTTGGGCGCTGGTTTCAGTAAGAATGGCGGTTAAATTTGGAATTACATAAACCATTAAAACAACTGCTACCCCGACTAAAGCTGTTAAAATAAAAATGGGATAAATCATAGCACCCTTAATCTTGGAAATCATATCATAATTTTTTTCCATCTCATCAGCTAGATAATTTAAAACCTCATCCAGCTTACCAGAGGTTTCTCCAGATCGAATAATGTTAACAAAAAATTCGGAAAACACCCGTGGTCGTTTGGCAAAAGCATCGGAAAGAAAAGCACCACTATCAACCTCATAGGCAATTTCCGATAACATATTTTTAAAAGCAATATTTTTAGTTTGATCAACTAGGATTAATAAAGACTCTACCACCGGAACATTGGCTGTAATCATTACTGAAAATTGATGAGAAAAAATTACTAAATCTTTAGTCCTGATTCGATTGATAAAAATATCAATCTTACTCTCTAAACTATTAGTAACATCAGCTAGATAGATTGGATTTAAACCTTTGCGACGTAATTTTGAAATTATTTCGCTTTCACCTAAGCCAACAATTCTTCCTTGCTTGACTTTTCCATTTGATTTTTCAGCACGATATTTAAAAATAGGCATATTAACTTTCAATTACTCTTAAGACTTCTTCCATGGTGGTTATTCCCTGCAAAGCCTTAATAATTCCATCTTGTTTAATAGTAATAAAACTTTCAGTTTTTCTAATTTCTTCTAAATTAAATTCTTTATCTTCAGAATTGATTATTTCTTGGAGATCTTCATTAATATCTAAAACTTCAGAAATGGCAATACGACTGGAATAGCCTGTATCTTCACAACGATTACAACCAGCTGCCTTATATAATTTATATTTCCCTAAATCCTCTACACCATTAAAATCTGGTAACTCTGTTTTTATCACTTCAACTGGCAAAATTTTTAACTCCTCAGCCATGTCTCGAATGGCATCTTCTGATAGTTTAGTTTCTTCTTTGCAATGTTCGCATAAACGTCGCGCTAATCGTTGGGCGACAACTGTTTTCAGAGTAGAGGCAAGAAGAAAGCGTTCAATTTTCATGTCTACGAGACGAAAAATCGCTCCTAAAGCATCATTGGTATGTAGAGTTGATAATACTAAATGACCAGTTAGAGAAGCATGAATAGATAATTCAGCTGTTTCTTCATCTCGAACTTCTCCCACCATAATAATATCTGGATCTTGTCGCAAAAGAGAGCGTAAACCATTGGCGAAGGTAAAACCAATTTTAGGTTTAACCTGAGACTGATTAATTCCTTTCATTTCATATTCAATCGGATCTTCCAGGGTAGAAATATTAACCCCTTCTTGATTTAAAATATCTAAAACTGCATATAAAGTAGTTGTTTTACCAGAACCAGTTGGACCAGTCACCAAAAGAATACCACTAGTTTTTTTAATACCATCATTGATTCTTTTTAGAGCTAATTTGTTAAATCCCAAATCTTCTAGGGCAGGAGCGCCCTTAACTGTATCTAAAATTCTCATTACCACTTTCTCCTTATTAGCCAAAGGTAGGGTTGAAATACGAAAATCAACTTCACGATTATTAACCACTAATCGAATGCGCCCATCTTGAGGAACACGAGTTTCATCTAATTTTAATTTAGCTAAAACTTTAATACGAGCAATAATAGCGGGATGAATACTTTTGGGCAAGGTTAAAGAGGTGTGTAAAATACCATCAATTCGATAACGAACTCTGCTCTCTTTAGTATAGGGCTCAATATGAATATCAGAAGCCCTGGCTTCAACAGCGTGTCGGATAATTACTGAAACAATTCTAGAAACTGGAGCGCTATTTATATCTTCACTACTTAAATCAGCTGAATCATCAGAATGGACAGCAATCAAATCTTCTCCCTCCTCCTGAGCTTTAACTTCTAAAGCACTAGAAATTTCTTCTTCAATCCTTTGGTATTGTTTAAAAATTTTCTTAAAACTAAAAGGAGAGATTAAATAATATTGAACTTTTAATTTTTCTTCAGTCGCTAAAAAATTAACTGCTTCCATGGCTTTTAGATTTGGTTCAACCATGCCAATCTTAATAACACCTTTGGCTCGCTCAAAACAAACAATTTTATAGGTTTTAGAAATTTCTTCTGGTAAAAAATTTAAAACTGACTCGGCCACCTCATCTTCAATAAGACTATAGTAAGAAAGGTTGTAAAGTTCAGCCTTTATTTCAGTTAATTTTTCTTCTTCAACTATTTTCTGACTAATCAAAAAAGAGCTTAACTCTTCTTTATTTTTGAGAATCAGCTTCTTTATTTCTTCAGCCTTATTTGCGTCAATGACTTGTTTAGACTGTAATATTTGAAGTAATTGATCATTTTTATCCATGGAGGTAATTAATTATTCTTAATAAAGAAGGGGACATTATTTCCTAAAACACATTGACTTGATTCAGGGGTAGTGTTTTCTTCACCAACAATTACACTAACCGGAGCTTTAACTGAACTGCTTTGCTGACAGATATTATCAAAATCAAACTTAACTACATTATCTTTCAGAGAAATAAAAGTTGGGGATTTTAAAACCTCTAAATCTAAAACATCTTTAGCAGCTGAAGACGACACAGCCGTTGGCAATGTTAATTGATTAACTCCGGTTTGAGAACGAAGAACATCTAATAATTGATCGCGAAGAATAAATAACAAAGCACCACCGGCAATTATCAGGGCAATTAATAATAATAGAATGGAACGGTAACCGCTTTTCATAGCTTATTTATCTTTATAATAATAAGTAACCAATAAGAATTCGGCTGTATTTCCCGAAGGGGAGAAATCAACCTCACTTATATCAAATAATCTTAGATTTTTTTCTAAAATACGTATCATGCTTTTAAAACCTCGGTAATCAATTGTGCTCAATGATAATGCCACCTTTATCTCACCAACTGGACTATCAATAAGGGCTGGATCTTCATCATCCTCAGTATTTATTCTAACAGAATTAAGAACAAAACCACTCTCACTAACTATTTCTCCTAGTTCACCAAAAAGACGTTCCTTAATATACTCATCGGGCAAAACACTATTAAATCTATTTAAATCAACTGGATCAATCTTACTATATAATTCAGAAACTAATTTCAAGTTATTAAATTTTCTTTGTTGATTAATATAAAGTTGTTGTTGCTGTTCAATATTATTTTGGATAGCTGTCATGGTGCGATCAAATTTCGGTTCTAGAAAAACAAAATAGGAAACAGCTAAAATCAAAATAACCACTGCCACCATTAAAATGTTGAAGTAATTATTCAAAAATAAGTTTAAATCATTTTGACTTTTTTGTTGACGACTCAACATAAATTATCTTTTAAATATGTCTGGATTTAATTTGAGGTTGATCATAAAGTAAACTTCATTTTCTTCATTAATTTCCTCTTCCTCCTCATCGCTCGAAGTATTAACAGTTGCTATTTCCACTTCTTCAGTGGCTGGATCATCTAGAAAAGCCTTGGCCTGCCAACTAGCATCAGCAAAAACCTTGGCTTTAGCATCTAAAGCATAGGTACCACTTAAATCACCACTAAAGCCACTATAGGAAACCGAACTTAAGGTATTTTTTTCTAACCAACTGAAAAAATCTGACCAATAAATATGATCTGTTAATAAACGATTAACTTCAAAAGTTTTATTCTTATAATTTAAAGCTTGATCTGCCTGAACTTTTAATTCGCTAATTTCTTTATTAATTTCAGATACTTTTTCATTTAAAGATTGGGCTTGCAATGTTTCCTGTTTCTCCCACCAATCTAAACCAAAATAAATTTCTACCACAAATAAACTAGTGATAAATAAAATAATTAATAGAATAGATAAATTCTTTTTCCAATCAAAAGAAATCCTAATTTCATCTTTAATCAGGTTAACATCTAAAATTTTAGGGTTACGAAGAGCTTCTTTTTTCTTCTTCCCTTTTTTGGCTTGTTTCTTCTCTGGAAACATGTATTTTTACTATTCAATTTCTCGCATTGCTAAGCCAATGGCAACTGCTAATTTAGGACCAATCTCTTTTAAGATTGGCTCTAGCTCAGATGGATAGGAAACCCTACTCCAAGGATCACCAATAATAACCTGGACATTCAAACGTTTAGAAAAATATTCTGTTAAATTTAATAATAAGGCTCCCCCGCCAGAAAGAATAATTTTTTCAATTTCACCCTTATTCTGAGAACGATAGAAATCTATCATGTATTTCATTTCAGTAACAATTGGCTCTAGGGTTTTAGTAATTAATTGTGGTAATTCTTCTTTGCTATCGTCACCTAAAGTTATGCTAAGATCAAGTTTAAATTGTTCTGCTTGAGCATAGTCTAAATTTAACTTTTCTGCCAAAGCTTTAGTTACGGTTGAGGCACAAACAGCTAAGCTACGATTTAAGACCGGGATACTTCCTTTAATAATTGATAGGTCAGTGCTATTAGCGCCAATCTCAACAATCAATACTGTTGATTTATCATCACCAATCAATGACCTAACCAAAGAAAAAGTTTCTGTTTCCAAGCTAACCAAATTTAACTTAGCTTTTTTAAAAACATCAATATATTTACGAACTAATTTTTTAGGTGAACCAGTTAAAAAGATTTTACGATTAGAAGCCTTTGAATCCTTCTTCTCTTCAGGAACAACCTTCCAATCTAAAATCATTTCTTCTAGCGGCAAGGGGATAACTTTCTTCGCCTCTTCATTAATAGCACTGATCATGTCTTTCTTGTCTACATTTGATAGATTGATAATTGAAGAAAAAACGGCGAAGGTAGGCAAAGAGACGGTTACCTTTCGACTAAAAATACCGGCTTCAATTTTTACTTTATTAATCGCTTTAGCTAAATAGTCAGTTTGATCGATTTTGGTAAAATTGACATTACTAACATTTTCACTAAAAGCATAGTTAGAGAGATAGGTCTTTTGTCCTTTTTTCTTTAACTCCACCATTTTTAGAGAGGAGTCACCAATGTCAATTCCCAGAAAAAGATTATCTCCACTAAGAGAAAATAAACCCATAAACTTAAAAAAATTTGAAGAGCTCAAATTGAATTATCTTGTTGCTTAGTATATAATAATTATATAATATTTAAGAATAATAAACAAGTTAATTATGAGCCC
>CAYXNV010000021.1:0-12816 GCA_964466835.1 uncultured Gammaproteobacteria bacterium
TTTTGTTGGAGATCCTACTGAGATTGCTTTAATTGTTTCTGCTAAAAATAATTTAAAGGTTAATAAAATTCTTGATTTAGTTCTAAAAGTAGCTGAAGAAAGAAAAATCTCTTTGAGTGACTCCCAAACAGATAAATTTCTAAAACATGTAGTTAAAATTCATAAACCAGCCAAAGGCAAGGGAACTAAAGCGCCAAGAATTTGGGAATTTCGCCAAGTAAAAACCAATCCTCCCAACTTTATCGCTAGAATTGGTGCTAATGATGATCTTCATTTCTCCTATGTTCGTTTCATGGAAAACAGATTAAGAGAAAGACATGGCTTTACGGGAACTCCAATTTATATTAAAGTAACAAAGAATAGTAAATCACACACTACTTATAATAATTAATATGAAAATTATTGTCGGCCTAGGAAATCCAGGCGAACAATATAAAAATACTCGTCACAACATTGGCTGGCTGGCTCTTGACTCTTTTCTGGGCGAAGTAAAATGGCAAGAAAATAAAAAACTCAATGCCCTAACATATCAAGATGGTGAGTTTCTATTTATCAAACCAACTACTTTCATGAATAATTCTGGGCAAACTGTCCAAAAAGCTCTAAACTATTATAAACTCCTGCCAAAAAATCTAGGCATTATCAAAAAGAAAAATTCTAATTTAAGTGAAACCCTGTTTGTTGTTCATGACGACATTGATCTTGAATTTGGAAACAAAAAAGTATCAATTAATTCTGGTAGCGCTGGGCATAATGGAGTCCAATCAATTATTAATTACTTAAAAACTAAAAACTTTACCCGTCTTCGTTTGGGAATCCGTAATGATTTAACCAAAACTAGAATACCACCAGAAAAATTTGTTCTCCAAAACTTCTCAGCCGAGGAAAAAGAAAAGCTACCAGGACTATTAAAAGAATTAAATTTAAAAGAACTATAAAAAACAAAACCCCGTTAGGGGTTTTGTTTAATCCGCTTTAAATATTTTTTATTTAGCGGACAAAATTTTGTCTAAAAGTTAGAGACAAACTCTAATTAAGAGCGCAACCAAGCCAAGGAGGGGCGGCTTGATAAACCCACTTCTAGACAAAATATTATCAACTAAAAAACAAGGATATTTAATTAACATAACAGTATATCACAATTAATAATATATGTCAAGGGTATTAATAAATAAAGATATTAAACTTGACACAATAATTTTAAATAGTACACTTAAGTATATTAACTACTAAATTTTACCCATATATGAACCTCATTATTGTTGAAAGTCCAACTAAAGCCAAAACTATTAGTAAATTTCTAGGCAAGGAATATAAAATTGAATCTTCATTCGGTCATATTCGTGATCTACCAAAAAGCAAGATGGGAATTGATATTGAAAATGATTTTACCCCTCAATATGTTATACCAACCAAAGCTAGAAAGACTGTTACTAGCCTAAAAAAATTAGCAGAGAAGTCTGACTCTGTTATTCTTGCTTCTGATGAAGATCGTGAAGGAGAAGCGATTGCTTGGCACCTAATAGAGGCCATGAAACTAAAATCTGACAAAATCCAACGAATTGTTTTTCATGAAATCACTAAAGAAGCTATTCTAGAAGCCTTGGATAATCCGAGAAAATTAGATCAAAATTTAGTTGACGCTCAACAAGCTCGTCGTGTTCTAGATCGCTTGGTTGGCTATGAACTTTCCCCCTTCCTATGGAGAAAAGTTGCTAAAGGTTTATCGGCTGGAAGAGTACAAAGTGTAGCCACTAGACTGATTGTAGAAAGAGAAAGAGAAATCCAGGCTTTCAAGAAGGAAGAGTATTGGAGTTTGACTGCTAAACTGACTGATGAACAAAAAGAAAATAAATTTTCCGCTGATTTATATAAAATTAAAAGAAAAACATTTAAAAAATTAGAGCTAACCAAAGAAAAAGTTGAGAAAATCAAGAAAGAATTAGAAACTTCTCAATATAAAGTTGAAAAGATTGAAAAAAAAGAAATACAAAAAAATCCTCCCACTCCTTTTACCACCTCCACCTTGCAACAGGCTGCTAATCGTATGCTTGGTTTTAGTGCCAAACAAACTATGATGGTAGCCCAGAAGCTCTATGAGCAAGGTTTCATCACCTACATGCGTACTGACTCCTTAAACTTATCAAATAAATTTCTCAATGAATCTCAGGCTTGGTTGAAAACTAATTTAGGCAAGGAATATTCTCTAGACAAGAGCAGGGTTTTTAAAAGTAAAAGTAAAAACGCTCAAGAAGCTCATGAAGCAGTCCGTCCAACCGAAGTTAATAATACTCCTGACAATCTAAAAGGAAAATTAGATAATAATCAAGAACGACTATATAGATTAATCTGGCAAAGAGCAGTTGCCAGTCAAATGCCAACTGCTAAGTTAGCCGCTACCACTATTAATGTAGAAGCTAAAAATGATAAGGATGAATATATTTTAAGAGCCAGTGGCCAAATCCTTATATTCCCCGGCTATCTAAAAATATATCCAGAAAAAACCAAAGAGCAAGAACTACCTGAATTAACAGAAGGGCAAAAACTTTTACTAGACAAACTACAAGCTGATCAACATTTCACTAATCCTCCCGCTCGTTATTCGGATGCTGGATTAGTTAAAGAATTAGAGAAGCACGGCATTGGTCGACCTTCTACCTACGCTCCTACCATTGCTACAATTATTACCAGAAATTATGTTGAAAGAGATGAAAAGAAAAAATTAAAACCAACTGATATTGCTTTTGTTGTTATTGACCTATTAATCAATCATTTCTCTAATATAGTAGACTATAAATTCACTGCTAAATTAGAAGATGATCTAGATCTAATTGCTGAAGGCAAAAAGAAATGGCCACCAGTAATTAATAATTTTTATTCTGATTTCCATGATAATTTAGAGAATAAATATCAGGAAATTCAAAAAAGTGAAATTATGCCTGAAGAAAAATCAAACGAGAAGTGTGACAAATGTGGCGCTGATATGATTATTAAAACTGGTCGCTATGGTAAATTCCTTGCCTGCAGTGCCTTCCCAGATTGCAAAAATATCAAAGGAATGAATGGTAATGGCAAAAATGGTGATAAAGAGGTAAGTGAGGAGATGAAAGAACTGCAAGAAAAGTATAAAAATGAAATTTGTGACAAATGTGACGCTGAAATGGCTGTAAAAACTGGTAAGTATGGCCCCTTTTTGGCTTGTACTGGTTATCCTAAATGTAAAAATATTAAAAACATTACTGCTAAAGGTGAAAAGGAATTAGATATTGACTGTCCTGCTTGTGATGAAGGGAAAATTGTAAAGAAATTTAGTCGCCGAGGAGCCTTCTATGCCTGTGATGCCTATCCTAAATGTAAAAACGCTTATTGGGGCAAACCAACTGGTGATAAATGTCCTGATTGTGAGTGTTTAATGGTTAATGACAAAGAAGGAAAAGTTGTTTGTAGTAATAAAGGCTGCCAGGGATAAAAATAATATTAATTTAGATAATAAAAAAACCGTCTTAAAAAGATGGTTTTTATATTTTTGTTTATTTCAACTTATGAACTCTCTGATTTTTTTTGTCAAATCAGTTTTGGTGGCCATAATAGTGGCGCCTGCCTTCATTAAAACTTTGGAATACTTTTCTGAATTAGAAGCGGCTATAATATCTCCCTGGTATCCCTTATCAATAATTTTCTCAATAATCGGCATTGTATCAGGTTCTCTGCTGCTCAGGCAAGCATCCATAATAATTAAATCAAATTTGTTGATATCAAGATTATCAAAATTAAGATACTTGTGAGCATTATCTAAATTATAAATCAAGGTAATATCTGCTTCGTCTTTAAATAAACCTATTAAAGCTGAGGAGAAATCATCATTATCTTCAAATAATAAAATCTGTAACATGTTTCATTTTTTTAAAGTTCTACAATATATTTATTTAACAAAAAAGCATATCATTCAAATATGCTTTTGTCAACTATATTTATTATTTCTTTTTGGTATTAGCAGTGGCCTTGGCTCTTTTCTTGGCCTTCTTTTCCTGAACAAAATTTACTGCCTGTTTAGCTATTTCTCCAAAAACTGTCATATAAGTAGCGCTAGTTTTTATTTTATCTTTAGCTAGATCTAATATTTCTTCCGCCTTAGTTACTCCTTTTTCTACTCTTTTAATTACGCGATAGAATTTATGAGTGGCAACCACAAAATAGTAGATTCCCCAACAAAGAAAAAAGGTTAAAGCTATGGCACAGATTAATAAAACCCAATTTAAAATGTCACCAGAGGTTGAAAACATATTATTATATTTTAATATTTAAAAGTCTCTTAATTGCGCTTCAAATTTCTGCGCTAAATGTTCAACCAGTTCATTCTGAATTTTGTCGACTTCATCAGCGGTAAGGGTTTTCTCTTCTGACTGATAATAGAGATGGAAAGCTAAACTTTTTTTATTATCATCTATCTTATTGCCCTCATAAACATCAAATAACTCAACTGACTTAATCAAAGAATGAAAATCAACAATCTCTTTTCTAAGATCATTATACAATATTTCTTTATCAATCACAAAAGCTAAATCACGAATCACTGGTGGATATTTAGGCACTTCCTGAAACCTAAAGCTTGGTTGTTTAACAATAAATTCAACTAACTCATTAAAATTTATTTCTGCTACTGCGACTTCTTTCTTCAGGCCAAAATTATTACCGATTTTTTGATCAACTAGAGCAATTGAACCAAGCTCTTGCTCAGCAACAATTATTTTAGCAGCTAATTTATTATTAGCCCAACTTGGCTTAGTTTCTAAAGAAGAAAACTCTACTTCTATATTATAATTAATAATACTTCGGAAAAGATTATTTATTATATCTTTCAATTTATTAAATATTTTTATATCATCTCCCCCAATCACAATACCTAAATGCTTTTCTTGATAGGGCAGAGTCTCATCTTTGGCTTTATCCTTACTTAGATTACCAGGAGTATTAAAATATGTTCGAGCAATCTCAAAAAAGCCCATTTCATCAACCTTAAACTGATTAGTTTTTACATTAGCAATTAAACCAGGAGCTAAAGATTGGCATAACAAAGTATGAATATCAGACAAAGGATTAGCCAAACGAATATAATCAGAAAAATCAATGCCCAACTTAGTTAATTGATCTTCACTAACAAAAGCATAATTATATGATTCCGTTAATCCGTGCTTAAAAGCTAAAATATTCTTTATCTTACGCTCTAATTGTCTTGATTTATTTTCTTCTGGCAAAGCCATGGTAACTTCTGGTAATTTAGAAGAAATATTATCATAGCCATAAAGACGAAGAACTTCTTCAGCTAAATCTTCTTTAGTAGAAATATCTTTAGTGGCTCGCCAAGAAGGAATGGTTACTAAAAATTTATTTTTTTCTTCTTCTTTTATTCCAAAGCCAAGTTTCTCTAAAAATTTAATTGTTTTGTCTTTTGGAATAGCTTTACCAATTTTTCTAGCTAACCAATCTAAATTTAATTCAATTGGCTCTAAGTCAACTGAAGAGTTATTAATATCAACTAAAGCACTGACGATCTCACATTTGGGACAAATGTCTTTAAGAAGGGTAAGGAATCTTTTAGCAGCTATTTCAGTTAAGTTTGGATCAAGCGACTTTTCAAAACGAGTAGAGGCTTCTGTGCGTAACCCTAGTTTTTGTGAAGTCCTTCTAACTGAGATCGCTTTAAAATTAGCTGACTCCAAAATAATATCTTTAGTTTCTTCACTAACCTCACTATTACTTCCACCAATTACACCAGCAATAGCAATTGCTTTCTGACTATCAGCAATTACTAAATCATTTTCATCAAGGCTTCTCTCTTTTTCATCCAAACTCTCAATAACTTCATTTTTACGGGCTCGACGAATAATTACTTTATCCACCTTATCAGCATCAAAAGCATGAAGTGGTTGCCCACTCTCTAGCATGACATAATTAGTGAGATCAACAATATTATTTATTGGTCGTTGATTAACAGCAATCAATTTTTCTTTTAGCCAATCAGGGGATTCTTTAATTTCAACTCCTTTTACCTTAACAGCAATATAACGAGGGCACAGCTCCTTGTCCTCCACCTTAACTTCTAAATCATTTTCCTTGTCCTCTAAAAATTTCAATTTATTATCAAATAATTTTTCATATGGTTTTAGAGAGAGATCAAAGATAGCACTAAGTTCTCGAGCAATACCATAATGATTTAAAAGATCAGGACGATTAGACAATGATTTATTATCTATCTCTAACACAATATCATTGCTGTTTAAATACTTAGCAAACTCTTGACCGATTTTAGCTCCTTTATCTAAAACCATGATTCCATCGTGGTCTTTTCCTAGGCCTAATTCATCTTCAGCACAAATCATACCAAATGATTTCTCTCCCCTAATCTCTGTCTCCTGAATTTCCAAGCCATTGGGCAAAACTGAGTTAATTAAAGCAACCGGGACCATTTGACCAACCGCAACATTAGGAGCGCCACAAACAATATTTAACTTTTCCTTTTTTACATCAACAACAGTCGTTTTAAGACGGTCAGCATTGGGATGAGGATTAACCTCAAGGACTTTCCCCACCACTATATCTTTAAATAAATCTGTTTGATTAAAAAAGTCTTCAACCTCTACTGTGTGGTTAGTTAATTTTTCAGCTATTTCAGCTGGTTTTATTTTAGCTGGGATCTTAGTAAAATCTTTGATCCAATTAAGAGATATATACATATAATTAAAATTGTTCTAAAAATCTTAAATCTCCACCATTAAATAAGCGGATATCATTAATATTATATTTCAACATCGCTAAGCGATTTAAACCAAAGCCGAAAGCTAGCCCTGAATATTCTTCCGGATCTAGCCCAACTTCTTTTAATACGTTAGGGTGGATTAACCCTGCTCCTACAATCTCCAGCCAACCAGTGTTTTTACAAACTCGGCAACCCTTGCCTTCACACAGAAAACAAGTATATTCTCCGTTATTACCTGGTTCAACAAAAGGGAAGAATTTGGGTCGCATTCTTAACTTAGTATTGGGTCCAAATAATTTTTTACCAACAATTTCTAATAATCCTTTAAGATGAGCAAAATTAATGTCTTTTCCTACCATAATTCCTTCTATTTGATAGAAAGTATGTTCATGGCGAGCATCAGTGGCTTCATTACGGAAACAACGTCCAGGAATAACTGCTTTTAGCGGGGCACCATATTTCTCCATTAAACGAATTTGAACTGGAGAGGTATGAGTACGCATTAATAGATCATGTTCACCTTTTTTATTTTTCTGATCAATATAAAAAGTGTCTTGCATATCCCGAGCAGGATGATATGGCGGAATATTTAGAGCGGTAAAATTATAATAATCACTTTCTAATTCTGGCCCATCAGCAATCATAAAGCCAAGGGAAGAGAAAAGGTCCTCTAGTTCCGACTGGACAATAGTAATAGGATTAAGATGGCCATTATCTAACTTTGTTCCTGGTAGAGTAATATCAACCATTTCTTGTTTATTGGAATAACCCTCCAGGGTTGTTTTTACTTCTTCAAACTTTTCTTGCAACTCTTCTTTGACCTTATTAGCCAATTCACCAAATTCTTTTCTTAAATCTAAACTTAATTCCTTTACTCCTCGTAAAAGCTTGCTGAGCTCACCTTTGCGAGACAAATATTTAAGCTCTAAGTCTCTGAGACGATCCTTATCTTTAGCTAAAGATAATTGTTGAAGAAATTCATCTTTTATTTTTTGTAATTTATTTTTCATATTATTTGCGACTTTTTTTATAACTAATTAAAAACAATTCTAATATTAAAAAGATTACTAATAATAAAAATAGATTAAACCAATTAAATAAATGCTGAGATTTTAAAATTAAAAGCACAATAATGAATAAAGATAATAAAAATGATTGACGAAAAGCAACTTTAACTAAATTAAAGGTTAATTGTTTTTTCCGAGTAGCAAAACGAGTTAGAAAACCAATAATAGCGATAGAGCCACTAAGAGATAAGAACAAAGCTAAATAGAATAATAAGAAGCCAAACCAATTAGTCGCCTCTGGATCAACTAAATTAGCAACAAAAATAAAAATTCCCCAACAGATTAATGTTAGAACTCCCATAACAAATAAATAGCTCTTTAAAGTCATAATTTATTGGATTACTTTATTAATCTTTTCTAAATCTTGTTTATATTTTTCTAATTTTTCTTTTTCAGTGTTTACAATATCCTTGGGTGCTTTGCCAACAAAGTCAGAATTAGATAATTTCTTTTCTTGTAAAGCAATTAACTTTTCTAAACTACTTTTTTCTTTATTCAAACGAGCTTGTTCTTTGTCTTTATCTACTGCCCCTAATAAATATATTTCTACTCCGTCAGTTGAGGTAGTAATAGCTTGATCTAATTTATTGCCTGATTTTTTAATTTCTAGCTGGCTAATGCCAGTACGTAAATTTTTTATTATTTCCTTTTGCCCTTCTAATAGTGTGGTAAATTTATGTCCATAGATAATAGTTTCTAACTTTTTAACTGGCTCAACTTTATTTTCACTTCGGGAATTACGAATAGCAACAATAATATTCTGGACTAAGATCATTTCTTTGATAGCTTGATTAGATTTTATTTTAATTGCTTCGGGCCATTTCTCAACCATTAATATATTTTCATTAAAACTCTCCCAAATCTTTTCAGTTGCGAAGGGAATAAAGGGATGCCAAAGTTTTAATAGGTTTTTAAGAAGGTAAATTAGAATTTCTTCTTTATTTTTTTCTACTTTAGCAATTTCTAAATACCAATCGGCTAATTTATTCCAAGTAAAATCAGATAGATCTTCAGCAGCCAGAGAAAATTCGTATTTATCTAAACGAGTAGTAGTTTTTTTAATTAAATTATTCATTTCTTCTAATATCCATCTATCAGCCAAAGTTTTCATCTCCGGCAATTTATCACTAGGGGTAGAATAGAATTTCTCTTCAGTGCTAGAAAGAATATAACGAGAGATGTTCCAAAGCTTATTAACAAAATTTCTCTTAGCTTCAATTTTATCTTCACTAAAACGAGAGTCATTACCTGGGGTAGAGCCGGTCAATAAGGCTAAACGAGTAGCATCAGAACCAAATTGTTTAATCATATCAATTGGATCAACGCCATTGCCCTTAGATTTTGACATTTTCTTGCCATCCTTATCTAAAATCATGCCATGGAGATAAACATTTTCAAAAGGAATCTCTCCTAAAGTAAATAAAGACATCATGACCATTCGTGATACCCAAAGAGTAATAATTTCATAGCCTGTTTCTAAAACCTGAGTAGGATGAAACTTTTTTAAATCATCGGTCTTATTCGGCCAACCCAAAGTAGAGAAAGTCCACATCCCTGAAGAAAACCAAGTATCCAAAGTGTCTGGATCTTGCTTCCAGTCTGGATCATCTATTTTGTCTATTTCTACTCTAGCCTCTTCATTTTTATACCAAACTGGAATTTGATGACCAAACCAAATCTGACGAGAAATACACCAATCATGTAGATTAGTCATCCAATCTAAATATCTTTTTTTGAATCGGTCAGGAACAAATTCAATTTTTTTCTTCTCAACCACTTCAATTGCTTTTTCTTTTAAAGATTTGTTGCCCAATCTTTTTATCTTTTTATCCACGGCCACAAACCATTGTTTAGAGGGAAGGGGCTCAATTACTGTACCACAACGATAGCAAGCTGAAGCACTATGAACATAATCTTCATCAATGTGATCCATTAATCCCATCTCTTCCATGTCTTTTACTATTACTTCTCGTGCCTCTCGAGTAGATAATCCAGCATACTTACCACAATTATCCATCATACAACCATCTTCATTAATAATTTTCTTACCTGGTAAATTATGTCTTTCCGCTATTTCACTATCAACAAAACTATGAGAGGGGGTAACTTTAATTGCCCCGGAACCAAATTCCATATCTACTGCTCTATCAGCTACTACTTTAACTTTAAATTTTCCTAGAACACCATCAATTTCCAGCTCCTTGCCAACTAAATCTTTATAGCGTTTATCTTTAGGATGAACAGCAACTGCTGTATCTCCTAGTTTAGTTTCCGGACGAGAAGTAGCTAAAACAAATGGTCCATATTTAATCCAATATAGTTTTGCTTGTTCCTCTTTATGCTCAACTTCATCATCAGCTAAGGTAGAATGACAACGAGGACACCAATTAACTATTCTTTCACCACGATAAATAGCTCCTTCATCATACATTTCCTTAAACATGGTTTTAACTGCCAACTGACGTTGCTCATCTAGAGTAAAAGCTAAGCGAGACCAATCTAAAGAAGCTCCTAATTTCTTAGTTTGATGTAAAATAGTGGTTTGCGTATCTTTAAGAAAAGCCCAAACCTCTTCTAAGAATTTTTCTTTACCTAAATCATGCCTGGTTTTACCAGTTTCTTTTAATATTTTCTTTTCTACTGCGTTTTGAGTAGCAATAGCGGCATGATCAGTCCCTGGCAACCAAAGAGTGCGATAGCCTTGTAGGCGATGATAGCGAATTAATAGATCTTCAATCGCTACAGTAGCGGCATGACCCATGTGAAGTTTGTCAGTAATGTTAGGCGGGGGAAGAATAATAGTGTAATTAGGGGCTTTGTTTGACAAATTTAAATTATCCGGGTTAAAAAATCCGGATTTTTCCCATTTTTGATAAATTTTATCTTCATTTTCACCCGGGTTATAAATTTTTTCCAGTTCTTGTTTCATACTTTTAAAATTACCAAAAAATAAGGCTAAAGTCAATCCAAGATAAACTTGACTATGCCTAAAAATAGTTATATATTAAAAGGTCATAATCGGTTTCGCCGACTGACTTTGATTTTAAAAAAATGTTAGATTTAGAACAACAGGTTTTCCGACAAATCGAAAAATCTAAAAACATTTTAATTACTTTCCCTGCTAACCGAGACAGCGATGCAATCGCTTCTGCCTTGGCTCTTTTTCTGTTCTTAGAGAAAAATGGTTATCAAGTAGAAATAGCTGGTCACAAAACAAAAGAGGATAAAGATCCTCTATATTTTTTACCTAATTATTCTAAAATTCAGGATTCATTGAGTAATTTACGTCGTTTTGTTGTTTCCTTAGATATAACAAAGACAAAAGTTAGTCGAATAAAATACTCTGTAGATAAAAATAAGCTTAACTTTATTGTTTCACCAGCTGATGGCTGGTTCGAAGCTAATGATGTTAGCACTAAAGCAGGGAGTTTTAAATATGATTTAATTATTGCTGTTGGAGCAACTGATTTAGAAGCTTTAGGGAAAATTTATGATAATCATGTTGAGTTTTTCTATAAAACTCCAGTGATTAATATTGATCATCAATCAGCTAATGAAGAATTTGGTCAAATTAATTTTATTGATCTTAATGCTGTTTCCACTACTGAAATAATTTTCTATCTTTTAAAAAATTATAAAGAAGACTTAATTGATGAAGACATTGCTACTTGCATATTAGCTGGGATAATTAATAAAACCAAAAACTTTAAAACTGCTAACCTTACTCCACGGACACTGTTAACTACCTCGCAATTAATTAGCCTAGGAGCAAGAAGGGAAGAAATTATTAATCATCTCTATCGTTCTCGTAGTTTATTAGTTCTAAAGCTCTGGGGGAAAATCCTTAATAATCTTAAAACAGAAAACAATGATCAATTAATTTGGTCAAAGATAAGTGCTCAAGACTTTAAAGAAGCTGGTTCCAATGAAGATGGTCTAATTGAAATAATTGATGAATTAATTGCCAGCATCCCCAATGCTAAACTAATTGCTGTCTTACGTGAAGAGACCAGCTCTAAAACAAATCTACTAGTTTATTCTTCTAAAAATATTAATGCTCTAGAAATAATTAAAGAATTTAACCCCCGGGGAACAGTAAAGATAGCCCAGGCTGAGCTTGATCAAGACCTGGATACAGCTTGCGTGGAAACAATTGCCAACCTAAAAAACAAACTTGAAAAATTATCTCTTTAATGATATAAAATAACTGTTAAATACCCCATTAAGAGCAAACATCGTTTGTTTTTTATAATGGGCATATAGCTCAGGAGGTAAGAGCGCTGCTCTTATAAAGCAGAGGTCGAGGGTTCAAGTCCCTCTATGCCCACCAAAATAAAAAACCCGCTTTCATAACAAGCGGGTTTCCCGTTAAATCGGGTTTAGGTAGCTAATTTTAATTCATCTTTTTTGAAAGTTGAAAAAAATCTTTCTCCGGCTGAATAGGCTAGGGCGATAATTGCCAAACAAACTACAGTAATAACGAATAAAACAATAATCATAAAAAATAGAAAAATTATCCCTGGGAATAAGAGGACACTTGACCAAGAATTAAATCTGTCTGTGATTTTTACATATTCCTCATAGAGATCAAACATGCAGTTAGTAAAAGAAACCACTTGATAACTAATGTAAAAACCTGTGAGAAAAGATGCCGCCATAATACCTTTTTCAAAATAGTTAAGATCCCAACCAAAGATAAAACGAATTACTACAGAGATGATTGTCAAATATAGCACCATAGAAAGAATAAAACGGACTGTTTTTATGACAAAAAGTTTATGTTAAGGTTCTTGTTTAGGTTTAGATAATTAAATCATAATCTAATAACATAGTCAAGCCAAAATTAAATTATTTACTTTTAATAAAAATCTTGCTAAATTAATAATCGTTAACTATAGGACTCGTAGCTCAGTTGGTTAGAGCGCTACGTTGACATCGTAGAGGTCGCCCGTTCTAGTCGGGCCGAGTCCACCAAAAACATTTCTAATAAAC
>CAYXNV010000022.1:0-4947 GCA_964466835.1 uncultured Gammaproteobacteria bacterium
AAGATATACGCATTATTGGATTGGATGAACAATTCTTTATTATTCATAATTTCAATCATTGTTTTAATCACTAATCAAAGTTCTCGAGCTCTTATTTCCCCTTGGGAAGTAGTGGGTAATGAGTTCTTTGTTCTTTATGGCCTAGCTTCTTTATTCTTGGTAATAATTACTCTAAAAAAAGAAATTTCTACAATTACTAAAATAATTTTAATTTCTCTCCATTATTTCTTGGGTTTAATCGTAGCGGTTATTGTTTATAAAATTGGTTATGGTTTTGATCCCTTTATCCACCAAGCAACCATGGAGTTGATTAACAAAAATGGAGTGGTTACCCCTAAGCCGCCCTATTACTTAGGTCAATACAGTTTAATAGTAATCCTTCATCAGATTACTGGAGCATCTATTTATTTTTTAAATAAAATTCTAGTTCCTGGCTTAACTGCCTTATTCTTGCCCCTAACTATTTATCGTTTTCTAAAAGTACAAAATGGTCAGGAATCTTCGGCTGATAAATTCCTCACTGTTGTTTTTCTTTTAATTTTTACTTTTACTCCCTTTATTGTCACTACCCCCCAAAATCTAACTTATCTCTTTCTCCTTCTGACAATCCTTCTGGGCTTGAGTCGAGTTAGACCAATTTGGGTATTAATTTTAGCTTTAGCTACTTTAGCAATCCATCCTTTGGCCGGAATTCCCGCTCTAGCTTGGAGTGCTTGGTTATTCTTTAAAAGATATCAAGGAAATATTAAAAAATTAAATAAAAAATTAATTATTATTTCAATATTCCTAATCAATGCCCTACTATTACCAGTCGCTCTATTAATAACTGGGGGGAATAATTTTAAAAAGATAGAACCAGGTTTGAATTTGCTAATCGCACCTTTCAAAACTATTTTTATAAGCGTGGGGTCAGCTGGTCGAGAGAATTGGTTGATTAATTTTGTTTATTTTTTCCAGCATAATCTTAATTTATTTATCGTTATCGCAATTATTGCTAGTTTAATTTACTTCTTTAGACGAAGAAATAAATTGGATAAAGCTAGCTTGCCTTTCTGGAATGGTTTAATTTTAATTAATCTCTCTCTATTAGTCGCTTATATTTTTACCAGTCAAATTAGGTTTGATGATTTAATAAATTACGAACAATCTAATTATGCTAGTCGTATTTTAATAATGATAGTAATTTTCTGCCTACCTTTTATTATTTTTGCTCTAAACCGATTAATTAGAAAAATATTAAATCAAGAAAAAACAATTCAAATCGCCTGGTTAATTTTTGGACTAATTCTTCTCGTCACTGCTCTTTATATCTCCTATCCTCGATTTGATAAATATTTCAATTCTCGCGGTTATAGCACTAGTCAAAATGATATAGAAACTGTCCAAATGATTGATAAAGGAACTGAAAATCATTATATTGTTTTAGCTAATCAACAGGTTAGTGTAGCTGCTCTAAAAGAGCTAGGATTTGACCATTATTACCAAACATCACAAGGTTTGACCTACTTCTACCCCATCCCTACTGGTGGTTCTTTATATCAATATTATTTGAATATGGTATATAAAAACCCCGATAGAGAAACCATAATAGAAGCAATGGATTTAGTCGGGGTTAATGAAGCCTATTTGGTTGTTAATAAGTATTGGCACCAAAGTGACCGAATAATCGGAGAGGCTAAATTAGTAGCTGATAATTACAAAATTATTAATGATGAAATTTATATCTTTAAATATCTGCGTTAGTGACTCTCTAAATAATACCAAACCGGACCAACTGCAAAAACTTTATTATCATCTTCCTGATGAATTATAACTAATAGTTTCAATTTACCTAAATCTTCCTTCAGGAAGCTTTTTTGTTTGGGTGATTTAATAAATAATTGCCTATTTTTATAATCTGATTCAATTTTAAGTTGTTTAGCAAAGTTAGCAATAGCCTCATTGTCTTTAGAAGTTAATTCTTCACCTTTAATTTCTTTGCTAATAATATTTTTAAGAGATGTTAGGCTGTTGTTAGAATTTTGTAAATCTATCACTACTGAATTTATTTCATCATCAATTTTTAGGGCCATAAACATCTTCAGCAACATATTATTACTAGCAATCAACTCATTAACTAAATTTAAATTAGGTTCAATATAGGAATGTTCATTCCAGCTAGCAAAATCATTTAAGCTCTGCCCTTGGAAAAATTGATTAACAGTAAATTTATCTAAAGGTAACTGTAAATTTATCCAAGCACCAGCTGCTGTTCGTAAAGACCTGTCTCGCCAAGCTGGAGTTTGGGTAAATATAGGTAAGTCAGCTTTATCCATCTCTAAAAACATTTTAATTAAACCAAGAGTAGACCAATAATTAGTAGTATGCCAAACTTCACTGCCTTCAAGTTGTCCTCGTAATTGTTGAGCTTGAGTAGTATAGTTAAAATAATTGGTATTTTCTTCAAAATAATCATTACTAGGAACAGGATAGACTAAGTTGATAATGTCTAGAGCAAAACCATTACAACGTCGATTAACATTTTTAATTGAACAAGCTGTTACATTGCCATCTGCAACCGTGGTTTTTTGATAATCACCAACAGCGGGATAAACTAAGTTATCAAAAAAATAATCATTAGGCCAATAATAATCTACTAACATTCTAAAACCTAATTGTTTTTTATCAACTTCCTCTTCTCCGTCCCAAGCCCCTTGAATAGCAGCAAAATTATAGCCTAAAAGTTTCTGACGTAAAATCTCTAAATTTTCCTGGCTTGCTTCATTCTTATCATCAAATAATTGTTCTAAATCATAATTTTCCCCAAAAAGATCAACCAGTGAATCACTATAATGAACATAGTTTAAATTTTCTCTTAGACCCTTAAAATAGGAGATAATTTTATAGATTCTGGCCCATTTATTCTTTAATTCTGGTGAATTGGCAAAATCATGAGTAATTAAACTAGCCGCAATTAAATTAATACGCCAATCCTCTCTATCTAACAAACAATCTGAACAATCAGCATCACGATAATTAAGGGGGAAGACAGAATTTAACCATTTAGTAGTTAAATAAAAATTATTTAATTTAGCATTAGAGCGATATTCAGTTGGAACAGTAAATTTTTTATAATCACTAGCATAGAGAAGAACAGGGGATTTGGTTTGTTGTTTCCCTTCTCTAATTAATTCTAGTTCGCGAGAAACATCTTCGCGGAGATAAGGAGGGACAACAAAATAATATTTATTAGCTTCATTAGTGTCAAACATATTATCATCCGGCATACTCTTGGGAGCAATTTGATTAGTGGTCGGTTTAAGAAGTTCTAGGGCAACCGCAAAAAAAGCTGCCTCTAATCTTTCGCCCTCTAAAACAGAATCATTAATATTACCAATCATAGATAATTTAGTTTCATAGCGATTCTTAGCCAGAGCATATAGCTCTTTATTAATCTCCCATAGATTATCATAGAAAACATTTTCTTCAATATCTTTAAACACCTTTTTTAAAATATTTTGATAATAATAGATAATAAAATCAGAAGTAATTAATAGAGGAATCTGTTTATTTTCTAAATTCTCATAGATTGAATAAAAATCATTATCTTCTTCAAGCCAAGGATTATCGATTACAGCAAAGCCAAAACTATTCAAATCATCTAGGCCAGGATCTAAATCTAATTTGCGAGAGACATCATAATAATTCATGATATCTATCTTTACATTCAATGGTAGTTCATAATTATTAACATTGGCTTCAATGGTGTTGTCGGGTGCTTGATAGAAATCGGCGAATGACATATATTCAATTGCAACATCAAAAGAAGGAATGATGTCGTCAGTAGTAGTGGCTTCATTAGGGGGAGTAAAATCGGGCAAGGTTGGGGTATCACCACCCGGCTCAGTCGGATTAGTAATTAAAGACGGATTATCAACTTGATTTTTGTTAATAAATTTTTTATATAGAAAAAACACTCCAGCTATTAGGCCAAATATT
This sequence comes from uncultured Gammaproteobacteria bacterium, assembly GCA_964466835.1. Taxonomy (GTDB): domain Bacteria; phylum Patescibacteriota; class Patescibacteriia; order Patescibacteriales; family UBA12465; genus UBA12465. The sequence goes on from CAYXNV010000022.1 coordinate 3,979, forward strand.
ACAGCAATAATCACTATTGCCATTATTATTTTCTTGACCAACGAAGAAGATTGGGGCCCACGACCAGGAGCAGAAGATTTTGTCTTCTGATTAGATTCTATCACCGCTGGTTGATCATCAAACATATTATTTTAAATATTTATATTTGTTTTGCAGATGTTCATCATAGGTGCGAGCATAGACAACTTCTTGGCTATCCTTAGGGGTGAGGAAATAATTATAATTAGTTTTAATCGGATATATAGCCGCTTTAATGGCTAAAATACCAGGATTACAGATTGGCCCTGGTGGTAGACCAGGATATTTATAGGTATTATAGAGTGAATCTACTTCTAATTCCTCTCCTTGGTGTTGAGGCTTATTATCTCCAAAAATATAGGATAAAGTAGCATCTGATTGTAAAGCTTGACCAATTTTTAAACGATCCCAGAAAATTCCTGAAACTATTCGAGCATCATTATCATCACCCTGGCTAATAGGAGCTTCTTTTTCAACTATAGAGGCCATAGTAATAATTTCATAAATTGTCTTCCCCTGTTTCTTGATATCAGCTCTCATCTCAGATGTTAATTTTTTGTCAAAATTCTCCAACATCTTTATCACTACATCCTCAATAGTGGCATCTGTATAAATACGATAGGTGTCAGGAAATAGATAACCTTCTAAGCCATAATAATCTGGCTTATCTTCTAAAAAAGAAAATTGATCAGAATAATCTTTCAAGGGCGGAACACCCTCTTCAACATTTCGATAATCAATCTGTGGTAATCCTACTATCTCTAATAATTCTTCACTCTGCCACATTCCTTCTAGTTCAAAATATTGACTAATGCCACGATTAGTCCAGCCTTCAATAATTTGAATGGTATTTTCTGGTTTATACAATACTTTTTCTTCATGTTGACCATCAATAAGGTATGATAGGATGGGTAAAGAACCACTATTATCATCAACTAAAGCTCGATAAAG
>CAYXNV010000022.1:4957-11936 GCA_964466835.1 uncultured Gammaproteobacteria bacterium
GAGCTATAATCAGAATTATCAGAATAACAAAAATTAAATATATATTATTTTTAATTGATTTATTCATAATTATTTCTTTTTCAGTTTAGCTTTAGCAATCGCCGCCTTAGCAATTAATTTTGAACTAGCTCTAATTTTTTTTCCTAAACCATCTACCATCTTTATTCCTAATTTTTGGCAAATATCATATTCTGGCACATCACCTTCACTTTTGCGATCACCACCATTAGCAAATATATCTGGTTTTATTTTGGCCAACGATTTAACAATCGGCACTGACCCTCCTGGTAATTTATCTCTATCAATTGATAAAAAAACTTCATCAACATCACGAAGAGCACCAATAATTTCTAAGCGATCTTTTTGGTTCATAAAGGGGACGCTTCCTTTTAAAGTCACCTGATAATCATTATTAACAATCACTACTAATCTGTCTCCCAACTTCTTTGCTCCCCTAATCATTTCTAAATGACCAGTATGAAGGGGGTTGAAATAACCAGAAACAGCCACTACTACTGGTTTTTTACCTCCTTTTTTCTTTGTTTTAGGCATAAATTATAATGTTTAGTTCATTATAATTATATCAAAATGGCAGAGATTGGACAAATAAAAAACCTATAACCCCAGAATAATTTAAGTAGAGTTATAGGCTTGACTTTAGAGACGATCCCAATAAGGAGTATAAAGCACTGGCCAGCAAAATATAAGACGTATTTTATTGATAATACTTCTTCTTTTTCTTGGCTGATGACGAAAAATTCGCCCTATTTTGATCGCAGTATATATATTAGCGACTGGTGGAGCAACAATTTCTATAAAAATTATTATATGCGTTATCACAACCCCTATCACAATATATAAGACAAAAAAGATAAGTGGTAAGTAAATCCAAGCGTTTTCCATAATAAAATCTCTTTTTAATACTTTAATTGTTAAATTGCTAAATATCATATTAATATATCATATTTTAATAATTTTGTCAATATAATAATATACATAACTTTATTTATTCCCTATTTTAAGGTAGAATTAATAACATATGACTATATTCCACGCTATAATTTTAGGGATAATTGAAGGTTTAACTGAATTCTTGCCTATTTCTTCCACTGCCCATCTAATCATTGGTAGTGAATTATTACGTATCCCTTCTAGTGAATTCCTGAAAACTTTTGAAATCTCCATTCAATTAGGGGCAATTTTAGCAGTGGTGGCTTTGTATTGGAAAAAAATCATTAGTAGTTGGAATCTGGTCTTCAAGATTGGAACGGCTTTTGTTCCCACCGCTATCCTAGGATTAATTTTCTATAAAATAATTAAAACCTTTTTAATGGATAACTTAGTCGTTATTGCCAGTGCTCTTTTACTGGGTGGTATTATTCTCATTATCTTTGAAAAATTTTATTCTCCTAAAAAAGAGGGTGAAGAAGAGTTAAAAGCTATTTCCTATCTCCAGGCGGTCATAATTGGTTTATTTCAAGCCCTAGCAATGATTCCTGGTGTTTCTCGAGCCGCTGCCACTATTATTGGTGGTTTAAGTTTAGGAATAAAACGTAAAACAATTGTTGAATTCTCTTTCCTGCTCGCTATTCCAACCATGTTGGCAGCGACTGCACTAGATTTATATAAAACACCATTAATTTTAAATAATCAAGAAATACTAGTCTGGATCATTGGCTTTGTTATATCATTCATTACCGCTATTATTGGTATTAAATTCTTCCTAAAATTCATTCAAAAGAATAATTTCATTCCTTTTGGTTGGTATCGTATAATTCTAGGTGGAGCGGTTTTAATTTGGGTATTGTTATAACTATAATACTTTGCTATAATCATTTATATGCATAATATTAGCAAAAATCGACAATTCTTTTTCTTTAGTTTTTATACCGGCAGTAGCCTGGTTGATTTTTGCGATGTTAAATTATAATTAGATAATTTGAATCAATATAGCAAAAACCGGTCAGGTAATACTGACCGGTTTTTTATTAGTTCTTTGCACAATCTTAAAACAATATAAATATGATTAAAAAAGTTGAAACAATGGATCAAGAAAAAAAGAGAAAAGAAAAAAGAAAAAAACCAATTAAGAAAAAAGATGTTAATCAAGCTAATTTTATAAATAGTTTGCTAGATTACTATCGAAACAATGACACTCATGTTTGTTAAAACAAAAACCCGTTCGTCTGAGCGGGTTTTTTATTTCTTAACATTTAATTATTCAGTAAATTCAATTTTTTCTCCGCCATCAGTTAATAGCTGAGCCCAAACTTTTCTTACCTTTAGGCCAGGGAAATTTTCTTTAATAATTTCTTCAGCTCTGGCCATATCAGTAAATTGTTTTTCTTTTTCCTCTTCAGAATCACTAAAATTGAAGCTGCTTTTATAGGCACCACAATCACTATGGTGTAATAATACCAATTCTTCAATTTTATGAAGCTCTTGAGAAATTTTAATTTGTTTTAATAGCAATTCTTTAGCTCCCTCATCACCATCAATTAATTCTTTGCTAGCTCCAGCAATAGAAACTATATCACAATCTCCCATTAAGCTATTTTCTTCAAGGAAGCGCATGGTTTCTTTAGTAATTCTAAAGTCCATACATTTGATTAACATTGCCTTGCAAGTGTGCATACCTTTCTTTATTTATCGTGAATATTTTTTAATTTACGCCATTTTTTAACTGCGCGTAAACGAGCTAATTCTTTTTCAATCTTGGCGGTCACTTCAGTAAAGTCAACTTCATCTTTGTCTTGCGCTTGCTTTTTAGATTCTTCTGCTTTAGCCCGGGCGGCTTCAACTTCTTGTTCATCAATTTCCTCAGCTCGTTCAGCTGAATCAGCTAAAATAGTTACTTTATTTTTAGTTACTTCAATAAAACCACCAGAAACTGACATTATTTCTAAAGAATTATCTTTTTGTTTTACTTCAATTACTCCGGGATTCAAAACAGAAACCAAGGGAATGTGATTAGGAAGAATACTCACTTCGCCACTAGTGGTTGGCACTGTTACCTGATTTATCTCTTCCTTAAAAACAACCTTTTCTGGGGTAACTATTTCAAATTTTATAGTTTCATTTGCCATAACTATTTATAAAATTATTTACCAATATCTTCAACTCCACCAATCATATAGAAATCATCTTCATTCTTATCGTCATATTTACCATCTAAAATAGCTTTAAAACTTTTAACTGTGTCGGCTAATTTAACATATTTACCAGGACGACCAGTGAAAGTTTCAGCAACAGAGAATGGTTGAGAAAGGAATTTCTGGATTTTTCGAGCTCGAGAAACGATTACTTTATCTTCATCAGACAATTCTTCCATCCCTAAAATAGCAATGATATCTTGCAGATCTTTATAGCGTTGGAGTATCTTCTGAACACCACGAGCAACTTCATAATGTTCTTGACCAACTACTTTTGGATCTAGAATAATAGAGGAAGAATCAAGCGGATCTACCGCTGGATAAATACCTAGTTCAGATAGAGAACGAGATAATACTACAGTTGAATCTAAATGAGCAAAAGTAGTAGCTGGGGCAGGATCGGTTAAGTCATCAGCTGGAACATAAACCGCTTGGATAGAGGTAATAGAACCATCTTTAGTTGAAGTAATTCTTTCTTGTAATTCACCCATTTCAGTAGCTAGAGTTGGTTGATAACCAACCGCACTAGGCATTCGACCTAATAGAGCGGAAACTTCTGAACCAGCCTGAGTAAATCGGAAAATATTATCTACAAATAGTAAAACATCTTGATTTTTTTCATCACGGAAATATTCAGCGACTGATAAACCAGTTAAAGCCACCCGAGCACGTGATCCTGGAGGTTCATTCATTTGACCAAAAACCATCGATACCTTATCAATGACTCCACCATCTTTCATTTCATGAAATAAGTCATTACCTTCTCTGGTTCTTTCACCAACACCAGCAAAAACTGAATAACCACCATGCTCAGAAGCAATGTTGTGGATTAATTCCATAATAACAACTGTTTTACCAACACCAGCCCCACCGAACATTCCTACTTTACCACCCTTTACAATCGGACAAATTAAGTCAATTACTTTAATTCCAGTTTCCAAAACCTCAGTTTTAATAGATTGATCAGTAAATTTAGGAGTAGGACGATGAATTGGGTATTTCTTCTCTGTTTTTACCTCTGGGCCACCATCAATTACATTACCAAGAACGTCAAAGATACGACCTAAAGTTTTTTGACCAACTGGAACACTAATTGGGGCTCCAGTATCAATCGCCTCATCACCACGCTTAAGACCATCAGTAGATCCCATGGCTACAGTTCTAACCAAATTAGAGCCAACATGTTGTTCAACCTCTAGCACTAATTCTTTACCATTATTATCAACTTTTAGAGCATTAAATATCTCGGGTAATTTTTTTTCAAAATAAACATCAACTACTACCCCAATGATTTGTTTAATAACTCCGATATTTTGTTTTTTTTCTGACATATGATTTAAATTATTTTTTATATAATGTTTATTATTCAGCTAAAGCATTGGCACCCGCACTAATTTCAGCAATCTCAGCAGTAATACTAGCTTGACGGGCTTTATTATAGAATAGGGTCAACTCTTTCACCATGTCCTCGGCAGCCTCAGTAGCTTGATGCATGGCTGTCATTCTGGCACTATGTTCAGAAGCATTAGCTTCTAAAAAGGCTTGGAATAATTGAATTTCTAACAAACGAGGAATCATATTATCTAAAACTTCGTCTGGATTAGGTTCAAAAAGATATTCAGAAACAAAATTATCTGTTGACTGCTTATCTTCCTCCTCTTTTGAATCAACTTTTCCTAAATATTGATCTTCACTCTCAATTTCAACTGGTAGTAATTGTTTAATCCGAGCTATTTGTTTAGCAGGGTTAACAAAATCAGTATAGGCAACAAAAATTTTATCATATTTGCCTGACTTATAATCATCTAAAGCCATTTTTATAATCGGATAAATATCTTTAGTGTCGGTTAAAATATCACTTTTATCAAATTCAGCTGCTACTTCATGTTCACTTTTATGCATAATCTTCCCTTTCTTGCCAATCAAAATAAAATCAGTGGGGAAATTATGTTTAGCAATTGATTCCTTGGCCTTGGCAATCACAGCTGTGTTATAGGCGCCACACATACCTCGATTAGAGGTTATTAAAATAATTGCTACCTTTTTAATATCTTTACGAGAATTTAGCAAGGGATGCAATGAATCACTTCTTTTCTCTGATAATTTAGCTAAATTCAAAATTATCTCCCAGCTTAGATTAGCATAAGCTCGAGTTTTTAATACAGCTTGGATTGTTTTTCTCATCTTCACCGCCGCTACCATTTCCATAGCTTTGGTAATTTTCTTAGTACTGGAAACTGATTTAATGCGACGAGAAATTTCTTTAGTATTAGCCATAAATTACTTAATCAAATAATCCAAAGTAGCTTTATAATCTTCAATTAATTTTTTTAATTTCTTCTCAATATCATCATCTAAATCTTTCTTTTTATCAACTAATTTCAAAACTTCATCATTCAAATCAGCAAATTTATATAAACCATCTTCAAATTCCTTCATCTTTTCTACTGGAACATCGTCGGCATAGGAATTAATCAAAACATAATAGATTAATACTTGCTTAGCGACTGATAGAGGTTGATATTGATCTTGTTTAAAGATTTCATATAAACGTTTTCCTCTCTCTAACTTATTTTTAGTTTCTTTATCTAAATCTGAACCAAATTGAGCAAAAGAAGCTAATTCACGATATTGAGCTGCTTCTAAACGCATCTTGCCTGCCACCTTCTTCATTGCCTTAATCTGAGCTGAAGAACCAACTCGAGAAACTGATAGACCAGCATTAATAGCCGGGCGATTACCTTGGTAGAACAGATCTGGTTCTAAATAAATTTGACCATCAGTAATAGAAATAACGTTGGTAGGAATATAAGCTGATAAGTCACCAGCTTGAGTTTCAATAATTGGCAAAGCAGTAATAGAGCCACCACCAAAATCTTTATTTAATTTACAAGACCTCTCTAATAAACGAGAATGAAGATAGAAAACATCACCAGGATAAGCTTCTCTTCCCGGAGGACGACGTAGCAATAGAGAAATTTCTCGATAAGAAACAGCATGTTTTGATAAATCATCATAGATGATTAAAACATCTTCGCCCTTATCTAGAAAATACTCAGCCATGGCACAGCCAGCATAAGGAGCGATGTATAATAGAGAAGCTGAATCAGAGGCTCCGGCTAAAACAATTGTAGTATAATCCATTGCTCCGGCTTCTTCTAATTTAGCAACAATATTAGCAATTTTTGATTCTTTCTGGCCAATTCCTACATAAATACATTTCATGTTTTGGCCCTTTTGGTTAATAATGGTATCAATTGCAATAGCGGTTTTACCAATCTGACGGTCACCAATAATAAGTTCTCTTTGACCACGACCAATTGGAATCATCGCATCAACCGCTTTAATACCGGTTTGAACTGGATCTTTAACTGGGGCTCGAGTAATAACACCAGGAGCAATTTTTTCAATTGGATAAAAATTCTTAGTTTCAACTTTTCCTTTACCATCCAAAGCTTCTCCCAGAGGATTAACTACTCGACCGACAATGGCTTCACCAACCGGAACTTCTAAAATCTTTTTTGTAGACTGAACTTCATCCCCTTCTTTAATTTTAGCAAAATCACCTAAAATAATAGCTCCAACTAAATTATCTTCTAAATTTAAAGTTACTCCGGCTACTTCGCCCTCTTCAGTTTTAAATACTATAATTTCGCTCATCATAACTTCAGATAAGCCAGAAATTATAGCAATACCATCAGACACTTTTAAAACGCGTCCAATTAGCTTTTCACTTACTTCCGCTTTAAATCCAGATATTTCTTCTTTGAGTCTTTCAATAATGAAATCTTTAGTAGTTGACATATTATTATATTTTATTTTTTAAT
>CAYXNV010000023.1:0-9570 GCA_964466835.1 uncultured Gammaproteobacteria bacterium
ACCAATTGCTGATCCGGTTTTAAATTTCCTAGCTTATAAATTAAAAGTCATTGACACTGAAGAACTTGAGGATCATAAACATTATTTTTCTGTTAGAGAATTAAAGAAGTTCTTAAAAGAAGTCGGTTTTCAGGTTTTGAAAATCAAGAAATTTGAATTTGGTTTTAATATTTTTATTTTAGCAACAAAACAATAATTCGTGTCATTCGTATGTATTCATAAAGTTTAGCAAATAATATAATGTACATATTAAACTTCAAGGTTCTGGCGAAGCCAGGTTCTTATATTAGTATCGCCAAAGATTATTTCCAACAACCAATTGAGCATTATTATTATATTAATAACATTCCCGCTGTTAATTTTTTTGGTTTGTCTGATCATTTTTATTTTTATGCAATTATTTTTTTAGGATTCTCATTGTTCTTAATTTTAACAGGGATTTCTTTAATTCAACAAAAATCTAAACCAAAACACCCAATTACCCAATTACCCAAGTACCTAACTTTAAAGTTCCCAATTACCCAATTACCCAAGTACCTAACTTTAAGATTCCCAATTACCCAAGTACCCAAGTACCTAATTTATTTTATTTTAATAGTTTGGTTAATAACTTCAGTTCGCTGGTTAAGTGTTCAGGCTCGCTGGATAAAAAATGATTTAGTTGATTTTAAGGGTCATTCAATAACTGAACGGCAGAGTAAAGCAGTGGATCGTCTTATTCGGACCAAGAATCTGCCGGCTAATTGGTATGGTTTTTATGATTTTTTAGAGTTTGGAAAACGTAAAATACCAGCTGACTCAAGTATTTACCTTTTACCAGCTGACCCGACTTTTTGGGTCCGGGCTAAATATTGGCTTGCTCCAGATTTGCGCTTAGTTGATTCTTCAAAGATAGCTGATTATATTATTTCTTTTAATGTTGACTTGCCAGATCAAGTTAAAGGTTTTAAAGAATTTAAAGAATTTGGTCCTAACAAACTTATTTTGATTAAGTATGATTGAATTTTTGAAGAATTATTTTTATCAATTTAGAGATGGTATAGATTTTGGTTATTATAATATTAATTACATTCCCGAAATAAAAATTTTTGGTTTCTCTCTCTATTTATCTTTACCTGGCTATTCTTCTGGGCATTTCTTTAATTTTAATTTTCGTAGCGATTTCTATTATTCGGCACCGGCCTGAAATAAATTTCTATAAAGTTCTTGTCTATTTTGTACTCATTTTTTGGCTCCTGACCCTTCCTCGCTGGTTTTCTATTCAGGGTCGCTGGTTGATAAATGATTTCTCTGATTTTAAAGAAAAGCCATTAGTTCTTCGCCGGGCCCAGGTGACAGCTAAAATTATTTCTCATTCCGGCTTTTCCAAAGCCTGGGAGGACTATTATGAGTTTTTAGAATTTGCCAGACGCGAAATTCCTCAAGGTGCTACTTGCTATATCGCTCCTTCTGAGAAGACCATGGTTCTCTGGGCTCATTATTGGCTTTATCCTGATTTAAAAGTAGTGGAAGAAGGAGCTCGTTATATTCTTGCTTTTAATGTTAGTTCGGAAAACGTTCCTCCTGAGTTTGAATATTTTAAAGAATTTGCGTCTAATAAATTTATTTTAAAAGTTAAAAATGATTAATTATCTACTTTTAATTCTTTCTCTTTTAATTCCTACTATCATTGGTGCTGGTATTTTGTTTTTAATTCGGCGCAATCCCCAATCCCCAAGTACCCAATCCCCAAGTACCCAATCCCTAATCCCCAACCTTATCCTTTCTTTTGGCCTGGGCACTGGTTTAACTAGTTTTTTAATGTTTTGGTGGGGATTAGCTGGTTTACCCTTTCAAACCTTTGTTATTATTCTAACAATAATAGCCGCGGCAATAATCATTTTCTATTTAGGTCGATTAGGTCGAATAGGTCGAATTTTTAACTATTCAGTTTCTCACGGCCGTGAAAAAGTGATTAGTAGATTAAAGGACTTTTTTTTGCCAAAACACAAGGCCCGATTTTTCTCATCTCTTGAGATAATTTTAATTTTAGTTATTCTTTTTGAAATTGTTTTTGTTTTTTCTACCGCGGCTCTTCGGCCAGTAATTAGTTTTGATGCTTTAAATAACTGGGCCTGGAAAGCAAAATTGTTTTTTTACCAACCTCAATTAGCTTTGACCCCGGGGACGGATTTATTTTTAGGCGGAATATTTCAAAATTATCCTCTTCACGTTCCTTTATTGATGACTTGGTCTTATCTTTGGTTAGGTCAGGTCAATGATGTATTAGTTAGTATAATTTTTGCTTTTTATTATCTAGCTTTAATTGGTTTTGTTTATTTTAGTCTACGTTCTTTTGCTTCGCCCCGTAAAGAGCTGCGCTCTATTACTGGGGCCTCGCCCCGGAGTGAGCCATGCTCTACTACTGGGGTTTGCCGAAAAACAGCTTTAATTTTTACCGCCTTTTTAACTACCCTACCCCTTCTTGCTTATCATGGAATGACCGCTTATGCTGATCTGGCCTTAACTTTTTATTTTACAGTTGCGGCAATTTCTCTTTTTAAATATTTTCGTCAAGTTGAAACTCCTAACAGGTTCAACCTGTTTGTGGCAGGATTGTTTACTGGTTTAACAGCCTGGATTAAAAATGAGGGTTTAATGTTAGCCGGAGTTCTTTTAATTGTATTTATTATTTATCTTATTTTGCGGAGAACGGTTCTCCGTAAATTTTCCCCCTCCCCCGCCCATTTCTCTCTCCCTCCCCAGGAGGAAGGGAGAGGATTAAAGGGGGAGTGGGTGGCTTGTTTAAGGTTTATACTTTACAGTTTATTGTTTTTCCTCCCTTGGATGATTTTTAAAATATCTCTTGGTTTTGGTTATAATAATCTGGCCCCAACTGGAGGAATTAGTTTTAGTGGATTTCATCCAGAGATTTTTTCTTCAGTTTTAAAGCAGGTTTTTCTTTTTCACTCCTTTCATCTTTGGCCAGGTATTTTTATTTTAATTTTAATTATCCGCTGGCGACGAATTTTTGTTTATCCTAATTATTATTTATTTTTAACTTTTTTAGGTGTTTTAACCGCTTATTTACTTCTTTATATCTTTACTCCTTCTTATGAGTTTGTCATTGATGGAACAATTGTTGGCCGAAATCTCTTTACTCTTTTGCCAATTTCTATTTTTTTAGCAGGCTTAATCTCAAATAAACGTTAACCAATTCCCAGATCTGCCCAGACCTGCCCAGACCGGCCCAGGTTGAACCGGCCCAGGTTGAACCTAACCCAACTTCCTAACAGGTTGAACCTAACCCAACTTCCTAACAGGTTGAACCTGTTAGGAAGTAATAATAGTGTTGTCAAGGTTCTTCTCCGGGGGTATAATTAAAGCACCTTAATGCCTGTTTATGATTTTAGTTTTTTATTTCATTATTTTTCTAATTGGTTTATCTTTTGGCAGTTTTTTAAATTGTTTAGTTTATCGTCTCGCCCATCATAAAACAATTTCTGGTCGTTCTTTTTGTCCTAAATGTAAAAAGAAAATTGCCTGGTTTGACAATATTCCGATTCTTTCCTTTTTCATTCTTAGAGGTCGTTGTCGAGCTTGTCAGCAAAAAATTTCCCCCCAGTATCCAATCGTTGAGATGGTAATGGGGCTTTTATTTGTTTTATCTATCTGCCGTTTTAGTGATCAGCAATTAACAATTGGCAATCAGTTTGTTTTTAGTGTTCTCCGTGACTGGTTGATTTTTTTCACTCTTGTCTTTATCTTTGTTTATGATTTTAAATATTCAAAAATTGAAGATTCAGTTCTTTTACCAGCAGCTGGTTCGGTCTTTGTTTTAAATTTAGTTTCTTCCCCTTTGGTTGCCTCATTAAACAAAGCAGGATCTTTAATTAGAATTAGCCATTTGATATTGGCTATTTTAATTGCCGTTGGATTTTTTGCTTTGCAATATTTTGCCACCAAGGGCAAAGGTATTGGTTTGGGTGATTTGCGTATCGGGCTTTTTATTGGTGCGGCTCTGGCTCACTGGTCAAATGTTTGCCTGGCCCTTTTTATTTCTTATATTATTGGCGCTTTAGTCAGTCTCATTTTAGTAGCTTTAAAGCGAAAAAAAATAAAAAGCCAGATTCCCTTAGGTCCCTTTTTGGCTTTAGGAACATTTATTGCCTTACTTTATGGCCAAGAGATAATTAATTGGTATCTTCATTAACTAATTTAACAATTAAACAACTAAACAACTTAACAAGTGAATCAAGGGCAAGATAAAAATTTTTTTGATGGACTACGAAAAAAGATGGACTATTATGTACATTTTATTTTTAAAATAGCTCGTAAATTTCCCAAAGAAGAGATTTATATAACTACTAATCAACTAAAAAGATCTGGACTTTCGGTTATTTTGAACTTTATTGAAGGTTTTGCTCGACAGAGAAAGGCAGTTAAGAGAAATTTTTAGGAAACATCATACGGCTCGCTTAAAGAATCAAAGTATCTTCTACATTTTTCTTTTAGAGAAAATTTTTTAAGTGAGAACGATTATAAGGTTGGCATTAAAATGGCTGATGAGATCGGCGCAATGTTATGGCCAATAATTAAAGGATTAAAAAATGAAAAGAAATAAATGTTCCAATGTTCCAATGTTCCAATGTTCTAATGCCTTTACCTTGGTTGAATTAATAGTTGTTGTTGCCATTACTGGTATTATTGCGGTAATGGTTTTTGCTAATATGCGTTCAGGTGGTCGGTCAGTAGATGTAAATTCAGCAGCAGAAAAATTAGCTGGAATAATTAAACAGGCGCAAATGATGGCTTTAAGCGGCAAGCAAATCAGCGGCAGCCGGCCTGATTACGGCTATGGTGTTTATTTAGACACTTCAACTACGCCTGATTCTTACAAGCTTTTTGTCAATGATTTTAATGTTAATAATTACGAATACGATGCTGGGAGCGATACCGTCATTCAAAGTTTTGATTTACTTGAACAAATAAGCCTTACAACAAATTACACTTCAATAATTTTTAAGTCCCCTCGGGGGGAAATTTGGGTCAGTAATGGTTCAGGCGGAAGCAAATTAACTGGTGCTACTAGTGTTTTAATTTCCCTCCAGCATGTTGATATTAATTTTTATGCTTATGTTGGAGTTAATAGTCAGGGAGAAATTGATGTCAGAAAAACAGAATAGTAACCCGAATCTACAAATGCACACGAATACAACAAATAAAAATAAAAGAATTGTTTATCCTAAATTATCATATTTGATTTGTGGACTTTGTTTTAAAGTGCAACCTAAATTAGGTTGCTATAGAAATGAAAAGCAGTATGCCGATATGTTAGAGGAATTATTCAGAGAGAATAATATTAAATATATTCGCGAAGGCGCTTTATTAAAATCTTTTAAAGCAGAAAGACCTAGAAGAAATATACCTGATTTTATTATAGAAGATAAAATAATCCTTGACCTGAAAGCTAAAACAGCTGTTGAAAAAGAAGACTATTTTCAGGTGAAGAGATATCTTGTTTCAAGCGGCAAAAGACTTGGGATAATAGTAAATTTTCGGCGAAAACATCTAGCCCCTAAGAGAATTTTGAACCCAACCTATAAACGCTCCGCTTAATAATTCAAATCTACAAATGATATGCGAATGCAACCGATTTTAGATAAATCAATTCCAAAATATTATTTTAGATAGGTGATTTATTCGTTGTATTCGCATGTTATTCGTAGATTCGCATTACAATCCTATAAATAAATAATTCGTTGTATTCGCATGTTATTCGTAGATTCGCATTACAATGCGCAAAGCTTAATCGAGACTATCGTTGCCGTTGGCATTGTGGTTACTGCAATTGTGGCTATTTTATCTATTGGCACAGCTCAGACCACCTTAGGTGGGCAATCAGCTGAGCGAGTTATTGCTACTAATTTAGCCCGTGAAGGAATTGAAGTGATATATGCGATTGTCAATAGTAATCGATTAGATCCTGATCAATCTTGGCCCTATGGTCTAACCTCTAATGATAAGTATATTCTTGATTATGATGATACGAGTTTAAGTACTCCCGCCACTTTTAGCGGAGATGAAACCATTGCTAATTGCACTAATTGTAGTCTTTGCCGGCATGCTAATGATTATTATTACCATACTGGTTCTTGTGCTGACCAAACAGTTTATCGTCGAATGGTGGAAATTTCAGCTGGTGGTGATTTAGGGGGTGATTGCGGCGCTAATTGCGAGAAAAAAATTGTTTCAACTATTTATTGGCTGGAACGAGGCCGATCTCATACTATTAATTTAGAAACCCGACTAACTGATTGGCGATAAGTTGGGTAATTGGGCAATAGGTTAATTAGGTAATTCCCAATCCCCAAGTACCCAAGTACCCAAATATTATGCCTAATAGAGGTCTAGATAATTTAGAAATTCACAAATTAGCTGAGAAGCTAGAGGTTTTTGTTTATAAAATAACCAAGAAATTTCCAGTTGATGAGAAATATCGTTCAGTTGACCAACTAAGGCGATCATCTTCGTCTGTTACTGATAATATTGCCGAAGGTTATGGCAGATATTCTTTTCAGGATAAAATAAATAAATTTTATATTGCTCGAGGCGAGGCTGAAGAGACTCGAAAGGGCATAAAAAAAGGTCAAAGAAAAGGCTTTGTTTCTGCAGAGATAGCTGACTTAGTTAATGAGAAATATATTCAGTTAATAAAACAGGTTAACGCTTATATTAATTTTTTGCGTCGGCAATCTGAACAAAAATCCAACACTCAGTCCCTAAGTACCCAAGTACCCAAGTACCCAAGTACCCGATCTTTCACTCTTATTGAGCTCTTAGTTTCTCTTAGTATTTTAATCATGGTTATTTTGGCCGCCATGAGTATTTATATTCGTGTTCTTGGGACCAGAGAAGAAACTTTGGGTCAGCTTAATCTTCAAGAAGATGGTCAATATTTAATGAGCCTTTTAGTTAAAGATATTCGAGCCGGCATAGTGGATTATGATAATTATGGCGGGACCCTGTCTTCGCCAGAAGATGAACTTTTGCTTTTAGATTTTTCTTCAAATCAAATTAGGTATAAAAGGGAATTAATCGGCAGCCGTTATGTTTTAAAAAGATGTGAGGGTAATCCTTGCGGCAGTTACCAAACCATTACCATGACTAATATTGGTATTGGCCGTTTAGATTTTTATATTAATCCAACTAGTAATCCTTTTACTGCCGGCTCAACAACTTATTCTCATCCCCGAGTAACCATTGTTCTTAAGCTAGAGTCTTTATTCGAAGGAGCTGATCTTAGAGAAATAGTTCTTCAGCAAACTGTTCCCCAAAGATACACCTACAGGAAGTAGAAAATGGAAAGTAGTTGTTGGAAAATGGAAAATAGTTAAGAAAATAGAGAATAGAAATAAGACAAGAAGAAATGACACGATCGTATCAAATCTTCTTAAGCCTTTTTCTTGTTTCCAATCTCCAAACCAATTTCTAATTCCTTTAAGCCAATTTCCAATTTCAATATGAATCAAATCAACAATCAACAATCAACAATCAACAATTCCGCGCTATCTTTACTTTCCTCGGGGCCAGACCCCAAAAACAGGCGCTCGGAAATCCGCTCCAGTTCTAAGTTTTAGAGCAGATTTTCAAATTTGGCACGATTTTGATCAAAATAAAAAACAGCTCTTTAAAAGCGCTGTCTGCAAAGAATTATAGACGGATTTGAGGAGATATGGATTTATTTAGGATGAGATTTTATCTCCAGAAGAATATATTTATCTTTTTTGACTAAAAAATAAAAGCGATAATTTCGATCTATTCTCGCTTGCCAAATTTTCCGTTTTTCATTATATTTTTTACTTTTTAAAGATGGACGATGAAGATTTTTCAACAAGAAATCAGTTTGTTTTGCCAGTTTCTTCTTTATAGATTTGGGCAAAGATTTGAAACTTCTTTTAAAATGAGGAGTGTAAAAGATTTTCATTACTTTTCCAAACTTTTAATTAAATCCTTGCCTTTATTAAAAGGACCAATGATTTTTCCTTTTCTAACCTCAAACAAAGCTTGTTTTATGTTGTTTGCTAGTTCAATTTGATCAATTCTCTTTTTCGTTATTTTTAAAAGGTTTTCCCAATCTTCTTTGGGAACAACAACAAGTTCTTTTCCTCGAGTGATTTTTTTAGGGATAGTTATAGGAGTCATATTGATTTAATTAATTTTTTTAGTTGCCATATCTATATTATAAGTTTTAAAAGAATAGTGTCAAGGTAAATCTGTGGATGACTTCACCCTGAATAAGAGGTCGGACCTCATAGGCCTTTTCTCAAAGAGGTCTGTCCTCCCAGGTAATTTAGAGATTAGAATTTATTTAACACTTTAGGAATTAGAAATTAGAAATTAGAAATTTTTAAATATATGATTAGGACTCATCATAATATAAAAACAAACCAAGCCCTCTCACTTGTTTTAACTTTGCTCATCATCTCTTCCATTATTACTGGTACAGTTATGATTGGTGATGTAATGATTCGCCACGCTCAAATTGTTAAAAGTGCAGAGATTTCTGAAAAGGCTTATTTTGCGGCTGAAACAGCAATCGGAAAAGCCGGTTATCATGCTTTAAAGAGTTCTGCTGATATTGCTAATTGCACTTTAGATGGTGAGCTTGACAATGAGTCATCCTATACGGCAACAATTTCTGCTGATGATGAAAATCCGGCCACTGGCGAGACAATCGACCTTACTCACCCCTGGTCAATTAATCTTGGTGCTGGCGAATCTTTTCAATTAGATTTAGACATTAATGGCGCAACTTATCCAAGTCAGTTAACAATTTCAAGAAGTAGTACGGTGCCCAGTGATCTGGTTATTTATGAATGTGAAACCCAGGCGGGTTCAAATAGCAATTGTTCTTTAACTGTTTCAACTCAAGTTTGCTCTGCTACTATTGATCAAATTTTTAAGGTTAGTTTTCCCCATCCTTTAACTATTGCCGCTAATAAGTATTACAAAGTTAGAATTAATAATCGTAGCTCCACCTTAAGCGAAACTTATGCCCTAACTCCAGCTGATCAAACTCTGCCAATTGGGGTTGAAGTCAGTGCTACGGGCATCTATTCTGGTCATGAACGTAAAATTAAAAGCAATTTTCCTAAATGGCAGAAGTTCGGCACTGATTAACAAATAATAGGAGTGGCCTTAAATTTTTAAATCTGTTAAAATATTAAAATAATTAATGTATTTCTCAAAGCTTTTTGAGATTAATCCTTGATTCCGCCGAGAATGGTCGGAAAAGTTTTGTATTTTATTAATTGACTCTTTTAATTATCCCTGCTAAAATTTAGATAATTTAAAAGATATCCCTGCTAAAATTTATGTATATTCATCGAGAAATAGAAAAACAAATTAATCTTTTTCTTAAAAGAAAAGAAATTTTAGCTGTAGTGGGGGCTCGCCAAACAGGAAAAACGACTCTTTTACAATACTTATCATCTCAATTGACAAAGCAAGGAAAATCAGTTAAGTTCCTCACTTTTTAGAAAACAAATGAATTGGCCCTTTTTACTGATATTGTGGATTTCAGGGACA
>CAYXNV010000024.1:0-8741 GCA_964466835.1 uncultured Gammaproteobacteria bacterium
GTCCTCCATAACCTTGATCAGCTCCCCAGCCGTGGATAATAAAAGCTCTTTTTTTCATATAATTATATTAGTATATATTCAATATAACACAAAATAAAAAAAGAATAAATTATACATTTATTCTTCTCTAGTGTGGACCATAAGGGACTCGAACCCTTGACCTCTTGCATGCCATGCAAGCGCTCTAGCCAACTGAGCTAATGGCCCAATCTATAAAAATGTTCCCTAAGGAACATTTATTCTTAAATAATTGTTCTTTGAAGAACAATAATCCCCCTGAATACCAAGATTAATCTGAAAACTATACTTATATAATAACTTAAAGAGAATAAAAGTCAAGAGGGGGTTAAGAAAACAATTCTGCTTTTTTGTCAATAATAATTGACAATAATAATCTTTTATTGTGTTCCCACCAGGAATCGAACCTGGATCTAGAACTTAGGAGGTTCTTGTTTTATCCATTAAACTATGGGAACTATCTAAAACTAAATTTATTCTATAACAATTCCCTATTTTTTTCAATTCTTAGCTCAATTTTTTCCTTTGACAAAGCCCTAATATTGGATTAAGATAAAGATATTAAGATTTACTTTTATATAAATTAAAAAATATGTTTAACAAAGACGGTAAACTAGAAAAATTTAAAGACGCTGAGACAATAATTGGTGCTTCAGTGAAGGTAAAGGGGAACTTTCAGGGGCAAGGCAATATTATTGTTGAAGGCACTCTAGAGGGGTCTTTAAAAACTAAGGCCAACCTATTTGTTGGCGAAAAAGCTAAAGTTGTTGCCAATATTGAAGTTAGTGATGCCATTATCAATGGTGAAGTAAAGGGCAATGTTAAAGCAAAAAACTATTTAGCAATTGGCTCTAATGCTAAAATATCCGGTGACGTCCAATATGGAGAAATTTCAATTGATAAAGGGGCAGCAGTTAATGGACAATTATCAATGCCTATTAACGAAGATCCTAAAAAAATTGAAACCAAACCTAAGTCTGAGGTTAGCAGTAAATAAATAAGCTTGAAAAAGCAATTCTATGAACGTCTATATATATGACGACTATTTAAATAAGAGTAAGTATAACCGAGCGATAAATCGGATGGAAATTAGATTAACAGATTTAGGCTTAAATGGAAAAATAATTCGTCTTAGCACTATTAAAAACATTCGAGGAACAGTTCAAAATGAAATTAAGCTTGGAGCTAAGACAGTAGTGGCGGTTGGCAATAATCAAACTGTTAATAAAATAATTGGAGCGATTATTGATTCTGACATCTACGGTGATTTCCAAAAAAATACTTTACTTGGAATAATACCAATTGGTGATGATAACTCTATTGCCACTTCTTTTGGTATAAAAAACGAAGAAGATGCTTGTAATATCCTTCTGGCTCGTCGAATAGAGAAGATTGATATTGGTTTAATCGGAAAACATTACTTCCTCAACCAAGCTGTTATTGAAAGCGCTGGAACTACGTTAGAAATTAATAAATGTTCCTTAGAGATAGCTGAGAAGGGGGAAGTGAAGATTATTAATCTATTAAGTAATCCCTTAAAAGTAAAATCAAACCCCCATGATGGCCTATTAGATATATATATTGAAACAAAGAAGAGGGATCAATCATATTTAACGGCTGATAAAATAAAAATTCAAAACCCTAAGCACAAACTATTAATTGATGGAGTAGTTGAAGTAGAAACTCCAGTTGAAATTGGTATAATGAAAAATAAAATAAACATTGTTGTTGGTAAAGATAGAATGTTTGAGTAAATAAAAAAAGACCGGCTTAAACGGGTAGGCAAGAAAACTTCTTCTAGGGACTTTCGAGCAAAAGCCAGAAAATCCTAGGAAGAAAATCCCCATGCTTGTCGTGCCTGACCCGTTTAAAACGGTCTTTTAAATAAACTAAATTTGTCTCAAGCGACTCTATACTATATCACACTATAATTAGTTTGTCAATAGCTTTATCCACAAATTAATCACAACAAAAAGACCCCATTATACATAGGGTCTTTTTATTAAATATAAGCTAAATTTTATACTTTAATTACTACTGGTAAAACCATTGGACGACGCTTAGTGTGCTTGAACAGGAATTGACCAATATCATTCCTAATTTTGTTCTTGATAAAATCATCTTCAGTGGCTGACATCGGGTTTTTGTCCTTAACAATTTTCTTTACCCTCATTCTAGTCTTTTCAATTAAATCACGATTACCTTTCATATAAATAAAGCCCCGAGAAATCAAATCAGGGTTCCCAATGATAGCTCCGGTTTTAGAATCAATAGTCGCAATTACTACAATCATTCCATCTCCAGCCATCATTCGACGATCACGTAAAACAATCTCAGAAACATCACCAACACCTAAACCATCAACCATGACATATTCAGTTAAAGCCTTCTCTTTAGTTAATTGCCCAACCACACGACCGTTAGCTGCTTTTTTAAATCCTACTACTTGACCATTATCAGCTACAAAAATCTTTTCTTTGGGGACACCAACTGCCTCCGCTAATTCAGCATTTGCTTTTAACATATGATGATTAGCTTCTATGGGCATAACATACTCCGGTCGGTATAATCGCATAGTTAATTTCAAATCCTCTTGTTTAGCATGACCACCAGCATGGATATCAAGCATTTTATAATGAATAATTTTTGCTCCTTGACGAGCAACTGCATCCATTAAATTTTGAATACTTCTTTCATTGCCAGGAATGACTGAAGAAGAGAAGAGAACTGTATCTCCTTGTTTTAAATTAACAGTTCGGTGTTCATTATTAACTACTCGATTAAGAAAAGCATTGTGCTCACCTTGAGCACCAGTACCAACAATCAATATTTTATTATCTGGTAGTTTATTTAGCTCTCTATCATCAACTAATATTTTAGGGTTGAATTTTAAATAACCAATTTGATGGGCGACTTCAACATTACTGGTCATGCTTCTCCCCTGGAGATTAACTCGTCGTCCATATTTAGCAGCTAAATCAAAAATCTTTTGTACACGACTTAATTGTGAAGCAAAGGTGCCAATAATAATGCGCCCAGGAATTTGATCAAAAAGATCATCAATTTCTTCACCAATAGCTGATTCAGAAATTTGATATCCGGGGTGAGTAGCATCAGTTGAATCAATCATTAGCATTAATACTCCTTGAGCACCAATCTGAGCAATTCGATTCAAATCAGCTGGCTTATCATTAACTGGAGAAAAATCAATTTTAAAATCACCAGTATGAACAATAGTTCCTAATGGTGTTTTAATAATTATAGAAAAACAATCAGGAATAGAGTGATTTACTCGTAAAAATTCAATTTGAAAGGAATTCCCAAATTTAATAGAATCGGTCTCATCAATCTCTTTTATTTTAAGCTGAGGAGCAGTCCTAAAGTCCTGCTGACGCTTCCTAACTAACCCAGCTGTCATTTTGCCCATAAACATCGGAGGATTGCCAATTTCGCCCATAATATGAGGAATTCCACCAATATGATCATAATGACCGTGAGTGATAATAACACCCTTAATCCAATCTTTTTTATTCTTTAAATAGTCAATATTGGGGATAATATAATCAATACCTGGCATATCTTCCTCGGGGAATTGTAAGCCCATGTCAATCACTATTATCTCTTTATTATATTCAATTAACGTCATATTGCGTCCTACCTCTTCTAGGCCACCCAAAACAATAATCCGGAGAGGATTATTAGCAGGACCCAATTCTTTTTTAACGACTCGACGAGGTCTAGCCGCTGGCCGACGTCCAGAAAAATTCTTCCGTGGAGTCGGACTGGTTCTTTTTTTTGTTATCATACTTTAATATTAAGTTTTAAGAGTTATATTTAAGTGGTTGTTTACCACACAAATTTCTTTTTTGTTTTTTTATACCAATCAGACACATTACCAAAACGATCAGCCGACTCAATAATTGTTGTGCCAGCAAAACCTTTCACCTTTTTGCTCTGAAGATAGGTATAAGTTGGAGAGTAGAGAAAAATTACTGGCAAATCATCAACAATTTTCTCTTGAAATTTTTTATATTTACTTATTCTTTCCTCTCGATTAGTTTCTGCTCGAGCTTCTACTAATAATTTATCAACATCTGAATTATTATAACTAGCTAAATTCAATCCTTTAGCACTAATTTGAGAAGAATGCCAAAAAGCATAGACATCGGGATCGCCCCCAACAGTCTGTCCATAGATCAGAACTTCAAAGTCTCTATTTTTAATTATTTCACTGGCTTGATCACCAGAAATTGTTCTAAGATTTACTTTTACTCCTACTTTTTCCCAATAGTCCTTAACTGACTCAGCTAAAACAACATTACCATTAACATCAACCACTGTTATCGTTATTTCTAAAGATTGTTCTTTAAGTATTTTAATCGCACTAGCTGGATCAAAACTATATTTTTTGATTTGGTCGTTATAGGCAAAGTTATTTTCTAAAATAGGGCCATCGGCCTGATAATAAATATTATTAAATAAACTATTTATAATTTCCTCTTTATTAATAGCCGAAGTTAAAGCTTGACGAATTTTTTTATCAGCTAATTTCTCCTGCTTTTTAGAATTGAAGAAGATTGATACTATCTGTGATAATTTTAAATCATGGAAAAATAAAGAATTTTTAGCTAGTAGCTGATCTTTTTCACTAGCTGGCAAATAATTTAAGCCATCAACCTGGTTATCATTCAAAGCTTTAATAGCCTCAGGATAGGACACATAGAATTTAAATACAATGCTTTTTAAATACGGTTTCTTATTATAATAATCATCATTAACTACTAGATGATATTCTTTTAAATAACCATTTCTATTCTTTACTAAAGATTTAAATTTATAAGGACCAGAACCAATTGGCTTTAAATTTAATTCTGATAAAATTGCTGCTCCAGAATCAATATTTTCCCAAATTCCTTGAGGAAGAATGCCAAAAGTCAATAATTCTGGGAAGGGAGCATATGATTCACTAAGAATGAATTTAATGGTCTGATCATCAATTTTTTCCGCTTTTACTCCGGCTAAACTATGCCGCAACAACGAACGATATTCTTGATCTTTTATTAAATTAAAGGTAAATAAAACGTCATCAACTGTTAATTCTTCATCATTATGCCACTTAATATTGTCTCTAATCTGAATAATATATTCTTTACCATCAGCTTCAATTTTAAAATCATTAACTAAATCTTTTACTAAATCACCGTTAGAATCATAAACAAATAAACTAGAATAAATAAGTCGACTTAAATCATTATCAATATCACGATTAGAGGCATAGAGAGGGTTAATTGTTTTAGGATAACCAACCACTCCTTCAATATATTCTCCTCCAGCCACGGGAACATATTCTAAATGTTTCTTAACAAATACTATTCCCAAATAAACAGCATTAATAATGATAAGTAGGACGCAAATTTTTACAACCAAGAATTCCTTGGGGCTTAAAAATTTCTTTAAATGTTTAAATTGTTTGCCATTAGGAATTTTACGAGTGGAAAGAGAGTAAACTAATTTCTTGTCCATTTCTTCTGGCTCAGTTTTTAAAAACTTAAACAAACCAAAATAAGACAAGGCTTGCTTGGCTTTTTTCTTAAATAAAATAATTTTATCTTTTAGTGAGATCACAGAAGATTAAAGACTAAGCAGACATAAAGACTGCTAAAGATAGAAGTAGAAAAATAATAGCTAAAACTATAGTGGCGATATAAAGTTTCTTTTCTAGGCCACGTTTGGTTAAATAAGCACCACCGCCGACGCCGCCACCGCCGCCACCGCCGCCAAAAGCGCTGCCCATACCACCACCGCGATTCTGTAATAAAACAGCTACGATAAGTAGAACAGAAACAATTATATGAGCAATTTTAATCCAAAAAAACATATTATTTTTTAGTTTTTTCAATGATTGCCTTCAAAACCTTTTTATTATTAACAGCTAAATCAGCTAGAATCTTTCGATCCAAGGCAACTTTATTATTTTTTAAATTATTCATGAAAACAGAATATGATAAACCATGTTCACGAACAAAAGCATTTATTTTTATCTGCCATAAACTACGCATTGTTCTTTTTTTCTTACGACGATCAACAAAAGCATGAGCACCAGCTTTAGTCTGAGCAGTTTTGGCTAATCTTATTAATTTCTTGCGGCCCCATTTATAACCTTTAACTTGTTTTAAAAGTTTACGTCTCTTTTTGACATGGGTTGTACCGCGCTTTACTCTAGGCATAGGTTAAAACACTAAATTATCTTTAGTTATAAGGAGTTAATTTTTTAATAGTTTTCTCTAAAGTCTTAGTTGTGGTGATATCTAAACGTTTCTTTCTAGTAGTATTACCAGATTCACGAGCATTAAAGTGATCTTGGCCACCTTTTCTTTGTTTTAATTTATTGGTAGATGTCTTTTTAAAACGTTTAACAGTTGCTTTATGAGTCTTTATCTTAGGCATAAATTCAAGATTAAAAAAACAGGTATATACCTGATTCAACAATTCTTTACTTTTTATTGATCAATATAATAATAAATCTTCCGCCCTGTTTTGTCAAGGGTTGCTCAATTTCCACGTTTAAATCTTCATTTTCCTTTAACTTGGCCACAAAACCATTAATAATCTCCTTAGCTTTGTCTTGATGTTGTCTTTCTCTCCCCCGTAAAATCAATTCTACCTTAATTTTATTATCTTTAGATAAAAACTTCTCAGCCTGATGAAGACGAAGCCCTAAATCATGACTACTAATTCTAAATGACAGACGAATATTCTTCATTTCCACCTTTTTCTGTTGCATTTTCTGTTTATGCGCCTTTTTGTCACGCTCATATTTTAACTGACCCAAATTAGTTATCTTTACAACTGGAGGGTTAGCCTTGGGGTTGACCTCTACTAAATCTAAATCCATTTCCTGAGCCATTGCTAAAGCTTTAGCAGTTGGCATATTACCAGCTGCCTCACCATTTTCATCAATTAAAAAAACTTCGGGCACTCTAATCTTGTCATTAGACCGAAAAATTGGCTCTTCTTTTTTTCTCTCAATTCGATGATACTTAATGCGCATGATTTTATGTTATTAAATAAATTCTTTCTTGCCTGTTTTAGGGTTAAAGGCTTTAGGACCTTCTTTCTCCAATACATCTTCACCATTAACTTTTTTATAAGGTCTATTATTATTTCTTCTTGGGTCTTTTTCACTAGAAATTCTAGCACTATTTGGATCTAAAAAACCTTTATCTCTTTTATCATAATAAATTTTCTGTTTCCTTTCCCCTCGTTTCCTTAATTTTTTCTCTTTAAACTCTATTTTCTTGCCAGGTAAAATTTCAACCTGTTCATCACTAGAATAAACAACATCACCGATTATTTTCTTAAAAGTTTCACGCGCAATTTGATATTCTTCTTTCTCGTCTAAACCAGACTCTAGAATGTCTTTATAGGCTGATATAAATGTACTCACTTTTCTGGATAATCTATCAAATTCTTCATCTCTCTGTTTTTGACTTAAATTTTTACTTTCTATATTATTAAATAATTTAACAATAATAGAGCCAAAATCATAAGGATCTTTGCCGGCATTCTTCATGGCATCTTCTGCCATTTCATTAATATGTTCTTTTAAATCAATCTCTTCTTGAGTGATTGGATCACCTTCTTTGTCATAACCAACAACTGTTTCTTCGGCTATATCAGGAACGTCTTCTCTGGTCATAAATTTACTACCTCTTTGTTTATCTTCAAATTCTCCAGGATATTCTTGGCCCCCAACTAATTCACCAAGCTCTGGACTATTGTAATTATCCTGATCAATTATATTTTCTTGGGGTTCAAGACCTTTTCTTTCTGGGATGCCGGTTAAATTAGTTCGTTTATGAATATTGTATTCTTCGTTTTCCTTTCTCTCTTGAATTCCAGCTTCCTTTAATTCTCGTCCAGCTCTTTTTTCTTCAGCCTTACTGCCATCCTTTCGTCTCATATACTTATACGCTTGATAGCTTCTCTCGGCTTTCTTTTTTGCTTCTTTATCCTCTCCAATAGGATTCTCAAAACTCATATGTTTTTATTTAATATTATACTTAATTTATAGCTCAAAAAAGGGAGAAAGTCAATTCAGCAATTTATGTTAATACACCTCTTGACAGTTATTTATTAATGGTATAAAATGAGGTTATTAAAAACAAAAAACAGAATACGTTTGTATAGAAACAAGATATTTTTATATCTCTGTTTTTTTCTGTACTGTTTTGAACCTTAATAATTCATGTAGATTGGTGATGGTTATTTTGATGCTAATTGGCATCAATTCGGATAACATTATTTTTTCTCCGTTTTTAAAAACGGAATCTTATATCAAGAAAACAACAACGTTTTCTTGAGTCAAATCAAATTTTTACAGAGAGTTTGATCCTGGCTCAGGATGAACGCTGGCGGCGTGTCTAAGGCATGCAAGTCGAATGCTAGCTTGCTAGCATGGCAAACGGGAGAGTAACACATTGGTAACCTGCCCTCAAGACGAGGATAACCTTGCGAAAGCGAGAATAATACTCGATAGTATTAAAGAACACAAGTTCTTTAATTAAAGCTCCGGCGCTTGGGGAGGGACCTATGTCCTATCAGCTTGTTGGTAAGGTAATGGCTTACCAAGGCAACGACGGGTATGGGGTGCGAGAGCATGACCCCACTCACTGGGACTGAGACACTGCCCAGACTCCTACGGGAGGCTGCAGTCAAGAATC
>CAYXNV010000025.1:0-8608 GCA_964466835.1 uncultured Gammaproteobacteria bacterium
TAAAAACTCCGCTTAATGGCGGAGTTTTTATATTTCATTTCTTGACCCTATTTCCTAAAATTGCTATAATTAAAGAGTATTATTAAAGTTAAACCTAGATGAAGTTGAGTAATATTAGTCTACTTCTTTTTAGGTAATTTATTTATTATGAAAAAAAATCTTGTCGGTCCAGTAGTTACTATTATCATTTTAGTATTGCTAGTGGCCGTGTTCTTCTACTTTCACTTTACTCTTAGAAGTTTGAACAAAAAAATGAATGAAATGCAAGCTACTATTGCCGATGACTCTGCTCGTTTAAATAGTGTTGTTAATTTCTTCAATGCTAGTCTAAATGCCCAGAATCAATAATAATAAAAATATAAAAATAAATAGTCCGGCGAAAATTAACAATTCTCGTCTTGGGCAAAATAAAAACACTATGAGAAGAGAAATTTTATTTCCTCTAATCGTTGGGATTATCTTAGGCGTTTTAGTCATGATTTTCTGGCAATTTACTACTCGTTTAAACGTTCAACAAGCACGAGTAGTTCAATTAGAGCAAGTTACTATGCAGAACTCACAAGCTCTTAACGATATTGTCGCTTTTATCAACAACGCTACCAATTCTCAAGGACAAGGAGGAGCAACTGGTGAATAAATATATTCAGTTCAGGATAACAAAAGCCCTGCCAAGAGCAGGGTTTTTGTGTTATAATAGAGAGAGAATAGCCCGTTTTTAACACGGATAAATTGCAGTTTATGACTAAAAATGAAGCAAAAATTAGATTAGTGAGGTTAAGAAAAGAGATTGATCAACATCGCTATGATTATCATGTTAATGACCGAGAAACTATTAGTTCGGCGGCTTTAGATAGTCTAAAAAATGAATTATTTAAGTTAGAGAATGAATATCCTGATTTAATTACTTCTGATTCACCTACTCAGAGAGTGGCTGGTAAGCCATTAGATAAATTTACTAAAGCAGTTCATTCTCGTCCCATGACCTCTTTATTTGATGCTTTTTTTGAAGAAGATATGTTAGCTTGGGAAGAACGAAATTCTAATTACTTAAAAAAAGAAATATCAGTTGATTATTATTGTGAATTTAAATTAGATGGTTTAGCTATCAGTTTACGCTATGAGAAAGGAAATTTAGTTCAAGGAGCTACTCGAGGCGATGGTCAAGTAGGTGAAGACATTACTAATAACATCAAAACAATTGAAAGCATACCCTTAAAACTAAGAATACCGACTGAAAAAGAATTAATTAAACTTAATTTCTCTAGAGAAGAAATAAAGATTATTTTAAATCTAATCCAACAGGGTGTTGTTGGCGTCAGGGGAGAGGCAATAATGAATAAAAATGTTTTCAAAGAATTAAATAGGAAATATAAAAAAGAAAATAAGCCCTTATTAGCTAATACTCGTAATGGAGCAGCCGGTTCTTTACGGCAATTAAATGCTAAAATAACGGCTGAGAGAAAGTTAGATTTCTATTCCTATGATTTAACAATAGGTGATCAAGCAATAGGAGAGTTAATAGGTAGTCGTAATCAAGCGGATAAGTTAGTTAATTTGTTGGGATTTAAAACCTTGAAACATAATAAAGTTTGTTCTGATTTAAGTGCAGTTTTTTCGTATTATAAACAGGCTATAAAAAAACGGGACAACTTATCTTTTGAAGTTGATGGAGTAGTGGTTAAGATCAATGATTTAAAGATGTGGCCGATTTTGGGGGTGGTGGGTAAAGCACCGCGCTATATGATTGCCTATAAATTTCCCGCTGAACAAGCAACCACTAAAATAATTGATTTAGTTTGGCAGGTCGGACGCACTGGAGCTTTAACGCCAACCGCTATTTTAGAGCCAGTAACAGTTGGTGGAGCTACTATTAGTCGCTCTACTCTTCATAACTTTGATGAAATTGAAAGATTAGGACTAAAGATTGGTGATACAGTTATTATTGAACGATCTGGTGATGTTATCCCTAAAGTTATTAAGGTTCTAGAGAATCTTAGGGCTGGGCAAGAAAAAAAGATTAAAGTCCCAGAGAATTGTCCTCGCTGTGAGGGTAAAGTAGCTAAAATTGGTGACGAGGTTGCCTATCGTTGTCTTAATAAAAATTGCTATGCCGCCAATCTAAGACAGATATCTCATTTTGTTTCTAAGGGTGCAGTTGATTTAGAAGGTTTAGGATTTAAATTAATTGAACAATTCATGAACGAGGGGTTAATTAAAGATCCAGCTGATTTGTATTCATTAAAAAAGGAGGATTTATTAAGCTTAGAAAGATTTGCTGAAAAAAAAGCTGATAACGTCATTAAAATGATTAATGAGCGTCGTCAAATTGAATTACCTCGCTTTATTTATGCTCTAGGCATTAGACATGTAGGCGAAGAAACAGCCGAATTGCTAAGCAGGGAACTAGAAATTGACTCTAAGAAAGAAATTAATATTAATAGTTTAATAAAAGCTTTCCAAAAGATATCAATGAATAATTTAGAAGAATTAGAAGATGTTGGTCCGATTGTTGCTAAGAGTATTTATGAATTTTGGCATGATGAACATAATTTAAAAATGTTAAATAAGTTTGCTGATAATGGAGTTTCTTTATTTAGAGTTAATGATAATAAAAAAAGAGGCAGTTTAAATGGGAAAATATTTCTTCTAACCGGCACTCTAAGCAGTTTGACAAGACCAGAAGCCAAAGATAGAATAAAAAATAGAGGAGGGAAGGTAAAAAGTAGTATTAGCAAAGAAATTGATTTTGTGGTGGCTGGTGAAAAGCCTGGCTCAAAGTATGATAAAGCTAAGGAATTAGGTGTTAAAATAATAACTGAAAAAGAATTTTTAGAATTGATAAAATAAAAATATATGAAAATAAAAAAAGAAGATATCCAACATATAGCTGAGTTAGCTCGGATTGATTTAAATGTTGAAGAATTAGAGCAGTATCAGGGGCAATTAGGAGATATTTTAGATTATGTTGGTCAATTAAATAAAGTTAACACTAAAGATGTTCAATCAACTGCTCAAGTAAGTGAATTGAATAATATTTGGCGTAGTGATGATATAAAAAATTGGGATAGAGCTGAAATTGATTCTGCTTTGAATCAAGGAGAAGTAGAGAGCAATCAGGTTAAAGTAAAAAAAATATTATAATTCTATGGATTTAAATAAACTAACAATTCAAGAGGCAAGAATAAAGTTGGATAAAGGTGAGATAAGTTCAATTGATTTAACTAAAGACTGTTTAAGCAGGATTAAATCATTAAACGATCAACTTAATGCTTGTTTAACTATTTGTGAAGAAACTGCCCTAATTGAAGCTAGGGCAGCTGATGTTAGAATAAAAGCTGGTGAAAAAGGCGATCTTTTAGGTATCCCCTATCTTTGCAAAGACAATATTATGACCGCTGGCATTAAAACAACTGCTTCTTCTAAAATTTTAGAAGATTATATTGCCCCTTATGATGCGACGGTTGTTAAGAAATTAAAAGAAGCGGGTGCAGTTTTATTGGGCAAGACTAATTTAGATGAATTTGCTCATGGTGTTTCTACTGAGAATTCAGCTTTTGGCACCACTAAAAACCCCTGGGATACAGAAAGAGTGCCCGGAGGCTCTTCAGGAGGTAGCTCAGCCGCTGTAGCGGCTGATATGTGCTTATTTGCTCTGGGATCTGATACTGGTGGCTCCATTCGTCAACCAGCTAGTTTTTGTGGAATCACTGGTTTGAAACCAAGTTATGGTCGTGTTTCTCGTTTTGGTTTATTATCAATGACTTCATCAACCGATGTGATCGGGCCTTTAACCAAAACAGTAGCTGATGCGGCTCTAGTTCTAAAAACAATTGCTGGGAAAGATAAAAATGATGCTACTACTATTTTGGACCCAGTTGAATCCTATGAAGATTATTTTGGTCAAGATTTAAAAGGATTGAAAGTTGGTTGGCCTAAAGAATACTTTTCTAAATCAGATAATCCAGAGATAAGAAAAGCTTTAGAAGAGACGGCTGAAGTTTTAAAACAACGGGGAGCAGAGATTATTAAGGTTAGTTTGCCACATACTAAATATGGTGTCCCCGTCTACTATATTATTACTCCTTCAGAGATTAGCTCTAATCTAGCTCGTTTTGATGGTATTGGTTGGGGTTTATCAAAAAATGAAACTAAAGATTTACAAGAATTTTATAAAGTTAATCGAGGAGCTGGTTTTGGCCCTGAAGCTAAACGTCGGATTATGTTAGGCACTTATGCGCTAAGTGCTGGATATTATGATGCTTATTATAAAAAAGCCCAACAGGTTCGTACTTTAATTAGACAAGACTTCAGCAAAGCTTTTGAACAAGTTGATATATTATTAACTCCGACCTCGCCTCATGTTGCTTTTAAGATTGGTGAAAAAGTTAATGATCCCCTAACAATGTATTTAGAAGATATTTATGTAACCGGAGCTTCTCTTAGTGGCTTGCCAGCCATTTCGGTTCCGATTGGTTTAATTGATAACTTGCCTATTGGAGCGCAACTAATTGCTCCACGGATCAAAGAAGGGGAGTTATTTAAAGTTGCTCAAGTAATAGAAAAAGAAAAGGGCTTAGATACAAAAGCAAAAATATAGAAAAGTTAACATAAAAATAAATAAATTATAAAAATATGACTAGTCCTAAAAAATTTACAAAAATGATCATGGCTTTAATAGTGATTGTATTAATCATTATTGTCATATTAATTTTTTCTTCTGATCAGAATAGTAATAAGGAGCAATTAGATAACCTCACCTCCAAAGAAGCTCAAGCCCAGAGCTATGTGTCTAATAATATTCTAGAGATTGGAGGTAATGATAATGTTCTTGGCCCTGAGAATGCTCAATTAAAGATTTTTGTTTATGAAGATTATGCTAATCGCTATAGTGCTGACTTGACTGATACCTTAGAAAAAATTTCCAAGGAAAATAAAAATAATGTTGCAATAATTGTTCGTCCTTATATTACCGCCTCATCAATATTATCTCAGAAAACTGCTTTAGCAATTAATTGTTCTGGTAATAAATGGTCAAAGATGAGAGATTTATTATTTGATCAAGTTAAAGATAATCAATTATTAATCAATGATTTTGATAAATACGCTGATGAAATTGGCTTAAATGAAAATAAGTTCCTTTCTTGTTTAAATAGTGCTGAAGAGGTTCAGAAGATAGATGAAACAATTCAAGAAGCAAAGAGTTATTCAATTTTGGGTGCTCCAACAATTTTTATTGATGATGAGATGATATTAGGCGCTCGACCATATGAAGACTATTTAGATAGTAATGGTGATAAAGTTGAAGGTTTAAAGACAATTGTTAACAGGAAATTAAAGTAAAAGGAGAGGTCGCATAGTGGTCTAGTGCGCACGCTTGGAAAGCGTGTATACCGCAAGGTATCGAGGGTTCGAATCCCTCTCTCTCCGCATTAAAAAATAAGGTTAAAGCCTTATTTTTTGATAGTTTTTTGTTCCCAGGTTAATAAGGGATTAAAAAAAGATAAATATTGTAATTTTTATGTAAAATTCAATTAAAAAATGGTTGTTATATAGTTTTTTGTGAGGATATTTGTTGACATGAGATTTTATTTTATATATAATACTAATATGCTTGTGGGGCGTCAGCCCTATTCGGCTAATTCATAAGCTGAAGGCAAGCATAGCAAAAAAGACTTCACTTGGTGAAGTCTTTTTTGGATTTATTCATTAATCTTTTTCTGGGCATCCTTTCATGGTCGTGAAAAATTTTACATCCCTATATTTGTTGGTTGTCCATGCTGGCACTATGCTCCAAAAATGCAAGGATCCATTATCACCGATTTTTCTGATAATGACTTTAATTTTTCTGTTGTCAATAATTGCTATTATACCCCAATATTTTACCGATCTACTTTCTTTGACTTTCTTTTTATGTTTTTTAATTACAAAATCTCCAATAGTTTCTTCAAATTCTTGATACGTATTAGATATTTCAATTAACTTTTTCGCTAAAGGTAATAATTTGAATCTTAAAATCTGAGATGACCTTTCTCTTTCTGTTCTTGCGGTTTTGAATACTATATGATTAAAACCTTCAGCAGGAAATGTGATCTTTTCTTTTAAAGCAGGAGAAAAGACAGAATTAATATTGTTATAAAAATCTTGAGCTGATTTTCTTAAATTTTGATAATTAGACAAATCTTGCATACACGTAAAACTATTATATCAGTTTAATTAAAAAATTCAAAAATCCATTAATTTATTAAAAAAATTCCGACTACAAAAACATTAAAATGGTTTATATTAGGTAAAAAATTAGTGTTTTTAATTCAGTGTAAATTACAATCTAAATGTGTAGATTCATTAATTTGTTTTCATTAAAAAAATATCAAATTTTCTGTTGATTAAGTGTTGAGGCGTTCATGAGAGATAAAAGTTTATTAATGAGCTAATATCTCACATTTTTTAATTTTCCGGATTTTATTTTAATTTTATAAAAATTTTATAGAAATTTAAGGTTGTTTTTGCTATAATTAAGGGAGTTAATTTAGTTTTTTACATAAAGATATGAAATTTAAGAAAGAAATTGTTATGGGCTCTGGAAAGATGGCCTATTTATTAGCTTGTTCAAAAGAAGAAATTAAGTTGCTTTTTGGCGTTGTAAAAACTGCTAGACGTCATTTTCCAGGAAACTTTGAATTAAGCCAAGAAAGACATCGGCTCAATAATATTTTAAAAGAGTTAGAGAAAATTTATGAAAATTAATTTCCTCATTCCATTTTCTGGTTTAACCGGGGGGATAAAAGTTATTTTTGAATACGCTAATCGTTTAGGCGCTCGTGGTCATGAAGTGACTTTAATTTATCCCATTATTCTATCACCCAGCCCATCTATGCGTAGGGTGATTTTTGACTATCTTAAATCTTGGCGTCGTGATATTCGTGCTTTCTTTAATCATGGTGCAACTGATTGGTTTCCTTTAGATGAAAAAGTGAAGGTGATTAAAGTGAAGAATTTAGCAGCTAGCAATATTCCTGATGGAGATATTTGTGTCGCTACCGCCAATGAAACAGCTGATTGGTTGTTAGATTACCTAGCGGAGAAGGGAAAAAAGTTCTATTTCATCCAAGATTATGAAGATTGGTCTCGGGAAATAGAAAAAGTGGATGCTACCTGGAAGATGCCTTTCAAAAAGATTGTTATTGCCTCCTGGCTAAAAAATTTAGCTAGAGATAAATTTAATGAAGAAGTAGTTGGCATTGTTCCTGATGGTGTTGACCTTGGCATCTTTAATAATTTTCCTCCTAAAACTGATGGTCCTAAGTTGAAAATACTAATGATGTATCATCGTTTAGAAAAGAAGGGAGTTGCTGATGGCGTGTTTGCTTTTAAGAAAGCCAAAGAAAAATATCCGGAGATAGAATTAGAAATGTTTGGCTTTTATAAACCAGGATCAGAAATCCCAAAGGATGTTATTTATCATCGCCAACCTAGTTCCAAAAAACTAAGTGAATTATATCGTTCAGCTGATATTTTTCTTTGGCCTAGTAGGCAAGAGGGTTTTGGTTTACCGCCAATGGAAGCAATGGCTTGCGGTTGTGCAGTTATTTCTACTGATACCGGCGCAATAAGAGAATATGCACAAGCAAATGAGAGTGCTATTATTATTCCTCCCAAGCAAGCAGAAAAATTAGCTGAAGCTTTAATAGATTTAATTTCTAACAAAGAAAAAAGAATTTCACTAGGTAGAGTGGCTAACAAAAAAATTAAAGAATTTACTTGGGATAAGTCAACCGAAAAGTTAGAGCAAGTATTTTTAAATAATTGATAATTAATTAAATAGATTAAATAAAATCACCTTATCAGAGGTGATTTTATTTATGTTATTTTATTTAATATGTTTTTATTTTCCCGCCTTTAATCGTTTGAATATTTCTCTAGGATTACGCAAAAAGAAGCCTATTCGGGGATAGAAACTAGAACTAAGACTCCAATTAAGTCCCCAGGAATTGAGACAGCCAGAGCAGTTAGAAACAGTCTTTCGAGCAACTTTAGCTTCGGGACTATTCCAAATTTCTGTGATTGATTTTTCTCGAGCATTACCAATTACTAAATCCCAATGAGTTAGACAGGGAATAACACTGCCATCACATTTCATGGCGAAAAAAGTGTTAGCAGCATAGCATTGAAATTTAATTGATTTATTATCAAGCAATTTCAACCACCTTTCTCTGGTAGTACTATTGGGTTGAGCTTCAACAGCTTTCTTCATTTCTTCTTTTAAATTATCACTTTCATCTTTAGAGTTCTCATAGAAAGAAGATTGATTATACCATTGAACCATCAATTCCACTTTAAGTTTATCAGTATATTCTTTTACTTCCTGCCAGCCGTCTAAAGTTAGCTTAGAAAGGGTTAGGCCGACAATAACAGAGAGTAGCTCGGGATATTTTTCTCGCATTTCTATTAATTTTTTTAGCAAGTAATCAACTTTGGCAAAATTACCAGGCACACCCCTAATCTGATCATGTTTTTCACCCATGCCATCCAAAGAAACACCAACATTTAATTTTATTCCCGCTGCCATTACTTCCTCTACCACCTGGAGCACTCTATCAGCCAAAATGCC
>CAYXNV010000026.1:0-7074 GCA_964466835.1 uncultured Gammaproteobacteria bacterium
GATAAATTCCTATTTTTATTATTATTAATATTATTTAAAGCTAATCGGAAAAAAGCATAATAGAATATAGTGAAAAAGAGCAGCCCCCAGAAGCCAGAGCTTAGTAAAATATCTAAAATCAAATTATGGGCTCGATCAGTGCTGGCATCGGCATCGCCATGGATTCCCCAATCAGCTTCATAGTATTTAATAAAAATCTCTCCACCATTTTCTAGGCCATAACCGAAAATTGGTCTTTGGGCAATAGAATCAGCCGCTGCTTGATAAAAATTAATCCGGGCGGCCAGACTACCAACCTGATAATTGGAAAAGCTACTTAAACGACCAGGCATAAATTTCTCTAGACTAAACACACCAACCCCCAAAAGAAGCAGAACCATAATTCCAATCAATATTTTGCGAAATCTATTTAAAGAAATTCTAGTCCAAAGATAGATTAAGAAAGAAAATAGCATTAACACTATTGCCACTAAAGCACCGCGGCTAGAAGTCAGGAATAGACAAATTAATTGAGCGGCAAAAACTAAGAAATAAAAAAATCGCCAGCCAAAACGACGACTTTCATAAATAAGATAAGCACTAAGAGGAATAACTAACAATAAAAATGAAGCTAAAAAGTTGGGTTGACCAAAAGTAGATAAAGTTCGGTGGGTTAAATATGGTGGCTCTGGCCAAGTAAGGAAATCAATATTTAAAATCTGTAAAATTCCATAAATAGATACTAAAAAACTAGAAAAAACAGTAGTAATAATTATTCGATTAATTCTTTTTTTTAGGCTATCTGATTTACGACCATTATTAATACTAATAATATTGAAGCATAATAAAATAAACCAAAGAAAATAAAAGAGATAACTTAATAAACCAGCTTGACGCTCATAGGAACCAAAAAAGCTTTTGCTAATATCTAAAGAAAAAAATAAACTAAAACTCAAACCGATAATAAAAATTAAGGGGATCAACCAATATTTTCGCCAATTCATTATAAAATTTTTATACTTCCATTTATCAAAGGGGGGATAGGGAAAATAAAAAATTATTTTTATTAAGGTAAATAATAATAAGGCCCAAATCAAAATCTTAAAAACAACCAATTTATTCAATTCAAAAATATTATAGGTAGTAAACCAATACGAAAAAGTTAGCGGTATTAAAAAAATCGCTATTAAATAAACCCCCTCTATTAATAGATCTAATATTTCCTGACCTCTAAATTTCATACTACTATTATAGCAAATAAAAAAAGGGCTTGAAACAAGCCCTTTTCTATTATTAACTATATATAAATTATCGTTTTTTTCTGGATAATCTATCCCATACTACTAACACTGGACTAGCTAAGAAGATTGAACTATAAGTACCAACGAAAATACCGATAGTTAAGGCTAAAGCAAAATCTTTAATGGTATCACCACCAAAGAAAAAGATTGCTAATAGAGCTAAAATAGCAGAAAATGAGGTATTAATAGAACGAGATAAGGTTTGGTTTACACTGCGATTAATTGTATTCTCAAAATTTTCATTGCTCTTAGGTAAATTCTCTCGAATACGATCAAAAACAACAATTGTATCACTAACACTATAGCCTAAAACCGTCAGAATTGCGGCTATAAAGGGGGTATTAATTTCCACATTATAGAAGTGACCTAAAATTGCGAAGACACCTAAAGTAATTAAAACGTCATGGACCAAAGCGACAATTGCCGTAGCACCATATTTCCAAGAAGCAACTGGTTTTGAAACTTTACGGAAAGCAAAAGAAATATAAGTAATAATCATGATTAAAACAATTATTGAAGCATTAAAAGATTTGCTCTTCAACTCTTGACCAATTGAAGGACCAACTGAATCAAAACGTAATTCTTTCATAGAGGCTCCCTCTTTATCCTTAATTGTTTCTTTTATTCTTTCCAACATTAATTGATGAGTTTCTTCGCTGGTTTCTTTAAAACGAAGAATAACTGAATCACTGGCAGTTGGTTGAATAATTAAATTATTTAATTCAACTCCTTCTAAACTATCCTGTACTTCAGTAATGGTTGGTTGATAATTTTCAAATTTTATCTCTGATAAACTACCGCCGGTAAAATCAATTCCAAAATTAAGTCCCCATTTAGCTAAAACAAAAATTGAGGCAATTACTAAAATAATGGAAATGGTGAGGAAAAATTTTCTCTTTTGAATTATCCGATAAGTCATATTTTTATATTGATAATTAAATTATTTAACTTCTTCTTCACTTGTTTTCACTCTCCGTATTCCTAGCAACCAAGTTCTCTTCTCTAACCAACGCCCTAGAACAATAACTGACAGGGTACGAGTGATTACCATCGCACAGAATAGAGAAACAGAAATACCGATGAATAAAGTAGTGCCAAAACCTTGAACAGAAGAAGTACCAAAGAACATTAGAATCAAACAAGTAATTAAAGTAGAAACATTACCATCCCGAATAGAGGGCCAAGCACGACGGAAACCATCTTTAACTGCCTGACTAACTGATTTTCCTTGTTTCAATTCTTCCCGAGTTCGGGCAAAGATAAGAATATTAGCATCAACTGCCATACCAACTGATAAGATCAGCCCAGCAATACCTGATAAAGTTAGAGTAACTGGTTTCATGGCATAGAAAAATAATAGAATAGCCACAATAATAAATAGAAGGGCTAAAGTACTATTAAACACCTTCATTTCATTGAAAGTATAAAATATCAATAAAATCATAGCCACAATTAAAGCTAAGGCTAATAAAACTGATAAAGCTTTAAAAATAGCTAAAATTGTTAAACCATAAATAGCTAAAGAAATAACTGACAAAAGACCAGGCAAACGATAGTATAAAATCATGAATAATGAAACCAACAATAAGCCGATTAAACCAGCTTGTAAACTATTATTAATTGATTCCGCCCCTAAACTAGCTTCAATAGTTTTCTGTGAAATTAGAGAAATTGGCACTGGCAAGGCTCCAGAATTTAAACGTTTAACTAATAATTTAGCTTCTTCCATACTAAACTGACCAGAAATAACTGCTTGACCGCCAGTAATCTTTTCATTGACATTTGGAGAGCTAATAACATAACCGTCTAGAAAAATTGCTACTGGTTTACCAATATTACGAGCGGTAATATCCTCAAATAGCTTAGAACCTTCAGAATCAAACTCTAAAGAAACCTCTGGTGTGCTATCATTAGGATTAAATTGTAAGACAGCTCGTTTTAAATGCTTACCAGTTAACTCTGTATTCTGCCACATTTTATTAAAATCTACATTAGCGGTTCCGTCTTCATTAATATCTTCTGCATTAATAGAAAGTTCCTCCTTCTTTTCTTTAAATTCTAAAATTGGAGTTTCTCCGATCATTTGAATTGCTTCCTTTACATCTTTCACCCCAGCTAATTCAGCAATAATACGATATTCTCCACTGGCTCCATGATTTACTTGAACAACTGGTTCGCTAACACCAAAAGTGTTAACCCGACGTTCAATTACATCTCGAGCTGATTCTAAGGCTCCAGCTCGATCTTTTTCTGGGATATCTTTGACATCAGCCTTATAAACTAGGTGGGTACCACCTTGCAAATCAAGTCCTAAATTAAATGGCAGCTCTTTGACTTGGGGCAAAACAATGACATTATTAGTTTTATTAGCTAATCCCTGGGCAAAACTATTATAATAATTACCGCCAGAACTTAAAAAAACCATGGCGGTGAAAATGATAATTAATACTAAAACCCACCAAGCTTTACCTCGATTAGACAATTTTGAAAATTTTTGTGTTAGTGACATATTAAATCAAGAAAATAAGGCCGACTAACAGCCGGCAACTATTATTTATATTAGCTTAAACTTTAATATATCTTAAAATAATTACAAATAAAAATCAAGTTTTTCCTTTACAAATCCCCCTTTTTTATCTATAATACCCCTATAAATCACAATATAATTACAATAATATGCCATTAATACCAACTGTTATTGAAAAAGAAGGACAAACTGAACGTGCCTATGACATCTATTCCCGCCTATTAAAGGACAGAATCATCTTTTTGGGTGAACCAATTGATGATCATACCGCTAACATTATTATCGCGCAATTGCTCTTTTTAGACGCTGAAAACAGTGATAAAGACATTAAATTCTATATCAATTCTCCTGGAGGATCAGTTACGGCTGGCTTAGCAATCTATGATACCATGCAATACATAAAATCAGATGTTAGTACTATTTGTGTTGGTTTAGCCGCCTCAATGGCTTCAGTCCTTTTAGCCTCTGGCACTCCCAATAAAAGATTTATGTTGCCCAACAGTGAAGTAATGATCCATCAAGTTATGGGCGGAGCTGAAGGACAAGCTTCTGATATTAAAATTAGAGCCGAACACATTCTTAAGGTAAAAGATAAAATGAATCAACTATTAGCTAAACATACTGGACAAAAGATAAACACAGTTGAAAAAGATAGTGATCGTGATCGTTTTATGAGCGCTGAAGATGCTAAAGACTACGGAATAGTTGATAAAATTATTAAAAAATAAATTAAAATTATAATTATTCAATTAAAAGCACTCTCAAGAGTGCTTTTAAGTTGCTTAAATATGAAAAGCCCGCTTTAAATTAAGCGGGCCCCCAGAATTATGAAAACAAGCGAGCTGTTACGCACTCATTAAATGAATGGCTGCTTCCAAGCCAACATACTTGTTGTCTCTTCTATAATTTTTAGATGATATATAGTTTATTAATCTATTTAATTTGCAAAGAATCAATTATTAAATTGAAAATGTTAGGATAAGTTAAACGATCATCAACAGCTGAGATATAAGAAATGACATAAATATTTTCTCTATCCTTGCCAGTCAAATAGAAATTAAATCCATTTGGTCCAATTACTCCATCCCAATTATCATTATTCTTTAACTGACTATAAGTGACAGTTGTATCTGGGAAAGATTTTTCATACCAACTGAGAATACTTTGAATTTCAGAATTGTCCTGGACTGATACCTGGATTAGAGATTCATCGGGAGCAGTGAAAATAACTGTATAACCACTATTTAACAAACTTAAACCCCAACTAGCAGGACGGATAATTTCATAACCGACTGTATCATTTATATAGTTAGTGATATTTGAATTGTCAGTTAATAATCCACTGCCGTTAGGATCATAGCCGTTATTTAACTCTGATAAATCTTCATAACCGTCATCATCAGTATCTGCGAGTAAAGGATTGGTTCCTAGCACAGTCTCTTCTTCATCATTTAGACCATCATTATCAGAATCTAATAAGGGTGGCAAAGAAATAACTTCTTCAATCGGATCTTCTTCTTCAAGTACAGGCTCAGTAATGGTCGGATCCAGAACCACTGGAGAAGTAGTAGTAGTAATATCAGTCACTGCTGGAGTAGTGTCTTCCGGTTCGACTGGAATAGCTTGTTTTATATCTGTTGGCTCAGCTTCAGTTGAAACAGGTGTTACCTCTCTATTGATGTCAGCCCCTGGTTTAATTATATAATTATAGCCGAGATATAATAGGAAACCAATAAAAATTACACCAGCGAAAATAATAAAAAAACCAATTACCTTAAAATTACTTTTAGGTTTGGCATCTGTTTGCGAGTGAAATTGTGGTTGCAATTTTGACCGAGAAGATTTTTTAGGACTCTTGAACTTATGCTGTTTTGGCATATTTCGAACAACTAAATCCTGATGAACTTTTTCATTTACTTCTTTTTCTTGTTTTTTATCCTCCTTTTTACTACTTTTCGGCATAATCTTTAGTTAAATAGAAAATAAGCAATAATTGCTATTACCAATAAAATTAATAATCCCCACAACAACCATCTTTTTAAATGCTGGTCACTGCTTTGAGGCATTGTATGTAGATTTAAAGACAAGCGTGGTAGGGGCGATTTAGCCACCTTCAAACCACGCTTCATCGGTCGCGTCTTATTATCAACACCGTTATTATTTAACATAATTTAAATAATTTTATTATTCAACATTACCAGGCAACATTCCTGGTCCATTAGGATTGTATCCACCTCTAATTTCCTGACCATCTTGGTAGCCATCGCCATCTGAATCAGCATTTAAAGGATTGGACTTATAAATTTTAACCTCTTCATAGTCACTTAAGCCATCATTATCAGTATCAATAATATTAATGTTAGTGCCAGCAACAATTTCTTCATCATCAGTTAAGCCATCATCATCAGAATCAACAATTGGTACAAAAACTGGAGTAATTGGTTCAGTAGGAGTGACAACATCTGGTTCGGTTGGGATAACTGGAGTGGTAATGTCTGGCTCAGTTGGTGTAGTTGGGGTAGCAACATCTGGTTCAGTGGGGGTAGCCGGAGCAGGGGTAGTTGGTGTATTAACATTTAAATTTTGTTCTATCACTGGGCTAGAGCTAAAAAATTTAACATAAACCAAATAGCCACCCAGGATGACAATAGCGATAATAATAATGGTTACTAAAATTTTAAACCAATTACGATTATGCTTTTTTTCTCCTAAATTCAACTTATCATGCTCTGAAATCAAGCCAACTTTTTTAGTTTCAATCTCTTCACCATCACTTTTGGTTGGTTGACCAATATGATTTTCAGGTACTTTATCAGTTTCGGCAAAAATATCGTCAATCGACGAATTTGCTGGAGTCTGAGGAGTACTTTCAGGGGGAGTAGTTGGGGGTTGAGGAATATTTTCCGGCGGAGTAGCCGGTGTTGGTGGTGTGTTTTCCGGGGGAGTAGTTGGGGCTTGAGGAGTTTGAGAATTGGAATTTTCTAAATCGTTAAACATAAATTTTAAATAGAAGTTTTATAGTTAAAGTCTACAGTCACGATTCGCAGTTACATGACAGTTTGACAAGAACCCCAGGTAGCTTTAACCAAATGCTGGATGGAATAAGGAACTTATTAGACTGTAATCAAAATGTTCAAATTAAGGTATTGTGTGTAAAACAGAATTATAAGGAGATCGTATCTACAGTTAATTTTTTTAGGGAGACGGGGGTTAAAGATTTTGTTATAGCATTACCAGGTAATCTTCAAGTTCCCCAAAATAGGAGCA
>CAYXNV010000027.1:0-5444 GCA_964466835.1 uncultured Gammaproteobacteria bacterium
TAATAAAAGCGAAGAAACAGATGTTATTAAGGGAAGTATTGTTTATAAAGGCAGAATAAAGGGAAAAGTAGTTATTATAAAAAAAGCAGATGATTTAAATAAAGTAAAAGCAGGTAATATTTTAGTTACCACCATGACCACCCCTAACATGGTTCAAGCCATGAAAAAGGCAGTTGCTTTTATCACCGACGAAGGCGGAATTACCTGTCACGCTGCTATTTTAGCTCGAGAAATGAAAAAACCTTGTGTGATTGGCACCAAGGTAGCTACTCAGGTGCTGAAAAATGGTGATCTAGTAGAAGTTGATGCTGATGAGGGAATAGTTAGGATAATAAAATAAAAAAGCCATTTAGTGTAAACTGAATGGCTTAGTAGATAGTTGAAAAAAAATTATTTTAATCTTTTTCTCAGATTCTCGGTCGTTTTACGAGCCACATATTCCACATCACAATATGATCGGATGTAAGTGCGGCCGAGAAGTTTTTTGAGTTTCTTTAAACAGCCCTCTATACCTGAACATACTTTTTCAATGTTTTTTTCTGGCACCTTGGTTATCTGCAGGTGTTCCAGAAAGGCATTGATTGCGGCCACCCTATCAGTAACACATGAACTATCAATCTTCTCTATGGTTACCTCGGTTAAGGTTTTACGTAGCTTGCCTATCTCTTTGTTAATTGAAAAAATAATTGTTTGATGGTTCGGTCTTGGATTCTGATTATTTTTCATTACTATTAATTTAATTAAACAATTGTAAAAGAATATATTAGTATAACATTGATTTATTACTTTGTCAAGATTAATATATTGAAT
This sequence comes from uncultured Gammaproteobacteria bacterium, assembly GCA_964466835.1. Lineage (GTDB taxonomy): Bacteria > Patescibacteriota > Patescibacteriia > Patescibacteriales > UBA12465 > UBA12465. Next base: position 811 of record CAYXNV010000027.1, read on the forward strand.
AAATAAAAAACCACTCAATATAAATTAAGTGGTATTAATACTTTGTTTGTGAATGATTAGCCGATCGCCAATACTTTAATGGTTTCATCGAATTGGTCAATTACAATTTTTTGTAATTCAGCATAACCATTAAGGGCTGTTTCCCCAAAATGTTTTGTAACAGCTCCTTGAAATTTTCCCTTAAATTTTTCTTTCAAGCTTTCGAGCTTCTCAATAATCCCCGGAACCTCTATTTTAGGATATTGATTATTTCTAATATCCTCGAGTTTAAGCTCTATTAGTGAAGTTAATGGGGTTGTTTCACGCCTAAACTCTTCTTTTTTTAATTTTTCAAATTCGTCAATAGCTTCCCCGATGAGCACGACATTTATTTTCTGAGATACTTCTTTTTGATCCATGATTTCCCCTTTTAGTTTGACAATTGTTAAAGAATACTCCAATATAACATTGATTTATTACGCAGTCAAGGATAGTATATAAATATGAAGAAAGTTTTCCTATCATTAAATATTTTAGCGGGTTTGTTAGGACATTCATTAATGTTTTTTCTTTGGCGTTATTTTCTAGATGTTGAAGGTCGTTTAGAGCAGGCTATTTTAGGTGAAGTTCTATTAGTAGCTATCTTTCTAACTGTTTTAGCACCATTTTTAATCTATCACCGGGATAATTATTTCAATCGAGGCCTTTATCTAGCCACCAATCTTTGGATTGGCTTCATGATTAACTCTATTATAGTGGCGGGCGTTATATTATTAGTTGAGTATAGTTTAGTGGTGTTTAATATTCAACAAGATTTTCCTTTCTTCCTTCAACAAATATACTTTATCTTCCTTCCTTTTCTCATGATTCCTTTTGAAGTCATGAATGCGGTTAGACATCGGATTAAGAAGGTGGAGGTGGAAATAACTGACCTACCTGACTCTTGGGAAGGGAAACAAGTGGTTCATCTCACTGATATTCATTTAGGACCAATATATAGAGAAAATTCTTTCACTAGAATTATTAGAAAGGTAAATAAACTTAATCCCGCCGCTGTTTTCATTACCGGTGACCTCTTTGATGGCATGGAAGCAGACTTTTCTTGGCTCAAAGACCCATATCGTAATGTTAGAGCCCCTCAAGGCGTATACTATTCCTTTGGTAACCATGATTTAGCTTTAGGGAGAGAAAAAGTACGTGGTCTTCTCAAAGATAGTTCTATTCAAGTATTGGATGATGAGACCAGAGTAATAGATGGACTACAAATAGTTGGTGTTACTTGTCTATTTGATCAAAAAATGAAGTTTAAAGAAACAATTGTTAAACAAGCGGGCTATAATAAAAAGAAACCTAGTATTTTACTTTTCCATGAACCAAGATATATAAAAGAAGCCAGGGCAGCTGGCATTGACCTTCAACTATCAGGTCATACTCATAATGGCCAAATGTTTCCTGGCAATATAGTTGCTCACATTCTCTATAAGGGCTATGGCTATGGCGTCTATCGTAAAAAAGATGGCTATAACCTTATTGTCAGTGCTGGCACTGGTACCTGGGGACCACCGATGAGGATAGGCCATCGTTCAGAGATAATATTAATTAAATTAAAGAGGAAACATGCCTAAGTTAAACATATTAAATGAATCGACTGAGATAATTAGCCAAGAAGAGCGTGATATTATTCATCGTGATGGTTTATTACACCAAGAAATAAATATTCACTTCTATACACCTCAAGCTGAGCTCATCTATCAACACAGGGCTAAAGATAAAGATATGTGGCCAGACAAGCTTGATGCTACCGTTGGAGGTCATGTAGAGATTGGTCAAAGCTATGAAGAGGCCGCTATTGCTGAGGCTAAAGAAGAAACAGGCTTAAATATTGATCCAAATAAGCTAGAATTAGTGGATGTAGTTCGCTACAATGTGAAGGAGGAAGCCACAGGAAATGTTAATAATATCTTTCAAGCCATCTATCTCTATGAATATAATGGAGAAGTTTCAGACTTGACTATTGAAGAGGGTAAAGCAAGTGGTTTTGAAGTTTGGAAAATTGACGATATATTAAATATTGAAGATAAAGATAAGTTTATCCCCACCATGCTTAGTCCAGAAAGGATAGAGGCTTTTAAAAGAATAAAAGAGAAATTAGATAATAAATAAATGGATATACATAAAATACATCAAATTCTATTAGATCAACCTAAATACCGCTTTCAACAAGTTAATAAAGCGTTATTTGAAGAATATATTTCTAGCTGGGGTGAAGCTAGTACTCTGCCAAAAGCGTTAAGAGAAAAACTAGAACAAGAATGTCCAATTGATATAAAGGCTGAAGTATTGAAACAAGGAGAGACAGAGAAAGCTCTCATTACCTTAGAAGATGGTGAAACTATTGAAACAGTTCTAATTAGGGGGAAAGACAAGAGGAATACCGTTTGTGTTTCTTCTCAAATAGGCTGTGCTATGAATTGTTCCTTCTGTGCTACTGGTCAATCTGGCTTTACTCGTAGTCTCACTAGTGATGAAATAGTGGAACAAGTAGTGTTTTGGAATAGACATCTTAAACCCGAAGAACAAAAGACAGATAACATTGTTTATATGGGGATGGGTGAACCTTTCAATAATTATCAGGAAGTTATTAAATCAATTAAATTCCTCAATAATCCTGAAACAATGAATATTGGAGCCAGAAGAATATCAATATCAACGGTTGGTATGGTAGATGGAATCAAAAGATTGGCAGGCGAAAAAATACAGGTTAATTTAGCCATCTCTTTGCATGCGCCCAATGATGTTATAAGGGGAGATCTTATGCCTAATTGTAGTAGATATAGCATGCCCGAATTACTTAGAACAGTAGATGAATATATTAGAAAGACAGGCAGAAGAGTGATGTTTGAATATATGATGATAGAGGGAGTTAATGATAGAAAAGAGCATGCAGAAGAGTTAGCAATGTTAATGAAAAGACCTCTGTGTATGGTTAATCTAATACCATATAACAACACTACTAGAAAGTATAAGTCTTCGCCCCAAGAAAGAATAGAGGAATTCAAAAACATCCTAGAAGACAAGAAAGTAGCAGTAACTATTAGACACTCTTCTGGACACGATATTAATGCTGCTTGCGGGCAGTTAAAGATCAGGAAATTAAATAATGGTTAATATTTAAATTAATAGATATAAAAACGGCTACCTTTGTTTTAAAGGTAGCCTTTATGTTTTGACAGTAATTCAACTAGGTCGTGGGGAGTGGCTTTCTGTCGGTTAGTAGATTCCTACAGGCAACAATAATAGCAACAATAGTCATTATTGCAGTAAATAGAGCGTGTACAATACGTTCAGGAGTTTTCATGGTAGAGAATTTAAATTAGAGATTGTAAAGGTAATAGAGAATATTATAATATTTAGTATATTTTGTCAATGATATATAATTATTATTTTTTACTTTCTCCCTGAAATATGAGAAAATATATATCAAATAAAGAGTAATATGACTACCATCCATAAAAAAGTTTGGCCAGAGTATTTTAACGATATCATCACTGGTCAAAAGAAGTTTGAATTACGTCTTAATGACTTTGAGGTTAATAAAGATGATATTTTAGTTTTGGAAGAATGGGATCCCAAGGTTAAAGATTATACTGGTCGAAAGATAGAAAAGAAAGTTACTTATGTTAGAGATTTTAGGACTGACAAATTATTCTGGCCTAAAGAGGAGATAGATGAGAAAGGTTTTAAAATAATATCATTTGAATAAGAAAAAAGCCCATACACCATGTTCTGTCTTGCGACTCGGGTGATATGGGCTCTGCACAATTGTGTTCGCTTCCTTGATCCTTAGATCAAATTGGCCCGTAAGCCAAGTTGAAAGCTAGAGGTACGACATTCTTGCTGCATGCATTTTCCTTACTTGATCTTGCGATTTCCGGGGAAAAGCAAGAATGTTACCTTTTTCTTGAGTTTCTTTAATGTACTGTTTGTATATAGTATATTAATATTAATTAGCTGTCAATAGAAAACCCGCTTCAAAATAAAACGGGTTTTTGTTTTTCAAAAATAATTTGAATTAATTATCTTCGGGTTTAAATTTGCTCCTGAATACTATAACACTTTCTAATTGTTTGTATTCTCTATCCATGAATGGTCGCGCTAGACATGAAATAATTAATCTTTGCGTAGAAACATCTCTTGCCCGGTTGTTAACAATTTTTTTCACCTCGAATGATTTAAATGTCCTATGGACTTTAACTACATATCCAATAGGATTTTGTCCAATTGGATTTTGATCTTCGAATAAGCGTTTGATAAATTCAAATAGCTCTTTTTCAATGAAAGCTGATTGAATTGGTGTGTGTTCAGCCGAAAAATCTCTCATTTCCTCCGGTAGTTTTTCTTTCTCGGCTAAAATTTCTTTCCAAGTTTCGTTGGTTGGAAAAATACTAACCAAGTAGCCTTTTTTTTCGTCCCCGCCTTACTTCAGTGGCAATATTATGATCATAGGCAAGAACGTTTAGTCCCGGAGCTTGACTCGTTATATTAGAGAAAAGCGTTCTGTTTAAAATAACAAATTCAATTGTTTCCATCTTTTTTTTATTTTTATTAATATTTTAAGGTTCTTTTTGATAATATATTCTAATATTTTTAAACAA
>CAYXNV010000028.1:0-4544 GCA_964466835.1 uncultured Gammaproteobacteria bacterium
CATCAACATCACCAATCATTTTACGAACACTGTCAGGATGTTGATATTCACTCATGTCTAAACGAATTAAATACTTCTCATCACCAAAATAAATTTGCGCAACTGATTTAGCTAGTTCTGTTTTACCAACACCAGTTGGTCCCATGAAGAGAAAACTAGCAATTGGACGTTTCCCTTCTTTCATTTGCGCCCGCGCTCGTCTTAGGCTGGCAGAAACAGCTTTCACTGCTTCTTCCTGATTAATCATGCGCTGATGAATTTCTTTTTCTAAATTAAGTAGCTTTTCCCGTTCACTAGAACTAACCTTATTAACCGGAATACCGGTTGACTCACTAATGGCTCGAGCCACCTCTTCTTTAGAGCAAATACTTTTACCAGGATCATGTTTAGCTGATTTAGCCGAAATAATAGCCGCACTTTCTAATAAATTAATAGCTTTCAAGGGGAGGAATTTATCATGTAAATAGCGAGAAGACATTTTTACTGCTTGCTCTAGAGCGCCATAGACAACATAGATATCATACTTAGATTCAACAAAACTAACTTTACTCTCTAAAATCTGAATGGACTCATTGGTATCTGGTTCTTTTACTAAAACAGTAGTCATCACTGATCCCAAAGCTTTATTTTCAATATAGCGAGAATAATTTTCAGTGGTGGCGGAAGCAAGACAGAATAGATTATGACGACCAATAGCTTCGGCTAATACTTCTGACAAATCCAAGCTTTCTTGAGTGCCAGCACTAATACCAATTAAATTCTCTACATTATCAAGATAAAGAATAATATTACCAGAACGACCTAATTCGTTTAGACAAATTAATAATCGTTCTTCAGCTTGAGCAGGGGTAGCTCCACTAACTAAACGCGAAACATCTAACTCTACTAATCTTTTATCTTTTAGAAATTTAGGTACTTCTTCCCTAACCATTAATTGAGCTAAACCACCAATAATTGTACTTTTCCCTACACCTGGCTGACCAACTAATAGAACCCCGTTATGACCACCAATGAAAGCTTCAAAGATACTATTTATTTCTTTTTTTCTTCCCACGCAAATATCAAGCTGGCCAAACTTAGCTTTAAGAGTGAGATCATGAGAAATCCGATCTAAAGTTGGGGTGGCAATGGCAGTATAAGCACGATTCATGCCTGAGCCTGGTTTAAATAGAGCCAATTGTCGATGAGCTTTATAATTTTCTAATAAACGCTTATTAACTCGAAACCATTCAACCGTATTAATAATTTTATCTTGATCTATTTCTAGCTCATAGAGAATCTCTGACAACATTTCATCCTTTTCATAGCAGAAACCAATAATATTGAGAACCGTTACACTATCTTGTTTTTGTTTAAAGGCATCAACAAAAGCAGAGATTAAAACTTCTTTAGTGGCTGAAGATAATTTACTGCGATATTTATATTTAGAATTATCTTCTTCAACTAGATGATTATCAATCATTTCTACTAATTTCTTAGCATCAACATTGAGACGAATAAATAAATTTTGAATTTCTTTGTCTCTTAATAAGGCTCTAAATAAATGAATTACCCTTACTTCAGTTTGGCGTAATCGATTAGCTAATAGGAAAGCATTTTCAACTACTTTAATAGCCTTGTCAGAATAAGCATTGCTAACTTCATATTTTCTTGGTCGTTTATCCTTAGCTCGTTGCTTGGTTTTTGTTTCAGAAAATAAACGATAGTTCATTCTTTTTAGACCCATCTTAGCTTCACCTCTTTTATAAATTAAGAAAAGATCAAAACAAAGAGAAATTAGAAAGAAAAGGATAAGAGGATCATAATCTCCCCAGAAGAATAATAATTTAATTGGTTCAGCCAATAATAGGTCTCGATTAGTGAAAATCCAAAAAGCAAAAGCAAGCCAACCGGCAAAAATAATCAACCAGGTAAGAAATTCTAATAAGCGATCAAGTTTGTGCTTAGTTCTGCCCAAAATAATAACTGATTTTCTTAGAGTTTTATTCCAATGTAAAAAATAGCCAAAAAACCAAGCGCCATAGCGATCACCTTCTTTTTCTTTCGTTAATGTTATTCCTTCTTCAGCCATATTAAATTATTTGAAAAATTAGAGCTAAGAATAATAATATTGGTAAGGCCAACCAAATAATAATTAATAATAAAACCAGGGCTAGCCAGAATAATAAGGCGATGCCCCGGAAAATTACTTGAATTAAACGAATTGCAAAACTGATTAAGCGACCAGCCCAATCAGATTGACCATACATTGGTACAAAAATATTTTTAGCCCAAATACTGAAACCAAGAGATTTTTCTTGATTACTCCAAAAACGAAAAGCGCCCTTGGCTAAACGAAAAAAGCCCAGACTATACCACCAGATTGGAAAAAAAAGAATTTCGCCTAAAATCTGCGTAATAATTTTGCCACTATAAGTTAAAAAATTGTGTTTAAACATTTCTCAAATATTATAATTTAACCTAGTTTAAACTAAAATATAGGCTTTTTACTCTATAATCTTAACATAGAAATAAAATAATCTCAAATAAAAATTGACAAGCATTTGTTCTTATATTATCATTGAATTAGCACTCAGATAACGAGAGTGCTAATATAAAAACTAATAAATAATATATGTTTAATAAATTTACTGATAAATCTCAAGAGGTTATTATCAATTCTCAAATTATTGCTTCACAGAATGGACAAGCCAATATCGGTGCCCTGCACATTCTCTTGGCTCTGCTCCAACAAAATGAGAGTTTAGTAAAGCCAATTTTAGAAAAAATAAAAGTTGATCCAGAAATTATTGAAGATAGAGTAATAATGGAAATTCAAAAACTGCCCCGAGTCAAAGTTAATACTAACCATGGCCCGGTTAAAGCTGTCTCTGGCACTCCTGAAACAGCTATGATTTTAGAACGAGCTCAAAAAGAAGCTGATGGCATGAATGATGATTTTATTTCCACTGAACATATCTTTCTATCCCTAATTGGAGTATCTTCTGATGCCCAAAATATTCTTCTGAGTTTTAAAGCCGAATATCAGACTGTCAAAGATATATTAAAAGAATTACGTGGTAATCAAAAAATTACTGACCCTTTTCCAGAAACTAAATATAAAGTGTTGGAAAAATATACTACCAATCTAACTGAATTAGCTCGTCAAGAAAAACTTGATCCAGTAATTGGTCGTGATATGGAAATTCGTCGCATCATGCAAGTCCTATTACGTCGTACTAAAAACAATCCCGTTCTCATTGGTGAAGCTGGAACTGGCAAAACAGCTATTGTAGAAGGTTTGGCGCAAAGAATTGTTTCTGGAGATGTGCCAGAAAATTTAAAGAATAAAGAAATCGTTACCCTAGACCTAGGAGCTTTAGTGGCTGGAGCTAAATTTAGAGGTGAATTTGAAGACCGCCTTAAAGCCGTTCTCAAAGAAGTTAAATCTCAAGACGGAAAAATAATCCTTTTTATTGATGAACTTCATACTCTAGTTGGAACTGGTGCTTCTGAAGGCTCAATGGACGCTTCTAATATGCTTAAACCCACTCTAGCCCGAGGCGAACTTCGTACAATTGGCGCCACTACTACTAAAGAATACCAAAAGTATATTGAAAAAGATGCAGCTTTAGAACGTCGTTTTCAACCGGTATATGTAGCTGAACCAAGTTTAGATGATACCATCAGCATGCTTCGTGGTCTAAAAGAAAAATATGAAGTTCATCACGGGGTCAGAATTACTGATGATGCCTTGATTGCCGCCACCAAACTATCTTCTCGTTATATTTCTGATCGATTTCTACCTGATAAAGCAGTTGATTTAATTGATGAAGCTACTTCTTCCCTGCGCATGGAAATTGACTCTATGCCTGATGAATTAGATGAATTGAAAAGAAAAATAAAACAATTAGAGATTAATAAAGCGGGAATAATGACTACTAATAAAAAATCTACTAAGCTCAGAGCTGTTAATCAAGAACTAGCCAAACTAAAAGAAAAAGCAGATCAATTAGAGCTTCATTGGAATAATGAAAAAAATATTATTGCTCAGATCCGTGATTCTAAAAAAGAAATTGATGAATTAAAAATCAAAGCCGAGATTGTTCAACGTCAAGGTACTGATCTAACTGAAGTGGCAAAAATTAAATATGGATTAGTTCCGGAATTAGAACAAAAAATTAAAAAATTACAAACTGATCTCCTTAAAATCCAAAAGAAAGGTCAACGTATTCTTAAGGAAGAAGTAGATGAAGAAGATATTGCTAAAGTAGTAGCTCGCTGGACTGGCATTCCTGTTAATAAAATGCTTCAAGATGAAATTAAAAAACTAAGTGAAGCTGAAAAAGAATTAAACAAAGAAGTGGTTGGTCAAGATGAAGCTATTAAAGCGGTAGCTAATGCTATTCGTCGCTCTCGGGCTGGTATTAATGAAGAAAAGAAGCCAATTGGCTCTTTCCTTTTTGTTGGACCAACTGGTGTTGGTAAAACAGAGTTAGCTAAGGCTCTAGCTCGCTTTATGTTTAACGATGAAAAATCTTTGATTCGTTTAGATATGAGTGAAT
>CAYXNV010000029.1:0-4399 GCA_964466835.1 uncultured Gammaproteobacteria bacterium
CCCGCCTGGGGAGTACGAGCGCAAGCTTAAAACTCAAAGGAATAGACGGGGACCCGCACAAGCGGTGGATCATGTGGTTTAATTCGACGATAAGCGAGGAACCTCACCAAGGTTTGACATCTAGCTGCAAGCTCTAGAAATAGAGTCGCCTTCGAGGGTGCTAGACAGATGCTGCATGGTTGCCGTCAGCTCGTGTCGTGAGATGTACCGTTTAGTCGGGAAACGAGCGCAACCCTGATCCTATGTTTTATATGTCATAGGAGACTGCCCGCTTTAAGTGGGAGGAAGGTGGGATGACGTCAAATCAGCATGGTTCTTATACCTTGGGCAACACACGTGATACAATGGGAAGTACAGAGGGACGCCAAACCGTAAGGTGGAGCCAATCCCTTAAAACTTCTCTCAGTTCGGATTGAGGTCTGCAATTCGACCTCATGAAGCTGGAATCGCTAGTAATCGTGGATCAGCTATGCCACGGTGAATACGTTCTCGGGTCTTGTACTCACAATATTCGCGCCGGGCAGGTTAATTTGCCAAATGGTTAAAATCCATTCCTCCTTTATCCGTTGAAGGAGCGTAGTCGAAAGATAGTCAATTTCCGCGAGGAAATTGGTGGAAGGATCTCTAGACAAATGGTAGCCTGAAGATATAAAACAAAGAATCGACCTTTGAATGGGTGGTGAGCACTGGGAAGATTCAAAAAAAATTGTTTCAGGATGTCAGGAAAGGAAAATTAACTAACCCCGGGAGATCTGATGTTTGCGGTTTCATTAAATTTAATTTAATGATATAATTAAACTAACGCTACGTCAGAAGTCAGCTGATTCATAGTACTCTATATAAATATAGAGGAAGGAATCACTCTAATTATATGTTAAATGATAACTATATCACTGGATTAATTGATGGAGAAGGTAGTTTTACCGTATATATCAATGATGGTAAAAACAAAGATAGAAAAAGAAGAGTAAGAATTGAGCCAAAATTCTACATCAAACTCATAGAAGAAGATAAAGATATTCTTTATCAGCTCAAGCAATATTTTAAATGCGGTAATGTTTATTTTCAAAAGGATAAACGGCCAAATCATAAAAATTGCTATCGTTATGAAGTTACGAAAAGAGATGATTTAAGAAATATAATTATCCCTTTCTTTAAAAAGAATCCAGTCAAGTTTACTACTAAGCAAAGAGATTTCAAAATATTCTGTGAAATCTTGTCAGCTATAAGTAATAATGAGCACTTAACATCGTCTGGTTTAGCAAAATTATATCGGCTAAAACAAAAGATGCATTAGAGCTCGCTCAGTGCGGGAAATCCGCTTGCTGAGTGGGAACATCAATTCTTAGGTTTATAAGAAGATAATCGCCCGTCACGTCAAGGGAGTTGGCAGTGCCCGAAGGCTCACATTAGTGGGACGAAGGCAAGGCCGATGACAGGGACGAAGTCGTAACAAGGCATCCGTAGCGGAAGCTGTGGATGGATCACCTCCTTTCTAGGGAGTATTTTCCTCTTTTCCATGTGGAAAGAGGAAATAGTCGCCTCTAACATAGAGTTAGAGTGCCGAATTGGTGCCAATTAGACTTAAAATACATCACTACATAAAAACAACCTAATTAGGTTGTTTTTATATTGCCAAAAGCGATAATAATTTATATACTATTCTATTCAACTTTCTTTAAAAACAAACCAAAAATCAAATCAATCATGAAAAATATTTTTAAATTAATTTCTTCTTTATTAGCCACCTTATATCATCTAGCAGAAAAGTGGATCATTAGAAAAAGAGCTAATTGGCTGATGAGATCAATGATGGGAAATACATCACGACGATATAAAAGACAAAATAAAATTAAAAATTGGAAGAAGCTAACTGACAGATTAGCTAAACTGTCTAACCAAGAAGTTAATTTGCATACAAAAGCCAGGCTTGATCTTTTAATAGCAATGGTTTCTCGAAAAGGAAAAAAAGATACAATGCGCTACATCCAAGAAAATCGTCAAAAGTTTAATTTTATGTTAGATTCAACCATGGAAGATATTATATCTTCTATGAAGATAGAACCATAAAAAATTCATGAAAATATTAACTAGGCACTTGTCTAGTTTTTTATTAATAATCAATAAGCTAGACAAAATAGATAAAAGAATATAATATTAAATATCAACGATCTTTAAAAACAAACGAAAGGAGGAATAATGAAAATAGCAGTATTAATAATAATTTGCTTACACCTTGCTTCTTCTTTCATAAAAAAATATGAAAAGAGAGGGAATGGCAAAATAAAAGAAAAAATAGACAACATTGATCTTAACTTGAAGCCTTGGTTTATTGTCAGGGATTATTTCTTAGTACCAATAGCTATTATCTGCGCAATTCTGTATACAATTTATCCTGATAGTTCATATTGGTTAAATATTGATTTTCCTCAGTGGCTAAACATGTTAGGCTTACTAGTCGGAATATTCTCAACCGCTCTAAAAATCTGGTCGTATAGAAAACTAAAAGGGAATTGGTCAGGAGGAATAGCTCTATATGAGAATCAAAAACTTATTACTGATGGCCCATATGGCCTGATAAGACACCCAATCTATCTCAGCTATTTCTTATTGACTATTAGTATATTCTTAGCCTGGGAAAGTACAACCTTTTTATTTATAGGAATAATTTGTTTGTGCTTAGTGGTGTCGTTAAGAACATATGTAGAAGAAAAAGCTTTGGCAATCAAATTTAAAACAGAACATTTTAACTATCGAAAAAAAGTTGGAATGTTTGTTCCACTCTTTATTCAAAAAACAACGATAAAGTTAGCTATATTAATAAGTTTAATTGGTATATTAGATAATCTAATTTATCATCTAACCAATTGTTCGCTAATAGTTGCTTTAATCACCTAAAAACCGCCCCAACAAATGAGACGGTTTTTTTTATATTCTATTTCCTTACTTATCGTACACCAATCAATTTTCTTACCTTGTCCATCATTCTTTCAGCAATCTCATTGGCTTGCCTACTGCCAGCCTCTAAGGTCTTGTTAACATCCTCATCAGAAAAACTATTATACTTTTCTTGAAAGACGGTTAGGAATTTAGCTGTTTCTTCTGCTAGTCCTTTTTTAAAGTCACCATAGCCCTTGCCCTCATATTCTTTTTCTAAATCTTTAATAGATCGATCAGCTAATAGTGAATAAATAACCAAGAGATTAGAAATGGCTGGTTTTTCTTTAGGATCAAACTTAACTCCTTCACCTGAATCAGTCACTGCTTTCATAATTTTTTTCTTAGCTACTTCAATATCATCTAAAAGGCCAATGCAATTACCCTGGTTCTCATCACTCTTGCTCATTTTCTTGCTTGGATCTTGTAGCGACATGATTCTAGAACCTTCCTTACGAACATTAGCTTCAGGTACTTTAAAAGTTGGTTCAAATTGATTGTTAAAGCGTTTGGCAATATCACGAGCTAATTCAACATGCTGTTTTTGATCTTCACCAACTGGAACTGCGTCAGTATTATATAATAATATGTCAGCCGCCATTAAAACTGGATAATCAAACAATCCTACACTAATTGTTTCTTGATTCTTGCCTGATTTATCTTTAAACTGGGTCATCTTATTCAAATCAGCTATTCGAGCACCATAACAATTAAATATCCAAGCTAATTCAGTGTGAGCAGGGGCAGTTGATTGTTGGAAAATAATTGATTTTTTAGGATCAATGCCAGCAGCTAAATAAGCTTTGGCAGTTGAAATTATTCTTTGCTTTAATTGTTTCGGATCTTGTTTAACAGTAATAGCGTGATAGTCAACTACTGAAAAAACACATTTAAAATATTTTTGCATTCCCACCCACTGGGAAATAGCGCCAAAATAATGGCCTAAATGTAGGTCTCCACTGGGCTGAATACCAGAAAAGGTAATTTTTTGTTCTAACATATAGTTATATTTATACTCTTATTCTACTGTAATTTCATTTGAAAAGCAATTGATTAATTTCAAAAAAATTCATAATTTTTTCTTCTTCACTAATATATTCTTTTATTAATTCTGGTTTATTTTTTAGGAAATCTCTATGTTTGTGCTCTATTTGAAGTATTTTTATAAAAAAAGTATGAGAAATGCATAAAATATTATTATATTTTCTCCCAATAACTGCTAATTCTTTATTTAATAATTCTATTCTTCTGAAAATTTCTAATCGACTTTCTTTTAATTCATTTTTAATAAATTTATCTATAAATTTTTTTCTGACAATTTTACTCCCCGCTTTTTCGTATTCCTCTTCCGTACATAATGATGTTACATCAAAAAGTATTTCATTTAATAACTTTGTTTTCTTAAATTTTATATTTTTTCTAAAATAATTATCTTTCAAAAAATTAAAAGTATCTATTGATC
>CAYXNV010000030.1:0-4207 GCA_964466835.1 uncultured Gammaproteobacteria bacterium
GAAAGGAAATTTATAATAAACTTCAGCTGTCCATTTTTTTGTATCTCTTACTTCCATTTTATCCCATTTATTACCAATCAAAATAAGACTTTTTTGTCTTTCAACTATTTCTTCTATTAATTTAGAATCTTGGTGAGTTAATGGCTCACTAACATCAACCACTAAAAGTGCAATATCAGCCTGGTCTAAAGAACGGAGAGATTTAATAATGCCAGGCTTTTCTAGGCCCTTACTTTTTTTACCTTGCTTAGAAATCCCAGCCGTATCAATTAAATTTATTTTTTTCTTTTTATAAGTTATTTCCGTATTTTGCGGTTCTCGGGTAGTATGAGCAATTGGACTGACAATTACTCTTTCATAGCCAAGAATAGAGTTTAATAAAGACGATTTGCCAACATTTGGTTTACCAACAATACAAACATTAATCATTTTTTCCTCTACTTCTTTTTTATCTTCTTCCTTGCCTTTTTTGATTTTTGGTTTACCAATTTTTTCTACAATCAAATCTAAAAGATCACCAGTTCCTAATCCAGCAACAGCTGAAACTATTTGTGGCTCTCCTAACCCCAGCTTGTTGAAAATAGCTGATTCAGGAGCTTGTTTAAAGTTATCAACCTTATTAGCTATTAATAAAGTTTTCTTTTTATAATTTCCATGTTTTTTAATTGCCAAAGCTAAAGCTTTATCTTCAGGGGTCAGTCCTGCTTTCGTATCTACTAAAAACAGGATGAGATCAGCCTGTTTTAGATATAACTTAGCTTGTTTTTGGGTCTTGCTATCAATATCATCAGCTTTTATTTTTTTAGTCAGTAAATAGCTTTGATCAAGAATGCCAGCAGTATCAACTATTTCAAAAGTACAGTTTTGCCATTCAACTATACCCAAATTACTATCCCTAGTAGTCCCAGCAATATCAGAAACTAAAGCTTGATTTTTCTCGGTTAGGCAATTAAAAAGAGTGGACTTACCAACATTGGTTCGCCCGCAAATAACAATTAAAGGAAATTTTTTATTTGATTTAGCCATATTTATTTGTTAGATTCTGTGCCTAATATTAGTATAAAATCAGCTTCTCCACGATATTCTTTAACCCAATCAGGCGCATTAAAGGCTTGTTTGGCTCTAGTAGTTTCTTTTAAAGAATCTAGAGGGCTATTATTATTACCATAGGTTAGATCATAGATAATGGGATCCTTATAATCTCTGGTTGGGGCATTGCCAACTTTTACAATATCATATTGGTATTTCTCTAAATTAGTTCTTGTTTCAGTAGCTAGACCAGTAATCCAAGTGCCATTCATTATTATTACTTTAGCGTTTTCACCAACTGGTTCAATTTTTTCAGGTTGTTTTGGTGTTTCAGTATAGAAAATATTTTGGACCATATTCCTGATTTCAGAAAAATTACCAGTGCGAGGAATTAATAGGAAGGCTCCATCTTCACCAGTTGAAGCTACTAAGAAATTTCCCGGAGCATCGTTTAAAACTCTACTAATAATTTCATCTGCTTCTACTTCTTTACTTAATTCCCAAAGTTTTAACATTTCCCAAACTTTTAGATTAGTAGAAACATTTTGATTAAATTGATTTACTAATTTGCCAACCATAACTGGGTTAAGAAGGGTTTGCCGAGAGAGTAGTTTGTTCTTTACCGCTTCTAGAATAATTTGTTGTCTTTTAGCTCTAGCAAAATCAGATCCCTCAGCTCCAAATGAATGACGACTGCGAGCATATTTCAAAGCCAACTCCCCATCCATTTTTTGTTTGCCCGCTTCAATGTGTAGATGCTCAAAACGAGAATAATAATCAGGGTTAGCTTCTTCACCATGAATAGGATAGGTGTAGTCATCAATTGTATTTTCAACTTCAACTTCTATTCCCCCTAATTCATCAATTATTTTAGTGAAACCTTCAAAATCAACTCGAATATAATAATCTATTGGAGTTTGGAGGAGATTACTCAAAGCCTTAGCAGTTGCTTCTCCGCCCGAGTTTTCTTTCTTCATTTCCGCGTAGGCATTTACATTATTTATTTTTTGCCAAACTGATGAACCATTAATTGGTCCGGCTAAGTCTCGGGGTAGAGAAATAAGAGCTACTTGTTTAGTTGACGGTCTAATACTGACCACCATAATAGTATCGGTTAAATAAGCACCATCATGACCCTTGCCACCCATACCCAAAAGAAGAATGTTTACCCGATCATTCTTTTCACCATCTAATTTTCTATCTCCACTAGAAACAAGATGTTTTATTTTTCCGAAAAAAGAACTGCCTGGCAACCAATCAGTAGAGTTTTGACTAGACATCATTACTCGACCAGAAAAAACTAAAGCAACAACCACTACAGCGATAATATAAGTAGTTATTCGTTTCCTTTTTTTGCTATTGATTAGTTTTTCTGTTCGCCAGTCAGGTTGTTCTCGCCTTTCTTTTTTTTCGGTTTCTTCCATTTTTTGTTTAAAATCAATCATAGTAATAAAAAAATTCTATCGTCATCGAAGAATTAAACTACGGTTACAATTTCTAACCATTATTATAGGTAGAAAAAGGTCTTTTGTCAAAAGAGGATAAAATATGTCGGGCTGCCCGGAATCGAACCGGGACTACATGCACCCCATGCACGCGTACTACCACTATACTACAGCCCGAAAGTGATAAAACTATGTCCTAATATTAACATAGAGGGGCTTTTTTTCAAGTTATTATTAAAGGTCTTGACAAAAATATTTATATCATTAAAATATTATCTATTGTCCTTTCGAATATCTATTTAAATGACCCGTTAGCTCAGCTGGTTAGAGCAGAAGCCTTTTAAGCTTTGTGTCACGGGTTCGATTCCCGTACGGGTCACTTCCCTAACAATCCCATATATATTAGATGAGATAACTCATCTAACCAAGTTTTTTACCCCGGTCCCGTTGACAAAACAACGGGACTTTTTTATTTGACATTATATAATTATTAACATATACTAAAATTAATCGTTAAAAATATTTAAAACCTATATCTATGTCCCGAAATTATTCGGGATTGGGCATAGATTCTATCATAATGATAGAGGTGGTTTCTGCGTTAGTGGAAACTCGGCTTCCTCCGTAATCATAGGATAACTGTTGTCGCTTTTAAGTGGAGACAGTGAAAGGGATCCTATTTGACCTCCTTGAGGTCTTTTTTATAGGATAAGAAAGGTGGTACCGCGGGAAAACTCTCGTCCTTTCATCAGGATTTTATATTCTGGTGTGAAGACGAGAGTTTTTTTGTTCTTTAAATTATAAAAAGGAGGTGATAAATGAAAATTGATTTAAACAATTATGAACCGTTTTTTCAAAATGGTGAATCCGTATATTTTTCTAAAAAGGATAGAAAAAAAATAGACAGGATGAAAGGTGGGGTTGATATTATTTCCACCATTTGTCCTGATTATCCTAATGATGGAAAAAAATATACGTTTCAAGGAAATTTAGGAGACGGTGTTAGTTTAACAGCTAAGCGTCATCTCGAAGTGGCTCCTCGATTCATTGCTAAACTTGAAAATATGGGGCTTAGAGTAAAGTGGATTTTGATTGTGGCTGACTTACCAGAATTAGTTGACTCACAACAAGAATTCTACGAAAGAGTAGCTGACAGTAAAAATGAGTATCTAAGAAGGTGCCAAGTGTCAGTAGAAAAAATTAGAACATTAGTTAATGGTCAATCAGAAGTATTAACCTTTGAAAGTTTTTACAAAGGAGTTGATTATATATCATCCCAGACTCAAGTAGCTGAAAATATTCTCAAAGCTTCAGAATGTGAACCATTTAGGGGCAAATTTAATTCCTTCATGTTCCATCGAGCTAGTTTGGCTAGACTGTTCCGAGGCAGAAATTTAAGTGCAGAAGAGTTAGAGCAAGCAACTGCTCACGGGATGAGTTTATATGTAAGTCATGGCACACTTCTCAGGAAAATGTATCAGGGTAAAAACCTAATTGTTCTAAATCACATGACTCCAAATCTACAAAATTTCTATTTAGCTAGATTCGCTAATGGATGTGAAGATTTGGAAAACACCCTTAAATTCCCCCTAGGCATAATTGATGGGGAGTTGTATTAACAAAAAGGGTCTGTTTTGATAATAATCAAAACAGACCCTTAGTTAACTTTATGATCAATACAATAAAAATTGGACCATATGATTCTATAAAAACAGGATTATCAAAATATGAAA
>CAYXNV010000031.1:0-4206 GCA_964466835.1 uncultured Gammaproteobacteria bacterium
ATTCAGTCAACGGAATTAGGTACATCATATAGAGGCCTCCCTCTCGGACTCTCTTTAATAATATTTTCCGTTTTTCTCTTTTTATATTCTCTTTCTAAAACTGGTCACTTTAATATAGCTGCATACGTATTTATAGGAATTTATTTTATAGCTACCACCTATTTTATTTATAAATGGGGAGCTGATATCCCTATAGGATTATTATTTTATGGATTAATTATTGTTATGTCTGGTATTATTGTCAGCTCTCGTTTTGCATTTACAGTTACTTTAATCATATCTTTCACTCTTTTTATAATGGGATACCTCCAAGTCAATCAAATTATTTTTCCTAACCTATATTGGAAAAAAGAATTTTTTAGGACGATTGATTTAATTATATATGTAGTTACTTTAAGCATAATCGCCATTGTCTCTTGGCTATCTAATCGTGAAATTGAAAAATCATTAAAAAGAGCCCGTAAATCAGAAAAAGACTTACAAAGGGAACGGGACTCGCTCGAAGTTAAGGTTGAAAAACGAACCCAAGAACTTAAAAAATCGCAAACAGAAAAAGTGAGCCAACTTTATCGCTTTGCTGAATTCGGCCAACTATCAGCTGGTCTTTTTCATGATTCAATTAATCTTCTATCAGCAATTTACCTCAACCTTAAACAAGTTAAAAATTCCGAGCGAAAAGAAATAATTGACACCAGACTACACTTAGACCGAGTAGTTAAAATAACCAAACGAATGGAGGATTTCATTATCGCTGTCCGCAAGCAAATTATCCAACAAGAAATTGAAACTAATTTTTCCTTATCTAAAGAAATTAACCAAGTAATTCAAGTACTTTCCTATAAGGCCCGTGAGGCTAATGTTGAGATAAATTTTTCATGCCCGAGGAATATAAAAACCCGCGGCGATCCAATAAAATTCGATCAGCTAATAACCAATCTCATTTGTAATGCTATTGATGCTTATGAAAAAATTGATGGAAATAAACAGGCAAGAGAAATTCTCATTAAACTTTCTGAAGAAAATAATAATATTTGTTTATGTGTTCAGGATTGGGGTATTGGAATTCCCGAAGAACATATTGATAAAATTTTTGAACCATTATTTACCACCAAGGGTTTTGATAAGGGAACCGGCATTGGCCTCTCTATTGTTAAAAAGATAATCGAGAAAGATTTTGAAGGAAGTATTAAAGTTGAAAGTGAACAAGGAAAAGGCACAAAGTTTATTATTGAATTTCCAGTTAAATATGAACAAAATTAATCAGTTAATCAATCAAGGAACTAACTTTCTCATCCAACAACAACGAGACAATGGCAGTTTTTTAGATTTTGACAATAATAATACTTATCACTCAATATTCTCTACTGCCCTGATTCTTCCCTGTTTAGATAAAATAGAAACACCACAAATCCAGACAGTTAAACGAAAAATTGTGGAATTTCTTTTATCTCAAAAAAGCAAACAATGGTCGTTTAATTTCTGGGCCCGTGATTTAGAACAAACAAAATCACTACCAGACAATCTCAGTGCTACTTTCTGCACTTTATCAGCCCTAACGCAATACAATCCCGATTTAATTGATGGTTCAGCCATCGCTAGAATCCTAATGCTTCTGACTGGTCTAGAAGAAAAAGAAGGTGGTCCTTATTATAGTTGGCTCAATCTGAAAGAAAAAACCAATCAACAAATTGACCTGGCCACTAATATTAATATTGCTCACTTTCTTTTTTTACAAGATGTCACTCTGCCTGAACTTAATAAGCTGATCGACTCGGCTATTGAATCTGAAAATTTCCATTCGTCCTTTTATCCCACTCCCTATCTAATCATCTATTCTCTCTCGCAGTTTTACAAAAACAAACGGAAAGAAATAATTAATTATCTTTTATCAAAACAAAATAATTACGGGCAATGGGATAATCCTCTTAATACTGCCTTGGCTATTTTAGCTCTATTTAATTTTAATCTCTCTTTAAGTAAAATGGAGGGCAGTATTAAGTATTTAATTAACTCTCAAATTGATATTTGGCAAAAACCATATCCTACTTACCTCAGTGTTTATCTTCAAAATAACCAATCAATATCTCTTGGCTCACCTGCCCTAACAACCGCTCTCTGGTTAAAGGCACTAACTATTTTTAACAATCAACGAATTAAAAAAATTAGCACAGCAACAAGAAATGAAATAAAAAAAGAGCAGAAAATGTATGCTCAAATAATTAAATTAGCCAAGCAAAGATTTTCTTCTCTTGAAAAAGACCTTGAAGAACAAACCCGGAAAATACTTTCAAAAGTAATCAAAGCCGATAAAGATAAACAGATCGTCTTACTCTCTTATTTTTTCAAAAATTCTCTTAGCCAAAAGGGAGAGAATATTTCTAATAAGATGATTAAGCAGCTCGGATTGGCTAATCTATATCTCTGGATGGCTTATACTATCTATGACGACTTTTTAGACGAAGAAGGTGACCCCAAGCTTATTTCTACGGCTAATGTTTGTTTGCGCGAATTCACTTCTATTTTTAATAAGATTCTTCCGTTAGAATCCAAATTTTATTCATTTTTTCATCAGATTATGGACACACTTGATTCAGCCAATACTTGGGAGGCTACCCACTGCCGCACCCTTGTCTCTGGCTCTAAACTCTATCTGCCTGAAAATATTCCTGATTATGATAATTTTAACAAGTTAAGCGAACGCTCGCTGGCTCACGCTCTTGGCCCAGCCGCCATTTTATTCTCGCTCGGTTATACAGAAAATTCCAGAGAAGTTAAAAATTTAATCTTATTCTTTAAACATTATCTGACCGCCAGACAACTTAATGACGATGCTCACGATTGGGAAAAAGACCTTAAAATTGGGCAGATTAATAGTGTAGTCGCTGAAATATTCAAGAAATTAGAACATCAAACCGTCCTGAATTTTGAAAAAGACATCGCTAAACTTCAAAGAATTTTCTGGTTTGAGATGATTAACGATATTAGTAATAAAGTTTTAGAACACGTTGAGGCAGCTAAAAAATCACTCAAATCAATCTCTATTTTAACTGACATCTCACCACTTGAAAAACTTCTTATACCAACAGAAAACTCCGCCAAGAAAGCCATTAAAAAACAAAAAGAAACAGTTAAGTTTTTGGAAGCCTATAAAGGTGATTAATAAGACTATTATTAATTTTTATTGTCACAGACTAAAACAAGCCAGAATCTATTTAATGGGCTTGTTAATATAAAGAAATATAACTATCTTGATAGCATTATTCAACATTTATAATTTTTATCGCCTTACCTTCAATTAGAGCTTTGGTTATTTTCTTACAGGCTGAAGTTAAAATTCTTTGAAAGGTGCTACGAGAAGTTTTCATCATCTTGGCAGCTTCGCTTTGATCTAAATCTTCTGCATTTTTTAGTCTTAATGCCTCCACTTCTTCAGTAGTTAATTCAATTATATCTAAAAACCTCATTGGCACGCCCTGAGGCTTAAAGTAAGTTATATTTGGATTAAATCTTATTCTTCTATAAAGTTTCGGCCTAGGCATATTATTTTCTCTCTAAATTTATATCACAAGTCGGGCATTTTAAAGTTGAACAAGGAATTCCTCTCTGATGCAGTGTTTTATAGCCACACTTCTTACAAACACAATAACCACTCGGCCCTTTCCCGGTCGCTTCTTTTATTTTATCTTTAAATCGGCCTCTTCTTTGCCAGCCAAAACCCTTACCAAAATCAGGTTTGTAAAAACTAGTTTCTACTTCGTGGCTGGTAATTTGAATAGCAACATATTCAAGAGCTTCTACTGCTTTTATAAGCTTTTCTCTTAAGTTATTAGAAATTTTAGTCGCTTCTTCTACGCTTAAATTGCTCGGTAAATTTATTTCTAAATTAGCAGTCACAGCAGAACCTTTTTTCTGTGTTTTTAAAGAATCCATCTCAATATTTTGTGTTTTGGCAATTGATTTTATTTTTTCTTCTATTTCATCTCCAGCTGAAACATCAAGCAATGAATCAACCGCTTCTTTACCTAATGAAAATGATTCTTTGATGATATATATACCGATGAGTAATGCCAAAACCGAATCAATATAAATCCAGTAATTAGTTAAAAATAATCCTACTAAAATCACTAATGAAGTATAAACATCAACTTTGGAATGGACTCCGTCAGATAACAAAGAAACTGAATTTTCTTTTTTCCCATAATGAAT
>CAYXNV010000032.1:0-1709 GCA_964466835.1 uncultured Gammaproteobacteria bacterium
TATATAGTAAGGCGCCTTTAAAAATAAACAGCCGCTAATGAATGCCGCTGCGCGGCATAATTGGAGACGCTCATAAGCCGATAGCTGTCAATAGGCAACAAAAATTTTTATCCGTTTTTTGATAAAAACAGACTTTATCATTAAAAGTTGTCTTTAATGATAAAATGTAATGTAACTTCTGCACCTTCTCTTTTTAAAATAGGATCAGATTAAATCAATGTAATCTGTCCAGACACTCATCTGGTTTTAGACGTATCTATATTGCTAATATTTAGCAATAATTTTGATATGCCCTTAGCAAAAAATATTGCTCCAAAAAATAATCAGTACCCTTTGGCCTCCAGTGGTTTTTAATTACACAGTACGTGGGTTTTCTATTATCATAGATCCCAGTCTTTTTATCGGCTGACCAAAGAGGCAGATTAATCATTACATTTTACATTAAAGCTGTTAACTGCCACCATAACTAAATCGCGACAAATAGGTTATTAACCAGTCTCTGATGTTAGCTTTTAGGTGGCAGTTTTAATAACTTTATATAAAAATCTTGCCTATATTAAATTCTTCCTCATTTTTTATTATCCAATAACATGCTTTTGATAGTTTACATGCTATTGTTTTTAATGCAATAATCTTATTTGTTCTTTGCATCTTTCGTTGATAATATTTTTGTATGTCTGGATATCTAAATATTGCATAATTTGCTGCTTCAATAAATGCCCAAGCTAAATATTTATTCCCATTCTTTTTATTGTTTTCTGCCTTTTTCTTGCCATTACTAATTCTTTTACTACTAACACACCTGCAATATGATGCAAAATTGCCTGAGCCTTCAAATCTGTTTATATCTCCTATTTCCAGCAATATAGTCATTGCCAATATAACGCCAATTCCTGGAACCCCTTTTAATAACTTAAGACTTTTATTTTCTTTTAACTGTTTTGATAAATGATTCTCTAAATTTATCACTTCGTCCATTATACTGTTTAATACTTTTAATTGGCTGTTGGCGGCCAAATAAAAATTATTGTCTTTAAGATATCCTGATAATTCCTTTGTTGTTAATTTTTTTATCTTATCTCCATTTAATGTTATATTACTATTTCTAGTGATTGAAGATTGAATGCTTAATAACAATGAAGTTTGTTTTTGTATCAACCATAACCTCTTGCGGAATAATTCTCGTAATCCTCTTGTTTCTTTAGGATAAATATAACCTTCTGGCAATATTCCTAGTCTTAACATTTCTGCCAACCAATGGGCATCAGTTTGGTCATTTGTATTTTTTACTCCATCATACTGCTTCATAGCAGCAGGATGGGCTAGTCTAGGTGTATATCCACTTTCAATTAATCCATCAACTAACCAATACCAATTATAAGTAGATTCAATTGCTATTGCATCTAAATCTTGTTTATAAGAATCTAGCGTCCCAATTATTAAATCTAAATTATTAGCTAACCTCTTCTTATAAACTACTTTTTGATCTTCTCTTAGCAATACCAAGTAATTATTGTTTGAATGTAAATCAATTCCAGCGTATAATTTCATTGCCGAGCTCCTTTGTATATAGGTATATAGCAAAGCCTATTCTTTGCTATTTGAGAGTTCTTAGTTTACCACTAAGCTACCCTCGCTCGGCTTATGATTATCACGATAAATCGGCGTCTCTACGTTTATAATAGTTGGTGTTATGTCAAAATTGAACG